>NZ_JACJRE010000029.1 GCF_014697075.1 Tolypothrix sp. FACHB-123 | reverse complement strand
CTCGGCTTATGGATTTAGAAACTTTGAAAACTTCCGAATTAGATGCTTGTTAAACTGGCATTTTGATTGTTAGTTTAGCATAACAAGTACTAAAGAACCATAAATAATAGTAATTAAATGGCGAGACAAGCATAAACATAACTATGTGAAGAAATATGAATCAGGTAAAAATTACCTTTTGTGATGCTTTCTACCGTCTATGTCCTGCCCAATCCCAAATTAAAATAGTTACGTCAAGCTACTGAACAACTACTTAAGCTAAATTAAATATTAAAACAATTAACCTGTCTAAATCTTATTAGATTGCTCTGCCTAGGGAGTGATTTTATAGCAAATTAATCCGAAATCGATTTCATTCTTCGGATTGATGCAGGCAGAAAAAAATCGGGATAAAAATAAACTATCGACCTCAGGTGAAGAATCTAAAACTTCAAACCTAATTTATCTGTTGAGTAATAATTATATATTAATTCATTATTCAGCTTAGTCAATAAGAAGTTTATTTCTTCACTTGATATATTGCCAAATCACTACGAGATAGAGACAGATAATGCTCTGCTCTAGTGAATTAAAACTTATGCGTTTTTGACGCTTTAATTGAGGAATGCAAATGAAAATTATTGCTTTGGTTTCAACTTTACTACGTCCAGTGCGTTTTCTAGTTATTGCCTTTACCTGCACGCTGTTATTTGTGTCTAATGCGTTTCCTGCTTTTGCCATCGAAAGCTATCAAAGTAATCCTAAAGAAGCCACTACACAACTTTTAGAAACTCAGCGTAAAACTGATGAAGTTGGCAGATCCAACCCACCTGGATTGCAAGAAGTTCAAGAAAAATCCAATAAAGGGTTAAATGAAGTTCAAGGAGATGCAGATATCGACAAGATGAAGCGTCCTAGCAATTCCACCAGTGCAACTTCAGTAGAAGACGAAGTAGAAAACTTCTTAGAAAAAGTCACAGGTAGAAAGTAAGCAGAATCGATATCACCTTTGAGAAGTCGCTGTCAATTTACCTTAGTAGTTCGTAGTCATTAGTCATTTGTATTGTCCAAAGACTAATGACCGTCTTCAAAAATATTGCAGTAGAGTAAAGGCATCTTGATTACAGATAATATTCAAGATGCCTCTTGCTATAGGTTGTTAAATATTCAGAAAATATGCAATTACTGTAAATTATTGGGAAATTGTTGATATACATTTAACAATTACTGAATAATTACCATGCTAATTTTTATTGATAAATTACCATCTATCTATTAGCGTAAAAATAAAATTAATAAAATAACTTTAATATATTTTATTATCTTTCTGTAGACTGATGTAGTTTAGGTATTAAATTTGGGAACTTAGTAAATAAGTTCGCCAAGAGAGAGAAAGTAATGCCAAAAATTAACATAGGGTTAACAGAAGAACAGCGTCAAGGTGTAATTAATCTGTTAAATCAAGACTTAGCAGATGCCTATGTGTTGTTAGTTAAAACCAAAAAATATCACTGGGATGTGGTCGGCCCTCAGTTTCGTACCCTGCACCAACTTTGGGAAGAACACTATGAGAAACTAACGGAAAATATTGATGCTTTAGCAGAACGGATTCGCGCATTAGGTGGTTATCCTGTAGGTACATTGCAAGGATTTCTCCAAATGGCTAGCCTCAAAGAACATGGTGGTCAAGTTCCTAAAGCTACAGAGATGGTAGCTAATTTAGTGCAAGATCACGAGCAAGTAATTCGTAACTTTAGGGAACATGTAGATCAGTCTGGCGAAGAGTTCCACGATCAAGGAACTGCTGATTTTTTAACTGGATTGATGGAAGAACATGAAGAGATGGCTTGGATGCTGCGCTCTTTTATTGAAGGACAAGCATTAGATCCCAGCAATAAACAATCAGCAGCCGATACTCAAACTCCTGTAGGCGTATAGCTCAATGTTTCAAGCATAACATCTAACTTTAAATGGCAGTCTGTGGCAAAAGAAATTTATCCGCAGCTGCCTATTTAATCGGTCATTTGTCATAACAAAATTCAAGGAGATTCCAGTGCCAGAAACATACATTGCAGAACGTACTATTTCAACTTTATTCAAAGAACAAAAGCAAGTAGATGATGTAATTCGCCGTTTGTTAGATCGGGGTGTACCCAGAGATCATATTTCTGTATTGGGTAGAAACTTTCATTCCGAGACTCGAATTGCTGGTTTTATTACAAAAAAAGATGTGATTTTAGGCGGTTTGAGAACAGGAGCAATTTTTGGTTCTTTGTTTGGTTCCTTTCTCAGCTTGCTAACAGGAGTAGGGGTACTATTTATACCCTTTGTGGGGCCAATTGTGGCAGCCGGGCCAATTAGTGCCGTATTATTGGGTGCTGCAACTGGTGCGATCGCAGGTAGCGCTGGTGCTGGATTAGTATCGGCTCTAACGGCGTTGGGAATGCCAGAAGATAAAGCTACAGTTTACCAAACCCGTCTGCAAGCTGGCGAGTTTGTCTTAATGGCAGAAGTACCAAGCGATCGCGCTGGCGAATTTCAATTATTATTAGAAAGCGCTGGCGGCGAGGAAATTCACACAGTTGAAAAAATCTTTGCTCGTCCTTGTCCTGGCCCTTGCAACAAACCAGAAGATTTATCGCCCGAAGTTCGCTCTCACCTGTCAGCAGAAGCACAGGGTACCTTCATTGAACGCTATAATGCGACACTAGCCCAAACCAGTGACGAGTTTACATCTGAACAAGCTGCTTGGGACGCAGTACGTCAGCAATTTGATGAAGATGAAAATGGTGTTTGGTCAAAAGCGAAGGTAAAGGTTTAGGATTAGGGGTTAGCTTGGAAATGGCGTTGACGGTTGACTGTTGACTGTTGACTATTGACTATGTCAATGTGATTTTGGCAGCGTTGAGATAAGCTTGGGGATTTTCGGGGTCAAATTCTAAGCCGTTGAAAAACTTTTCGATTCCCCGTGATGTACTAGCTGGTATTGCTGATTCTTGACCGATAAATTTAGCCGCGTCTCGCCACAAATCCTCACGGTTAACAGCATCAATTAAGGGTTTAGTCGCAAAATCAGGGGAACGATAACCCCAACGCATATCTTCAATTAAAAACCACAAATCGTGGCTTTTGAAGGGATAGGAGGCGTTTTCCCGCCAGTATTTAATTGCATGGGGGCTGTTTTCAACTACCCGCCCATTACCATAATCAAATTTACCTAAAAGGCGATCGCGGATCAATTCACTTTTGACCCCAATCCATTGTCTTTGGGAGACAATATCAAATAATTCTGCTTTATTTTCTGGGCGATCGCACCAAATTTGCGCCTCTAAAAATGCCGCCAACATGGCTTTAGCTGCTTTAGGATATTTATCAACCCACTCAGCACGGACTGTAAAGGCTTTCTCTGGATGATTTGCCCACAACTCACCAGTTGTCACTGCTGAATAACCCAGCCCTTGTTTAATTAGGCGGTGATGCCAAGGATCAACCACACAGAAGGCTTCCATACTGCCGCTACGCATACTTGCAACCATCTGTGGGGGTGGGATGACAATGATTGATAAATCGCGGTCAGGATCGATACCACCAGCCGCCAACCACCAGCGCATGAAAAAATCACCAGTCACCCGGCGATAGGGAACGGCACAACGGATAGTTTCACCTGCTTTCGCCTTTTGCAAAAAAGTTGATTTTAAGGGAGAACTGTCTGTACCCAAATTTAAATTCTGATAAATATTGGCAACTGATATACCCTGACCATTCACATTCATTCTCGCCAAAATATACATGGGTATTTTCCGTTTATAAGTAATTTCCCCTGTAGCCATCAGGTAAACCATCGGAAATAACAAATGTCCGCCATCTAATCCTTCATCTGCCGCCCCTAACATGAGTTTATCGCGCATTACTGCCCATGAAGGTTGTTTGAGAACTCGAACATCGGGGAGACCATGTTTAGCAAAAAAGCCTTTAGCTTTAGCAATAATCAAAGGACAACTGCTGGTAACAGGCAAGAATCCCAGTGTAGCAGTTGTTACCTCTGGGCTATCGCTATAACCAGCATAGACACCAGCATTTAACTGAGTTTTTGCCGCACTGAAATTACTACAGTTGCTTAAGCTATGAGTCAAAACAGCTGCACCAGCCGTTGTGATAAATTGTCGTCGGTTAAATTTCACCATGTGAGAGATTTCATAAATCAAAACTTGTACTAAAGCTCATTAAGTAGTGAAAATTTAGATTGGCAAGTGTTTAGCTTTTTCTTGACCTTGTAAAAATTGCATTAATTCTTGGCGCAGGTCATGATATTTTGTAGTATCTCTAATTTCTAAAGAACGGGGATGTTCAAAGGGGATATCTAAAATTTGACCGATGGTAGCGGCTGGGCCATTTTTCAACATGACTACGCGATCGCTAAGTAATAAAGCTTCATCCACATCATGAGTCACCATAATAGTTGTGATGTGATAGCGATCGCAGATACACATTAACTCTGCTTGCAATGAACCGCGAGTGAGGGCATCTAAAGCGCCAAAGGGTTCATCAAGCAAGAGTAATTTAGGCTGAACAGCCAAAGCACGGGCTAAGGCTACTCGTTGTTTCATTCCACCTGAAAGTTGTGCGGGTTTTTTCTGGGCTGCATCTTTTAAACCCACTAATTCTAAGTGAGAGGCGATAATCTCACGGCGTTCGTTTTTAGATTTGCGGGGCATGGCTTTATCAACGAACAAAGCGATATTTTCCCAAGCAGTGAGCCAAGGTAATAGGGAATAATTCTGAAAGACTACCATGCGATCGCGGTATGGCCTTTTGACTAATTGACCATCAACATACACTTGCCCTTGAGTGGGTTTTTCTAAACCTGCCACAATATTTAAGAGTGTAGATTTACCACAACCAGAGTGACCAATCAAGGATACAAAATCTCCTTGCTGAATTTCTAAGTTGATATCTTTGAGAACTGTGTTCTTAGTACTATCTTGAACAAATTCCTTTTTTATATCCCTGATTTCTACGAAACTTGGCATGTATTCACTCTCACCTAATGATGGTTATAACTAAATAGGGGCTAGGGTCTAGGGACTAGGGGCTAGATAAGAAAATATTTCATGTTTGGGTGTGAAATTTTTTGGTAATTAACTGATATAAATTACTCTTGCGGAGTGACTTTTTCGGAAATATAGCCCATAATTTTGTCAAGTATTAGACCGCAACCACCCAAGTAAAAAATTGCCAAAATAATTTCATGAATATTAGCATTGTTGTAAGCATCCACAATAAAGAAACCAATGCCATCATCAGAAAGCAACATTTCTGCTGCAACCACTGCTAACCAGGAAAGACCTAGAGCAATTCTCAAGCCAGTAAATATATAGGGTAAAGTTGCTGGTAAAAGGATTTTATAAAAATGTTCAAATGCTGATAAACCAGCTATTTTAGAAACATTAATGTAATCTTTAGGTACTAGACTGACACCCAAAGCTGTATTCAAAATAATCGGCCAAATTGCGGTTATACAAATTACAAAAATCGCTGAAGGATTAGGTTTGAGAAAGACAGCCTGGGCTAAAGGTAGCCAAGCCAAAGGAGCCACTGGACGCAGTAATTGTATAAGTGGATCTATGGCTTTTTTACAGAAGCTATTCAGGCTAATAATAAAACCAATGGGAATGCCTATTAATATAGCCAACGAGTAACCTAGCATTACTCTATTGAGGCTGGCAAGAATTAGCCAGAAAAAACCTTTATTATTTCCGCCTTTATGAAAAAAAGGATCTTTAATTAAATCCCAGGTTTCGGTAATAACTGCAAATGGTGAAGGTAAAGAAGTATCAGGACGCAAGCTTAATAAATGCCAAATTACCAAAAATATACAAATGCCAAATATAGAGGGCAATAACTGCTTGAGTTTTTGGGAAGATCCTTTTGCTATTCGCTGGAAGAAGTTTCTATACTGAAGTTGGGAATACATTTATTTGCAGCATAAATAACTGATAATACCCAAAATATCCCAATTGTTCCAGTATTAGTAATATATTTAAAAACTCAGGACTTAACGCCCCTAGCTGTAAGCTGGGGTTAAGAGATTTATCCCAGGGTAGCTTACCTGCATAGACTCAGTTATTCAGAGGTTGTTTTACTGAGGTAGGCTTTATACTAAAACACACTTAGCTATGGCAGCTTGTAGCTAGCAACGCGAATCTTTAAATTACCTTGGTTAGGATTTTGGCTAAAAATAAATGCGCCTTCTTCTGTTTCCCCACGAGATAAAAAATCAATCTGCTGTTCTCCAGTTTCTGCAACTTTACCGTCAATTTCTAACTCAGCTATGATTTGTACTGACTCGGCTGTATCTCCACCAGTATTGACAACTTCAAAAGGAACATAAAATTGTCCATCACTCTCGCGAATCGTTTGTTTATTACTAACAGAAACAATTGGTGGTTGATTTTTGTCGGTTAGCCAGGTATATCCTACTAAACTCACAATTACTGCCAAGATTAATGAAGCAATGCTAAATGTCACCCATTCAGCTATAGAACGTTCTTGATATTGATTTTCTTCTGTATTATTCATATTGCTAACCTACCTGCTGCACCGCCAATAGTTGCAGGTAAACCCAACATTAATGTATGGTCTAACCACATTGTCCAAGGATCACTCAAAGTCAATTTTTGAAAGAACCACAGCATGATTGCAGCTGCAAGAAGTGAAATGAGGTATGATATAATTGTTTCGCCAGATGGTCGTTGAAAAATACCTTTTTGTTCCCTACGTTTTTGCTGATCGGAGAAGCCTGCTTGAAAGACTATACCATAGGAAATTATTAAGGATGTGGCGATAATTGCTAATTGCCAAAGAGGTGAAATTGTGGCTGCTAGCATGGGAATTTCATCTGTAGGTGCAATGTTAAAGGCAATAACAGTGGCACCAATTACTGTTGCACCTAAATCAGCAAGGGTGGCAGATAATTCACTTTTTAATTTCTTACTTTCAGCCTTTGCGTTATTATCGCCCTCAGTATCTCCTAAAAATTGATTTGCTAATGCTACGCCCAAGGTGAAAGGTACGCTTTCAAAGATAACTTTACCTAAAGCTTCTTTCAGAGGAGTTTCAATTGTTAATTCTTGTAAGATAAATAACACAAAGCTAGAACAAGCTAACCCGATCGCGATCGCTTCTACTGTGTCAATTACAGCTTCATAAGGACGCTTTCTGCGTTTGCGTTTACGAAAGCCCTCTGTTTTATTAAGTAAGAAGACACCAATAAACATTAAAGCGATCGCTGTCATTATCAATTGTGGTTTTGCTAGCGATCCAATCCACCACACCTCCATTGTATACAGCAAGGGAGTTCCAAATAAAAACCCTCCACAAGTACCACGAATTAAGTCATTTAGCTCGCTTCTCCAGACATTTTTCCGACTTTTTTTGTTCACTCCTATACTTTCCTTAGATTGAAAATTTGTTTTTTAACTCAACAAAGTTTTATGTGTAAAATTTTATTAGTGCCATCTTTGACCTAAAATTATCAATATATATTATTCTTTAATATATACTTTTTGATTGCACATCTATCCTAAGTTTAAATATTGCTAAAGCAATAAGCTATCGAATGATAGATACACAATGTCAGTGGATGTTATAGATTATTTCTTGTCAATAAATTTTCAACAGCTAAGACTGACAATAAAAACTATGAATATCGAAAAAAGAGTAGAAGCTACTGCTAAAAATATTGAAGGTAAACTTCAAGAAGTTATAGGTGAAGTTACTGGCGATCCAGCAGATAAGGCTGAAGGTAAAGCCAAGCAAGCCCAAGCCCAGGTTACTCACACCACAGAAAACATCAAGGATGAACTCAAAAAAGCTATAGATTAGTACCATCCTGAGTTCAAAATTCCAAATTCCAAATTATTACAGCGTAGTGTTTTGTTAATTTGGAATAGTCTGTTTATTTACGTCCTGCTGTACTAGTTTTCTAGGGTACATACAGCAATTATCAAGGTAGTATCGCTAAGAACATCAATAAGTTTTGTTCTTAGCGATATATTTTATGGTTTATGCAATTACTTTCTTTACGCCCAACCAGCCAGCTAAGTTTTCTTGCTGAACCGGCTCAGGATTATTTAATGAAATCACCTGATACCTTGTAGCCCTTGGTTCGGCTAAAGTGACATTGACAGAACGTAGTAAATCTTGATGAAAAACTGTCACTTGAATGGTATCTTTGGGCTGGAAATCTTTAAGGCGATCGCTTAAATTATTTGCAGTTACCTTAATACCATTAATAGCTAGTAACTCATCACCTGGATCGATTCCAGCTTTTTGTGCTGGCGAACCAGTTTCCACAAACTTGATCGTCTCGCGCCCATGTTCAGTGGCTACCTTCATACCTAAGAAAGGTTCTTCATCAGCATCGCCCAGCAATTGTAAGCCAAAAGGTGCTAAATACTCATTAAAAGGTAACTCTTCTGTACCATGAAGATAACGTTGAAAGAAATCACTTAAATTCATCCCCGCTACCGATTCAATTACAGCTTGCAATTGTTCGGGAGTAAAGCCAATTTCTGCTTTACCAAATTGCTGCCACATTTGCCGCATCACATCATTTAACGAACGTTGATTGCGATGTTTAGCGCGAATTAATAAATCCAGTAGCAAAGAAACCATCGCTCCTTTCAAATAATAAGAAATTTGCGAATTGGCACTGTTAGCATCTGGGCGATAAAGTTTAATCCAAGCATCAAAACTTGATTCAGCTAGTGGCTGTACTTTGCGCCCTGGTGTAGTCAGAAAGCGGCTGATTTCCTTACTCAAATGATTTAAATATGATTTACTATCATAAATTCCTGCCCACAGAGGAATGAGTAAATCATAATGACTAGTAGTACCTTCACAGAACCACAAAGACGGGGTATAGTTTTCTTGGTCGTAATCAAATACTTCTAAAGCTTGAGGACGAATGCGCTTCACATTCCATAAATGAAAGAATTCATGGGCGACTAATTGCATAAAGCGCTCATACTTATCTTGATGACGAAACCCAAATCTTTGATAGATTAAAGAGCAGCTATTTTTATGCTCTAAACCACCATAAGCTTGATGAAATAAATGCAGCAGAAACACATATCTGTCATAGGGTAAACCGCCGAACATTTGTGCTTCTACTTCAATAATTTTTTGGATATCCGCGATCGCACTTTGAGGATGAATATTTCCCTGTCCCCAAATCGCTAATTCATGGGGTTTACCCAACACATCAAACTGATATAAATTGTGGCTACCAATTTCAAACGGACTATCAACCAGAGTATCAAAATCAGCAGCGTAAAAAGTATTTTCCTCTTGCTTATCTGCGGGTAAAGCTGTAGTTACTTGCCATTGGGGATGGGGAGGTACAATAGTTACGCTTATTGGTTGCTGTTCCCAATCTGGTAATCTAAAAAACAGTGCTGCACCGTTAAAATAACCATGAGAGATATCTAAATGATTTGTCCTTACTGATAAATCATTCGCAAATACGCGGTAACTTACTGTTATTTGGGAAACATTGCCTTTATCTACCTGCCAATGATTTTTACTTTTTTTCCACCAATGTAATGGTTTGCCATCAGCAAAGGCAGTAAAATCTTGGATATTTTTAGCGTATTCTCGCACTAAGTAAGAGCCTGGTGTCCAAACCGGAAATTTCAAATCAACAGTCGCTGCTGGGTAGTCTACAAGCTGCAAAGTTACCTCAAACAGATGGGTTTCTGGATGGGGCATTGCGACCTGATAATGTATAGTTGGTAGGCGTTCTTGAATGCGGCTATTGAGAGGAGGAGCAGTTACTTCAGTCATCTTCAGTCCTAAATTGCGAGAACAGATTGATAGATAAATCTTAAGTCTTTAGCATCAGCTTAACGCACCATTTATGGTGGTGTGTTACGGCGTAAGAATTCGAGAAATAGATTTCAACTTAACTGTTGAGTTAGTCCGATCCAGTTTCCGGAAACATTGCCTAAGCTGGTGAAGTATAATTATTAGAAAAATACTACCCTTGGAAAACGACGGTAAAGGTATATGTAGCCCCTCATCTCAATCAAATTTAATTTAATGGCGAATGGTAGCAAGTATTAGATCGAAAGTATCTATAGTTGGTGTCATTAATTTTGATGTGTTGGTAGTTAGCAGTGTAGGACTGCGAAATCAAGGACTAAAGTCTTGACTACAAATTTATTTACATCAAAAAAATAATGATATCAAGCATGTAAAAAACTTGCTGATTCGTTGCGATTCGTCACAAATTTAATTGATTGCAGTCATTGAAGAAGGCAGAAGGTAATTCTTCACAATAAATCTGCTTTATTTACCTTACCAAGGTAGAAAAGTCATGGAACAAATTTATAAATATCCGCGTACTCATCATATTCAGGGTTCGCGATCGCAACCTGGGGATGAAGACCTCGATTGTATCCCCTTTGATGCCCTAAAGGAACAGTACGTAGTCATTGAAGAAAAAGTGGATGGTGCCAATGCAGCAATTAGCTTTACAGCTAACGGACAAATCCGGCTGCAAAGTCGCGGACATTATTTAACAGGTGGATTGCGCGAAAAGCACTTTAATTTATTCAAACAATGGGCGCATACTCACGCCAGTGCATTTTGGCAAGTATTGGGAAGTCGTTATATTCTCTATGGTGAATGGCTATACGCCAAGCACACAGTATTTTATGATGCCTTACCCCATTACTTTTTAGAATACGATGTGCTGGATTTACAACAGCAAGTATTTCTCAGCACTAAAAGCCGTCAGCAATTACTCAGTGGATTACCTTTAGTTTCCGTACCCATTCTCTTTACTGGAAAGCTGCAATCTTACCAACAAATGATTGCTTTGCTGGGTAATTCCCATTATCAAACCGCCACATATTTACAAAACTTCCGCGAAACTTGTCTAGCACAAGGACTTGATGTGGAACGTTCCCTGAAACAAACTGACCAAAGTTCCTTAATGGAAGGTTTATACATCAAAGTAGAAGCGGAAGATACGGTAATTGCTAGGTATAAATATGTGCGTTCCAGCTTTTTAACCACCATCCAACAATCAGATGGGCATTGGCTGAATCGCCCAATTATACCGAATCTGCTGCGTGGTGATGTTGATTTGTTTAATTAGGGCATGGGGCATTGGGCATTGAGCATTGGGTAGAGACGCGATTCATCGCGTCTGTACAATTGTCTCCCTTGTCCCCTAGTCCCTAGCCCCTAGCCCCTAGCCCCTAACCTCTAGTCCCTAACCTCTAGCCCCTAGCCCCTATCTCCTTATGAACTCTTTTCCTCATTGCCCTAATGAAAGCGATTGGTCGATTAATTGGACAGCATTAGAAGCTGAATTTGATTGGTTGCGATCGCTTGCTGATTGTCCCCAAGATCCACGGTATCATGCGGAAGGGGATGTTCTTATTCATACAAAACTGGTATGTGAGGCTTTAGTTGCTTTACCTCAATGGCGGGCGTTACCTGCTAAAGAACGTTCAATAGTATTTGCGGCTGCTTTGCTACATGATGTCGCCAAACCTGCGGCGACAGAAATCGCCGATGATGGGGCTATCTCTTCCAAAGGTCACGTAGTCCAAGGTGCAAAAATGGCACAGCAGATTCTCTGGGATTTGCAGGTACCATTACCAGAACGGGAAGCGATCGCATCTTTGGTAAAATACGGTAGTTTACCTCTATGGTTTTGGGATAAACCCAACCCTGAAAGGTCAGTTATCAAAGCTAGTCAAATTATCAGTTGCGATTTACTAGCTTTACTAGCAGAAGCAGACGTAAAAGGGCGTTACTGCGACGACCAAGCCCAATTACTCGAACGCATCGAATTTTTCCGGGAATTCTGCCAAGAAAATCAATGTCTACACCAGCCGCGCCCATTTTTCTCAGCCCATAGTCGGTTTATTTACTTCCAAAAAGAAGATGGTAACCCAAACTATGAAGCATACGATGATACCAGGTTGCAGGTAGTACTTATGTCAGGCCTACCTGGTGCAGGGAAAGATACTTGGATTAGCGAAAATCTCCCAGATTGGCAAGTAATTTCTCTAGATAAACTGCGTCAGACAATGGGGATTCAACCAGAGGATGACCAAGGTGTAGTTACAAGTGCAGCTAAAGCTTTGGCTAAAGAATATCTGCGTCATGGACAACCATTTGTTTGGAATGCTACTAACATCAGCCGTCAATTACGGTCAATGCTGATTCGACTGTTTGCTAATTATCAAGCCAACATTCGCATAGTGTATCTAGAAACATCTTGGCAAGAATTATTACGTAGAAACTGCGATCGCACTGCCAAAATTCCAGAATCTGTACTTTATCGGTTAAAACACAAACTAGAAGTGCCCAATATCACCGAATCTCATACAGTAGATTGGATAGAGTCCCTGAAATAGGCGAAAATTGAAATAAACGCGATCGCATCTCATAAACAATGCAAATTACCAACAGTCTGCATACCGCCATTCTTGTTACTGACTTGGAACGCTCCGAACATTTTTATGGCACAGTATTAGGACTAGCGAAAATTGATCGCTCTCTGAAATACCCTGGTGCATGGTATCAAGTCGGTAACTATCAAATTCACTTAATAGTCGCCCCTTCTTCTCCCACCGAAAACCAAAACCAAAAATGGGGACGCAACCCCCATGTAGCTTTCTCCGTTGCTGACTTAGAAACAGCCAAACAAGAATTACTCAATTGCAACTATCCCATTCAAGCCAGCGCCTCCGGTCGTCCTGCTGTATTTACCCAAGACCCCGATGGGAATATTATCGAGTTAAGTCAGCAGTAAAATTTTCTGTGGTATGGTGTGCGATCGCTGCACTTCGACAATGCGATCGCTTAACATCAATTAAATAATTGTTACAAGCCTGATATAGGTCTAAAAGCTATATTTACTTGCTGGACTGGGTGAAAATTGCGAAAATTTCTGTAATTGGAACTTTGTCTGTTGTAGCAATTTCTAAAAACCTAGTTTATCCCTCAGCGCCATGCAAGTCTATTGCACTAAAAATCACTTAAATAATGGCAGTAACCGTTTTTGCACTCACTGCGGTGAACCTTTGCCTCTACCTGTCGGGCAAGTTGTGGATAAGCGCTACAAAATTATACGTCAATTAGGGCAAGGTGGCTTCGGGCGTACCTATTTGGCTGAGGATAAAAATCAACCCAATAAACAATGTGTACTGAAGGAATTTGCGCCACAAGTTCAAGATCCCCAGGATTTACAAAAAGCTAAGGAATTATTTGAACGAGAAGCCAATACCCTCAAAAAACTCCAGCATCCGCAAATCCCTATGTTTCACGCTTCCCTACAAGAGAAGTTAGGGGGTAAAGATTTCTTCTTTTTAGTCCAAGATTATATAGATGGTGACAATTACCGCCAGTTGTTAGAACAGCGTCAAAGTCAAAAGCAGACTTTTAGCGAGGAAGAAGTACTAAATTTATTAGAAAAAATCCTTCCCGTGCTGGCTTACCTCCATTCTAAGGATGTAGTTCACCGCGATATCTCCCCCGATAATTTGATTTGGCGGCGTTCTGATAATCTCCCGGTATTGATTGACTTTGGTGGGGTGAAGCAATTACCTGCTTCTCAAGGTTTTTGGTTTACCCAATTGGCGGTACACAATACTTTGTTGGGAAAAACAGGTTATGCGCCAGAGGAACAGCTGCGTCAAGGTAAGGTTTATTTTAGTAGTGATTTATATTCTCTAGCGGTGACAGCTTTGGTGCTGTTGACAGGGAAGGAACCACAAGGACTGTATGACAGTTACCAAGGAATTTGGTTATGGGGTAAAGAAATTCAAGTCAGTCCCAAACTAGAAACTGTCTTAAAAAAGATGTTGGCATATCAACCGAATTCACGCTATCAAAATGCCAATCAAGTCTTGAAAGATTTACCGTCAAAGGTGGCGACTAAACCCCAGAATCCGCAAATTACTAAACTCAAGACAATGATAGTCGCTCCTGGACGCAAACAGGCTCATCAAATTGTCAGTAAAATCCACAATCAGACGCAATTAATCGCCAATAAAATGCCGCTTCCAGGGTGGATGCGTCCTTTTGCAGTAAGTATGCTGGGAACTTCTGTGATAGTTTTAATTGGTGCAGGTAGTTTTGCCGCAGTTAATGCGCTGATTCGCGGTGTATCTTCAATTTCCTTACCAACACTGCCTACTGTCTCCAATCCTATCAGTAAACCAGTTAGCGACAAACAAAACCAACAAACAAGCCGCCTCAGTCAAATTATCAACCGTCGCCAACAACTGGAAATTCCGCAAGGATATTTCATTCGGATGGTAGATAATTTGTTTTACGCGCAAAAGCCAGAATTACAAGGACGCGCCCTCACTGCTAAACCAGAAGATGCACCCTTACGCGATCAATGGTCTAGTATTGCCGAAAACTTGTTACAAAAACTGGAACAGGCTCAACTCAGTGCCGCATCTCGTCGTAAACTAGGAAGCTATTCTCAGCGAGATTTTGATACATGGAGGCGACAAGCACAAGCGGGACAGTTTGGGGATTATACGCTCAATCAATTAACAAAAGATACTAATACAAAATTTGATCGCTTGTTCCCTAAAGAAAAGCAGGAGAAACGTAATCTCCAAACCTATGGTCAAATTTGGTATGCGATCGCAGCAGATCAAGTTAGTAAGGTACAATCTGGCAACTAGATTGTTGATGGTTGACTGTTGACTGCTTGACAAATGACAGCCAAGAACTGACAAATGACTAATGACAAATGACTAATGACTAATTAATATGCCTTCTTTTTATTGCTCCCAAGGACATGAAAATCCCGCAGGTAGCCGCTTTTGCTTGAATTGCGGTGAAAAGTTATTAGATTCACCTGTAAATTACAATATCCAACCAGGACAAGTTTTAGGCGATCGCTATTTAATTGTCCGCCAAATTGGTCAAGGTGGTTTTGGGCGGACTTATTTGGCGGAAGATATCAACCGTTTCCGGGAACTCTGTGTTTTAAAAGAATTTTCTCCCCAGGTACAAACGGCTTACGTTTTACAAAAGGCTGAAGAATTATTTCAACGGGAAGCGAGCGTTCTCTACAAACTGCAACATCCCCAAATTCCCCGGTTTCGGGAAAATTTTCATATTAATTTAGGTGGTAAGGAATATTTATTTTTAGTCCAAGATTATGTGGAAGGACAAACTTATAATTCTTTATTAAATAATCGCCGACTGCAAGGTATGCGGTTTACAGAGGCGGAAATTAGACAATTATTACAGCAAATTCTCCCAGTTTTAGAATATATTCATACTTTAGGCGTAATTCATCGCGATATTTCTCCCGATAATTTAATTTTGCGTCAAGCCGATCAATTACCAGTATTGATTGATTTTGGCGGTGTAAAACAAGTTGTAGCTACGGTAGCTTCTCAATATTATCAGCCTGGTGTTGTGGCATCGCCGCCAGCCGCAACTTTACTAGGTAAGGTGGGATTTGCACCGCCAGAACAAATGCAAACTGGTTTGGTATCTCCCCACAGCGATTTATATGCTTTAGCGGCTACCATGTTAGTTTTACTGACAGGGAAACAGCCCCAGGAATTAATTGATACTTATAGTCTAGATTGGCAATGGGAAAGAGAAGTTAGCCTGAGTCCGAGTTTGGCACAGTTACTTAATAAAATGCTATCGGCTCGACCAGGCGATCGCTATCAATCGGCGCGTCAAGTTCAAGAAGTACTCAACCAAGCCCAAGGATTTAGCTATATACCCACCCAACCGCCTACCCAAGCACCACCACCAGCGCCAATTCCTACCCCACCAGCACCAATTCCCACATCAACGGAGACGATGGCCATATCTTCTCCCCGTTACCCAAATCCCTCCGTTCCGGTTGCTTACCCTCCTCCCCCACCAGGCGATTCTTGGACGCCAAGCAAAACTTTTCTGGTAGGTTTGGTAACAGCAGGGGTTGTAGGTTTAGGTTTGTGGGGTATAAGTAAGGTGATTAACCCTAGCGATCCTGGTGGTGGGGGAAGTTCCGCTTCACCAACACCAACTGTAACTACTAGCCCTCCGCAATATTCCGCAGAAGAACAAGCACGCAAAGATAAATTGCGCGATCGCCGTCAGCAGTTGGGTATAGCTAATGATTTTTATGTAAGATTAGTTAACCAACTGTTTTGGGAGAAAAATCCCAGCTTAAAAGGAAGGACTTTGAGCGATCGCCCTGAAGATGCAAGTTTGCGGGCAGAATGGGATAAACTAGCTAGCGAAGTCTTAACTAAACTAGCACCACTGAGTAACAAAGCTCGCCAGCAACTAGGAACATACACTTCAGCAGAACGCGATCGCTGGAAAGTCGAAGTTAACCGCATTAATGTTGGTAGTCGTTCTTTATACGATTTAGGCGATGCAGCCTTTTTCGCCGCCTTTCCCACCCAGCGCGGTAAGGAATTTGTCGAACAGCCCACGGGACAAGTATGGTACGCCTTTGTCAGTGATAAACTCAGCGCTATCTTAGCTAATAGTGCTTTTCAAAAAATTACCTTTGAGGAAGCAGCCACCAGTAAAACAGTCAGTGGTAAGCTAAGTGGAACTAACGGCAAAGTTTTTATTGCTGAATTAGCTCAAGAGCAATCTTTAGAAGTGAATCTCAAAGCTAATAATCAAGTTTTGCTGTCAATTTATTCCCCAACTGGCAAGATTATCTTTTTAGAAGATTCCACTAAACGCAGTTTGTCAACCACATTACCAGAAAAAGGGTTTTATGAATTTGTGGTTGTGAATACTGGATCTCAACCAGCAGATTATCAACTGACAATCGCGGCTGAAACTCCTACCCCCACACCCACACCCACCATCACGGAAACGCCGACGCCATCACCCACACCAACAGTCACGCCATCACCAACACCATCGCCATCGCCGACACCAACACCAACACCATCGCCATCACCATCGCCTACAGTCACGCCGACACCTTAGAAAATTCCTAATAAAAAACATCTCTATTATCAATTTACTTGTAGAGGCGGGTTACTCCCGCCTTTACAGTTTATTTGTCACATTCTGGTAGCAAAGTATTATAAGTTTTGCATCTTTTCACAAAAAAGCTCCCCTATCCAGGGAGCCGCAGATAAAATATTTACAAATTGAAAACCTAAAACCTCTTTGGTTGTCCCATTAATTTATGATGGATGCATTAATATTAATCAACACAAAGATTGTTGAATATAAAGACTGAAGTCTTTACTACGGAATTTACCCATCATGATTAATGTGGCGATGTATTTAGATGGTGTCCAAATTTCCTAATTACAAATTAGTAGTTATTTTGTCAAAGATGTTAGAGATTCCAAAGAATTTCTGATTGCAGAGTTGAACCAATGACGCCAATTGCGATCGCCAACCAGTTTTTCGTAGACTGCTTCATAGCCGTTAACCATTTGGGTAACGCTAAATCTATTTTCTACGTGTTCGCGGCATTTTTGGCGATCCAGCTTTAAGGCTTTGGGAATCATCGCCGCCATTTCATCGTAACTTTGGCAGACATAACCTGTCTGGCCATTGGCAATTACTTCGGAAACAGAACCCATATTCATCGCGATTACGGGTGTACCTGTGGCCATAGATTCAGCCATTACCAATCCAAAGGGTTCGCACCAGGTAATGGGGAAGAGGGTAATTGCGGCGTTACCTAAAAGTTCGGCTTTTTGCTCGTGGTTCACTTCACCGAGAAACTCGATTTGTTTACCATCAATATAAGGAGCAATTTCTTTTTCAAAAAACTCCTTATCTACCACATCAACTTTACCAGCCATCCTCAAGCGCCAACCGGTCTGCTTCGCAATAGCGATCGCGTGTTGTGGCCCTTTTTCTGGTGAGAAGCGCCCTAAAAACGCCAAATATGGCGGATCTTGCGGTTCGGCAAAGAAAGGAAACTTCTCAACGCTGATACCGTTATAGACTGTAGAAACATAATTAATGTTTAACAGACGTTGGGCATCACTAATGCTGATGTATGGTTGCGTGCTATATTGGCGAAAAACTTTGTTGTTATCGCGAGTAAAGATACCATGTAAGGTATGCACTGTTGGTGTTGAGACCACACTAGCTAAAGGCAAAGACCAAACCCCTACGTGGGAATGAATAATATCGAATTCGCTAGCGCGTTGATAAACATTACCAACATGCATGAGTTCGTACATTATCGGTTCTTGGATATCGGTAGCCAAGCGTAATGCACGCGGACTCCCAGCTTCTAAACGAGCTAGAGTTTGGGAATCTCCTGAAGCGAATAGTGTGACTTCGTGACCTCTACGTACCAGTTCATCGGTCAAACGACTCACAACTAGCTCAGTTCCTCCATAGGTAACAGGCGGAACTTGTTCCCACAGGGGTGCGATTTGTGCGATTTTCATAATGTGTAGGGTTCAGCGGTCAAAAGTCCTTGTCACATGGACTCCACTTTGTAGATATAAGGAAAACAATTTCTCCTGGATATCTGCAATGACTGTCACCTGCCTTGCCGCAGACTTGCGTAATTTAGGTGAACCGAACCGAAAACTCATCTCCAGTGAGCGTTTAAGTGGATTGAATGTTTTTAATCTGGCAGACTCGAGAATCTAATTTCATCTATCTAAAGATAGTTTTTTAAATCTGGAAAAGATGGTATTGGAGCGACGGAAAAATTGCCGCGATCGCCTGGTTTATTGCCATGATAAATCCAGGAAATTCGCCAATTTATAGACGATCCGCGCACCGACATTACCATCCCACTCAGCATCACCAACTTCGCAGACATCAAAGCCAATGATTTTTCTACCGCTTTTCACTACTTCCCGAAATAAACAAAAGGCTTGTTCTAACTCCAAACCGCCAGGAACAGGAGTACCTGTACTCGGACAGAGTTTGGGATCTAAACCATCAACATCAAAGCTGATGTGGACGAGTTCGGGTAAATGGCTGACAATTTCTTGACACAAATCAATCCAAGTTGTTCCCGAATAAAGTTTTTGTTTGATGGCTGGGTCGTAATAGGCGATAATGCGATCGCCTGATTCGTTGATAATTTGCACTTCATCATGGCAAATATCTCGCAAACCTACCTGCACCAACTTGGAAATTTGCGGTATCTTCATGGCGTTGAACATAATCGACGCATGGGAAAATTCAAACCCTTCATAGGCATCCCGTAAATCTGCGTGGGCATCTAGGTGTAAAATGCCATAATTTGGGTACTTAGCTGCTAAGGCTTGAAAGTAACCTAAAGGTGAACTGTGATCGCCACCAATCACCGCCACTCGCTTACCATCATTGATTGCTTTCTGGCAATTTTCCCTGAGCCATTGATTTACCTGCTGGGAAACTTGATTAATTTCCGTAAGTATAGGTGTTAAATCTGGCTCGTCTGTCAGTGCTTTCCCTTGGGCAAGTCTTTCGATAATTTGGGCAGCTAAATTGCGATAGTATTCATTTTTCTCCAAAATATCTTGGGGAATTTCCATCATAAAAATTCCCTGTTTCCAACCATCAGGATGATCGAAATCAAACAAATCCATTTGCCTAGAAGCGTCTAAAATCTGCTGGGGGCCGTTGGCTGTACCTGCACCATAGGAAACGGTGACTTCCCAAGGTACGCCAAACACAATCAGGTTTGCAGATTCGTAATCGCCGGGTAAACCAAAAAGGTTACCGTTGATTTCACCTACGCCGCTGGGGTTGTAGTCTTGGAGGGGGTTAGCCATAACACCTGATGATGTGAAAGAATAATAAAAACTATGTTAAAGATTGCGCCTTAATAGCTTAACGCTCTGGGGATAGGTTTTCAATGCGGCAAGAAAAATGTTAGGTAATATTTTTATCCAAATAATCGAAACCAGCTTCCACTGATTATTTACGTTCGGATTCGCGATCGCAAATTCTGGATTGAGGAAGATTAGACAGAAAATGGTATTGCAAATGACTTAGTTAGTGCGGGTGTTCCCAAGGAAGATATTGTTTTGGCATTCCATGAGCCGAAAATGTGGCAATATACAGATTTTGCAGACTTTGAAGTACCTCAACACGACTTTTAGGTACCTCAATACGACTTTGAAGTACCTCAATACGACTTTTAGGTACCTCAATACGACTTTGAAGTACCTCAATACGACTTTGAAGTACCTCAACACGACTTTGAAGTACCTCAATACGACTTTGAAGTACCTCAATACGACTTTGAAGTACCTCAACACGACTTTGAGGTACCTCAACACGACTTTGAGGTATATTTTGCTTTTATAGCAGTAGCCACAATTGTTAGAACAGTTCTCTGTTCTCATAAAAATAATCAGGTCGATATCAATAAATATCAGCTTTGAACAGCAAACTCAGTGGGGTCAATTCCCCAATTTACCCAGCAAATAGCTTCACGAGCAGAATTGATATCAGGCGGAACTCGCAACACATGAATAAAACCTGTACTGGGACAAGTCATTTTCAGTAAATGTATCGGTTCCACATCAATCTCAGACTCAATTTGCAGTAAAGTGTATTCTTGCCAGCGATCGCATTCTTTGGCTTGTAAATCTTGACAAATCTTTTCATAGCCAATCCCTTGAATCAAGACTCGCCGTAGTTCCGCGTTTCGTTGTTCTAGCAACCACTCACCACGCCAGTTTGTGGGATGGACTTTACCATACTGTTCTGGAAGATTAATTCCCCGATAAGCATAGACACCGAAACCATCAGGAAACTCAATTGCGGGAATACCTTCACCATGAATTTCCCCAGCACTATTGCGGCGAACCACAGGACGCTGAATTGCGATCGCAACTCCTTCATAAGGGAACATCCAACCAACCTGTTGCATATAGTTGCAAAACAGATTGTATTTATCTTTTGGTAATGAAGCGCCTAACAGATGTGCTGTTGCGAACATGCCAGCCCAGGAAATACCCCATTCTGGTAACAGACAATCTCCTAAAAAATCGCCTAAAATTTCCGTTAATCCATCCAACATAATCCGCTGAAAAGAGCGTTCCCAAATGTCAGCTAGGGGATTTTTGATACTGTGAGTTAATTCCTTTTGTAACGTACCTAAACTGTTAGAAAGCGATTGCCACAAATCCTCACGCAACATATCCCATAATTCAGCTAACACACAGTCCGACTGCATACTTTCTTGCTCAATTTGTTCTTTCGCCGCCGCCGGACTGGCAAAAAACAGGATTTCTGGTTGAGCCAAGCCAGCATATTTATACAATGCTTTAATGGCAATTGTTGCTTGCTCTAAATCCAGAGCTTTACTGCCGATATTCTGCCATTGAGATAGATTTTTCGAGATAATGAGTGCTTGTTGCGACTCTAACAAAGTTTCTGCCATACTATCTCCTAAAAGCGGGTAATAAGAAATTTGCAGTCAGCCAAGTAGAGACAGCAGCAAAAAATGGGCTAGTTATCAATGCTAGAACTACCCAGATACCCAACCATGCGACCCCACCCATTGAACCTGATGCCGCAGGTGGCTGGTTGAAATTACTGAGCCATTCCAGGATTCCCGTGACAAACATTGCCGCGATCGCTCCCAGGAGTAACCCCACCAACCAAGCAATTGGTAACAACAGCAACATCCACGTCCAGCCAAACCGGATAAACGCCTGATAGCCAATCCATAGAGATGGCCCCAAGAACAGCAGCACTAATACAACGATGAGGCTTGAATGCATAGTTTTTTAAATAAGGCAGGAGGCAGAAGGAAAATTAACCACTGTAGGGGCGGGTTCACAGATATGTTCAACAATCAACCACAATCTAAATAAACCCGCCCCTCCTGAACATTGACTAAAAGGCACTTCCATAACAGTTAAATTCTTCTTTGTGTTCCGCACACTGAAACACCAGCAGGAGATTATCGGTATCATATGTCATACCCTGATTTCCTGCGTATTCAATACCCTCACCTAATTGGTATAAAAGTTGCATTGGTTGACCGCAAATCCGGCAATATTGATGCTCTACAGCCTGCCCCCAGTAGCCCCAGCCGGAAAGCTTATCTGCTGTTCTATTCCAAGATAATTGAATATCTATTGGTGTCGGTCTGTCGGGGTCATCTTCTTCGTAGAATTCACAATCCTGCTCATCAACATGAAAAATCAGCATTTCTTCGTATTCGCTGTATTCTGTGCCGTAGGTTTCCTGTGCTTCTTCATAAAAAGGATAGTCATCAAAAGGTTGCCAACCGACAATTTGCAGCATATAACGACCATGAAAGTCATCAATACCACTGGTTTGAATTACATAGGGTGCCCATGTACTGAGGTTTGCCGCATCTTCGGCACTAATTTCTGTTACTAATGGTGTTGAGTTTGCTGATTCAGGAAGCGCCACTATTTGGGGAACATGTCTATAGCAAGAGAAACAGGTAAATAGTTGAAATAGTCCAGTGCCAAATTTACCTTGCAAACTTTCAGGTAGTTCTTGCAGATTCAGTTGAAAATGAAAGTTGAGCGCACCTTGACAATTAGGACAATGGGGATGAGTTGCTTCAGGACTCAGCCAAGGTTTACCGAGATATTTAGATGCAAAAGGAGCGTCAAGAGTTGGTTTTATCAAGGGTTTCCAGCCAGTGCGCCGCAGATGATTTAACCGCGCTAAACGGCGATCGCTTCGAGAAATGGGTTGCTTAATGCGATCGCCCTTTGTTGCGCTTTCGTAGCCTTTTTTCAGCTTAGAATTAACGAGTTTGCTAACTTCTTTCTGTGCTGTTTGTGGAGTATCATAGACTGTCACAGTCGTTTTACCAGCATCCCCAATTCGCCCATAGCGTACTGTCACCTCTAAATCATCGATTGTCACCTCATAGAATTTGTGCGACTTACCATCCGAAAGTTCTAGATATGTCGTTTCCCTAGCCATGTGACTACTCCTCTTTGAGGAAAAATCCGGGTTATTTACAAACCAGAAATTCTCAGTATTTTTTTTAGCTAAAATTAAATATTCTGTAGCTTTACTTACAGATATTAACTTCTGTTCATTTATAGCCAACCCAAACTATTTTGAGTAGAAAAAAATTGTAGTTACACAGTGGAACTAGCTAAAACCGATAATGATTCAGCTAATTGTAAGCGAGTGGGGAGAGAAATCATAAATTCTGTACCCTTACCCACCTCAGATTTACAGCTTAGTTTTCCTCGATGTTTCTCAACTACAATCTGATGACTAATTGACAGTCCCATTCCCGTACCAACACCTCTGGGTTTTGTGGTAAAGAAAGTTTCAAAAATTTGTGCTTGATTTTCTGCACAAATACCACAACCGTTATCTGCAATTCGCACAACTACCCAGTTTTCGTCTTGACGTTCAGTAGCGATCGTAATTTTTGGTGGTTCTTGATTGTTCTGCTTTTCTTCTAAAGCATCAAGCGCATTGTTGATAATGTTCATGAACACCTGATAAAGTGACCCAGCAAAACCTTCTATATGGGGAATATCGCCATAGTTACGCTCAATTGTAATGCCTTTTTTGATGCGGTTATTGAGGATAAGTAGGGTACTATCAATACATTCATGTAAATTTACTGCATGGGCTTCGGCTTCTTCCAAGCGAGAGAAATTTTTTAAACTCAAGACAATTTGGCGGATGCGATCGGCACCAAATTTCATCGATTGCAAAACTTTTGGTAAATCTTCTTCTATAAATTTCACATCAATTTCATCAGCATAATTTTCAACTACTGGCGGTGCTTGAGGAATTTCTTGCTGATAAATGTGCAGTAATTCTAATAAATCTTCTACATACTGAATAGCCGGGTCTAAATTACCATAAATAAAATTCACCGGATTGTTAATTTCGTGAGCAACACCAGCTAGCATTCTGCCTAAGCTAGACATTTTCTCACTTTGGATTAATTGATTTTCTTGCAATTGCTGCTGACGCAAAGCAGATGCTTTTTGTTCTTCTAGTAAAGTTTTAACTCGTTGCAAAACTTGGTTAAAAGCATCAGCAAGTATGCCAATTTCATCTGTTGCTGTCACAGGTGTTTGCAAATCAAAGTTAGATTCTTTGGTAACTCGCTGCGCCATATTTGTTAGCACTTGGACAGGGCGAGTAATTGCGCGACTCGTAAACAAGGCTAACAGAGTAGCGATTGCCGCTGATAAAATAATACTACCAACTATGATTTTAATTCGGATTTCCGCTGCTACTTGAAATTCGTTAGTAGTGATTTTTAAATCTTCATATGAAGTAGCAATTACTTCTACTAAATTATCAGATATCGCGTCAAACTTAAGTGCTAATTCACTATTAGTAAACTTCAACAATTTTTGTTGTGCTATGGCAATTTTTTCTTCAGTTAGGGGAGATAGATCCAGTTGTTTGAGGAGTATAGCCAGTTCCTTGAGATAAGTTTGAGGGACACCCTCATAGGTTTTGAGAAATTGGGGAGTATTATCAGTATGATTTTCT
This sequence comes from Tolypothrix sp. FACHB-123, assembly GCF_014697075.1. Classification (GTDB taxonomy): domain Bacteria; phylum Cyanobacteriota; class Cyanobacteriia; order Cyanobacteriales; family Nostocaceae; genus Aulosira. The sequence continues at coordinate 78,402 of NZ_JACJRE010000029.1, read as the reverse complement.
GTAACATAATCAGCGCTTGTGGTGTAAGTTTGCAGTTCCGCCCAGACTTGCTGAATATCTGGCGTATGCTTTTCAGTAATATGACTGTATTCTTCCTGATACAGTTCTGGGTTTCTTAGCAAGGGAATAAGTTGCTGTTGATGGGTGCGCGTTTGCAGAATACTAGCTTGCAAACGATGGAGCATATTAATTTCTTTAAAGGCGTTTTCTTCTTTTTTAAACGCCTGTTGCTGATAGCGATCGCCTAAAATTAAGCCAATTGTGGTGCCAAAAATTCCCACACCCAGGGCGATCGCATATCCAAATTTAATTTTGTTGCTAATACTCAGTCCACTAATAAGCTGCAAGAACCGATTCCTACCACTTAGTGGTAAGGTTTTTGCATGATGTGATACCAGTCTCTGCTCTGAGTCTTTAGTGTGTAAGTCCATACTAACCTTCAAAAGTCAACTTAATATTAGAGTTCCCTATTGATGTGACAAAATCGAAGGTTGTTGCAGAAAGTATAAGTACCTCTAGGAAAAAATACTAATGCCCAATGCCCAATGCCCAATACCCAATACCCAATACCCCTATCTTAAAAATCGCACTGTCCAAGGATAGCGATAATGTTCGCCTTTGTAAGCTTTAAAACTGGCAAAACTCACTAAAAATAGCTGTAATAATATCATGATTGATGTGATGCCAAACCATACGAATAATAAGGTATCTAAAAGTGTTTTAATTTCTTGTCCTGTACTGTTAGTAGTTACTGCTATACCACAAATTGTGAGGAGCATCAGTAAGGATATGAGAATTATAATCAAAATATAAAGGGTGAGAGAGATTTGAAAATTTAAGGATTCTTTACCCTGAAAATCGACCCAAGAAGATTTAGCTTTATTGAAGCGCCAAATTATTAGTGGTAGAAAAATATTTAACGGTAAATATAAAGGAATACCCAGAAATACCAAAAAAAATAATAACATCCAAGCCAATAAAGCCGAGAGATGGCAAAACATCGCCCAGATACGTATTTGTCGTTTTGGTTTTTCTCTCATGGCTTTTTAATTTGCAGTGGATTGAAGAAATAATCCTCCATCTTAGTATCTATAAAAAAAGCCAAGGTAAAATTTAAAATTTGAGTATTTCTCGGTCATAATTTTCTGGGAGGGGTTCTATTTCCCAGACTATACCTTCACCTGGTTCTAGGGCAACTTCTACAAAAAGCTGTTCTACAGCAGTTGTGGCGATATCTTCATTATTAGGAAAAGGTTGTAAATCTTCAGTCAGTAGTCGCAATTTAAAGCCACCAGGGATAGCTGCGCCAACTGTAGCGTTACGCAATTGAAACCGCCAAATTAATGCATCTGCTTCACCTTGGGGAATCACTAAAAGTTCGTATATTTGACCAGCGATCGCCAACTGACGCGACAAGATAGAATCTGGTTGTGTTTCCTCTACACCTCTAGCACCGACAAAACTCAATTGCAAATTTAAGCGTTCCCAACCAATAGTTTCGCCTACCTGAGAAACACCGTTTTGTAACCATTGTAAAACAGACCATTGTTCTGGTATTCCCAAACGCTGTTGATATAAGCTTTGTCGCCAACCCCCATGTTCAATTAACCCACCCCATAGTTGAAAAGGAATTTCTAAACGCGGTGTCACCACTTCCGGCTTTCCCAGGCGCGCAATCAGGTTTTGGGCTTGTGGTTGTGGTAAGCTGGGCACAGCAGAAATAGCGCTGCGTGTAGCTATTTGCGGACAAAGTTCTTGAGTTACTGCTAAAACGCTGATGTCATTAGTTAGTTCAGTTTTATCTAAAGTATAAGTGCGATCGCCTGCATCGTAATGGCCTTGATTCTTCAGTTGTGCGTGGGTACAGTAACCCCATATTCTGACATAACCTTCATCCGGTTCCACCTGCACCGCTAAATAATAATCACCAGACCAACTAAGTAAATCTACCCATTCTTGAGGTACGCGGATTTCACTTAAATCTATTGTCTCACTGGGAACCAAAATAAATCGTTTTGCGTCAACCAAAACTGCGGTTCCATTTACCAGTTCCCAAAAACTAGGTAAAGCAGTGGTAGTTGGCCAGACCTTTGCTTGTGGTGCAAAATCTTCTTGCAACCAAGGCAAGACTGCACTCAGGCAAAGTTCATTAATATAACCTTGATAACGAGAACTGGGGTTAGAAAAAGATGGACTCGCAATATCCGCCCGATTTTGGGCATTAACGGGAATTTCTAACAATAAATCAGTGGGATTGGCAAAAGCTGATAGAGTCATGGCAGTTCCTCCAGAAAATAGTCAGTAGTCAGTAGTCAGTAGTCAGTGGTTAGAGGGAACAGCCAACAGTCAACAGTCAACAGCCAACAGTCAACAGTCAACAGTCAACAGTCAACAGTCAACAGTCAACAGTCAATAGTCAACAGTCAACAGTCAACAGCCTCCTATACCCCATGCCCTAAATAATTTTGTAACCATTCTTCCATTACTGTACTCATACTTTTGAGTAGGTCTGGAGTGATGGAAATATGCAGAGTATCTCGACTCCAAGTAGCTAAAGACTTGAGTAAATTTTCTCTAGCTTTTGTCAATCGCCGTGACACAGTATACTGCTTGATTTCTAAGTGTTTGGCGATTGTATCCTGGTTGATTCCTTGAGCGTAGTACAGTTGGAGAATCTGTTGCGCCTCTGGTTCTAATTTGGCGATCGCATCCGCTAAAATCTGATTAATTTCAGTTTGTTGGGAAGTTCTGGTTGTTTCTTCTTCTTGGGTAATAAATTCCTCAATTAAGGATGGTTGTTGATTTCCTGGCAAATTATCGAGTAATTCCCAAGTATTATCTCCACCTTGGGTAATATTCAGGGATTCGGGGGTAGGATAAAGATATTTGCGTGCAGCTTTAGCCGCATTGAGTAACCATTTCTCTAAAGTTGAGAAATTGACATGCTGGCTAGTTTGAGAATTATAAGCTTTGGCGATCGCTTCCCAAAGGCGATCATCTGGTCGAGAAAGTTGGCGTGAGGTTCCCGTATTAGTGGGAACATATAAGGTTTTAAAACAGTTCCACGCCAGGATGTAGCCATGAACATCATCTTTGGCTAAACCTGCATTTTGCAACGCTTCCTGTAAACGCTTTTGCGAAATTTTGCGTAATAAAGCCCAATCTGTACAGATATCAACTTCGCGCCGTTGGCGTAAAGTTTCACGAATCGCACTAGCAAAAATGGGGCTGGCGTAGTTTTTGAGAGTAAAACCGTGACTGGGGTCAAAACCTTTGAGGACTCGATCGACTTGAGCGATCGCTATTTGAAAACAGTCTGATAATTGATACTGGGTACTAGCAAAACTATTGACAGTTTTTTGCGATACCCAATAGCAAGATTCTTGCAAATAAGCAGTTAGATGTTGTCTTGCCAGAGATTGAGTTTCGGGAAGCTGCCAAAACTTATACCAGTAAAGCGCCCAAAAATATTCCGAAGTTTCTTGCGGTGTGCGTTTGAGACAACTTTGCATACTGCTACGCAATCTTGATTCTGTCGCCCAATGACTAAAGCGATCGGCAACAAACTGCACAAAAGTTGAATAAATTTCAATAATGCTTTGCCGAGGGTGCATAAAAAACTTGAAGCCTACCTAGAGAAGTAGTGAAGGCGTTAAAAAGTGCCTCCACAAACTTTACTACACCAGGTGAAAATCATGTTGCGACTTTCAATCAAATCTTTAGCACTTAGTACTATGGTAGCCTTAACTACAGTAACTAGTGCTGTTGCCCAAATTCCTGTCAGCCAAAATTTACATTTAACTCAAGTACCTAGCTTTAGTTGCGGCCCCCATCTGCGGACTTACATTGTTAAGCCTTTAGATAACCGTCAAGGTCAAGGTATCCGTTGCGTCAAATTCAGTCAAGGTAGACCGGGAACGAAAATCCCCAGATTAGCATGGTACGGCGAAGGTAATTGGGGTGGTGCGACCTATCGTCATGTGGGACAAGCGATTTACCGTAGTGCTAATCTTGTCGGCTTTGCTTCGGATATTCACGGAAACGGCGAAGATATTAACAATAATTTTCCCGGAAATCTCAAGATAGAAATCATCGGTGCTTCAACTATTAGAGTCACAGGTGCATGGAATGAACAATGGCAATTAGTCTCCAGCACTAACTATATACCTTTACCCAGACCAAAAACTTGTGGTGGCTATTTTGATGAATACAAAGTTTCTGATTTAAGTGGAACTAACAATGGTGAAGGCTTGCGTTGTGTTCTGCGTGTAGGGACAAAAAATACAACTTGGTTTGGTAACGGTAATTGGGGAAATTCTACTTATTCCCACATAGGTACTCGTTCATTTAATGGTTACGGCGCAGGTGATATTTGTGGGAATGGTTTCGGCCCCATTTGTAACACCTTTGGCTGGGGTTCATTGCAATTAACTCCTGCATCTGGTGGCTTTAATGTTACAGGTGCTTGGAATGAAAAATGGCGGTAATAAATTAGTAAATTTTCAATACTAATTGACACCAATCTCTATATCTGATTTTCCAAAAATACACAAACAAATTACTAATTTCGGAGTCATAGTAAAATGCTAAAACGTTTTTTAATGATTGCTGCTTCTAGTGTCAGTTTAGCGGCTAATCTAGTCAGCCCTGCACTAGCCGCACCCGCTGATTTCATTGGTACTTGGGTCAATAAAGATAGTAACACTCGTGGTGTAACTCGCTTAGTAATTACCTCAGCAGGTAGCAATAAATTAAACATTCAGGTGTTTGGTAAATGTCATCCTACAGATTGTGACTGGGGAACTACATCAGTTGTTACCTATGGTTTAAATGTACAAGATACAAACCATACTTATGCAACAGCTAACTACAATAAAGGGTTTGCTAACACAGCATTAAATTTAAACCATGCTGGTTCTCAAATTATGTTGCAAAGCTTTACCCAATTTTTAGATAATAGTGGTAGGCAAAATTATTATTCCCGCGATTACTTTCAAAAGTCTCTAAAAGTGAGAGTTCCTCTGGATTTACAAACATACCCTATAAACCCAAATAAGTAGTAGTTTACCCAGAGACTTTTGCGGGATAAAGGTTAAAGGGTAAGGAAAAAGGTTTTTTATTCCTTACTCTCTTCCCCATCACCCAGCATTTTTGTTAGATAAATTTAATTGATAACCATAGATATTTACCTCTATTCTTGGATGAATATCTGTGGTTTTTTATTTTGTCATTGCTTAATAATTATTAATAATTGTTTCTTTATGCTTTTGTGCTTCTATCCAAATTGGTGATGATAATTGAGATCCTTGATTCTTTAAGGATAGCGTTGGCGATTCTGGAAGATTGCGCCTCATACCCAGAATTTTATGAGATTTTCGACACCTTATTGATAATGCGATCGCCTGACGACAGCCTTGTTTTCTCGTTTAAATAAGGATCTCCAAGCTGTACTAGTTTGAGCTTAACAGGCGATCGCAACATCTCAATATCGAATATCAAATCGACTTAAAAATTATTTAATGTTTTCCAAATCAATTATCACTCTTATAGATAGTTGACAAATAATTGTTTTAGTTGTTCGGGTGAACAAACACTTTTAAAGAAGCTCAAGCCATATCTCTATTTCGTCATACCATCCCATCAACTCAAATCTAAAGCTGTTGATGTATCTGTTAGGTAATTCTTCTTAAAAAGAAATGTGCTTCATGAAAACTTTAAAAAAATAATATCTAAAAATCTTGATTATTTTTTATACATGTGTAAGTATAAAATCTATTAGTTAACTTTCAATTAACCAAAATTTAAGTTTGATTTAAAGTTTTGGTTAATGACGGTTAATTTTAACATAAATTAATAAGCCAGCATTTCCAATTGCAGAAATCAAATAATTTTTTGACTCAAAGAATAATTTTTGAGCTAATTTTTATTGCTTGATAAATCAGTATTGTCACAATTTAATTAATAACAATATTAATTCATTCTTACCTTTAATTTCCAACTACCCATTTTCAGGAGCAAAATCATAGATTTATTTTTACAAATCGAATTACAGAAATAATAATTGATGAGACTCATGAAAAATTTAATTGCCTTAAATTTAATCCCTACCGCAGGCACAAAGCCTAGCTATCAAATAAAAATTGTTGCTTTGATATTTTTAGCGACAATGATTCCAGTTACTTTAATTTTTCTATTTTTAAATATAGGGCAAAAAACAGGGATAAGCTATTTAACAAGAGACCCATCAGCACTTACTCATACACCTTTCTATATAGGATTATTTTCCAATATTGGTATATTGTTATGGTGCGCTGGTGCGACAAGTTGTCTTTTTAGTTACGCAATTTTAAAGAAAAATCATCGTTATCGAGAATTATCTAAATTTTTATTGTTTTCAGGATTTTTAACATGTTTTCTAATGTTTGACGATTTATTGCTGCTTCATGAAGAAGTATTTCCTAAATATTTAAATATTTCCGAAAATGTATTTTATGTGTTTTATCTGGCAATTATATTATTTGGTACTTTCAAAAATTTCAATTTTATTAAGAAAACAGAGCTTATTATTTTATTGGCTGCGGTAGTATTTTTTGTATTATCAATTGTGTCTGATAGGATTTATAATTCTCATTTGGTTGCGAAAATAGAAGATTTATGGAAACTAGTAGGTATTAGTACTTGGTTCACCTATTTAACAAGATTATGTTTGCGAGAAATAAGCAGTTTAATCCATTCTTCTGCTACCCATGAGGATTTTTAAAATGATTTAAATTCGCAGCCTTTCCCCGAACTAATTCTTACAAATTTTATGTAGGTTGTTAATTTCATCCCATCTTTTTTAAAGGTGGGATTTTCTCTTAGTAATCACAAAAAATTTATTTTCAGACTTTTAATTGAGCTAAACAACTCGATTTTGACGGATACATTCTGCATACCATTCATAGCTGGCTTTGGGAATGCGTTGTTGGGTATTGTAATTTACATAAACAATACCAAAAGGTCGAGAATATCCCCAAGCCCATTCAAAATTATCTACGAATGTCCAGAGAAAATATCCTTTCAATGGGTAGCCTTCATTCACAGCGCGATTAGCTGATTTTAAATACTGTCGTAGATACATAATTCGGTCAGTATCTATCATTTCACCATTAGCATTTAAGTCATCTTCTGCCGCACAACCACTCTCTGTAATCATGACTGGTAAATCATCTCGCCCTAAAGTCTCACTGATATGTCGAATTCCCCAATAGATACTTTCAGGTACGATATGTAACCAGGGCATATGCAGTCTTGGGTAGCCTTTGGGAAAGTTGAGTAATTCATACCCTGCTTCATTATCGACAGCACGCACATAAGCACCGCTGTAGATATTAAGACCAATTGCATCTAAGGGCTGATGAATAATTTCTAAATCTCCTGGTTTAATATCTGGGGCATTTTCTCCTAATTCCTCAAGCATAGCTGGACTGTAAGCACCAGTGAGGGCGGGTATCAAAATACCCCCATTAAATCTAAATGTCTGGAAGGCTTTTTTAGCAGCTTCTATATGGCGAGGAGACTCGTTGATGGGAACAGTTACGCCAATGCTATCTACTAAAGCAACTTTACAAGGAATCGGTGAAGCGGCGCGGATAGCTTGACATCCTAAGCCGTGAGCAAGTAAGGCGTGATGGGAAGTTTGCCATACTGCTTTTTGACTGCTGAGAATTTGTCCTGGCGCATGTAATGGTTCTAACTCAAAACCATAACTAGCATGGGTGAAATAATAAATTTCATTGAGTGTCATCCAGTGAGTAATGCGATCGCCTAAACGGCTGACAATCGCGGTAACATAATCAGCAAAATCAACAGCCATCTGGCGATTCTGCCAAGTACCATATAAATCTTCTAAGGCTTGGGGACTATCCCAATGATATAAGGTAGCGTGAGGAGTAATATCGTACTGGTGCAGGCAATCTACCAAGCGCTTATAAAAATCAACACCCTCTTCATTAACTTGACCTCGTCCATCAGGGATAATACGAGGCCAAGCAATACTAAAACGATAGTGCTTGATACCCAATTCTGCCATCAGCTTTACATCTTGTTCGTAAAGATGATAGTGATCGCAAGTAACTTTAGCAGTATCCTGATTGAGGATTTTTCCAGGTATTGTTGTAAATTTATCCCATACGCTGGGTTTCCGGCCACCTTCATTAACTGCACCTTCAATTTGAAAGGAAGCAGTAGCAACGCCCCAGTAAAAATCTTCGCTAAATTGATATATAGTCATTTTTAATACTCGTCTCTGAAAGAAGAGGCAGAAATTTTAGGTATTAGGGGAAAACGTATCCATGAGATTTTCCCTAACTCCAAGTTAAATCTCCCTCACAGACTCTATATCTAATATCTGTGTTGTCTTTATTAAAATTTACCTAATAGTATACGTAGCTTCAAACCAATGACAACTTTACAGACAAGGATTATCGCGTCTCTGACAAATGACAAATGACAACCTTCTCATTTATTGTTAATTGCGCCAACCACTTACCAAATTAAGATTCAGTTACAGCTTTGACATAAGCGATCGCTAAGGGTGTAAGTTTATTTTCTAATTCTGTGACTAAAGCGCGATCGCTTTCTGACCAAACTCGCGGTTTCCCATAAACAGCAGGTTGCAAAATCCCCCATAATTGCTGATTATGGCGTAAATGAGCATGAATTAAGGCTCTATGTCCCATATACTCATGCTCAAAGTCTTTATTGACAACTTTTGGGCTAGAAGTTTCTATATCTTCAACATAAACTGAAGGATCGGTGCGGAGTGCAGCCGCAAATAAAGGATCTTCTTGAGGTAAAGACTCTGATTCTAATTCCCAGTCTGAAGTTGTTGCATCTGGGATGTCTGGATGGCGTCGCCAGCAATAAGCAACTTTCGCTAATTTAGTTTGGGGATTTCGCAAATACAGAAAACAGCGATCGCACTGTAACACTTCGCCAATTAGGGGTAAAATTTCCCTAAAAATCGTGTCAGGATCGCTGTTTCTATCTAGCACAGATTGAATATTTTTTGGCAGAACTAAGCTATTCATCAATATGTAGGTAAGTTTCTGTGATATTTTCTCTAGGCTGGGCTAGGAAAAACATCACCCTACGGATACAATTCACCTATTTAGAATACTTCTACGGTCTCCATACTGCTTTCTAAGCCAGCGACTATCAGGCTAGTTGTTTGTAAAATTGCGGCGCGATCGCCTATCTTACACCGTTCAAATAAAAGGTGGGCATCTAATTCTGTATGGGCTGCTAATGTTTCTAAAATATTTTCTTGGGCCTTTAAATTACCATTGGCACAAGCTGCATAAAGTAATACACCTGCCATAGTGTACATATCTAACATCGGCTCATCACTATCTTCGCGATGGACAATACCAGGAAACTCAGATAAGGGATGGACAAATTGATCGAAGGTTAATTTAGTCATAGTGTTAGCCGAGTCGATTGTATAAATAAGCTCAAACTTAAGGTAATCAGCTATTAAGGTGTCTACTGTTGTGGTTGAGTGCGAACAATTTGGACTTACTTTTGACGATGCGAAATTCTTTGTGCGATGGACTCTAGCAGTTTATTTCATTAGTCTTTGAGGTGCTGAATACAAACTATATAAATTAATGAGACAGACCGCTAATACCGCTGCAACTTGTTGAAGTTAGGATAAGCAAATTTAAAGCTCTGACGATTTCCATGTGGCGGAATAAACACAAGCATATATACTTAAGTTAAGGACATGATAAACCCATTAGATTCCTCAATAAAGGTGAGAAGCTAACTAGCAAATAAGTAGCTAGCTTCTAGGTAGTCTACCGTTTCTTTGATCTTCAGCCGTTTTACTGCTCCTTGTCATCATACTAGGCTTGTCATTTTTTTTTGTCAAGCTGTCATTTAAATGTGACACACACGAATGTCTTGCTTTTTAGAATTCATGAGAGAAAATAGAGACAAGGATAATATTCACAATTTCGACATATGACTGACAGAAGGCGTTCTGACGATTACAAACAAATCAGCGGCTATATCCCCCTGGAGCTAGCCCTAGAGTTTAAAAGCATTTGTGCCCGCCTGGGTATTTCTCAAAGCGACGCTTTAGAAGAAATGGCTCAAGAGTGGATAGCCAAAAAAACAGATGCTCATGCGCTCAACGCTCAAAAAGCAGCTCCAAAAACAATTGCTGATGTCGTCAGAATCAATATGGCAAAACTCAAGCGTTGTGGGGTCAAAAACTTGCCCGCCTTAGCCAAAGGCGAAGTACTACCAACACCAGGGGACTTTGCGATTATTACATCCGCTTTAGCTATCCCGGAAGAGGAAAGAAAAAAAATCTGGCAAGAAACTTTCAAAATTTCCGTATATCAAGATACACAGGGTGTAAAAGTAGATAAAGATTCTCAAGGTGTCAAAGAAGATGAGTGCGAGTATTCTTAGAATCCTCAACTTACCGGGGTGGAATTACAAAATGTCTTATGAAGGGGTTTCAATTTTAGCCCCAACAAAGCGGGATGCCACTTACTTAGCGCAAAGCTACGCAGAAGCACTCAGCGAAACTGCATACAAAATTAATGGGAAAGTGCGGATTAAATGGCGAGGCTGTAAGCAACCGATTGAATTTTTTGGGTGGATGGCTACCAAACCAGCGCCTACAGCCTCACAGACAGCCGAACGCATTTTGCAATATCAGGGTGCGGTATTTTGCAGCCAGCTACACGTTCCATCAGAGTTGTTATACCGCATGGTTGCTGCTGCGGAAAACGATCGCCCTGTAAGTATAGTTAGGCAAGATACTCGCAAACAAATTATTGTGAATCAGCCAATGGTTGAGATGTTACAAACACCGCCCGAAATTGCGACACAAAGGGTTATGACTCAGTTTTGGCTACCTGAGGACTTAGCCGAACTAGAACAAAGATTGCACAACGATAGAGGATTCACTTGGACTTATTCGGCTGGACTCAATGAAAAAGCGTGGGCAATTTTGACCACGCAGTTTGAAGCTTTTGAGGTTGAGGGGATTTGGTATAGACAGGGAATCTGTTTATCTACTCCGCAACTAGTGCCGATTCCCTCAGGAGTGTTTGAGCCAGCTTGAAAGGGGAGAGAGGTTACTTCGGCTCCGCTCAGATTAATGCCATTTTCAATTAAACCTTGAGCGATCGCATTGGCGAGAATTGCCGTATTCCCATAAGCTGAGGCGTAAAGTAAAGCTACACTTAACTCCTGGGATTTTTGACCTTGACACCATTGACGGTAATCATAAGTAAAACGACTCAGACTATAACGCACCACCGGGCCATGTGCTGGAGCGTAACATTTAGCACCCAATACCATTAATTTATCTAAAGCAACTTCCACCTGCTTCGTTTGCGGTGCATGGAGACAGTCAAAATAATAACGCCGCTCCGCATCTAAAGTTTTCCAATCTTCATCGAATAAAGTATCTTCACAGATATGAGCGCCAAAAAACTTATCAGTGTAGAGAATTTTTGTAGCCGAATCGTAGGTACAAAGCCCATCAGCCCAACGGGGAGTAGGAACGGTAATAAATGAGAGTTGATGTCCTTGGCCTAAATCCAGGGTATCTTGCGATCGCACAGCCTGAATATGGGAATCCCACTCCGGAAAAGCGGTTTTTAAAGCATTAGCCGCCGGACGAGAACAAATTAAAGTTACTTGGGGTGCTAAAGACAGCAATTCCTTTAAAGTGGCTCTGCGGTTGGGGTTGACATGACCAAGCACGATGTAATCTAACGTAGTCAAGTCTATATGCTGTGCTATTTGTTCTAAAAAAATCTCCGTAAAAGACTCACCAGGAGGGTCAATTAAAACCTTTTTATCAGCTTGAATTAAATAAGAATTTGCTGTCGTTCCGCGTTGACGGGAATATTCAACCTCAAATTTGAGACGTTCCCAAGTACGCGATCGCATTATCAAAGTATTTACACCAATCTCCGCAACTTGAACATCTCTACTGCGGTTGGGTATTAAAGTAGCATTCATAGTAACCTCTTGATATGGGGCATGGGGCATTGGTTATTTTTCCTCCTTGTCTTCCTTGTCCTCCGAAGGCTGAGCGAAGTCGTTGGTGCAGCCTCTCGCAGAGAAGCCTGTCTTCCTAACGTCCGTTGTTTTTTGCTAATTCTTCTAGATGGCGACGTTTATAACGTTTGGATACTTCTTGTTCTGGATCGATACCTTCAAAGGTGGGGGGTAACCAAACGCGCAGGAAAAGTAAGACTCCTAAAACTAGTAAAAATGCACAAGTTGCTAACACTTGACTCGAAGTTATTTCTAATACGCCTTTAACAATCACTTCTCGCAAAGCGGAAACAATAGAAACTTCAACAGCTACACCAATAGATATGCGTTGTTCTTGGAGATAAATAATCAGCAGTCGAAATAATTCAACGAGAATCAGTAAAAAGAGAATATCCGCAGTGACAACATGGAAATCTAGAGGCGGAAGCAAGGAGAGAAACATATCTCTCACTTGAATCACCATGAAACTAAATAACCCAATACATAAAGAAATCACAATTATGTCTTGGATAAATTCCAGGCTACGCACAATCCGACCCCGATTAATTTGGTACATGGGAGTTGGGTTATTTTCAGCAGGCTGATACATAGAGCACTCTCAATTAATGTGTGAAGCGGTGTTATGAGAAGGCGGAGGGCAGTGGTTCGACTTCGCTCACCAACCTGGCAGAGGGTAGCGCCTCGGCTCCGCTCGGCGACCGGGGGACAAGGAGGACAAATGACAAATCCTCAATGCCCAATGCCCCATTCCCAATTAATAATGATTGCCAATTTTGCGGTGATGGACTGCTGTTAATCCATCTATTTTGGCGACTCTTCCTGTTTGCACGGTGCTATAAATAATCCAATGATCGCCACAATCCATGCGGCTGGTAATTTCACATTCCATATAAGCTAAAGCTTCAGCTAAGATGGGCGATCCATTAGTTGCAGGATAAGTTTTCACACCAGCAAAACGATCTGCACCGGGAGCAAAACGCTTGAGGAAATGTTTCATCAGGCTTTGATATTTGCCTTCTTCTAAGACGTTTAACACGAAGCGATCGCCTACATGCATCAAAGATTCTATGGCTCTATCTTTAGAAACAGCAATGGCTACACCTAAAGGATTGAGACTAGCTTGGGTAACCCAAGAGGCAAACATAGCACTTTGCACTTCGCCTTTTTTGGCTGTAATAATATATAGTCCGTTGCTAATGCGACCAAGGGCTTTTTCTAAATCTGTATTGATAGATTTGATTTGTTTAATAGTGCGATCGCGGGTTAACCATTGACCTAAATCTGTCCCGGCTTCTTCACACAATTGTTCTGTAGATTGAGTAGGATGTTCTTTGACTAAAATCGGTGGAAAGCCTTCAGTTAAGCCTAATTCTTGAAATTTGTTGCGTAAGGGATAAACTGGTTCATCTTCACCACCACCTGATTCTAATAAGCCAATGGTTTGTTTTTGATGCGCCGCAGCTAAGATAGTACCAATCGCTGCATGTGCTGTCACTGAATTTTGGGATGGCATACTAATTACTAAACCAGCAGCTTGTCCGACTAATTCCCGGACTTCTTGAGGTTCAGCACTATTAATATCGACTAATTCAACGGCGACACCTATTTTTGTACAACCATGTGCGATCGCTCTCACTAATTGTTCGCTATAGCCATAGTCTTCAGCATAAAACATGGCTACTAATGTTTCTGTTTTTGCTTGTTCTAGGCTCCAAGTACTATATCTACCCAACCATTCAGAAATATGGTGTTGTAGTAAAGGCCCGTGTCCTGTCGCTACTGTGCCAATTTCTAATTTTTCAATCCGCTTTAGCGCTGCTAAAACCGAACGTGCATTAGGCCCCATCAGGCAATCATAGTAATATTTAAAATCTTCTTCGATGACATTAAAATTCTCATCATAGGTGTGATCGTCGCAGTAATGCATTCCAAATACATCACAGGTATAGAGAATTTTAGTTTTATGGTCATAGGTCAAAATAGTGTCTGGCCAATGTAGATTCGGCGCAGAAATAAATTCTAATTCATGCCCATTACCTAATTCTAAACGTTCGCCACTTTTCACCATTTTTGATTTAAATGGCTGGTGAACAATATTTTCTAAAAATTGAATTGCCACCTTAGCACCAACTACGGTGATATTAGGAGCCAATTCTAAAATATTTTTCACTAAACCACTATGATCGGGTTCGGTGTGGCTAATAATTAAGTAATCTATATCAGCAGGATCAATTAATCCAGCGAGTAATTCTAGGTATAAATTCTCAAATTTGCGGTGAGAAGTATCAACTAAAGCGATTTTTTCGCCTTGAATTAAAAACGAGTTATAGGTTGTACCGTTCCGTAAACCAAATTCAATATCAAAACGTTCTCTATCCCAGTCAAGACAACGTATAGCAGTAGTTTCAGCAGCAATTTCCGCAGTTTCAATCGTCAATCTTCCGGAAAAATTTGTAATTGGAGTAGCTTGTGTAAGTAATGCCATGTTTTTTTACCAAAAAGATATTTTCTATATTTGAAGTTCTTATTCTTATATTGACTGCAAACTAGTCAATTCGTAAAATGTTAATTTATAAAGATAGTTATCAGTAAGACTTATTGTTCTATCTATCAAATAATCATTGAATTTAATCAATGTTTATCATTGAAGTTTTACATAATAATAAATATGGCAAATTAAGTCTATTTTGAAAATTAATGATTTAGTGAAAAATAGAAGCCAAACAATAAAATAGTAGAGATTTTTGTGCAAAAAAATATGCGTCACAGATGCGTCAAAGCGTATCGGCTTGTCTTCAGACATCACTCTCTCGATAATATGGCTTGAGAGAAAGTACCTTCACGCAACAGAATTATGCTTGGCGAGGAGACGCGCAGATATCTGATTGACTGATGCAAAATATCTTACACAATCTCATTTATGCTTGATCTTTCTTGTCGTGAGAGGTGCTTGGTTTCGTAACTTCTGCGTAAGTCCTATCAGTTACTCATGAAAAATTAGTCATTATTGCTGATGCGCTTAAATGTAGTTCTAAATACAATTTATGCGCGTCTTTTGCTTTTAAATACAAGATATAACTTCAAAAAACCTATATCTTTAGTATGAGAACATATCTACCTAAAGACATAAAAACTTGCTATATAATGAATTTCATCTTATAAATGGATAATTTATTCCCTGACAAACAATTGTTTGTCAGACTGCGGTGGATTTATCGAGTGCGTAGATTCAAATGATTGGGGAAGTATTGGTAAGGCTGGCTGATAACGCATGAATCTACATTTTTTCCTGAAAACGAGAATCGCTTCAGCTGGAAAACTAAAGGATGAAATACTGGATCGGGAAATTCTTAATCTGTTTATTGTTACTGTATAACTGGTTAATAGGAACTAATTACGCAGTCGCCAACCAACTTGCAAATATTGATGTGTCGCAAATTCCCACAAATCCAGCATGGGAAAATATCGCCATTGCGGACAATGTTTTTGGTGAAAGTAGAAAGGAAGATTGGCGACGATTTCGAGAGATAGTCAAAGGAACGGAGAAATTAGAGGGACTATTCACCGTTTATCGCCATCATGAAGATGGAAGCATTTATTTAGAATTGACACCAGAACAGCTGAATAAAAATTACTTAGCGACAGTAACCTTAGAATCGGGATTGGGGGAGAGTGGAATTTATAGCGGGTTACCCCTGTCCGATTTTCTTTTTTATTTCCGCCGAGTCAATAATAATTTGCACTTTGTTGTGCGCAATGTAAAATTCCGGACAGATCCAGGCGAACCAGAACAGCGATCGCTTGCTCGTTCTTTTAGCGATTCAGTTCTTTATGCTATACCAATAGACACCATCGATCCACGGAGTAAAAATATATTGATTAACCTGGATAGTCTGTTGATGCAGGATTTTCCCGGTTTAACTCCCTTATTAAAATACTCTTTACAAGCAGATTATCGCTTAGATGGAAGTAAGTCTTATTTTGATGATGTTAATAGTTTTCCCGAAAATCTAGAGATTGATTATATTTACGGGTTTTACTCACCGGAAGGAGCAAATTTAGTAACATTGCCTGATAGTCGGGCACTTTCTTTAAAAGTCCACTACAGCTTTTCCCAACTGCGAGAAAATAACGGTTATCTACCGAGAATGGCTGATGATAGAGTGGGATATTTTATTACAGCCTTCCAAGATTTCTCAAGCGATCGCACTCAAGAACCATTTGTACGTTACATCAATCGTTGGCATTTAGAACCAACCGATCCTCACGCACCTTTATCGCCACCCAAACAGCCGATAGTGTTTTGGATTGAAAACGCTGTGCCATTAGAGTACCGCGACGCCATTCAAGAAGGCGTGCTGATGTGGAACAAAGCCTTTGCTAAAGCGGGATTCCAAAATGCCATTGAAGTGCGACAAATGCCAGATGATGCTGATTGGCACCCCGCAGATGTGCGTTATAACACTATTCGCTGGTTCAATTCCCTCGATGCAGGTTTTGCCAAAGGGCCGATGCGCGTTAACCCCTTCACCGGGGAAATATTAGATGCAGATATTATCGTCGATGCAGGTATGGTGCGTTCCATTCAGCAAGAATATCGCGCCTTGATGGATGGAAATGCCAGTAAAAACCCATGTGGCCGCTCACTGAGCGAAGTCGAAGTGAGCCAGAAACCAGAAGGGAAGAATTCTCTACTTCTGCCTTCTTCCGAAATTTGCTATGGTAAAGATTCTCTAGATCAAGCAGCTATGGGGGCGTTGGCGTTATCGCTGTTGCAGAACAACACACCCGATAGCGAAGCCATGAAGGAATATGTGCATCAATACTTGCGTTCTGTGATTGCCCATGAAGTTGGACATACTCTGGGTTTACGCCATAATTTTCATGGCAGCACCATGTTAGCGCCCCAGGAATTAAATAACATGGAAATCACCCACACCAAAGGTTTAGCGGGTTCGGTGATGGATTATTTACCGGTGAATATTGCTCCCCAAGGAGAACAGCAAGGTGATTATTTTCCTGGGGTGATAGGGCCTTATGATGAATGGGCAATTGAATATGGTTATAAAATCAGCCCGCAACCAGAAGCAGAAAAAAGCTTTTTAGAACAGATAGCTTTAGCATCGCCGCAGCCAGAATTATCTTACGCCACTGACGAAGATATTTGGGATATCAATCCCTTAGCAAACCTCTGGGATATGAGCAGCGATGTATTAATGTATTCCCAATGGCAAATGGATAATGCCCGCCTGATGTGGGAACGTTTGGATCGGCGTTATCTCCCCAAAGGCGAAAGCTATAGCAATTTGCGCGTCTTATTTAATCGCGTCCTTAGATACTATTTTCGTAACGCTACCTTAGTTTCTCAATATATTGGTGGGCAATCCTTCCGCCGGGTTCATGCTGGGGATGACACCTCTTGGGCTTTTGTCCCCGTTACCCTAGAAAAACAGCGTCAAGCATTGACAAATTTGCAAGAATATATATTTGCGGAAGATGCCTTTAGTTTTTCCCCTCAATTATTAAATCAGCTAGCACCGTCACGCTGGCAACATTGGGGTAATCCCATCCCTAACGATCGCTTAGATTATCCCCTTCACGATCGCATTTTTCGCTTCCAAAGTCGGATACTGCGATCGCTTTTAAATAGCGATCGCCTGACGCGCCTACAAGACATAGAATTAAAAACACCACCAGGGGAAGCTTTAACCATCCCCGAACTATTTGATACCTTACAAAAAGGTATTTGGACAGAAATTTTCACACCAGAAAAACCAAAACAAATTTCGAGTATTCGCCGTTCCTTACAACGGGAACACCTAAATATTTTGCTAGAAATGATGTTACAGCATACTGACGCTGCTGAAGATGGTAGAACGTTGGCTTGGTATGAATTGCGTCAACTACAAACAGCCATTGACAAGCAGCTACAGCAATTTAGCGAAAACCTGGATATTTCCACAGTAGCGCACTTGGAACTGTCACGCGATCGCATTACTAAAGCCTTCAACGCTCAATTGCTTTCTCAGTTGTAAGCTTGAGGGATTGACAACAGCAGGCGGTATGTTGGCAAATTTTTCTAAAGGTGCGATCGTATATCTTCCCCGTTCATCTTGACTGACTAAACCTAAGCCTTGCAAGTTTTTATCAATAAATAACTTTGTAGCTTTACCGCCACAATCAATCTTATGATTAATTAACTGCATGGCGTAGCAAATGGTATCGTAAACTCGCTGGGGATTCATCGCCGTTGTAATCGGTTGATATTCACTCACTGATTCACACAAGCGATAAACACCATGTGTTTGAGATTGGGAATAGCCATAATGCTTGACAGCGCGGGGTAAGAAATATCCAGCAGTAATTGGCTGATTTCCTGAAGGACGTACACAAGAATAGCTACAATCGCCAATTGTATCAGCTGCCATACTCCCTGGCATAAATCGCAGAACATTAAAATTTAAATAATCTGGATTACAAGTTTCAATCCCAAACCTAATTGCTTCTATATCATCTGCAAAAGTGGTTGGTTCATAACCCATGATTTCCGTCTTTGCGGCGTTGAGTTTAGCTTTGGGTAAGCCTAAAATTAAAAAATAACTACTAGGTAACCCCGCTTGATTCATATCCTGAAAAACTCTAGCAATCTTAGCCGGATAATCAAAAGCTTGCTTAATTTGGCTGAGAATAGAGCCATTAAATTTATGATTTGCCAATGATACTTCTGGTAAAATATGCTCAACGCCAAAAAACATATAGACACAATTATGTTCTACTAAATAACGCATCTGTTCGTAGTTAATTTTATCGATGCGCGTATTAGAACCCCAAACAAAGCCTTCTTCCTGTAAAATTTCTGCTTCTTGTTTGGCTGCTTTATCGTGAACTGTAAAAGTATCTACATCTAAATAAACAGCTTCATATCCACGCTGTTTTAATTGCTGTAATTGCCGCCGAAAAGATGCTTCGCTTAACCTAGTAATATAATTACTTTCATTACTTTTATTACAGAAACCACATCCCCAAGGACACCCGCGTTGGGTAAAAAGTTGGGCTGTTTTTAATTGCTTACCATCAGCAGCTTTAAAAATATCCATATCATGTACTTGTGGTACATGAATTAAATTAAAATTTTGGTCAATATCATCAAAATTATTCACTCTTTGGGCAATGGTACGGTGAAAAATGGCATTTTTATGCTCGTTAGAAGTAACGCGATAAAATTCACCATCTTGAGTCATAAAACATAAGCCCGGTAAAGATTTCATTTCTTCATAGAAAGTACCTCTGGCAACTGCATGAGCAATTTCTACAATTGATTCTTCACCTTCACCATCACAAAATGCTGTAATCCAAGGGGTTATTTGAGCAATATCTACAACACTTTTAGTAGCATAGCCCCCAACTAAAATTGGTACAGTTTCTCTACCATATTTTTGCAGTTCTCCAAAAACCTTATGACTATGTATATCAATTTCTGTCCATTGGGTTGTTAAACAACCTGCAAAGATAATTAAATCAGCGTCTCTAACTTCTATTAAAACATCATCAATATTCAAGTCAGGACGTTCTAAATCGAACTGTAAAACTTGAACAAATCCGGCATTTGCTAAACTAGACGCCAAAACGGGTAAGGCTTTGTTGGCACCATTAAAGCTTCTATGTTTGATAAATTCACCAATTAATATAATTTTGATGCAATTAATAGGAGTGGCTATTCGTTGATTTTTAATTTGAGATAATAACACTATTACATACCTGAATTTACTCTTTTTTCATTGTTTGGTTGATGCAGGACTGAGATTAATTTGCACAATTAATTTGTGTTTAACCAAAAAAGATATGATGTATTTACATACATATACTTCAAAACAATTCTGGACAAAAAATTAATCACCCTGGATTTAATTTGGCAAAACCCATTGTGGAAAAGCTTAGAGTTTAATCAATAGCACCCAACATTTTTAAAGAAGCTCTCTCAGCGTCAGTCAAGCCTGTAGTTCCGTGGATATCCATACGTTCGTATAAGCGATCAGATTTAAGCGATCGCACTCGACTACAAGTTTGCATATCCCACAGTTGAATTTTTTCGTCTTCGCTACCACTAGCCAATAACTTACCATCAGGACTAAAAGCCAGAGAACGAATCGCCGCTGTATGTCCCAATTTCAGTATTTCTACACACTCACCTGTATTTACTTGCCATAACATCACAGTGGTATCAGCACCTGCACTAGCCAAAATCTGCCCATTAGGGCTAAATGCCACTGAGTATACAGGTTTATTATGTTCTGTCAAGGTTTGACATGTGCCTGTGTGCAAATTCCATAACTTCACAGTGTGATCTTCGCTACCACTGGCTAAAAGTTGCCCATCGGGACTGAATGCTACCGACCAAATCATGTCTTGATGGTCGTTGAAAGTTTGCATACATTCGCCGCTAGCAATATCCCAAAGTTTAATTTGGCTGTCAGCGCTACCACTGGCTAAGGTATCGCCATCAGGATGAAACGCCACTGTCCATACCCAATGGCTATGACCTTTGATTTTGTTGAGACAATTTCCACTAGAGATATCCCAAATGCGAATGCTGCGGTCTTCGCTACTGCTGATTAAAGTTTGCCCATCAGGACTAAACGCCACAGTCCACACCCAGTTACTATGTCCGATGAGGGTTTTTATACATTTACCATGACGAATATCTGTGATATCCCAGAGTTTAATAGTATTGTCAGCACTACCGCTAGCAAGTATTTGCCCATTGGGATGAAAAGCTACAGAACGAATGCGTCCTTGATGTTCTCGGAGATTGTGACATTCGCTAGTTTCTAAGTTCCACAGGTTAATGCTGTAGTCATCCCGACCGCTGGCGAGGATTTGTCCATTAGGACTGAATGCTACCGAATAAATATCACGGGTATAGCCTTGCAATACATTGAGGCAATCTCCTGTATTTACATCCCACAGTCTAGCTGTTTGGTCGTCACTACAACTAATCAGGGTACGACCATCAGGGCTAAAGGCGATCGCCCAGACTTGGCTATAATGACCTTGTAAGGTTTGCAAACATTCGCTCCGTGCAATATCCCAGATTTTAATTGTTCTATCTTCACTACCACTAGCCAAAATTTGCCCATCAGGACTAAACCGAACCGAGTAGATTTTTTTGCTATGTCCTTGCAAGATGTTCTGACATTTACCTGTAGCCACATCCCACAGTCTCACAGTCAGGTCTCTACTACTACTCGCTATTGTCCGCCCATCGGGACTGAAGGCTACACAGTAGACATCACTGCTATGACCACTCAATGTTTTCAGACACTTACCCGTGGAAATATCCCACAGTTTAATTGTGCAATCGGCACTACCACTAGCAAGTAAAGGACTATTGTTATTAGTGGGAGATGGTTGAAAGGTGACAGACCACACCCAACCATCATGATCGCGGAATGTTTGCTGACAAACTCCTGTATTAATATCCCAAATTTTAATAGTTTGGTCTTCACTAGCACTAGCTAACACAGAACCATCTCGACTGAAAGCTACTGAATAAACTTTATTTGTATGTTCTTTCAGTGTTTTCAGACATTGGCCTGTTTCCAAGTCCCAGATTTTAACTGTGTAGTCAGCACTACCGCTAGCCAAAATTTTGCTGTCTAGGCTAAAGGTAAAAGCCCAAACCCAACCAGTATGACCTGTATAAATGCGAATTTGTTTTGTGTCCGCAGTGCGCCATAGCCTAATTTCGCCGGCCATTAAACCAGTAGCAAACAATTTCCCGTCAGGGCTAAATCTTACAGAAACAATACTAGACATCGTTTCTGTGAATACTGAACCAGTTAAATCCCCATTAGCAAAACTTGTGTCTTGTAAGTTGACATCTTTAAGATAAGCTTGCCAGATAGTCAAACCAGAGAAATCGCGCCCACTTAAATCAATCTGCAAATCTGGCTGGGATTTATCTATTTGCAGTTGTCGCAGGAGATTAATCAAGTTACCACCTGCATAACCTTTTGTTAGCGGTGATTCCTGCTGTAAAGTTCGCAGCATTCGCCGTAAATATGACTCTAATTCTGGTTTTGTGCCAAAAGCTTTGAGTAGCTTTTGCTTAACTGGTTCTAGTATCAGCCGTTCTTGTGTTTGCCGGATATGATCGAGCGATCGCGCCTGAATTAAAGGGTGGTTATTAATAAACTCCGGTTTTTTTTTTCGCTAATCTCATGAGTTACCTGTTCGATATAGCGTTTACTCACATATTCCATCACCACAGACGGCTGACGAAATCTGCTCGCATTTGCTTCTTTTTCAAGTAGCGATCGCCTTAACAAGGACTCCACAACTTCTAATATTTTCGATTCTGCTTCTGTGGTGCGTAATTCATCTTTCATCTGTGTCAGAGAAATATATTCTCGATGAATTGCTAACCGATACATCACTTGTTTTTCTAAGTCTGACAAGCGGTTAAATTGGGTATCTAGTAGGGTGCGAATATCTCCATAAACAATACTGGCTGCTTCAATTTCTGTTAAAAATTCTGTAATGTTATTGCTAAACAAGTCATACACTGTCGTGCCAATTATCTTTAAAGCTAAAGGATTTCCCGAATATTTATCGACTAATTTTTGCAATTGCTCATCAGTACAGTTGCATCCTTTATCCAGTAAAATTCCTCTAGCTGCTGTTAAATCCAGGCTAGATAATTGCAAAACTTTCACTGGTAAATTTTTACCTTCTAGTGCGGCTACTTCTTTAGGTTTTTCCCGACTAGTGAGTAGTAAGCAACTTTGATGATAAGCTTCTGCTACCTTGGTGAAAAAATAACCATAATTTTCATGTCCGGGTTCATATTCCCCAGCCCATTCTTGAGTTTTACCCTCACCACTGCGCAGTACTGATTCGATATTATCTAAAATTAATAAGCATCGATGTTTTCTTAAAATCTCAATCAGTAAAAGTATTTTGTCATTTTCACTAACTCTTAAGTAATCCTCTGAATCATTCGGTAAAAATCTTAAAAGTTGCGTCAGGATATCATCTAAAGGTGGGGCATTACGGAGACTTCGCCAAATCAGATAATCAAACTGTGGCTGCACTTGTTTAGCTATTTTAGCCGCGATTACCGTCTTACCAATTCCCCCCATTCCCAAAATTGCTACCAACCGACATCTGAGGGAATCATCACTAACTATCCATTCCTCTAAGTCCTGAATTTCTGCATTTCTACCCCGAAAACCTTCGACATCAACAGCTTCACCCCAGTCTTCTTTTGATAAACTGACATTTTCATTAATACCTTGATATTGCGCATATAGCTTTTGTTTGAGGTTCTGAATTTTTTTATTCCCGCTTCCTTGTATACCTAATTTCCGGTAGCTTTCTCCTAGTCTTTTTCTAACTGCTGCTTGGGTAATTTTCAGTTTAGTCGCAATTTCTGCACCAGAATCACCTTTTAACGCCAGTATTAATGCATCTAGCTCGGTTTTCGTAACACCATGTTTACTAGCAACTTCTTTAATGAAATCATCCGGAAACAGAGGCATATCAGCTGCGCTCTTCATTACATCTAAGCTCCACACTATAATATTTTATTTATCAGTATGTGAGAATATCTATAGCATGACTATCGAATCTAGAAAAGATTAGCTTGTACCATTTTTCTAGATTTTCTAGTAACTACACGATTATATTACTAGTTGGTAGTTATGCATTTCAGCTTTACCAACAGTTTATACTTATTTTTCTGCCAAAAAATTAAAAAAAAGATAGTCTACACCCAGTGCGTTCTAGCCAGTCAAAAGTTTTTTGTATAAAATCCTACTTGTAGTATAGCTTTTTTATTTATACGTGAGAACTTTCTGACAATAAATATATATTTTTTTACAAAAACTCACCAAGCTCAAGAAATATTCCCATTAGTTACTTGCTTTTTTCAGGCAAATGCATGTATCCTTATATCCATGTACTCTCACGTGAGGTATATGTGAGATATACAGATAAGTTTCAAGTTCAACGGCCAACATCACGGAGCAACTAACATGGACAGCTTCTCACTCTTGCCAGACTTTATCAGAAGTTCCAACAATATCAAAACCGTCTTGAAAATAGGAGAACAGCCTCCAGAACCTTTACCAAGACTCAAAGCGCAAGAAAGAGGTAGCCCCGAAATTTTCGCCAAACCCAAACAGTTTGTAACTGAGTTACTACCAGTCTTTTCGCACATGAGCTTTTTGCTGATTGAAACCTTGGCTGAGACTCAACACGGTGAGTTAATTATTTCCAGTAAAAAGGCTAAATATGAAACCATCGTGGAATTAAGCGGTCATATTAGTCACCGTTACAAGTTGACTCCACAAGAACTGCAAGAAATTCAACAGTTGCATCACTACATCATTGAAAGCTGGATAGCTTGGAGGCAATCACACAAAGGAAAATAATTTGCTACATGGTCAAAGCTACCCAAAGTGAAGAGGATTGGTAGCTGAATCAAGTCATTTACACAATTGAATATCTAATTTTCTGAAGACATTTGGCTTTTGATAAATGAGAAGTTTACAAGCTGGTGGTGCAATTGGCACTGACCGGCTTTTTTAATCCCGGAGGAAATTTTATGCACAGCAATAAACACCATGAAACGTCTGTTGTTCAACTCCCTACTGAAGACAGGAAAAAAGCTATGAAAACCAATCCCCTATTAATTGTCACAGGTAAAGGACTGAAGTATTTGGTATTGGCTATAGCTGGTTTTGCGATCGCTATTGTGGTGTTTCAAGTTTTCGGTGCATTCTCACTGGCTAACAGCTTGCTATCTATTGATGTCTGGATCTGGTTTTTACGGGTTGCAGTAGCGCTATTCTGCTTATTTGCGATCGCCATGATTTTTGAATCTTGGCGTTAAGCTCAATTTACGGTGCTGTTTCAGATATAGCCTTTAGCTCATTCCCATTCAGCTAAAGGCTACAAATTAGCCTCTCATAGGAAAATATTTCTTCTCTAAACCCTATTTTCACAGCCATAACCTCTCAGAGTTGTTGGGTGGTTTTGGTATGCAAGCTCAAAGCTCAATCGCCAACAATCACAAGGGGAATCTCAACTATGAGCGATAACGATTTTTCTTATCAAGATTGGAATGGCTGCGATCGCAAAAATCAAGACCTTTCCTATCATATATTTATCGGTACAAAAATCAATGGCAGTGATCTGAGAGGTTGTATTTTCAACGGTTCAAAGCTTCAGAATGCTCAACTATGCGGTACCGATTTACGTAATGCCAGTTTACGGGGTGCTAACTTATGTAACGCTAATTTAAAAGGTGCTGATTTAAGAGAAGCAATTTTAATCGGTGCTGATCTGTCCCATGCTAATTTACAACACACAAAACTCAATGGCGTTGACTTCAGTGGTACTAATGTCCAATCTGCTTTATTTGGAGGAAGTAGTGGGCTTTCAAAAGAAGTCAAAGAGGCGCTGAAAAGCGGCGGTGCTGTTTTCAGCGATTCACTTGCGACCACAAATATTCAATGGTGGATACAATACGTACTCATACCTCTGACAGCAATTATTATTGGCAGTGGCGGTATTATCGGGTTTTTAAATCAGAATAAAAAGCAGCCTTCTAGTCAAGCAACACCATCATCCACACCTGAATATGTCAAGCAGACATTTCCACCATCAAAGAATGAATTAGTTAATTCTGAGCAAACTCAATCTGCTAGCAAAAAGAAGTGACACACAACAACACTAATCATCGCTCAACGAAGGTATTCCTTGATGATGGAGTGGGTAAGCAACAGAGATACATATCCCGTTATCCATAAACTTATTGTCAATCTTTGTTGCAACTTGTCTTTAGTCAATGAAAATCTCGCTAACTTGAATATAACTCTGTACTGAAATTAAATCGGGGGAGTTATTAGCCATGACAGGAATAATTCTGGTTTCGATTTTCTTATTACTTTGGCTGGTTGGCTTTACACTATTGGCAGAAGCTTGGTTTTTTGAAGAAGAACAAGAGTAAAAGCGTTGTTTATAGCAAATCTCAATTAGTATATGTATTTTGGTGGGTATTGCCCACCAAAATACATATTAAGAATGAGTATATATTGGTGTATTTTTGGCTTGATTAACTGATGATATCTGCCGGAAATATTGCCGAATTACTTGTATATTCTTCTCGATTTGTTTTTGCGAATAGGAAGGATAGGTAGGCAAATAAAATAGTTCTTGCTCAACTTTTTTCGCGTTCGGACAGTCTCGATAAAATTCTTGAAATCGAGGCGAATCAGCAGTGCTAGTAAAATGTCCAGCCGCGATATCTCGATAATGATTGTACATAAATCGTAGCAGATCGTCCCGACGAGAATATTGCACGGGGAACCAAAGATAAGTATGAGAGCCATCCGTCCGCAGAGGCGGCAAAATTAATTCATCGATATCTTTTAATCCCTCGTAATACAACAGCGCGTTATCAACTCTCGTCTTAATATCACGATCGATATGCTTCAGTCGTAATAACCCAAGACGAGCCTGAAATGGTGTGTACCATGACTTATATATCTCAGGTAAATGTTCTGCTGGTTGGCTTTCTTGGGGTTTTCTGCGAACTTTTTCGTTGACAACTTCAAGATTTTTGAGGTAGCTCAATCGCAGTATCGGGTAGGTAAATAACTGGAAGATAATAGGAGAGCTAGCAATATCTTGAATCAATCCTGTTTTAACTTTGCCTTGAATACCAGGAAGCGGTGGATAGGTAAAACTTTCTAAATCAGCGCGGATTTTTTCTACTACATCTGTGCGGTTGGTAATGACTGCGCCTCCCAGCCAGGTAGTTAAATTTTTATGCATTTCAAAGCTGAATACACCAACATCGCCAATTGCTCCCACAGCTTTTTCTTGTTCGTAAACGCCAAAAGATTGAGCGCAATCTTCGATCATTGGAACGTGGAAGCGATCGCAAATTTCTTTAATTCGGTGCGCTTCCGCAGCCAATCCGTGCAAATGCGTAATCAAAACCGCTCCCGTGTTCCGGTTAATCAAACGCTCTACTTCTGTAGGTGAGATATTACAGGTTTGGCGATCCACATCAGCAAATACAGGACGCCCCCCCGCAAAAATCACCATATTGACTACATCCGCAATCGTATAAGGAGACAAAATTACTTCTTGTCCCGGCTTAATTAAAGCTTTAACAGCAAGATATATCCCCACTCGACATTGATACACGCAAATTGCATGTTGAGTAGCAAACCTCTCACATAGCGCCTTTTCAAACAACTCAATCTCTTTTTTGTCTTGCTTTAATCGTCCTAGGAGGACATAACTTAAAAACAGCAGGTAGCTGTTCAAATTCGTATACAAGCGATTCTTTGGCGGAGTCCCAAAATTTCGCATAATTTTCTCTTGTCCTCTAAAACTTGAGTTCTCAAAAACTGCTATTCTTCGCTATTTTTTTGATACTTAGCAAACAAAATGCTCATATAATTTGTCATCAGTTTAATACACCAAACCGGATAATACTGAGGTTTTTTCGGATTTCTACCGCTTTCTTCATCAAAAATTTATATTTTATTCAGTAATACTACGGAATTATCTATGTTTGTAAAGATGGAAATTAAAAATATGTGCGAAATAACTGCTTACTAAACAGCGAAAAAGCAGTTATATAATTTAAGTGCGATCGCCTGATGTGAAAGTTAGTATTGGGCATGAGGTATAAAAAATATAAATGTTCACCATAAGATTTCTGCCAAAACATGGCGTGAAGGTTGATGTGAAAATTTTGGTTGAATGTTGACAGTTGACGATGGGCTAGGAATGAACAAATGCAGCACAAGGTTGATTTTCCTTAGCTTGCGGTAGGGTTTAATTAACATGATGTATAACTTTAAATTAAATTTATATACAGTTGGGAAATCCGATGGTAACAGATTCAGAAAATACTTTAAAAATTGCACAGCAAGGATTTGAGCATTTTAAACATGGTCTAGCAACCGGCGAATGGCAAGAATTTTTAGATATGCTGACAGAAGATTTTACCTTTTGGTTTCCCATAGGTAAATTTTCCGGTTGGAATCACGGGAAAGAGCGAGCCAAAGAGTTTTTTCAATATGTTTCTGCGGCTTTTAATCAGGGTATAAAGCTGACTGCTTTAGACAGGATTACTAGTAGTCAAACAACAGTTGTATTTGAATTTCGGGATGAAGCGCTATTATTCGGACAACCTTACAAAAATCGGGTAGCAGTATTTTTTGATGTGCGTGGAGACAAAATCTGCGCCTATCGGGAATATTTTGGTAGTGATGGTAAATCTTAATTAATCATCAAAAATCGTAATTTAATACCCATATATCCCTAGGGGCTGGGTCTCCCCGCCCTTGACAAAATAGCATTGGGAATTGAGGATTAGGCATGTTTCCCATGCCCCATACCTTTGAAAATCTATTAGGGAACTCAAAAAAATAAATTATTCCGTTCAAGTCGTTGACGGTTGACGGTTAACAGTCAACTGTCAACAGTGAACAATAGTAATGGAATATTTTTTTACTTGGAAGTCCCTTAATTACTATCCAATTTAGGTTGATTAATTTCATTGCTTTTAGCCTCAGCGGCTTGATATGCATCCAAATAATTTTTCCCACCCAACATGACATCACCATAATATTCATAAGGTGGGTCACCATAAATTGGTAGGGGGTCATCTTCTGGATAATCTTCTTCAGATTCTTCGATAATTGCTTTAAGTTTCTTTACAGAAAAGCTTTCTGCGGGAAAGTAGTAAAGATGCTCTGGTTTTTTTTGCAGATGAGGTAGGTTGGGATCGACAATTGACTCTTCTAATTCAATCCAAGCATGTTCAACAGGTCGGTATGGCTGACCGGGAAACACTAAAAACCCCTGGACATACTTTGCTTTCTCCGTCGCCAGTGCTGCTTTATAAGCATTATCAAAAATTTTTTTGGCTTTGCTTTTGATGCGTTGAGAAATTTCAACCGAAAGCGCGGCATCCAATGGTTTATTCATCGATCCCAACTAGTCAAGCAGCTACTTCAACATCGTACCACTCACAGGAGGAAATGAGGACTGAAGGTAACCTCGTGGAGGCGATCGCCTAGTTCCAGAACCTGTGTGAAACTTCGTCTGTATAACTACTGGGGATGAGTCGATGACGAGGGTATGATACGTATCGACTCAAATTGTTATAGACGCTCATTTTGTTAGCCTATTCCCAGCCTGCACCTTAGGCGTCACCAATTGCTAATTCGATGAGCATATCTACAATTAAATTAAGAAAGGACGAGCTAACAAAAAGCTAGAAATCGTTTTCGCATCTACTGGTTCGCCATCGATAAAGGCTTTCTCCAGTTCTTCAGGAGTGTAATAAAGAACTTCGATATCCTCATCTTCTTCTTTTTCTGGCGGTGTCTCTAACTTTTCTAAATCTCTCGCCAGAAAAGCATAGAGAATTTCATCAGAATATCCAGGAGCTAGAAAAAACTCTCCTAATTTATCCCACTTTTGGGCACGATAACCAGTTTCTTCTTGAAGTTCTCGCTGTACTGCTTCTAGGGGATCTTCATTGAGTTCTAAAGTACCGGCGGGAAATTCGATGATTCTTCCTTGAATTGCAAAGCGGTACTGGCGCAACAGTATCAGCTTACCATCCGCTGTCACAGGCACAGCTAGCGCACCACCGGGGTGACGAATACATTCCCATTCGCCCTCGGCTTTGTTAGGTAACCGCAAGCGATTAACTTCAAAGTTAAACTTGCGTCCTTTATAGAACAAACGTTGTCTCAGCAGCTGTGGTAATTCTCTACCTAGTGGCATAGTAAAATTGTGTGTCTTTAGATACACAGGTCAACTCTAAGGCTTGTTAGCTCTAGGTTTCCTGGGTTTATGGGGTGTAATTTTAACTGCCCATCAATAAATGTACATCAGAACAGTTAACCTCTTTAACCAAATCTTTAATAACACATCCAGATACTGGTTCAACCCAATTCGGAGCAATTTCCGCTAAGGGAACCAAGACAAAAGCCCGCTCCCGCATTCGCGGATGGGGGATTTGCAGGGTGGGTGTATCAATAATTAAGTCATCATATAACAGCAAATCTAAATCTAGGGTACGGGGGCCCCACTGCTGTTGACGTACACGCCCAAATTTTTGTTCGATTCCTAATAATGTTTCTAATAACAGATGCGGTAGCATGAATATTTTCACTAAAGCGCAGCCGTTTAAGTAATCTGGTTGTGGCGGGCCGATGGCTTTAGTTTGATACCATTGAGATTTTGCTTGGAGAAAAATACCTGGTGTGTTGGCTAAAGTGGCGATCGCAGCTTCTAAAATTTCTTGAGAATCGCCAATATTACTACCAAGAGCGATCGCCGCAATCACGCCTTTGGTGAGCGTGCCAGTTTTTGACATGCTACTCGTCTTTGTGCTTATACCTGACGGCATATTTTTTAGTTGCTAATCACAGTATTTTAACTGTGACAAATTAATAAAATTTTGTATTAATATTTACGGGATCAAATTTAAAGAATTCCAAAAAATCATTGTATTTTACTGAATTCACTTGTTTATTTATGGGATATTATACTAACACAAAGGTGATACGCTAACCCCGATCGCACTGGTGGTTAGGTAGCAACTACATTTGAGCGAGAAACTAACGTGAGGAAACTAACCTCCTGGTTCAAGCAAGGAACAACTGATTTAAGTGCATCTGACAAGGAGCAACCACGATTGTCCCCTGGTAATCATCTCGAAAACGAAGAATCTGTCCAAGAAGAATCTATAAATGAGAACTTACCACCAACAAAGCTGGGAAAAGGAAAGCGAGTACTCAGCCAGATGCAACAAGTCTCATCTGGAGTAATTGCTAAACTATCCACCAAAGAAAAACCCTTTTATCGTCGCCTTTGGTTTTGGGGAAGCTTAAGTATCGGTGGTGGGATCGTCGCCTTTAACTATGGGATTGCTAGCATAGACAAGACTTTGCCAGATAAATCTGAGTTAAATGCTGTTGTCCGCCAACAAACATTGACCATTAAAGCGGCGGACGGTAGTATCTTGCAACAACAAGGTGAAGCCGCCAGAGAACAGCTAAAACTAGAGCAAATACCAGATAACTTGAAAAAAGCTTTTATCGCTTCCGAAGATCGGCGATTTGAGCAACATCAAGGCGTCGATCCCCAAGGTATAGTCAGAGCAGTTTGGAATAACTTGCGATCGCAAAATGTTGTCGAAGGCGGTAGCACTATTACCCAACAGCTAGCCCGGATTTTATTCATCAAACAAGAAAAAACCATCTGGCGCAAACTCAAAGAAGTCCGACTAGCGCAAAAGATGGAGCAAGAATTAACCAAAGACCAAATTCTCGAGCGTTATTTGAATTTGGTGTATTTGGGCG
The DNA here is from genome assembly GCF_014697075.1 of Tolypothrix sp. FACHB-123. Lineage (GTDB taxonomy): Bacteria > Cyanobacteriota > Cyanobacteriia > Cyanobacteriales > Nostocaceae > Aulosira. The sequence continues at coordinate 46,927 of NZ_JACJRE010000029.1, read as the reverse complement.
CAGGTGCTTATGGTGTAGCCGATGCCGCATGGGTCTACTTTAGTAAATCGGTAGATCAACTCACCTTACCAGAAATGGCTACCATCGCCGGTTTAGCACCAGCCCCCAGCCTCTACTCCCCAGACAGAAATCCTCAAGCCGCCAAGGCTAGGCGAAATTTGGTATTGCAGCGAATGCAGGAAGATGGCATTATCACCGCCGCCGAAAGGGAAGCAGCCAGTAGCGAAACTCTCACCCTCAACAGCAGTTTACCAAAGCGACTGCAAGTAGAATTTCCCTACTTTACTACCTACATTCAACAAGAACTGCCCAAGTATGTTTCAGCTGATGTGTTAGCGGGAGGGGGTTTAGTGGTAGAAACCACCTTAAACCCATCTTGGCAAAAATTTGCCGAAGAAGCAGTAGCCAAAACCCTGCGAAATCAGGGACGCTGGGAAAACTTTAAACAAGCTGCAATGGTGGCCATCGATCCCCGCAACGGGGAAATTCAAGCAATGGTTGGTGGTAAAGACTTTGGTAAGAACCAGTTTAATCGAGTTACTCAAGCCCAACGACAACCAGGCTCGACATTTAAAAGCTTTGTTTATGCAACGGCGATCGCTTCTGGTAAGAGTCCCTATCATAGCTACCTCGATGCCCCCTTTGTTGTCGATGGCTATGAACCGAAAAACTACACTGAGAAATTCCGGGGCTGGATGACCATGCGCGATGCCCTCACCAGTTCCATTAATATCATTGCGGTGAAAGCATTAATCGATGTGGGATTTGAGCCAACAATTAAACTTGCCCAAGAAATGGGCATTAAGTCCCAACTCAAGCCGACATATTCCCTAGCTTTAGGCTCCAATGAAGTCAATCTGCTGGAATTAACTAGCGCTTATGGTAGCTTTGCCACCCAAGGCTTACACGCAGAAGTTCATGGTATTCGCCGCGTGCTCAACCGCCAAGGTGAGGTAATTTGGTCAGCAAATTTCTCCGGCAAGCGGGTGCTTGATGCGGATAGTGCCGCTATCATGACCTGGATGCTCCGCAATGTGGTAGAAGCTGGTACAGGTGCTGCTGCTCAGTTAAATAATAGACAAGTAGCTGGCAAAACTGGTACCTCCGACGAAGCCCGCGATTTATGGTTTATTGGTTACATTCCCCAACTTGTAACTGGAGTTTGGTTAGGAAATGATAACAATCGCCCCACCTGGGGTAGTAGTGGTAGTGCAGCTTACACCTGGCACGAATTTATGGAACAAGCCGTAAAAGATATGCCAGTAGAAAAGTTTCCGGCACGTCCTAAACTGGAAGGTCGTAAAGCCACTATTAAAGCTAAACCCCTCAAACCTAGACGAATTGTCAATAAAGCCATATCATCGCCGGATGATGAGGACAATAATAACGAAGAACGTTCATCAAGAAGACGCAGATATTCGCAACAAGACCAACAAGAGGAAACTCCCAGACGCCGGAGACGTTATTACCAACAGCAAGATAATGACACATCTTCATCTTCATCTCGCAGAAGGCGAAGATATCGCAGTGAAGAATCAAGCAACAGCGGTAATTCTTCTGAATCTCGTTCCCGACGGCGCAGTCGGCGGGTAGAATCATCTGAGCCTTCTACACCTCGTAGATCCAGGCGATCGCCATCATCCTCAGGTGGTAGTTCATCTGGTGGTAGCTCATCTGGTTCCGGTAATTCATCACCAACACAACCTTCTTGGCGGGAGAGACTTAGACCATCATCCCAATAACTGACTGATGATAGTTAGTATTTCTACCTTTTGATTCAAACTCATGGAGGATGTTTAGGTGTTACGCTCATTTTATAGTCTGTTAAGTAGCGATACCTAAAATAGGAGAATATACTCATGCTTTTATTGATGCAGACAGCAGCAGAAGCCGCAAATGGGCCGCATTTTCCGTTTGCTTTTACCTTTGTTTATGTATTTGGTTTTATTGCTGCTGTCACCATTGGTTCAATCGCCTGGTACAACTCTAAGCGTCCCCCCGGTTGGGAAAGTAAAGAACGCCCTGACTTTGTACCCCAAGTGAAAAAAGAAGAAACTCCGGGTCTAGGCGAACCGAAGTCATAAGTAGTGATGAGGCTGAATTAAATGAGCGAATTTTAAAATCATCAACAGGCGCGATAAACCGCGTCTGATTAACTCAACAATCATATATCTCGATTAATTTTGCACTTCAACCCAACGCCGATAAAGCTTTTGAATTTGTTTGAGTAAAGTTTTGTGGGCTGATTGGGTTGACTCGCTAGCTTTAGTAATCTCCTGTAATTTTGTCAAGAGTCTCGCTTCTTCGATCGCCACGTCGCCGTCGCTGTAAATTAAACCACTAATCGCTTCAATCAAGCTGACGCAATCTTCAATACTAGGGCGATCGCCCAAATATTCTTGCACCCAGCTATAACACTCTTTTGGCTGTACCGGAACTAATTCGTACAACCAAGGCTTAATTTCTGGATCGGTAGCTAAACCTTTGGCTTGGGCTATTTCCCTCAGGTATTGCCTTTCTTCCGGCTGGATGACACCGTCAATCCAGGCTGCACCGATCAGGATTTTCACTAAGTTTTTCACATTGGAATCAGTAACCATGCTGCATCCTCTGGGAGATTTTAACCTCGATCAAATCCTACAGTCTCGTTACAGTAATCACCCGGAATCATTAGTTTTTCTTAAGCGAGCCAGAAAAAAGCCATCCATATTATGCCGCTGCGGCCAGACTTTGCACCAGCCTTGTGGAGTGGAATAGTTAAATAGTGGTGAATCTGGACTCGGAGGTTCTATTTTCCAATTGGGAGACTCCGCTAAAAATTGGGAAATTACCGCTTCGTTTTCTGCTGGGTGTAGGGTACAAGTAGCGTAGACTAAAACGCCGCCACTCTTGACAAAAGTTGCAGTGCGTGATAATAATTCTTTTTGCAGTTGAGAAAGTTGCTGGACTGTTTCTGGTGTTTGTCGCCAACGCGCATCAGCATGACGGTGGACAGTTCCCAAACCAGAACAGGGTGCATCGAGTAAAACTCGGTCTGCGGTATTAGTAAATTGTAAGAACTCGCGACTGTCCCCAGTAAAGATTTCTATAGATTGTAAATTTAAACGGCGTGCATTGTCTTGGAGTTTTCGCAGTCGGGAAGCAGTGCGATCGCAAGCCCAAACTTTTCCTTTATCCCCCATCAATTCCGCGATGTGAGTAGTTTTCCCCCCAGGTGCAGCACAAGCATCAATTATTACCTCACCTGGTTGGGGGTCAAGTAAATGGCTGACTAATTGGGCGCTACTATCTTGGACAACCCACCAACCTTCACGAAAACCAGGTAAATTTTGAATCGCGCCACTGTTACTAATTAATCGTAAAGCTTGGGGTAAATGAGGCAAACGCTTAACTAACACATCAGCGTATTTTAACGCCTGTTCCACCACATCTATAGAAGTGCGTAGCGGGTTGATGCGTAAATCAATGGTGGGTGATTGATTCATCCATTCACATAACTGTTCTGCTTCCGCAAAACTCAGTTGTTCTAGCCAGACTTGAATTATCCAATCTGGAAAGCTGTGTAAAATTCCTAACCGTTCTGCCGGATTTTCTGGTAGTTGTAAGGGTATTTCCCCATTTCCCTCTGCTTGTCTAATATATTGACGCAACATCCCATTGACGAAGCCTGTTAATCCGGGAAAGCCGTTTTCCTTAGCTAGTTGAACTGTAGTATTTACAGCCGCAGAAGCCGGAATGCGTTCTTGATAGCACAGTTGGTAAAAACCAAGATGCAGGATTGTGCGCAAGTCTTTTGGTTGTTGGTGGGCTTTCTTTTTACCAAATTGGTCAATTAAAGCGTCAAGGGTGCGTTGTCGTCTAACGCTACCATAAACTAATTCTGTGACTAAACGGCGATCGCTATCTTGTAATTTAACTTTTTGCAGCGCTTTATCTAGAGCCACATCAGCATAAGCCCCTTTATGCACATCTCGCAGGGCTAAAAATGCTATTTGACGAGGATTAGTCATGGAAATATTTAAACTTTTATAGAAATTTTTAATTTACAAATCGCAACTTCGGGAAGCATTATTTAAATCAAATTCGCCAAAACTAATTAATTCTAAATAATTAGGCTGACGCATTAATTCTTTTGCCAATAAAAACCCAGTAATTGTCCAAGTTTGATATCTTCTAGCTTGTTTACCAATTAACAAACCTCTTGTACCATCATAATATTCTGGCCATTCATCTTCACTCAAGCGAGATTGAGCGATCGCAATTGCACGTTGAGCAAGACTTATGTTACCTGTTTTTTGTGCAGCCGCCGTTAATAACCATAATAAAACAGGCCAACTGCCACCATTATGATATGACCAAGGTATATTTTTAGGATCGCAGCCTGTAAAAATTCTATATTCTTCTTTTTCTACAGCGGGAAAACAGATTTTCATGGGCATTTCTCCCACTAGATCGTCCCATTGTTCGCTGATAATATTCATTATTGCTTGTGATTGGCGATCGCTAGCTAAAGAACAAAGAATCGCCAGCAAATTCCCCAGCGCAAAAAAGCGAGTATCGAGTTGCGATGGCCCCACATTACCAGCTAGATAACCACCTTGTTTTGGTAGCCAACGCGCCAACTTAGCATAAGCAATTGAATCTGCATAGATATTAAATTGATTAACTGCTGTTTGACCATATTCTTCACCCTTAAAGCGATAAATTACATTCAGCCGATGTATATCTATCCAATAATGATGGCGAATATGTTCTTGTAATAAAGGTAAGCGATTATCAATACCTCTAACAATCTCTGCATCTCCAGCACAAATTAATAGCTTACGCGCAGCCCGCAAAGCGGCATAAAATAGAGATTGAATTTCTAAAGGATACCCATAAATACCCAAACGACGGTGAATCATACAAGCACCATCGGGAACTAATAGGGTTGGGTACATATCAAATCGAGTCGCCAAGCAGAGTTCCATGATTAACATAATTCCCTGTTGAAACTCAGGCTGCAATGCAAATTTTATATCTTTACTAGCTTTGACATAGGCATATAAAATAATAATCCACCATAAACAGGAATCTACAGGTGTCACGCGCGCGATCGCTTTTTCGCCAAAATCAGCTTCTAAAGATTCTTGCTCATTATTAACTACAACTTTGAAGCTGGCTGGTATTAAACCGCGACCAGGGGTGTAAGCATTTAATTGATTTTGTGTAGGTTGTAATTTTAAAGTTTCTTCGAGGAAATTACGGACAATATCATACCTACCTTTGATCAGAAAAAGTAAGGCTGAGGATACAAAATCTCGCACAAAACAATGATCGTAATTTAATCCTAATTGTGATGCTTCGCCAGCAGCGATTGTACCTATAGGACGCCCTTGATAGTAAACAATCGACTTTTCTAGTAATTCCCATGCTTGTTTCTCTATCTCATTAGAGATTAATAAATCATCTCTTTTCATTGCAATTACCACTCCATTCTTTGGGAATTTTGGTAGTAAATAATACTTTTATTTTTTTGATTAGTGCAATGCTTTTTTACGGATCAATAGAGACTAAAATATATAGTTACTGAGCTTTTATCAGCACCCATCCAGCACTATATTAGATTATTTATTCTTTCAGCATAGCCCAATTTTTTGGGTTGATTCATTTTCTTTAACGATATATTCTGAAAACTATCGTAGAGAACAATCTTGCAAAAAGAAAAGCCCCTAGAGGTTACAAAGGGGCTTTGAAAATATTGTTTATGCTGAACAATTAGTTAATTTGTAGCAGTAATCAAACCGTGCTGTTATCGAGGCATGTATGGATCTATACTGTTAATTTCAAACTCACATGCTCGAGAAATAGCTTCTGGGGATAATTCATCAAAACTCACCAATCGTAAATAGCTGGGGTTAGCTATCAGTTCTTTTGCTAATAAGAAACCAGCAATTGACCAAGTTTGATATTTCCTCGCTTGCTTACCAATCAATCGACCTTTTTTACCATCGTAATATTCTGGCCATTCATCTTCACTCAGACGTGGTTGGGCAATTTCAATCGCCTTTTTACCTAACTCTGTATTGTTCGTTTTCACCGCAGCGGCTGCTAACATCCACATCAACACAGGCCAGCTACCAGCATTATGATATGACCAAGGAATATTTTTTGGATCGCAGCCTGTGACAATTCGATACTCTTCATCTTCTAAGGCTGGAAAACAGATTTTCATTGGCATATCTCCGACTAAATCTTCCCAACGTTCAGCAATCAGAGTCATAATCCCTTGCGATTGTTCGTCAGTTGCTAAATCGGAAACGATCGCCATCAAATTACCAAGAGAAAAGAAGCGTGTATCTAGTTGTGAAGGGCCAACATTACCAGCTAAATAACCACCTTTTCTTGGTAACCATTTGTCTAATTCATAGTAAGGGAGAGAGTCTACATATATATTGAATAAATTGACTGCGCCTTTGCCATATTCTTCACTTTTGAAGCGGTAAATTGCATTCAGTCGATTGATATCAATCCAATAATGTTGACGAATATGACCGCATAAAAGTGGTAGACGATTATCAATTGCGGCTACAACATCTTGATTACCTTGGCAAATTAGTAATTCACGAGCAGCACGCAAAGCCGTGTAGAATAGAACTTGAATTTCTAGCGGATGACCATATATACCCAAACGACGGTCAATCATACAAGCGCCATCTGGAACTAAGAGCGTTGGGTACATATCAAAGCGATTCGCCAAGCAAATTTCCATAATTAACCTGATACCGGTTTGGAATTCAGGTCGATAAGCTAGAGAAAAATCCTTTGTAGCGACTATGTAAGCACGCAATAAAATAATCCACCAGAGACAGGAATCAACAGGTGTCACGCGCGCGATCGCATGTTCGCCAAAATCAGCTTCTAAATATTCCTCTCCATTGAGAGAAACAACTTTAAAGCTAGCCGGAATTAAACCTCTTCCTGGCTTATATGCATCTAAAGCCCTTTCTTTAGGCTGTAACTTTAAGGTTTCTTCCAGAAAATTACGGACAATTTCTGATTTTCCCTTAATCAGAAAAATTAGCGCCGAAGAAACAAAATCTCGGATAAAGCATTGGTCGTAATTTAGCGCCTCTACAGACGGATCGTATGCGGCCAAAGTGCCAACAGGACGACCTTGATAATAGAGAATCGACTTTTCTAAGGCTTGCCAAGCTTCTTCTTCTATATTTTCAGCTATTACCAATTCGTTTAGTTGCATCGCCAGAATAACTCCATAAGGACTGTAAATTTGTGGTAGATGCGTTTTGATTTATGCTGCTATTGCGATCATAACAAAGACGATTTTTTCAATAGCAAATTGGATTTGGGAATAAATAATGAACTTTAAAAAATATCTGTAACTGCCAATATGTTTTGCAGATTGACTGACAGTTAATAATGCTTTATCAGCAATGAGCGTATTGGTGAATGACAAATTTTTATCTTTCACATTCAGCAATAATATTACTTTTATGGCAGTTACGCAAAATATATTTTTAAATTTTTGATCTAGCTTTTCTCTCTAGAAGGCTTGATATGACAATAAAAAAATATATTCCTAGTAATGTTTAAGATTTAACTTAAAAATTTCACTAGTTACAGTATCTGTATTAAGCAGGATTTAGTTTTTACAACTACAAAATTATTTTATTCCCCTATAACTTAATAATTTATAATGTTTTTTCAGAATGTGCAATATGGATAATTAATTTTTTTCCAAAATCATCCATCTTAAGGATTATATATTGTAACCTACTTACCGATAAAGTACAGATCCTCTAGAAGTCAGTAGCTCAAAGACAACCTATACCAGAGTCAGAAACCAGGAATCTTTATATGCTTGTTAATAAAGCCAAAATAGCTGATACTAAGCAAACTTAAAGTAGTTATTGTAACAATAATAAAAATTTAAAAAATTCAATTTTACTTAAAATGGTGCGATTTACTTAAGTGAACTCTTGCGAAGACACAACAATTGGATGAAAACATTCGCCTACTAATCTTTTTTTGATAGGGGAGAGTGAAAAAATACTCTATAATTAATAAGGTATTTGTCACTGTTTTCGTACTATTTCCCTCATATACTTTATTCTCCGTGAATAATCATCACATCTGGATATGTTATAGATGCAATAACGTGGTATCCACAACCTCACATCACCCATATATATTTTGTAATTTTGATTCCTCATTCTTAATTTAAAGTTGGCATAAATACTACCTACGATTTGTTGTAATTAGTTGTCCCACCAGCCATTACTACAATTTCTCCATCCTAATATTCATTTTTAGGATCAGATGTTTTTTCTAGTTGAAGATACTCTTCTGTGCTGTAGAATTTTTTTGGTGTTTGTATTTGCATAAGCTCTAGGAAGTAGAAATTATTTTTTGACAAAGTCACTAAGAATAAAACCCCATTTATTTTGGGTAATATTGGGTCAAATATTCTTCAGCTTCGGCTTGATTTGTAATTACACCATCTAAAGTGGCGGTTAGTAAATCATCGAGAATTTGACGATATTGGGGGCCTGGTTTGTAGCCAAGTTTTTTCAGATCGTTACCATTAATAATAGGTTGAATGTTCGCCCAAACTGTTAAATAATGCCAAATCTGTCTGCGGATATTTCTAGGACTTTGCAAGGCGATTAAAATTAACATTTCTACATCATACTGTCGCAGTAAATTGACTATTTGACTGGGAAGTTTCACAGTAGATAATGATGCAGTAACTTTTGTTTCTACGTCAGCTAATTTTTGCAATCTGCTAATACTGTCCTCTTGCATTTGCAGATTTTTGGCGACTTTATCGCGGTATTTTGGTGCTAGATGGGCGATTAAAGTTTCTAACCGCATTTGCCAATGAATTAAGGTTTGTTGGCTGTCAAATCTTTTTAAACAGCGTTCTAATAAGCGTAGTTCTCGCAGGATATTTTCATCTAATTTTAGGGTAGGATGAATACACTGTAATGCGCCTAAGTTATCGAGTAATTGTAAAGTAGGTTTCCAATATGGTGCTTCGAGAATATGTTTTAATTCAGCTTTGAGGCGGGTTTGTAAAGCTGGGGTTTTGCTATTCTCTTGTGCAGTGCGATCGTAAACACCACTATTAATGGCATAGCGAATATAGTCTTCAGTTTGTGGTTCTATGTCAAATCCAAAGCGCACAGCAAAGCGTACACCGCGATAAATCCGAGTGGGATCTTCGATAAAACTATTGGCGTGTAAAACCCGAATTTTTTTAGCTTGTAAATCTAGCAATCCGCCAAAAAAATCAAGTAATTCGCCAGCGCGGGGGTAAGTTAGTCGCAGTGCGATCGCATTTATGGTAAAGTCACGACGATATAAGTCTTGGCGGATGGAACTTGCTTCTACTTCTGGGTTCGCTGCTGGATAAGGGTAAAATTCGGTTCTCGCCGTCGCAATATCTACCCATAATGAGTCTAATTCTGGGTCTTTGTGCCATAATAACGCCGCAGTTTGAAAAGCACCGTGAATTTCTAAACGTGCTTCTGGGTGAAGCTGCTGTAATTCTTTGGCTAATTCTACACCAGCACCCACATCTGCTGATTTATGAAACCCATCAACTACTAAGTCGATATCCTTAATCATTAAGGTTCCGCTTGCGTTTTCTGCTAATAGCAAGTCCCGCACAGCACCGCCAACAAGGTATAAATGCCAACCTCGTTTTTCTGCGGCTTGTGATGCTTGGGTGAGTAATTGCCATAATTGGGGAGTTAAAGCAGCAGATAGGGGAAGTTTCGGACGGAAAGACTCTGAGAGTACAAAATCTCCTTGTTCTCCTGCTTCCCAATTTCCCGGATCGTCTTTTTGATGTAATTCCCGCAAGACATCGGTGCGGGTAACAATACCGACTAACTGAGCATTATCTAATACTGGTAATCGTCCAATATCATAAGTTACCATCAAAGCTTCAATTTGAGGTAATGTGGTATCTGGTGTGATGGTTTTGACATTTGTTGTCATATAGCCTTTGACTGGCGCATGACTAAAGCCGTGGTGTAAAGCGATATCAATATCTCTGCGGGAAACAATACCTAAAAGTTGCCCAGTAGTATCGACTACAGATAACCCAGAATGTCCATAACGCAATAAAATGCGCTGGGCTTCGATAATTGTGGTGTCAGGACGAATAGTGCGCACAGGGGAGGACATCAAATCTCTGGCTGTTAGGGGATGGGGGATACTGGCTTTAAATTCCTCTAACAGTTGTTTTAAAACAGCTTGAGAATCGACTCCGCGGAGATTCAACGATGCAGCTTGAGAATGTCCACCACCGCCGAAAGGTTGGAATAAATCATTGAGATTAGTTTGGGGAATTTGCGATCGCCCAATGATTGTCAAGCGAGAATCATCTTCTGATAAGGGATATTCATTTGCCAATAATAAAGCGTCGATTTCCGTTAATTCCACCAATTGAGAAGCCAGACTCGATAACCCTGGGACAAAATCATCTGTTTTTAAAGTTACCCAAGCAATCGTATATCCACGCAAACAAAGATATTCTAATTTATCTAACGCCTTGGTTAGAAGCTGTTGCAATTGTGGCGATAAACCAGGGTCAATATAAGTAGAAATTACAGATAAACTGGTTCCTTGTTGCATCAACCAAGCCAAAGCCAAAGCATCTCTGGGTGTAGCTTGCTCGTAGGTTAAAGAACCCGTGTCAACATGAATTCCCAAAGCCATCACAGTAGCTTCAGCTGGAGTCAGAGAGATTTGCTGCTGTTGCAATTGTTCCACCATGAGAGTTGTTGTAGCTCCCACAGAGGAAATATGAGTTTGAGTAGCGGGGATATCTGACTCATGTCCCAGGTGATGATCGTAAACGATGATTTCCTGAAGATGGGGTAAATCTAACCATTCAGCAGCCTTACCCAAGCGATCGCGCTGTTGTGTATCGACTATAGTGATAGAACGAATTTTTTCCGGATTCACCGAACGCCGTTCAATTAAGGGATACTCATCCCGATGTAATGCCAAAAAATCGCGGACAGGCGGGTGAGCACCACCAGTTAGTACAATCTTGCTACCTGGTTTTAACCGCGTCAGCCCTACCGCCGCGCCGAGTGCGTCAAAATCAGATGTAGTGTGGCAAAGAATTAAGTCCATAGTCATAGAGCATAGGGAATTGGGCATTGGGCATTGGGCATCGGTTATTTCCCCTTGTCTCCCTTGTCAACGCCAGTTGCTACAACGCGGGAAACCCTCGCAGCGTAGTGGCTCCTCCTTATCTCCCTTATCTAAAGGACTGGGCAACATTTATTATTTGGACTTGGGATTAATGACTATAGTGACGCAATTTCTGATAGTTTAACAGAGAAGCAAAAATCTCAGTGTTGCCTTGTACGATATTCTATATTCTATAGGATAAATATTTTCTTGTTTGCTGACGGACAGTCAGTGAACTTTAAACAGATGCTTGTGGAGGGGAATCTGGACGGGGTTTTAGGACAGAGATGACCTAATGCTAGACAAACCCGATGAAGCAAGAATCTCCTGCTAAAGCTTTGCTGATAGCGGTGAGAGTGTCAACTTTAGTATTTCGCTGGATTGGGAGAAACAAAAATGACCATAATATTTCAAATCGCTTTGTTAGCACTGGTTCTGCTATCTTTTGTATTGGTAATTGGCGTTCCCGTTGCCTATGCTACACCCCAAAACTGGGTAGAGTCTAAAAGACTACTCTGGTTAGGTTCTGGCGTTTGGATCGCTTTGGTACTTTTAGTCGGGTTATTAAACTTTTTTGTGGTGTAGGCGATCGCTTACTTACACGGATAAATAACAGAGATACTACAACAGCAGAAGAGCTAAGCTAAAAAGTAATGAGGTGGATTAATTTTTTCATCTTGTTATTTTTTGCTGATTGTGTTCTTCTGCTCTTCTATATTTTCAGAAGAAATGTATATTAGCCTTGAAGTATAGTTTGTAAAGAGGCGGTCATGGCAGTTTTTGAGGGAACTTTTACCCAAACAGAACCTTTGCGGTTTGCTTTAGTCATTGGTCGATTTAACGATCTTGTTACCGTAAAACTGTTAGAGGGATGTCAAGATTGCTTGAAACGCCACGGTGTAGATCCCAACCCCCACGGTAATCAAGTTGACTATGTTTGGGTTCCGGGAAGCTTTGAAGTCCCCCTAGTCGCCCGCCAACTTGCACTTTCTCGTCGCTATGATGCGATCATTTGCTTGGGTGCTGTCATTCGCGGACAAACACCTCATTTTGATTATGTCTCTTCCGAAGTCGCCAAAGGCATCGCCGCCGCCAGTTTCCAAACTGGGGTACCAGTAATTTTTGGCATATTGACAGTAGACACCATGCAGCAAGCCTTAGAAAGAGCCGGGATTAAAAGCAATCATGGCTGGGACTATGCGATGAATGCCCTAGAAATGGCTAGCCTGATGCGGCAATTGCGCTCTAATATGGCAGAACCATACGCTCTCAACAGCCAATCTCTACCAGCTTCTTTTCCAGGCACCACTATAGGCAATTTTTCCCCTGAATCTGAAGATTTGGGGTGAAATCAATGGTCAATGGTCAATAATTATTGGTCATTGGTCATTGGTCAATAATTTATCTTCCCTGCTCCCTGCCCTCTGCTCCCTGCTCCCTGCCCTCAACTAAAAACTTCAATTAGAGGGTTGACAAGCAAGAATATATATGAGACATTAATAAATGTCTGGAGATTGCGGGTATAGCTCAGTGGTAGAGCGTCACCTTGCCAAGGTGAATGTCGCGCGTTCGAATCGCGTTACCCGCTTTGAAAAACAGCAAACAAATTTTACAGTCCATACTGTAAGACTGCCTTAAGCTAATCTTCATAAGTGTAGTAAATTAATTTTTTTACATTACACTACACTGGATCGAAGTGGCTAGATTAATATTAATGTTTGTTAGGTGCAAAATGCCTTGTGGCAGTGAAGTGCAGCCCAAATCTACCAAGGGCAAGAGTCAGATAAACTCATTCATGTTTTCAGACTCCCGTTCTCCAAAAACATCTGCGATTTCTGGAAAATAATAGGGTAGAAATACTCAAAAATAAGCAATAATTAATACACAAGGTATTGATGAAGAATCAGCCATGAACAAGGCAAACTAGCGCATTGTAAACAGCTAAGTAGTTGATTTACTGGTAATGATTACTTAATGGCTGAATCTCAGAGAACGGTTGTTTTATGAGATGTCGCCACGTAAACTGAAAACTATGCCATCTTCCAAAACCAGAAATGTCTAAGAACACGACTAAATTTACCGTTTAAGCTACAGATGAAGACAAAAAAATCCTTAAACAAAATTGCCCAATATCGGGAAGAACAACAGGCAAATAGTCTCTGTCCTAAAATCCAAACTTAATAATAGTATTTACCACAGCCGGATTTAGCCTCATCTATCCTTGGGAATCTTAACAGTATTGGCTGTGCCTCCCTATCTGTATAAATCTGGAATATGAAAAAACCAGTACCTAAGGCATAGAGTAGGAAATTTTTTTTCACATATTGTAAAAAATAAGCTCAAGTTATTAGAACGCTTGTGCAATCTCAAAAACCTGAAAAAATTGACTTTAATGCGGAATATCCCTGCCCCTGCCGTCGCCGTGGGCGGTTAATTCCGATTACCCTGACAGATGCTTTTGGTTGCGATCGCTGTCAACAAATATTCGTGGTGGAAAACGATCCTTATGTTCTAGAACAACTTTCCACCACTTACCCCTACAAGCGTGCTTGGCGCTGGTTAGGAAACAGTTGGCATGTTGTCCATCCGCGATTGGGAGAAAGCTATCTACCAATAGCGCTGGGCATTATTTTCGTGCTAGTGATTATATGGCTACCATTAGCACTGCGATTAGCAAATGGTTCCACCATTATTGCTTGGGCAATGGTGGCGGTACTTCTGGCTATTTTGCCAGCACTAATGGTCTGGCTTACCTACAGACGTTAACCAATGACCGTTGAAGCTTTGGATGATCTCCCTGAACCCATAAATAGCGCGCAACGCGCTTACCAAGCTTCCCTGAAGCTGGGGATCGCAAAAGGAGTAGACCGCAGTCGTGCTGTATTAGCGATGGCGCGGGCGATAGAACGCGCTTTTGATGATATTCTCGAGGCTAACACTTTAGATTTAGAAGCCAGTCGAGAAATGGCAGTACCGGAGTTAGTTTTAGATTGGCTAAAATTAACTCCCACTAGGTTAGAAACGACTGTGGATATCCTGCAACGGTTGGGGGAATTACCAGATCCACTGCGGCGAGTAAGAAACGCTGAGTATCAACAAGATGATTCTCAAAGTTACTCCCAGTTAATGCCTTTAGGCGTTATCGCTTTTATTTATGAAGCATTCCCCGATTTAGGAGCGATCGCCGCAGGTTTATGTATTAAAACTGGTAATAGTATTATCCTCAAAGGCAGTACTGAAGCCAGTCATTCTAACGAAGCGATCGCTAGTGTCTTACAAACTGCTATTGCCGAAGTTGGTCTACCTCCTGGCTGTTTAGAACTAATTACCACAGAACATGGTGCTTCTGTGCGGGATTTGGTCGTTCAAGACCAATATTTGAATTTAGTCATTCCCTACGGACGTTCTACCTTAGTACAGCAGGTAATGCGACAAGCAACTTGCCCAGTGTTAAAATCAGCAATGGGCAACTGTTATCTTTATTGGTCGCTCAATAGCAGCTTAGAAATGGTGCGCTGGATGATTATCGATAGCCATGAAAGCGATCCCGATCCAGTCAACGCCATTGAAAAAGTTTTAATTCACCGCCAAGCTTTACCTTCATCCTTAGCCGTTTTGTGGAATAGTCTCAAAGATAAAGGCTTTGAAATCAAAGGCGATGCTGAATTAGTCGAAGCCTTTCCTCAATTGCAGCTAGCTAAAGAAACAGAATGGGGAAGTGCCTATTTAACCAAGACAGTAGCTTTTAAATTAGTAGATAGCTTAGAAGCAGCGATCGCTTGGATTAACCAATACAGTAGCGGTCATGCTGACTGCATTGTCACTGAATCTTACCAAGAAAGTCGCCAGTTTGCCTTAGGAGTAAATAGCGCCTCTACTTATATCAATGCTTCCCCACGCTTTTCCCGCAACCCCTCGCGAGGAGACTCCGTATTTTTAGGAATGTCTAATCAAAAAGGCCATCGTCGGGGATTTATTAGTCTAGAAACTCTGACAACTGTGAAGCATATTGTCCAAGGGAATGGGCGATTTTAAACCGATGATAAGTGAGTAATAACACCAGTAATTTGATCGAGAGCGATCGCAAGCTTACTTACCACGGCTTGAGAATCTTCATAGGGATTTAAGTGTAGGATTGCTATATCGCCAACAAGATTGGCATTAATTACAGCTATCTATTTTACCGTATGGGCACAGCATTCCTGTGCCCAGAGAGTGTGGTTCAACTACGTAAAAAATGCTGTAATATTTAGCTCCTAAAGAATTAGGGACATAGTCATACTATGCCCCTAGCAAATCTCAGCAAAAAGAAAGATAAAATTGTCCTAACTCTTAACTAAAGGTAAAACTTTGTATTCTAAATTTGGTGTGGTGCCTAAATATTTCAGCCAGCGAAAATTAGAAGCTAGCGCTCCCCAAAATGTGGGATAGACTTTATAATTAACGCCATACTCTTCACATAACTCTGTCAAAATAGGAGCAATTTTTGGATAGTGGATATGGCAAACTTGGGGAAATAAATGATGAATTACTTGATAATTAAGCCCTCCTAAATACCAATTTAAGAAGTAATTTTTAGGCGCAAAATCCACAGTGGTTCTGATTTGAAAAATTGCCCATTCATCATCAATTTCTTCTGGTTGCCCATCTGGCTGGATAAACTCTGCTGTATCCATCACATGAGCCAGCATAAAAACAATACAAATCCAAAACCCATAGGTCATGTAAGTAATGAGAAATCCAACTAATACTTGTATTGGGCTGTATCCTACAGCAATGGGAATTCCTAAAAACAGTGCTAGCCAAATAATTTTACCGCCAAACAGAATCAGCATATCTAGTGGTTTAGGTGTAGGAACCACATGGGAATGATATCTACGCTTAAACAGAATGATATGTATATCAGCAAAAGACCAATAAATAGGGATAATTGTATAGATAGATAGAATAAATATGTGTTGAAATCTGTGATACCACTTATGCTCCATATAAGGAGTCATCCGCACTAAGCCATCACCATGTATTTCTACATCATGACCTAAAATATTGGTGTAAGTATGATGTAAAAAATTATGTCGATATCGCCATAAATAACTAGATAATCCAATTACGTCATATATCGAACCTATCAGAGTATTGACCCATTTTTTACTCGAATAGCCACCATGATTAGCATCATGTCCGATACTAAATCCTACAGCAGCAATACCCAAACCTAAAACCATACAGCCAATTATTTTTAGCCAAATTTGTGGTGGGCCGAAGAGAGTAAAAGTCCAAGCAGAAATCACCCAAATTGCAATAGTGAATGTTTTAAAGTACATTGCTGGATTATCTCGCGTAGCAATGTTATTCGCTTTAAAATAAGCATCTACTCGTTTATTGAGTTCTTTTCTAAAACCAAGGTTTTTAGTAAAAGTAACTCTCGTTTCTGGTGTTGTTGTCATAGAATTTGCTCGCATAAATTTCATGTCGAAACATAAAAAAGCGTAGGGAGATATATAGTAAAAATCAACTTTAAATCTCCCGATTTACGCTTAGATTTCAGTTCATAACATGCTGTCTATTGATGAATCTTGAAAACGTTTACTATTAGATGTGTAGTAAACTTTTCCTCCAGAATCAGGTACAAAATGACAGCTAAAACATGAACGCCATAATGACTGCCAAATTGGTTCTTGAGACTCACGGAAAAATTCTCCCATCACAGGTTTAATTGCTTCAGTTGCCTTGAGCAAATTGTAGTGAGGGATATTGAGAAAAATATGGTGAGCTACATGAGTACCAATATCGTGATGGATGTGATTGATGAAACCGTAATTACGGTCAATGCTAGAAATAGCACCTTTTAAGAAAGTCCAATCTTCTCCTCGATACCAGGGAATATCCGACTCAGTATGATGTAAAAATGTCACCACATCTAGCCAAATGATAAACACAATGTAGGGTACGGCGTAATTTTTTAATAACCACATCCAACCCCATTGGTATGTGAGAAACCCAAGCAAAACTACCATGCAAGTCCAAAGGACAGTGCTAGTAATCACATCCCATTTTTCTGATGGCTTGAAAAGTGGGCTACCGGGTAAAAAATGAGAACCCTCTTTATTTGGAGAACGTTTAAACAGATAGACCGGATAAGCTAAGAAAAACACGTAATATCGGCCTATCTTTTGTACCCACGGCATTTCTTTATATTGTGATTCGCTCACAGGATACCAGCTTTCATCATTATCGATATTACCGGTATTGAGATGGTGGGTTCTGTGGCTAATTCGCCAACCATGATAAGGAACGAGTATTGGTGTGTGCGCAAGATGACCAATCAAATCGTTGAGCCATTTCTTTTTAGAAAAAGATTGATGTCCGCAGTCATGTCCAACTACAAACAAAGCCCAAAACATTGTTCCTTGCATTAGCCAAAAAACCGGCCAGAAAAACCAAGAATCGAGATAATTAGCAACTGCATAGAGTAGACCAATAATCAGGATGTCTCGAAAAAAGTAATAGAGAGATTTTCCTAAATCAGGCTGAAAACATTCAGGTGGGATTGCAGCTTTTAATTCCTGAAGGGTAAAAGGTAATTTTGGGGAGTCTTCAGATGATTGTGAGCTAGAGAGAGTGATTAGCTTAAGGTTATTTGCAGGGATACTATTTGATGGCACTGGATTTAATGAAATATAGATTCTAGCCTTGTTATTAGCAAGGAAATGTTACCTCTGCAATGGACACCTTGGGAGACATTTCTGTTCTCACTAACCCGCACGAGGAGATTTCTGGCAAGTTCTTGAACAATGTTCATCAATAGGAACTGCCAGAATTAAAACTACTAAACAAGGTTTAATTAAAACACAGATAAAGACATAACTGACAGGAAAAATATACAACTTTCCCAGTTATACTTCATCCTTGATTTATCGCCCTGTATAATATTCGTCAAACGTAGTGTAGCCAACATCAGTGACGTACAGCTGACATTTATCTGTAATTTCCTTCATTAAAGCCCAAGAGAACTTACTTTCATCATGTAGGTAAGACCCCCAATTTTCTTTAATGCTTTTGTAAGCTAGTCGCAGATTATAAGAAGGAATTGCCGTAGACAGATGATGCGGTACATGAACATTAATATCGTGGCAGAGAAATTCTATCCAACGTGGATAATCACAATGAATAGTACCAGATAGTTGTGCTATGGCCTCATTCCACTTATTAGCTGCGACAAAAGGAACATCAAAGGTTGTATGGTGAACAATTGTGAAAGTACTCATCCAAAAATGGTAAACCATCCAGGGTAAAAGCCAAAATTTGACAAATCCCCAAATACCAGTTGTGGCGATGAGTAAAGGAAAGGCAACTGCGGCAAATATAACTACTACAGCCACAGAAAACTTAATGCTGGATTGGTCTTTCTTTTGGAAATTCCGCCAATCAAAATGGACAACTGCCCAATGTCCTATAGAACCTACCCACCAGAGACGGTTACGCATAAAGCCTTCAAAAACTGCTCTGCGGAATGGGCCCCAACTTTCAAATACTTCTGTTCTAATTGGATGCCAAGCATTGTCTTCATCCAACTTATTTGTATGTTTATGGTGATGATTGTGCTTAATCCGCCAACTGTGAAAGGGATAAATCAAAGGTAGGAGTAATATATGCCCGACTAAATCATTTACCCAACGACGGTTAGCAAATGAACGATGACCGCAATCATGAGCAATAACAAAAAAACCTGTTAAAGCAGTGCCGGTAAAAATCCAGGCAAAGGGCAAGAGAAACCAAGGAGAAATAGCGATACTGACGTAGCCCAAAGCAACCATTAAAACAGCGATCGCTACATTTGTCCAAGCTTTAAGGCGATTTTTTTTAAAGCACTCCTTTGGCAAGGTTTTAATAATATGTTTTAGCCTTAGGTCGGAATTACCAAGGTCATAAGTTTGATTTTGATTTTTGATTATTGATGTAGTCATGAAAACCTGAAAAACAACACAATCTATCACCAACACACCACAAAGTGGTTTGCCGCAAAGTTTCTTAACATTAGCGTTTTGGATTATAGCAACCTAACCCATCCTTTATGCGGAATTAATGAATGGATATCTTTGTTGCTAAGAAAACTTTGTCACTAAATTTACTGTCTACAGCCAACCGTCTCATGTCAAGGTTGGACTGAGCAGCATTGACTGAACTTAGGACTTTTTATCTGCCAGCTTTACATTTGTAGCGAGACCTAGCAGTTGTAGCAATTGAATAGTCATCCAAGTCATGTCAATTTCCCACCATTCCAAGCCGTGACGAGCTGAGTATTGGTAGGCGTGGTGATTATTGTGCCAGCCTTCACCAAATACTAGTAAAGCTACCCACCAGCAATTTGTGGAGTTATCGCCTGATTCATGAGTGCGGTAACCAAATTTATGAGTAGCACTATTTACCAACCAAGTACAGTGATAAACCCAGACAATCCGCACAAAAATCCCCCAAACAACCATTGGCCAGCCACCAATCGCTAATAGCAAGACACCCAGAGCTATTTGGATGAGAATAAAATATTTTTGCAAAAACTGATAAACTGGGTCTTCGGCAATGTCTTTAGTGAAGCGAGGAACTTCAGCGTGAGCGGGTGCGTGATAAATCAGCCAGCCCATATGGCTCCACCAAAAACCCTTATTAGAATCATGGGGGTCTTGTTCCGTATCCGAGTGTAGATGATGGATACGGTGTGTGCCTATCCACTCAATTGGCCCGCCTTGACAGGCGAGAGTTCCAAAAAGCATCAGTAGATATTCCAACCATTTGGGAGTTTGAAAACTGCGATGGGTAACCAGGCGGTGAAAACCCAAAGTAATACCTAAACCACCAGTTATCCAGTAGAGCAATAAACCGACACCAACTGCTGTCCAGCTAAAGTTGCTAGGTAGCAAGGCAAACAGCGCTCCGATGTGCAACGCAGCAAAGAATAGGGTATTAACCCAGTTAATTTGAAGTTTGGTTGAGGTAGCAATTGTCATGAGAAACCTGAATAGGAACGGTTAAGCCTAATCTGCGCGATCCCAAAAATCCGCATATTTATTTAATGTTTTTTTAACGAGGAACCAATGAACAGCTTGGAACAGCTGCAGCAAGCAGAACAGGCACTGTTAGAGATTTTTTCTGGAATTGACGCTCAGGTCAAGCAAAATCTTCAACGAGTGTTAAATGCCTTTCGTCACCAACGGGTAGGAGCACACCACTTTGCAGGTGTAAGCGGCTACGGACACGATGATTTAGGAAGAGAAACTTTAGATAAAGTATTTGCCGAAGTAATGGGTGCCGAGGCTGCGGCAGTACGGGTGCAGTTTGTGTCGGGGACTCACGCGATCGCTTGTGCGTTATTTGGTGTGCTGCGTCCTGGAGATGAAATGTTAGCAGTGGTCGGTTCTCCCTACGATACGCTCGAAGAAGTCATTGGTTTAAGGGGTCAAGGACAAGGCTCCCTTATTGAGTTTGGCATAAATTACCGCCAATTAGACTTAACTACCGAAGGAACTATAGATTGGCAGGCTTTAAGTACTAGCGTGGCAGATAACACAGGTTTAGTATTAATTCAACGTTCTTGTGGGTATTCTTGGCGACCGAGTTTATCAATTGCCGATATTGAAAAAATTGTGAAATTAGTCAAACAGCAAAATCCCAATACTGTCTGCTTTGTAGACAATTGCTACGGCGAATTTATTGAAACCCAAGAACCCACACATGTTGGTGCCGATCTCATGGCGGGTTCCTTGATTAAAAATCCTGGTGGAACGATTGTCACTGCTGGTGGTTATGTTGCAGGTCGCGCTGACTTAGTAGAAGCCGCAGCCTGTCGCCTCACTGCACCTGGGATTGGCAGTTATGGTGGTGCTACCTTTGACCAAAATCGGCTGTTATTCCAAGGCTTATTTCTCGCACCGCAGATGGTAGGAGAGGCGATGAAAGGCACTCACCTGACAGGGTACGTCTTTGACAAACTTGGTTATCCCGTCAATCCAGCACCTTTAGCTCCCCGTGGCGATGTGATTCAAGCCATCAAACTCGGTTCCGCCGAAAAGCTAATTGCCTTCTGTAAAGCCGTACAACAGAATTCACCCATCGGTTCCTACCTAGACCCCATCCCCGATGAAATGCCGGGGTATGAGAGCCAAGTAGTCATGGCTGGGGGCACGTTTATTGAGGGTAGCACCTTGGAATTTTCCGCAGACGGGCCGTTACGAGAGCCGTATGTAGTTTATTGCCAAGGGGGGACGCATTGGACGCATATTGCGATCGCGCTAGAGGCGGCAATTGAAGCTGTGGGGATGGCTTGAAGAAGGCAGGAGGCAGAGGGCAGAAGGTTTTATTTATGTAGGTTTGAAATATCCACTGAAACTAGAGCTACCAACTTTTCTATTTCGGTGTAGTCTTTTACCTTGCTCTTGACTGTACTAGCAAAAGTGTCAACAGCCGTTTTCCTTCTGCCTCCTACCCTCTGCCTTTTATTCCGGTAACTTATACTGCTCAACGATTCGCTTGGCATATTCCGGCACATGAGCCTCCAACTTTTCCGGGTGATTCCGCTTCACATACAAATAATTCCTTGTAAAGTGAGAATCAATGGAAAATCGCGCATATTCTAAACCTTTAGGGCCGATTCTCTCAATTACCACACCCATCAATTTTGCTGCCCACATTGGTAAGGTAACAGCTTTATCGTAAGCCGGAATGCTTTGCTGTACAGCTTCTTTGCGATTACCTTGAGACATTACAGGTTGAGTATCTAACTGGTCTTTCACCAAGTCCAACATTTCTTTGCCTGTATCATTTCTCACCACAATCCATTGCCAGCCGAAGGGTGCACCCATGTAGCCGACAACTAAATCTGCTAGGGAATTCACGTAATCAAAGCAACTCATGCATGAGGGGGCAAAGACATCTTTGAGTTTGTTGGTCTTTAAACCAAAGAATGGCACAGTTTCTGTAGAGCCGTCCTCATGTTTGAAGTGAACGCGGAAGTCTTGCATGAATTCATAATGCACTACTGTTTCAGGCGATCTGCTGGTGGTTTCTAAGAATTTTTGCAGTCCGACGCGGGTAACATTATCTACGCAAGGTGTACCTAAAACATATAGCTTTTCTAAGCCTAGTTGTTTTTCTACGGCTCTTAATGCCTGGATTTGACAACCAACGCCAATTACTAATAGCCGCTTCATCCCAGATTTTTCGATTTGCTCTAAAACTGAGAGATTGGGCGATAGTGTTGGTTTATTTACTCTAGCTGCCAGTATTTCTTCTGGGGTACGGGCAATGATGGGCATGGGTTGAAAGCGGTCTTCTTTGGTGTTTTGCACGCAAACAACACCTTCAACTATGCCACGATTCAACATTTCAATGGCGAGGGAACTGACAATACCCGTCCACTGTGCGCCTTCGATGGGCTGCTGTTTCCGCGCCGCCATCATGTCTTGATGAACACCAAAGTAGAGTTCATCGGGGTTATCGAGATTGCGGGGGCGGCTGTGGGCTTGTGTTTCTAAGTCGCCGATTTGTTGATTAATGAAAGCGCAAGCTTCTTTAACGTAGTGGATGTAGTATGTATCGCACAATCCGCACTCGCTGCACAGTTCTTTAGCAGGGCGGCGGCTAGTGGGTTTTAAGGCTTTGGCTTTTTTATGAGGAGAAACCGAAGTCATATAAATTCGTTGTTTTATCCAGGCATCGCTTTTACTACAATACCTTCATAGGCTATGAACTTGACGATAGAAATTGAGTCAAAATGAAGATGGACGCTTTTTGGGGGAAGTGATGAATTTTCCTAGCGTGCTGGCTTATGGGCAGACTAGGGAAGAAGTAGTTGCTAGGGTTCAGGCTTTAGCTTTGCTTGTGTTGACAGATAAGCTTGAACATGGGGAAGTCACGCCAAATTAAGTTAGCTAAGTACAGCTTTGCGTAAAATCTTCATGTTTTTAAACGCAGAGGAACGCAAAGTAACGCAGAGTTTTGCCTGATTTAATTAGCTACGAATTTATTAAATATTGTAGTGAGGCTTTTGTGTCATAGAATTAAAAGCAAAAGTCAAGGCTTAAGTAATTTTTCCGAAGACGCAACATTATTAATTAGTCTACTTTCTGGATAATAAGGCTAGTCAAATAAATTTATGGGACTTTACG
Source organism: Tolypothrix sp. FACHB-123 (assembly GCF_014697075.1). Classification (GTDB taxonomy): domain Bacteria; phylum Cyanobacteriota; class Cyanobacteriia; order Cyanobacteriales; family Nostocaceae; genus Aulosira. Next base: position 23,555 of record NZ_JACJRE010000029.1, on the reverse strand, counting down.
AGCAAAATCAATCATCACAAGATGCCCTACAACAGTTACGCCAAGGAACAAGTCATTCCACTGCTGCCCAAAAAATTGCTCAACTAGACTACGCGAAAGCTCAAGCTAAAGCTGATAAATGGGAACAAGAATATCAACTTGCTTTAAAAGGAAGCAATCAGGATTTAATTGGTCAAACAAAATTCCAAAAAGAACGATACCAAGCAATAGCTAGTAAGCTAAAAACCCTGGTAGAGGGGCAACAACTACAAGTTGATGCAATTAAAAGTAGTTTGAATAATTGGGAGAAAAAGGTTTCAGCATCACAGAATGAAGTATTACCGACATTTTTAAACATTGATTATGAAGATATTGATGATTTACAGCTACTTAAAGAAGTATTATTAACACCAAATGAACCGCAAAATAAAACTCAAGCGAGAAAAGACAATATAGTGCTTTTAGCAGAGTCCCTTCACGAGATAGAAGAAACTTTAACACAGGCTGTAGAACATCAAGAAAAAATTAAAAAAGATTTTAAAAAAGCGCAGCAAGAAGCTACATACTGGAATGAAAAAGTTCAGACAGCTTTGATAAACAATGATGATGATTTAGCTCTTCAAGCTGTAGTGAATAAAAAAGCTCAGAGTAAAATTGTATTTATTCTTCAAACTCAGCTTCAGCAGCAGAAAGCAACAGTAGATATTCTTGTAAGAAACCTGATTGCTCTAGAAAATATCGAAAAACTATTATTTATTACTGAAGATTAAGTGTAGCTGCTAATTTTTGTTAATCCGAAAAATTTTTAGCTAGTAACATATATAAACTTCGTGACAGAAAACTTTAAAACAGGTGCAGCATTTATTGCTGGAGGTAGCATCACAGGCGCTGGTGTTTCCGTAACAGTTGGCGGAATGGGGTTAGCCGGAGGATTTGGCGCAGTTGGAGTTGGTACAGTTCCAGTAGTGGGAATGGGTGCTGTGGGTGGTGCAGCAATTTATGGCGCTGTTACAGCAATAGCCCAAGGAGATGTGGCTGCTTTTGGTGCAATAGGAATTGGCGCAGTTAGTGGTGCTGGCGTTTCTAGCGTCGTGGGTGGGATGGGATTAGTTGCACCAAAACTAGGGCTGGTGTTGGGTATTGGTACAGTACCTATGGTAGGGATTGGTGTGGTTGTAGGGCTTGCTACTTTTGGAATTACTAAGCTTTTAGATGAATCAGAGGTTAGGGAAACTTCAACTCAGGTTTTTCAGCGAATAGAAGCGAAAGTTTTGCAGATGGATGATTATGCTACATCTGTGATGGAGTTGGAAGCATTTGTATCTGGTGAGGATCTTAGTCAAAAATTTGCGGCTTTGGCAATTGAAGATGAGTTAAAAGAATTAAAGAGAAAAACTTTAACGCAAAACCCTAATTTGGTTAATTGTGAACCTTCTACTCCCAAAACTGAAACAAATATAATTCCTGTGACAATTTCAGCAAATGAAGTTTGGAGATGTGTACGCACAATCAAGGGACACTTAGCGGCAATAAATGCGATCGCTCTCAGTCCTGATGGTAAAATCCTGGCTACTGGCAGTAATGACAAACAAGTTCATCTCTGGGATTTAAGCACCGGAAAATGGCTGTATACCTTCTCTGGGCAAGCAGAAGCCGTTTTATCTGTAGCTATTAGTCCCGATGGACAGAAAATTATTAGTGGTAGTGGCGATCGCAAAATTAGCAGTTGGCAGATCAATACTCAAAAATTCTGGCGGACATATTCTTATTTAAACTCTCCCTACAGTCATAATGGTTTTGTTAATTCAGTAGCTTTTAGTCCAGATTGTAAATACATTGCTAGTGGTAGTAGCGATAAAACTATCAGAATTTGGGGAAGTGATACGGGAACAATCAAATCTACGTTAAATGGACATTTAGATGCAGTTATATCTGTTGTTTTTAGTCCCGATGGTAAATACATTGCTAGTGGTAGCGCAGATAAAACTATCAGAATTTGGGGTATCAAAACTGGGAAACAGTGCTTTATATTATCTGCACATTTAGGAGCAGTTAATACAATTGCTATTTGTGCTGATAGTCAAACTTTGATTAGTGGCAGTACAGACACCACCATTAAACTTTGGCATCTCAACAATGGCGAATTAATCCGCACTCTAAATGGACACAAAACGGCTATTTTATCTATTAGTCTCAGCAGTGATGGGAAAACTTTAGCTAGTAGCGGCCGTGATGGTGTAATTTACATTTGGGATATTCCAACAGGGGAAATTATCCAAACTTGTTATGGATTTAGTCCCGTAGCTTTTAGCCCAGATGGTAAAACCTTGATTAGTGGGGGTAATCACGGTACAGCCAAAATTTGGCAACAAACTCAAAGCTTTGAAGAATTAATAATCCATAATTTACTTTCTAGCTCTTGGTGGGAAGTTTTGGGTGTCGATAAAAATGCTCATCCTCAAGAAGTAAAGCTTGCTTACCGTCGATTAGCTAGATTGTATCATCCTGATATCAATACTTCTGAGAATGCTAAAGCATCAATGCAAGCACTTAATCAGGCTTATCAAAAGTTTCTCAAACAATAGCAAGTTAATAATCAAAGCAGAGTTGATTAATTGTCGGTTTTTGTTGCGGTAAAACCATCAGGTTGGAAATTTTAACTAATCATTATTCTCAAAAAAAATGTGACCAATTGGTAGGGGCATGGCAATGACATGCCCTATTCATAATTAATTTGTAGTTGATTTGGCAATTGCGCCTAATTGCAAACCTGATGGATAGTTACCATCTTCTTTGATGCGTTTAATTTCTGCATCACCAATTCGCAAATTCAGTTTTTGCGCTATTGTCCTGACAATATCTCCGCGATCGATGACGCCAGCTACTGCACCAGCAGGAGAAAGTACGGTAATCCTTGGTAACTGTTCATTCTCCATTTTATTAATTACTTCTGCTAAAACAGTAGATTCGGCAATTGTGGGTATTTCTGATAAAGGATGGACAATATTTTGAAGGGTTTGTGTTTCCCAGGCGCTTCTTTCTACTAAGCGTAAATCATCAATGGCAACCATACCGCGATAACGTCCCTCAGCAGCTGCAAAATAAATTGGTGGTGCATTACTATCTAATAAATATGAATCAGCGAAGGAACGCAATGTTTGCTCGGCATCAACTACGCGAAAGTCACGAGTCATTGCATCGCTAGCTGGGACTTTTAACAGAGTTTCTTGTAATGTTGTGACGCTGTCGTAGGTGTTAGCGTTGCGAATTCCAAACCAACCTATCAAGACAATCCACAAACCTAAGGCTAGTTCTCTGGTAAAAAAGTCTATGGCAAAACCTAAAGCGATCGCTCCATAACCTAAAATTTGTCCGGCTCTGGCTGCTAAGTGTACGGCTTGAAAGCGATCGCCTGTAATTTTCCATAATGCAGCTTTGAGGACTTGTCCGCCATCTAGGGGTAAGCCGGGAATTAAGTTAAATAAGGCGACAACTAAGTTAATGCTGGCTAAATCGCTCACCATGACGCTAATGGGGCTAGTTTCTGGTAAGAAGTAAGATAGTAAACGCAGAATAAAAAATAACCCAATACTTACCAAAGGCCCCGCGATCGCTACTTGAAATGCTTTCAGCGGAGTTTTCGATTCTTCTTCTATTGCGGCAATTCCACCGAATAAAAATAAGGTAATGGAATTAACTCTAATTCCTTGCGATCGCGCTGCTAAACTATGACCGAGTTCGTGTAATAACACTGAACCAAATAGTAGCAGTGCCATAACCATTCCTGCACTCCAAGCTAAAGCGCTTCCCCATGCTTGATAAGCTACCCCAAAGTTGAGGGTGGCTAACCCTAAAATCACGAACCACAAAGGATCTAAAAATAATGGAATGCCAAATAAAGACCCGATTTTCCAATTTGTTTGCATGACTTGTCCTAAAAGTAGATATTTACATTTCCAAGTGATATAAATGATACAAGTGTGTTTTTATACTGAATATTTGCCTATGGACAAGCGATCGCTCGCGAAAAACTCAGGCTGGGATAATGGCTCTACCAGACCTTGAGGGTAATGCTCTCATTTCTAGAATAGACAATTAATCATATTTAATCACTTTGAGAAAACAAATTTATTCTTCCTCAAGAATCAATAAATAAGTACGCAGTCAGCGATCGCAATTACTCAAGTTGTAAATTTGACTGAAAGCAAAAACCATAAAATTTATTAAAACTGCTGAAATACTTATTACAATAAATTTCTCAATATTGTTCTAGATATGTTGTTCTAGATGCAGTTACTACTTAATAAGGATTTAGGTTTTTGTTACTTTATACAACTCAATTAAACGCTTAATTAACCAATTTATCCTTTTTGTAAATAGTTGAACTCCTGCACAAAGCAGATTCTGTTAGAGTGAGCTTAATACTGGATTTAGGAATACTATATTTTTGAGATAGACAGTATGCTTTTACCAGTTTTATACATGGAAAGCCTAGATAAAATAGACAGTCAAAATCTATCTCGCGGTGAAATTCAAGTGCGTCAGATTGCCAAAAATATTTCCTTAATTCCAGCTTTTGGCATTTATGCGCTATTTTTACCACTACTAATGATTTTGTATTACTGTTATGAACCAGCGAAAGAAGCCTTTCAAGGTTTTATGTTTACGTTTATTCTCAAACCATGTCGCTGGGTTTGCTACAAAATAGTTTTTATAATTTGTGATTCTGTCAGAAAATTTAATATTTGAAAATCATATTAAATATTAACAATCAGGCAGAAAACTAAGCACTTCTAAGCACCTAGCTTTCTGCCTAGAGAATCCGTTAGTCAGAATAGATTGATAGTTTAGTTAATCTGAAAACGGTAGCGACGCATATATTTAGGTGAGAAACAACCTGATTGGATTTTCAGGATTTGCCAGCTTCTATTCCTAAAAATTACAAGCGACCAATATTAGTCAAGCCTAAAACAATCCCCACACCAAGAATGTGACCGAAGGCCATTGCACCGATGAATGTAGGAATACTTACAGGTAGACCAGGTAATTTGGGGCCGACATTAGGATATTCAATTCTGGTAGCCAGCAACAGAGCAACTACGCTACTGATGCTGATAATAGCTCCAACTGTAGGATTCCACGCGGGTGTAGCCGGAACAGAGGCAGCAGCTAGTAAAATTGATAAATTCAAGGTTGTATCTCCTAAATAGGAAAATCATGTAAACCATCAAGATTATAAAATTTATTAGGAAAAAACTAGAAAATATTGCCAAAATATCTACCTTTATATAGGTATTTATCCGAGATTACTCAATAACTATGCGAGTTAAAATTTGCGGTATTACCCAACCCCAGCAGTCTGTTGCGATCGCTTCTCTTGGTGCTACAGCATTAGGATTTATTTGTGTGCCAACTTCGCCGCGTTATGTTACCATAGCTCAAATTCAAGCAGCAGTCGCACCGCTACCAAAAAATATTGATAAAATTGGTGTGTTTGCCAATACCAGTATTACCATCGTCAAGCAAACAATTCTTGAGTCTGGTTTGACTAGCGTGCAGTTGCACGGTAATGAATCACCAGAATTTTGCTTGAAGTTGCGCCAAGCATTACCAGAGATAGAAATTATTAAAGCCTTTCGGATTCGCAGCAGTGAGCATCTCAAGCAAGTGGCAGAATACAGCAGTTATATAGATACTTTCTTGCTTGATGCCTATCATCCCCAGCAATTGGGTGGTACAGGTCAAACTTTAGATTGGACTATGCTACAACAATTTAGCCCCAGTTGCCCTTGGTTCTTAGCAGGAGGCTTAACACCAGATAATATTTTGGATGCCCTGAGTAAGATCAAACCCAACGGTATTGATTTATCTAGCGGCGTGGAAAAGGCACCAGGAAATAAGGATTTAGATCGAGTCGCCAAGTTATTTGCCAGCTTAAGGATGAAGCCTGAAGGCTGAAATTTTTCATTCTTCATCCCTGGTACTTCATCTTTTAAAAAAATGCAGGTTGGTGGCGAATCAAGTTCAAGAATTCTTCGCGGGTCTTTTGTTCTTCTTGGAATACACCTAGCATCGCGCTGGTAACAGTCCAAGAACCAGGTTTTTGCACGCCACGCATCACCATGCACATATGAGAAGCTTCCATGACTACAGCAACTCCGTGGGGATTGAGGATAGTCTGGATTGCTTCGGCAATTTGGCGGGTTAGCCTTTCTTGTACTTGCAGACGGCGGGAATACATTTCCACAATTCTTGCTAGTTTACTGAGTCCAACAACTTTTTGGTTGGGGATATAAGCAACGTGCGCTCTACCCATAAAAGGTAACATATGATGTTCGCACAGGCTAAAGAAGCTAATATCCCGGACTAACACCATTTCGCTATGGCCTTCATCAAAAATGGCTCCATTTACCAGTGTTTCCAGAGATTGGTTATAGCCACTGGTGAGAAACCGCATCGCCTCTGCTACCCGCTTGGGAGTTTTCAAAAGACCTTCACGTTCAGGGTCTTCTCCCACACCCAAGATTATTTGCCGCACTGCTGCGGTCATTTGTTCCATATCTTCGTCTTTTGGCTGATGCAAGTCTGGTTCGTGACCGTCGTGGGTATTGCGATCTGGTCTGAGACTAATAGCATCTGCTAAGTCGGGAATTAGGGGCGATTGAGAGCGATTAGAACCGTTAGAACTCGCGATAGTCATATGGTAAATCTTGGTAAAGGTTTAATTATTGGTCATTGCTTGCAAAGTTGAGGCAGTCCCTTGACTGGGTTCCACCGCTGAAAGTAACTGCTTGTCTGAATTTAAAGCAGTTTTATTCCAGGCTTTGCACTTTGTCATTTGTCATTTGTTATGGGCAAAACAAATGACCTACAACGAAGTATTGATTAGAGGACGCCAGCACTAGGCATAATCATTAATTCATCAATCACTGCTTGTTGTGGCAATAAAGCCGCGTGCAGAATTGACTGAGCCACAATTTCTGGCGTTAACATTTTTGAACGGTCAAAATTAGCGTTAACTGTTTGTGTATCCCACAATTCAGTATTCACAGCACCAGGACAAATCGCTGTGACGCGAATGCCGTAAGGGCGTTCTTCTTGCGCTAGGGTTTGAGAAAGAGCGATCGCACCAGCTTTACTCACGCTATATGCACCCCAATTAGCAAAAGCTTGCTTCCCAGCAATTGAGACGATGTTGATAATTGTGCCACTCTGGCGATCGCGCATTCCTGGTAAAATCCCCATAATGCACTGGAAGACGCTGGTGAGATTTAAATTAATCACTTGCTGCCAATCTTCTAAGGGTGTTTCGCTAATTGTGGCTGTGTATGCTATCCCAGCACTATTTACCAGAATGTCTATATCGCCAAAATCAAGGGCGATCGCTTGCATTTGGGCTTTGACTTGCCCAACACTCGCTAAATCGACAGCATAACTTTTGGCTTCAACTCCTGTATGTCTTGCTGCTACTGCAACTGCTTCCAACTTCTCTAGGGAACGGCTAACCAAAGCCACATCTATTCCTGCCTTTGCGAATGCCAAAGCAGTTGCTTTTCCAATTCCACTACTTGCCCCAGTAATTAAGGCGCGTCGTTTCGGCTCAACGCTCATTCTATCTCCAGATTTGTTGGCGGTTCTGCAAGCTTTTTTCTAACCCATTATTTAAATCTCTCGGTTTGCTATAGATTAAAGCAATCTAATGAATAGATTAAGGAAATCTAAAAAAATCCGATGATTACCTGTGGCAACTGTTATATTACAGTGCCATGATGGGTTTTTTGATAGTTAAGTCTTTGCCCAGGGATGACAACAAAGTATCCGTCTGGAAAGTTTCATGGGAACACTCAAAAGTACTTACCAAAGTATGAGACAAACCATCTAAGTTCAATAATGACTAATTCTTAATGCGTAATTCATAATTAAAAATTACATAGCAGTCACTAAATTAGAGATTTAGTTGTGCTTCTAGGTAGAGGAACCCGCCTACTGATAATGACTACGAATTAACCTTCGATTCAGGTAGTGCCTATGTCAGGGAAACAACCACGACCGGACTCCCTCACGAATTATCAATTAAGAATTACCTTGACTGAGTTTGTCGAAAATGAAAACGCCTATGACTGAGAAGATTGTTAAAAATCTTTAAGCGTCATAGGCAATTATAGCATTGCTGCCATGCTAATCAAGCATCTCAAGGTTTTTAGTGGGCAACTTCTGTAAACACACCGATTTTCCGGAATTTCTCATAGCGCAGTTGGCGGCGTTCGGAAGCGGTTAAACGGTTAAGTTCGTCTAAGTTCTCTAATAAAGCTTGTTTGAGGGTGTTAGAGGCTTCGATGGGGTCAGAATGAGCGCCACCAATGGGTTCAGGCAATATTTGGTCAATAATGCCCAAGTTTTTTAAGTCGTGGGAAATAATTTTCAGCGCCGTAGCAGCTTGTGGTGCTTTAGCAGCATCCTTCCACAAAATGGCGGCACAGGCTTCGGGTGTGGCTACAGTATAAACAGAGTGTTCAAACATCATTAAGCGATCGCCTACCCCAATACCAAGTGCGCCACCAGAACCGCCTTCCCCAATGACTGTACAAATAATTGGCACGTCAAAGCAGAACATTTCTCGCAAATTGTAAGCGATCGCTTCACCTTGACCTTGATGTTCTGCTTCTACCCCAGACCAAGCTCCTGGCGTGTCGATAAACGTTAAAATCGGCATGGAAAACTTATTAGCGTGTTCCATCAACCGCAGGGCTTTGCGATAGCCACCAGGATAGGGCATCCCAAAGTTACGGGCGATATTATCCTTGGTATCCCGTCCTTTTTGATGACCCAACATGACTACAGGCTGTCCACCCAAACGACCGACACCACCCACTAAAGCCGGATCGTCACCACCACAGCGATCGCCATGTAATTCCATCCATTCATCGCTAATCGCCTGAATGTAATCTAGAGTACTAGGGCGGCGGGGATGACGAGCCACTTGCAGTCTTTGAGAAGGAGATAGACTTGTAAAAATTTCTTCACGCAGTTGCATAGCGCGTGCTTCTAATTGGCGTATTTGACCAGATACATCGACGCCATTTTCTTCTGCAAGTTGCCGAATTTGGTCAATGCGGGTGGCGAGTTCTGCTAGCGGCTTTTCAAAATCTAACAGTAGCGGTTTACGCTCGGTAGTTGCCATAGTTAGGGATGAGTATGAGGATTCGGGTATTGGGTATGGGAGTTAGAGGCTAGGGGCTAGAGGTTAGAGGCTAGAAGGCTAAAGTGAAGATGTAATTCAGAAAGTGGGAGCGCTTAGGGAAGAAAAAGAGTTAAATTCGATGTCTAAGTTCTCTTTTAACCCCTATATTCTTCTACTCTCTAGCCCCTAGCCCCTAGTCCCTAGCCCCTAGTTCTAAACTAGCAGTGGTCTAAATCCATGCTTAACTGAAACCTGACCAATCTGCTCCATTTTGTCTACGGTAATCTGATTGCGCCCCCAAGAAAAGTTCGTATATAACTTCTCAAACTCCAGAAGCATAGATTCCGCAAAACAAGCAAATAACTGCCTTGCAGGTACTTCCATATTGACTATTTTCATGATTTTCCAGTCAATATCTAGAGAATGTTCGACAATCCCACCGTTTAACACATATACGCCAGGATGCTGAATTTTTGTCCCTAAATTTTTCGGATAGCCACCATCAATCAACAAACAAGGTTGCTTCAAAACCTTGGGGTTAATTTCCACACCTTTAGGCATACTAGCCACCCAAACGACAATATCAGCTTCGGGTAGAGCTTCATCTAAGGACATAATTTTGCCCCGCCCTAATTCATCTTGTAGATATTGCAGCCGTTCTTGGTTACGGGCGATTAGCAGTAGTTCTTTGACATCTGTTTTCGCATCTAGCCAGCGGGTTACTGCACTACCAATATCTCCCGTTGCGCCACATACAGCTACAGTGGCTTTGGATAACTCAATCCCTAATTGTTTTGATGCTTGTTCCACCTGCCGACAAATAATATAAGCAGTATGTGTATTACCTGTGGTAAAGCGTTCAAACTCTAGTTTAATATTACGAACTTGGCTAAACTGTTCCAAGTTAAAGTTTTCAAAGATGATGGAAGAAAACCCGCCTAAAGCTGTGATATTAATCCCATGCTTTTGGGCATGAGCCATAGCGTTAAGGATCTTGCGTGTCGCTGCTTTAATCCGGCGATTTGCCAGCATCTCTGGTAAAAAGCAGGATTCTACATACTTGCCTTCAATTTTTTGTCCAGTAACACTAGTAACGGTAATGTTATCGACAATTTGCGGCGGGGCGCTGCACCAAAAATCTAGCCCTTGATCGGCATATTCTGGGTATCCCAATTCTTGAGCTACGGATTGAGCGTGTTCCAAACTAGTCAGATGTCCAATTAGACCAAACATGTATTGATATATTAGGCGCGTGGTGCGTCGAAAGCGTGGAATTAAGTGAGTTAAGAGGGATGAACTTACTCTTAAAAATACTACACAAAGCGTAAGATTCATTAGGGGCAACAATGTCAACTACAAGGATGAAGGTATGAAATTGTCAATTTCCACCTTCATGCTGCTTTCTTCAGTTACCCCTATGAGTTATGTTTAAGCGGCTGTAAGTCCGTAAGCTGATAGGCGCATGATGTCGCGAGTGCTGAAGCCAATGTTACTTAGGGCTTCCCCGTACTGAATCATAAAGTCTTCAACCAAAGCATCTTTTTCCATTGCCAATACTTGAGCATCATCTGCAACTCGGTTGAGCATTTTCCACACAATTGGCAAGTTTTGTCGATTTGCTTCTTCGAGTTCAGCTTTGGATTCTGTAAAGTTTGCTTTCAACCACTCTTCACCAAAGTTAAGATGACTGTACTCATCTTTGACTACGCCCTCAGTAATTTTGCGGGCAAAATCATCGGCAACAGGGATATAGATGTTGTATGCGGCGATCGCAAAACATTCAATGATCAAAGACTGAATCAGCAAGCAAGTAACTACCTTACCTTCTGCTGCTGCTTTTTGGAAGTTGGAGTGCAATTGTGAGAAAAAATCTTGAGCAAATTGCAGATCTGGCACTACCTGTAAATTGCGTCCACAAGCTTCAAATCCTTTCTTGTGACGACTTTCCATTTTCGATAGGCGAATCAATTGCTCTTGATAAGCTGGCAACAGTTGCGCCAATTGGATGTAATTATCATAAGCTTCCTGTTCACCTTCAATGACAATTCCATTGATACGACTATATGCATCTTTGTATTGTTCGCTGTGGAAATCAATTTCAGATTGCTCTGTCATCTGCTGCATGTTATGTTTACCCCTGTAAACGTGAATCATTTGATACCAAAAATAAATCTACCCTATGAGTTTAGGGTAATGATCACTGTGATTTAATTTAACTTAACAAGTCACTATATTTATAGATTAGCTTTTACTGGGGGCGATGCTCTACTAGTACAAACATAAATACAAAGAAAGCAATGCGTATGTCTAAACCCAGCTGGAATCTGAAATTCACCGATTTCTTGAGCCTCGCAGTTTTACTAATAGGCGCTTTTATCGTTTTGCTACCTCTGTTTGTGGTTTTCTTGACTTCTTTGGCTCCCGCAGGGGTAACAGCAGAAGGTTTAGCGAAAAATAACTGGACATTAGCTAATTATCGGGATGCCTGGCAGCGTGGTAAATTTTTATTGGCGTTTGCTAATTCTACCTTAGTAGCGATCGCAGTGACAGGGTTTCAGATTGTAACTTCGGCATTAGCAGGTTATGCCCTAGCAAGATTGAAATTTCGAGGTAGACAAGCACTGCTGTTGATTGTCATAGCAACTTTAGTAATTCCCTTTCAATTGTTGGTGATTCCAGTATTTTTGGTGTTGAAGTGGGGACATTTAATCAATACCTATGGAGCTTTGATTCTCCCAACGGCTGTAAACGGTTTTGGCATTTTTTTGTTACGTCAATATTTTCAAACAATTCCCGTCGAGTTAGAAGAAGCCGCAACCATCGACGGGGCGAATCGCTGGCAAATTTTGTGGCGAGTTATGTTACCTTTAGCGCGCCCTGCTTTAGTAACCCTGTTTTTGTTCACCTTTATTGGTGAATGGAACGATTTATTTAAACCTTTGGTATTTACTACACGTCCGGAATTAAAAACAGTACAACTAGCATTAGCAGAGTTTCAGGAACAATTTACCAATAATTGGCCTTTGATGATGGCAGCGGTAACAATTGCAACTGTACCAGTAATGCTACTATTTCTCATCGGTCAGCGCCAGTTTATTCGTGGTATAGCAACTACAGGAATTAAGAATTAGCGAGTCTTGTAACAATTGACTGTGACTTTTTTAACAAATGACCTTTCAAAAGGGTATTTCGTGATGGGGATAAACCCCTAGGTGTATTGACTGCAAAGTTAATAAAATGAAAAATATTTGTTGCTTGGTAATTAAGAAATTATCCTGCTGCTTGCTGTATGGAGGCATTTTTAGCCGGAAAATTAAAAGTGCAAAATAATACTTGAGTACCAGCAAAATAAGCTTCTAGCAAAATGAGTTATTTAGTGATTTTTCACCTTAATAAATAGTTATTGTCCAAGAAGTGCATATTTCCTCAAAGCTAACCCTAAGTATCAATTAATAAGTGGGTTGCGATCTCAGCATTATGCCAATTATAATGCGATTTTTCCTATCAGACTTGTCCTAGAATCGCACCACTGGTACAAGAAAGTGAGGCATTGATTATGGTGAAATCTTACGATGCTCGTACAGAGATTTTATGGCAACAAGTTTGGGGTTTAGCTGCTTTGTTAGCGGCAGTTATCTTCAGTTGGATAGTGTATAGTTTCTATCAGCCAAAAATTTTACATAAGCTAGAATTTGCTGAATTAGCCAGTTGGTTAGGGATTATTCCATGGTTATTAGCTACTGTCATAGAACCGATAATAGGTAAATTTTCCGATCGCCTGCAACAGTTTGTCGGTAATCGCCTACCTATAATTAGTATCGGGGTAACATTAGCTGGTTTAATTTTGGCGATTATCTCTCTATTAGTAGAACAGGATTTACCAGAAAAAATTCGTTGGTTCGTACCTGTACTGATGACTTTTTGGCTAATAGTAATAATTATTTTTCGCAGCCCGGCGATCGCATTATTAATACAGTTCGCACCTATTAGTGAATTACCCCAAGCTAATGCGGTTTTAGTCTTCGTTTTTGGCTTTGTGGCTGCGCTTGAACCATTGTTAAGAATATTTCTGAATAATTTAGGTGCATCAATAACTTTTTTATTAGCAGCGATCACTTTGATGATGGGAGCGTATATTTTGCGATCGTTAGTACCTCTACATACCTGGAAACCTTATCCAGTCAATGAAGAAGCTCCTAATAAGGCTCCAACTTTATTATTAATTTTACTGTTTGTAGTTGGTTTAGGTACAGGATTAGAAGTAAATTTATTAATGTCAATATTTCCCCAAGAATTACAAAGTCAATTCCCGGCGGTGAGATTAGAATTTATTACCTCTGGCATACTGATAGTATGTGCGATCGCTGCTGTTATTTTTGGCGAATGGACAGCGCAGATAGGTGCTAATAAAGCTTTATTACTCGGCTTAGGTAGCCTAACAGGTTTAATGGGGCTAGCATTATTAAATGATATCGATACATTTATTGTTGGTTATATTTTTGCTTTTGGTGTCAGTTTTAGCTTAATTTTTGTCAGCATGATTCCTTTCTGTTTAGGAAAGTTAGCACCACATCAAGCAGGTTTAGCTACTGGTTTATTTTTTGGCGGTGCTGCTGGGGCTATGGCTTTAGTGTCGCTGTTAGTTAAACAAGCAATTATCGGCTCGTTAGGAGCGTTTTTACTGTCTGAGGTGGCTTTTTTTGTAGTGGCTGGATGTGTGGCTATAGCGAAGAAAATTCAAATTAGCTAATTGTTACACCTTCTTAACTCTATTTTTAAAATCTACAGCCCAACTAAATTGGAATTATTTAAGTATAAATGCGCAAAAAGCTACCAAAGTTCATGAATTTTTCAAGAAGTTGTGTAATTGTCACAGGCGATCGCATAATTTTTAGTTAAGCTATAAGCGCTAATATTCGGAACGATCGCGCACTTTATGCACTGGTTACTATCTGGGTCGTTGAGTATAGAGAAGTTGACCGTAAAGATTGCAGATTTACCAGCTTCCTTACAAGGTAAGAAGCTGGTGCAAATGTCAGATTTCCATTATGATGATTTGTGCTTATCGTCAGCGATGTTAAAAAAAGCGATCGCACTTACTAATCAAGCCGAACCAGATTTAATTTTATTGACTGGTGACTATGTCAACGATAATCCAAAACCCATTCATAAATTAGCTTTACATCTAAAAAATCTTCAAAGTCGCGCTGGTATTTATGCCATATTAGGTAACCACGATATCTGTTACCAACACTCACAAATAGAAATTACAGAGGCGCTAAATAACATTGGTGTTCGGGTTCTCTGGAATGAAATCGCCTATCCCTTAGGAAAAGAATTACCCTTAGTTGGTTTAGCGGATTTTTACTCAAGAGAATTTAACCCCATAGCAGTAATGAACCAGCTAGATAACAATATTCCGCGCATTGTTTTATCTCATAATCCCGATACTGCGGAATTATTGCAAACATGGCGAGTAGATTTACAATTATCTGGTCATACTCATGGCGGACAAATCGTCATTCCCGGGTTGGGGCCTGCATTACAGTATTACAGAAAAATAGTGCAAAAAATTCCTAAAAAATTACGAAATCGAATTCCCTATGTTCGCGGCGATAAATTTGTAATACACCATTGGGAATGGGCCCAGGGTTTACATCAACTAGGAAAAAATCAATTATACATCAATCGCGGATTAGGAACTTATCTCCCCGGGCGTTTATTTTGCCCGCCAGAAGTGACAGTCATGACGTTACAACGTTGGTAATTTAGTAGCAAAATTGCAAATAATTTAGTAATTAAATTGATTATTTTACGTATTACATATTTTCTCAATATATAAAAAGTGCTGTATTTTATAGCAATTAATTAAGATTGATTTTATTTTTTGGTAAGCTGTAAACGCTGCTATTGGGAGTTTTTATTGGATTATGCATTGGTTATTTACAGGACATTTAAGAGTAGATAAAATCACGGTTAAGATTGCGGATCTACCTGCATCTTTAGTAGGGATAAAGATTGTACAATTGTCTGATTTTCATTATGATGGAATGCGGCTATCGGAAGCTATGCTAGCAGAAGCGATCGCACTAAGTAATGAAGCTGAACCCGATTTAGTTGTCTTAACTGGTGACTATGTTACTGACGATCCCTCCCCAATTTATAAATTGGTGCAACGACTAAAATATTTAGAAAGTCGTTATGGTATCTATGCCATACTTGGTAACCATGATATCCATTACAATCACTCAAAATCAGAAATTACAGATGCTTTTACTAGCATTGGTGTTAATGTTTTATGGAATCAAATTGCCTATCCATTAGGTAAAGAATTAGCCTTAGTCGGCTTAGCTGATTATTGGTCGCGAGAATTTAAACCTGCGCCAGTCATCAATCAACTAGACTCCGCTACACCGCGCATCGTTTTATCTCACAACCCAGATACCGCTAAAATATTGGAACAATGGCGCGTAGATTTACAGTTATCTGGTCACACTCACGGCGGACATATCGTATTACCAGGTCTTGGGCCTCTAGTATTTCACTATAAAAAGTTGTTGAAAAAATTACCCAAAAAATTGCGGCTTTGGGTATCGTTATTGTTAGGAGATTTCTCAAAAGTGGTGCGCTATTGGGAATGGGCCCAAGGGTTTCACCAAGTAGGCAATAATCAGTTATACGTTAACCGAGGCTTAGGAACTTATCGCCCAGGACGCTTGTTTTGTCCGCCAGAAGTTACAGTAATTACTTTAATTAGTTAATAGTCAGTTGTCAGTTGTCAGCGATGCACTGAGCTTGTCGAAGTGTTGTCAGTTGTCACTGGTGATTAGTTATTCATTTTCTGCTTCACAGTTTTAACTTTGGACTATTGACTATTGACTAACATAGTTGAAACCGCCTCAAGCTACGATGGGAGAATATCAGCAGCTTGGGCGGTTCCTTGAGAACGCAATCGTTCGAGAAAATTTTAAAATTCAGAGGGAATAACTAAACTAATGTTAACGGTGAACAACTTTCGCAACCCCATCTCTAAACCAGAACTGCTTGTGCATCCAAGATTCAACTAGGCAGGTATTTCTGGCTGTGCGTTCAATCACCTCCACAACAATTATCAATCAATGAGCTTCAGGCGAAAACACTTTCAACGGATGCGACAATTGAGTGGGGAAATGCGAGGAGATTAGAGCAGGAGGCACAGGCTCTAATGTGAAAGGTTTGGATGAACTTTTAACCTTTTTGTACCTTGCTCTTAATTTAGCACTTTATTTTTTACCTGCACCATGTATTTACTAAACTTGATCGGTATTTATTTATTGCAATAATTTAGCAATATTTCTTAAAAATCTACTTCTTTAATGAAGAGAACTCACCAATAATATTGATGAGTTCCTAGTTAAGACCGAAAGTCCTTGATGAATGCAGGAGTAATCTTTTACTGAAGTTTCAAAAATCTATCTAAAGCAGCCACCATACTAGGAGGCCAACGGCGGGTATTTTGTACCCAATCAATATCTTTATAGCGGTTGTCCAGTCCATAAGCTGCTACCCAATTGCTCTCAGCTTCGCCTTTATTTCCTGTTACCCAATAAGCAGCAGTCAAAGCCGCACGCATATCGGCAAATTTTGGATATTTACGGATAATATTTCGCATTTCGCGAATTGCTGGCTCAATTTGTCCAGTTTCATACAAAGCTAAGGCGTAGTTGGCACGAGCAAAGGCAAAATTTGGGGCAATTTCCACAGATTTTTTATAGTCCGCGATCGCATCTTCCCATTTACCTAAACCAGATTTGGCATTACCACGATTGTTATATGCCATCGCATCTTTAGGATCTAGTTCTAGGACATGATTATAATCTGCGATCGCCTCTGACCATTTACCCAAACCTTCCAATGCTGTACCCCGATTTAAATAAGGATCGGTAACATTGGGTGCTAATTCTATGGCTTTGTTGTAATCTGTCAATGCAGCTTGTAATTTATTCTGACTTACGCGAGAATTCCCGCGATTACTCCATGCACCTGCATTGGTAGGAAATTGCTCAATTATCTGTGTCCAGTAATCTTCAGCTTTGGCAAAATCACCCTGATTTGTGGCTGCAAACGCCTGATTTGCCCACTCATTTCCCTGTTCTAATTGCTCTTGCGTAAATTCGGGTTGTGGAGATTGTGCCATGACTGGTGTCGCCCAGCCAAACACAACCAGCAGACTGAGAAAAATACTAATTAACTGAATCATCTAATTTGTCGATCTGTGTCTATCTGTAATGGGAAGGGGGGTTAGGGGCTAGAGGCTAGGGGCTAGAGGCTAGGGACTAGGAACTAAGGGACAAGGAGGAAAATTCTTGACTATTGACTATTGACCAATGCCCAATGCCCAATGCCCAATGCCCCATGCCCCATACCCCATACCCATTTCTTATCTAAAATCATTACAGCAAAGACATCTGTTCGTTAGGTGGCTTAAAACCTAAATGTTTGTATGCTGCGGTTGTGGCTGTTCTTCCACGGGGGGTGCGGCTGAGATAGCCAATTTGCATCAAATATGGTTCGTAAACTTCTTCAATTGTTTGGGTATCTTCACCTGTAGCGGCGGCGATGGTTTCTAAGCCGACTGGCCCGCCATTAAATTGTTCAATTATGACACTCAACATTTTGCGGTCTGTCCAATCTAAACCGCAGGGGTCTACCTGGAATAGCTGTAATGCTTCCCCAGCAATACTTTGGTTAATTTCTCCAGATTTCTTGACTTCCGCATAATCCCGTACACGCTTTAGTAGCCGATTTGCTATCCGTGGCGTCCCGCGCGATCGCTTAGCAATTTCTGTTGCCCCATCTTCTGTAATTGGGGTCTGGAGTAATTGGGCAGTCCGGAGTACAATTTTGCTGAGTTCATCAACTTCATAAAATCGCAGTTTTTGCACCAAGCCAAAGCGATCGCGTAATGGTGAAGTTAAAGCACCTACACGAGTTGTGGCTCCCACCAGCGTAAATTTGGCTAAAGGTAAACTGCGGATGCGGGCACTGGAACCTTTACCGATGGTAATATCTAAGCGATAATCTTCCATCGCTGGATAGAGAATTTCTTCTGTCATCCGCGAAAGTCGATGAATTTCATCAACAAACAGAATATCCCCTGGTTTTAAGTTCACAAGTAGCCCTACAATATCCCGTGGACGTTCTAGTGCTGGCGCACTGGTAATTTTGTAGTTTACCCCCATTTCTGATGCTAAAATCATTGCCATTGTGGTTTTACCCAATCCCGGCGGCCCGTATAGTAGCAAATGATCCAGCACTTCACTTCTTGACTTAGCAGCTTTGATGGCAATGTCTAGCACATCTTTTAAGTCTTTTTGGCCAATGTAATCGGCGAATCGCTGTGGCCGAATACTTTCTTCCTGCTTACCTTGTTCATCCAGCGCAGCTTCAGCTTGTAAAAGTTCTTGATGGGAAGAATCTTTCACCGATTCCTGATGCTGCTTTCCTGGTTGTCCATTGGGTTCTTGAGGCTGTTTTTTCGAGGAGATAATCGCCATAATTCAGCTATCAACTTTAACTTGAGGACTATGTGAGTGCCATTGAGGCTACAAAACTAGGCATAAACAAGGCATACAAAGATTTTCGCTTGAGAATACGCACGCCCATTTAAAATTTAAATTCCGGACAATTACCCAGGAGTTAAAAAAATTTTATGTTATCTAAAAGAATCTTACCTTGCTTAGATGTTAAGGCGGGACGGGTTGTTAAAGGAGTTAACTTTGTTGATCTCAAAGATGCGGGCGATCCGGTAGAACTGGCAAAGGTTTACAATGATGCCGGTGCCGATGAGTTAGTGTTTCTGGATATTACCGCGACTCATGAAGACCGAGACACAATTATTGATGTAGTTTACCGAACTGCTGAACAGGTCTTTATTCCCCTGACTGTGGGTGGGGGAATTCAAACCTTAGAAAATGTTAAAGGTTTGTTACGAGCCGGGGCAGACAAGGTTAGTATTAATTCTGCGGCAGTACGTGACCCAGACCTCATTAATCGGGCAAGCGATCGCTTTGGTAATCAATGCATAGTAGTTGCTATTGATGCTAGACGCAGAAATGACCCACAAAACCCAGGCTGGGATGTGTACGTGCGAGGTGGTAGAGAAAATACAGGTAAAGATGCCTTACTTTGGGCAAAGGAAGTTGAAAAGCGGGGAGCCGGAGAATTGCTAGTCACAAGTATGGATGCTGATGGTACTCAAGCCGGTTATGACCTGGAATTGACAAAATCTATCGCTAATGCTGTCCAAATTCCCGTAATTGCCTCTGGTGGTGCTGGAAATTGCGAACATATCCACGCTGCACTCACTGAAGGTAAGGCTGAAGCCGCTTTACTAGCATCACTTTTACATTATGGGCAATTGAGCGTCGAACAAATCAAAAATTATCTGCGCGATCGCTCTATTCCAGTAAGAATGCTTACCTAAATCATGAATTATCCTTATAGCCACATCTATCCCAGGTCAGAGACGCTTCCTCCAAACAGTGTTAATATGAATTAACTAGTATGAATAAATATTAACAAATATGTTGATTCCTATTTTATTATTTGACGTAGCACTGGTAGCTTGGTCGCTGCACCTAATGGAGAAAGCCTTTGAAAACAAGGAATTCTCATTAATGTTAGCCGGCACCTTAGTGGCCCTGGCAGCAGCTGCAATGTTAGTAGTTTACTTTCTGATGGGGCACTGTATGAGCTACCTGCTACAAGTTTCTTAAGCTAAGCACTCAGTACTTGTTTATTAGTAGCAGTGATCGCGCTTTACATTTTTATGATTGACAAACCTCATCTGTTTAGGCATAATAGATAAGGCTTCTCAAGGGGTTATAGCTCAGTTGGTAGAGCACTTCAATGGCATTGAAGGGGTCAGCGGTTCGAATCCGCTTAGCTCCACTTGTAGATTAAATAATTATTGTCAGCTTAAATGTGACTTAAATGAAGAACTTTAACTTCATATCTTGCAATTTTACCTTACAATGTAATACAAAATTTCTAAAGTTAGAGAAAATTATTGTCAATTTAGAAAAAAATGTACTGCACATGATGCAGTACACAGAAACCAAACAATATTAACAAATAATAATTAAGCACTAAGACCTTCTGTTGCACCACCAGCGGCTTTCCAGCCAGGAAGACCACCGAGGATGGCAGAAACTTCTGCAAACCCAACAGCTTTTAATGTTTGGGTAGCACTAGCTGATTGTTGATCGTCTGCACCATAAACATAGATATGGCGTTCTGTATGCAATGAAGATTTAGCTCTTTGGGCTAATTCATTTAAGGGGATGGGTATTGCACCGCTAATGTGACCTTGGTTGTAGGTATGGCGATCGCGTACATCAATAATTGTCAAAGCTGGGTGTCCCCATTCTAGACGCAGCTTTAAATCGTGGGCATCCGTGACTAAACTGTTACTCATCGGCTTTTTCCGCTTCTAAGCTTATAACCTTAAAAGCAATCTATCAAAAATCTAATTTCAATCGACATTTCTTTACAATTAATAAAAATTCTTTGAAAGCAGTAATCAAAATTGCATATTCTATTCAGTAGTTGGCTATTCGCCTACACTGTAATCTATGACATCTACTATTCACGCTTTACCAACAGAAGTCGTATATCTAATTACAGCCGGAGAGGTAATTGACTCTTTAGCAGCTGTCGTGCGCGAATTGGTAGAAAATTCTTTGGATGCAGGCGCAACGAGAATTGTTGTGTCTTTATGGCCGCAACAGTGGCAAGTCACCGTAGCCGATAATGGTTGCGGAATGAACTTAGAAGATTTGCAAAAAGCCGCTGCTACCCATAGCACCAGTAAGATTTATAGTAGTGCAGACTTATGGAAAATTAGCAGTTTAGGTTTTCGTGGCGAAGCACTTCATAGTTTGACAAATTTAGCAAGTTTAGAAATTTTAAGTCGTCCGGCAAATGAGAATTTTGGCTGGCGGGTGACTTATGCTGATGGGGGGAAAGCCCAACGAGTAGAAATCGCCGCGATCGCTCCTGGTACAGTAGTCACAGTCTCGAATTTATTTGCCAATTGTCCAGCGCGCCGTCAGGGTTTACCAGCTTTAGCTCAGCAAATGAAAGCTGTGCAAGCCACAATTCAGCAAATCGCCCTGTGTCATCCCCATGTTAACTGGCAGATTCGCCAAAATGACCGTGAATGGTTCGCTATCTATCCGGCGACATCGCTGAAAAAATTATTGCCCCAGTTTTTACCGCAAGTGAAAGAAGCTGACTTGCAAGAAGTTAAACTAGCAATAACCCAGCCAGAAAATTCTGAACTTTTATTAGTAGTAGGATTGCCAGATCGCTGTCATCGCCATCGTCCAGACTGGGTACGTGTAGCCTTTAACGGGCGGATGGTGAAGTCCCCAGAACTAGAACAAACAATTTTAACAGCCTTTCATCGCACATTACCACGCGATCGCTATCCAGTATGTTTATTACATCTTGTCATTGCTCCCGATCAAATTAACTGGAATCGCAACCCCGCAAAAACAGAAATATACCTCAACGAAGTCACCTATTGGCAAGAACAAGTTAACCAAGCAATTGAGCAAGCTCTCCGCCTCAGTTCAGCTAATATTAAAGAGTCGGTTCATATATCGCGCGTGAGTAAATTACTCAAAGCCGCAGAAGCCAAAGGCGGTTACAATTTCAATCCCAAAAATCCCCATGAAGGTGATAACAATCAAAATGCAGAAATCAGTAATCTTTACTCTTTAAAAGCTGTTGCTCAAGTTAGCAATACATATATTGTTGTGGAACATCCTCAAGGACTTTGGTTAGTAGAACAACACATTGCCCATGAAAGAGTTTTATATGAACAATTATGTGATGATTGGCAACTAATTCCTGTTGAACCGGCAATCATTCTTTATCAATTATCTCCCAAACAAGTAGCACAATTACAACGTATAAATTTAGATATAGAACCCTTTGGCGAACAACTTTGGGCAGTCCGAAATATACCTGCAATGTTGCAGCATAGAGAAGATTGCGCCGATGCAATTTTAGAACTAAGTTTAGGCGGCGATTTACAAACAGCCCAAGTAGCAGTTGCTTGTCGCAGCGCTATTCGTAATGGTACACCAATGAGTTTGCCAGAAATGCAAACACTTTTAGATCAATGGCAACGTACTCGTAACCCCCGTACCTGTCCTCATGGCAGACCAATTTATTTATCATTAGAAGAATCTGCCTTAGCAAGATTTTTCCGGCGTAATTGGGTGATTGGCAAGAGTCATGGAATTTGATTTTTAGAAAGAGAACTTTGTACTGAAAAATAATATCAATATTACTATCGTCATTAACAAAATTTGCGTAGTGCGATTACTTTTAGTTAAAATTTCTGAGTAAGATAGTTCCTGATTTTGAATCATTACAAAAGAATGAGGATAAAATATAAAAGGCAATGACTTACTCAAAACTAAACGCAAAAAGAAATTCAGACTCCATAAACGTTTTTGTAAAGGGTCTTGATTATATTGCCAAGGATAACTAATTTGGACTAACCGAATTAAAGCTTTAATATCCGGCTGGCGTATTTTCTGATATTGAGGGAGAGCTTGAGATAAATTATCTTGAGTTTCAGTCAATATTTCCTGAAAAACATAAATATCTTCTAAAGCAGAATTTACTCCTTGTCCAATATCAGGGGGAAAACAATGAACCGCATCACCAAATAAAATTACGGCTGTACCTTCATTGTTATCAGGATTACCCAAAATTTTATACAATCCCTCACAATATTGAGGAACAGGAAACTTACCTCCATCACTAGATGTAAATCTAGCAATTTCTTCTGAAGAAATAATTTTTTCTATAGGTATTTGAGGAAATGCTTGTTTAAAAAATTCTGCAATTTCTTCCTTAGTTTTTAACTGCCATATTTGATGTTCTGGATAAGCAATAATATTTGCAGTTCTGGGGAAATCCTGATTTTTTAAGGGTAATAAACCGAGAGAAATTGCTTTGTTACGCCCTTTAAAATTAGACCTAATCGCATAAGCCATTGTAGATTGCGATATATCCCCTGGTTGTTCTGATAAAGGAAATTGCGGCGGTAAACTGAGAACTTTGTATTTTAAACCAGAGCTAGGAGAAGGAAATTTCTGCATTTCAAATAAATGCGATCGCCCTGACATTTGATGCAGAGTTTCACGGACAATAGAGTTTAACCCATCACAACCCACTAAAAGATGAGGAATCAAGATCAATTGCTCGTTATCTGTCGATTGAGCAATAATTTCTGGTTCTTCAGTAGCTATTATGCCAAATTATTAGTTATAGCACTCATATAAACACAAAAAAAGCATCTTTATTTTGCCAAAAGCCTTATATGTATTGACAT
>NZ_JACJRE010000028.1 GCF_014697075.1 Tolypothrix sp. FACHB-123 | reverse complement strand
TTTTAGCGATCGCTCTCTTCACCAGTTATATATAGTTCTCTTGTACTACTCAAAACACACCTCTACTTAGCACTTTTCTCTATTTAGATGCGTTTGCCCTGTCTGCACCCCTGCTTTCAGGTAATAGTTGGATGCAATTACCAACTTACTTAGAGGATGTTTTAAAAATCCTATCGTTGGTAGCAAAACGTTTTAGATCCCCCTAAATCCACGCCACTGAGGGAGTCGGGAAACCGCAAGGGCGCAGTGGCTCCCCTTTTTTAAGGGGGGTAGGGGGGATCAATAAGTATCTAAAATCACAGCCAAAAACTTTTCAAACAACCTCTTAGATGATTGCAGCGATGTGCAAACAAAGATTTATTGCTTACGGTATACACTAAAGCTTAATAGGCAAACCTATTGGGAGATTTGAAATAATTTTTTATTTGTTATATCTATAATTAGGTTTTTGAGTTAATAGATTTAGCTAAATATTTAAATCTGAGGTTGTATATGCTTAGCTAACAATATGTATTTATCATATATTGCTAGCTCATATATTAATCAGATTTGAATTGGGAAATAATTTAAATATTTGTCGGGTGTGTTAAATGTTTTATTTAACTAACTATCTTCATATAGTGGTGCTTTAGGCTACGGCATAAAACACTTACATAAATATAGCAATCCGATTTTATTTCTGAAAGAAAATCTACCTATCCATAGGGGAGCTAGTACGCCCTTACGTATATTTCAAAAATTCAATTAAATTACAATCATCAGTTTCCCTGAATTAGTGAAAGATGACAAAGATATTTTCCCGTATTAGCCAATACAAAAATATGTGCTGAATAGATATAAAAATATAACCGAGAACAATTGATATGCAAATTCAAGAAATATGGCAAAGATATCAAGTAATAGATTCATCGTCTCACCCCATAACCTTGCAAGAAGTTCAAACTCAACCTGCAAAAACTGAGAATTTTTTCATCAGTGATACATTTATAGCTCAGTCAGGGAGTTTTCTGGCTTTTCTAGTTTTTTGGGGTGGAATTTTAATAATTTTCACAAAAAAATTGAAGTTATTATCTGAGAATCAGCTTACTGAACCCATGAATGATTGTGCTAACTTACCTTGTATAAGATGTCATTATTTCGCAAGAAATCATTATTTAAAATGCGCTGTGCAGCCAGCAATAGCGTTGACTAAAGATGCAAATACTTGTTCTGATTACCACCCTAAGAGAGAAGTAGCATCTGGGGATTAGAAATTGGCGCAACAATTTGGATGTTCTTTATAACATCATCAACAGCACAAAGATGTAATTTCATTGAAAGCTGCGGGAAACTCCATCCTCTGGCGATGCGCTGAGCTTGTCGAAGTGTGAGTTGAGAGAGACAGCCGCTTCGGACATTGGTATGTTCTTTACCTATGTCCCATTCCCTATGCCCAAAAACTCCATCCCCTTGTGGGTGGAGTTTTTCATCCTAATTTCATTTCTGTCTGCAAAACTATGTATTGGGGTGCAGCAGTCATGTATGGCGCGATTTTCTGGAGAATTGTTTTACCTAAGGAAAAAATAAGTTACCAAAAAGCTTGACTCTCCACCCAACTAGAGATTGCTTAATGAAATTAGGAATTTATTGAAATCATCCTTATGGAACTCTCTACTCTAAAACATAACTTTTTGGCATTTACTTTAGTAGCGATCGCCTCTGTATCTGGTAGCCTATTAACAGCCTGTAATACAACTACTTACCACACTAGAAGGCAAGCATCATTACCACCCATTACTACCCGTGCTGCTAGCGACAAACAACCGATAAATCACAACCAGCACAATCACCACAGCATGGTGATGGATTTAGGCCCGGCTGATGCTAACTATGATTTACGCTTCATTGATGCAATGATTCCCCACCACCAAGGCGCAACTCTGATGGCTAAGGAAGCACAGCAAAAATCAAAACGCCCAGAAATTAAAAAGCTAGCAGACGCAATTATCAAAGCACAGAACCAAGAAATTACCCAGATGAAAGGCTGGCGCACAGCTTGGTATCCCAAAGCGGGAGATAAACCGATGGCTTATGATTCTCAAAAGGGTCAGATGATGGAAATGTCATCTGCACAAATGCAAGCGATGATGATGAATATGGACTTAGGCGCTGCTGATGAAGAATTTGATTTACGCTTTATTAATGCAATGATTCCGCATCATGAAGGAGCCGTAACGATGGCTAAAGATGCTTTGCAAAAATCTCAGCGTGGGGAAATTAAGAACCTAGCTCAAGCAATTATCAAAGCACAAGATGCGGAAATTAATCAGATGAAACAGTGGCAAAAAGCTTGGTATAAAAAGTGATATTAAGCAAGAAAGGCAGATGGTTTACCTTCTGCCTGACCGGAAAGAGGCAAGGGTCGAAGATTATTTATTTTTGAGAGTTTCCTTCAGTAGAAATTGAAAATAATTCTGAGGATTCACACAAAAACCATTCCAATCTTGTACCAAGATAGCCCAAAGTTTTTGAATGTCTTGAGGATATGAACTAGGTTCATCTCCATGATTGCGAGTAATATAAACCATTAAGTTATAACAACTAGTCACTTGACCAGCAATCATCACATTATTGAATTGGTTATCTTCAGTAAACCAAAGCGTAGTGGGCATAGTTGCCGCAGCATCAATGACTTTAAGAATCTCCGGTGATATTGGTTTGACTTCTATTGGTAATTTAGCTCTTTTACCACCGGCTCTTAATTCATAAATTAGATTAGAAATTAATTTTTTTTGTTTATCTTTGTCTCTATACTGTTGATAAATAAAACTAAAGCCCATATTGCGAATGCGATTCATGAAAACTGAACCAGCCATCGCCTGTAAAGAAGTTAAACGCAAAGAAATAGCATTAATTACTTGGTTAATTGTTAAACTTTTTAAATCGTTCCAAGCAACTATACCAGCTTGAGGTACAGCCGGGAGAATTTGATTTTTAATGATATTTCGACCCCAAAACAAAATAAAAGCTGTGGCAAGAGCTAAGAAAAAGGGAATGATATACAAGAAAAAATCTAGCCAAATAAATTGACCGCTTATATAGTCTTTGATGGCTTCATAAGCTACGGTTATTACAGTAAATAAACAGAAGACTATTAGGATTTTTGATAGCCAATCAATTGTTTGTAACTTTAAATTACTTACTTTAAAATCTGGGGGAAAGGAATAAAATGTTCCTGGTCTTTCATCGACATCAGAAATAATAAATAAATCTAAGGGAAAATCACTGCGTTTTTCAGCTAACCATAAACTGTCTATGCCTTGGTTATCATAAATTCCCCCATCCATCAAAGCTAGATCTTCAGCCAATTTTTCATGAACTACGGCTCTGACATTATTGAAAATATTTTGCTTTGACCAATTAAAATCTCCGGGAAAGGCTAAAGGTTCAAATCCACCAGGAAAACAAGAAGATGCTGCTACAATATCAGCAACTCGAATGTCTTCTGCATCAGACCTCTCTATTGATATTTTCCCATTACCAATTTTGGCGTTTAAGTTGGCACTACGCTGAAACCGAAAAGCTAAACCACTGCGAAATTCTGTAGCGTTAAAAATGACTTCTTGTAGATGTATATTAGCTTGAAGAATATCGCCAAAGCGATAGGGTTTGCCTTGAGGATTTTGGAAAAATTTTTCGGCGTAGACTTGGGCACTGGCAGTAATAAGATCGTGTCTTGCTGATGATTTCTTAGATGATTTTTTACTGAGGTTTTTTAATGCTAATTCTACCAGCCTAGTGTTTTTCAGCAAGTAAGAATATTCTTGATAAAATTCCGCAAAAGATTTCTTTTCTACTAAAGATAAAGTATATTTTGCACCTGTAAATGTTCCTCCAGATACGGTGGATATCATTTTGACTTGCTGCAATAAATTGACGCGATTTAAATAAAACAATAATCCTAAATGAAATACCGCAGCCCGATAACCGCCTCCTGACAATGCTAAGCCAATATTTTGAGGTAAATTTGATTGCTGGTTATTTGAATTCATGGAATTTTTACCAATAAATTGAGTTTGCCTAGTTTGTGTAATAAGTAGCTGAAGTGCGTAGATGCGCAGCGTCTTGTCAACAGATATCGCTTGGGCGAATTCCTCAAAAAATCGAGGATAAAGTCTCTTAAACCGTTAATTTTTTCTAAAAATGTCTATATTCCACAAATAGGAATTATTCTACCTCAAAAAAACCTTGTAGAAAATCTTACTTAACATAAAGACAGGGAATTTACGGTGCAGCTTTTTGACTAATCAAAACAGTCTAGATGAACCAGGAACAGTCAACCGTCAACCGTCAACTGTCAACATGATTGTCATTTCATCCCAATTTCATTTTCAGATGAAAAACTGGGAAGTATAGCTTTGTTTACGCTGCCCATAAATGACAAATTCCTGATAGCGATGTTTAAAACTCTGCGTTCCCAACCACTCATAGCAATTTCCTCTGTTTCTAGCACAATTATCAGTCTGTTGATATTTGCAAATTCCCCAGTAGTTTTAGCCCACGGGGGACATGGTAATGAATTTCAAGGAGGTAGTGAGGCGCATTCCGCGACTACAGCGATTAAAGTTGATGCGCAAACAGCGCAACGCTTGGGTATTAAAGTTGAGCCAGTGAAACTTCAGGCGTTAGCTGTGGGAATTAAAACTACGGGACAGATTGAAACTTTACCCAGCCAAAAGGTAGAAGTAAATACGCCAATTGCTAAAGCCAAAGTAGTGGAGTTGTTGGTAGAACCGGGTGCTACAGTCAAAAAAGGTCAAGCAGTAGCGGTGGTATCTAGCCCGGATTTAGTGGAATTGCGAGTTAATTCCCAAGAAAAACTGGCAGAAGGTCAGGCAGATTTACAACAAGCTTTAGCTGATTTAAAATTAGCTCAACAAAATCGCGATCGCTATCAACAAATAACCACAGCAGAAATCGCTCAAGCACAAACACAAGTAGCATTCGCCCAAGAAAAGTACAATAAAGATCAGCAGTTAGTCGCGGCTGGCGCTTTACCCCAACGCACAGCCTTAGAATCGCAAACCCAGCTAGCGCAAGCTAAAGCCGAACTCACTAAAGCTAACAGCCGCCGGGAAGTAATTGAGGCAGAAAATCAGCTAAAACGCGCCGCTTCCGCCGTTGAAGTGGCAAAATCGCGCATTCAACTGAGCAATACCACCTATCAAACTCGCCTTTCTCAATTAGGAACCCGCGCTAATGCTCAAGGATTGGTGACGGTGGTATCCCCGATTACTGGTAAGGTGGCAGATAGAGAAGTTACCCTCGGTCAATCCTTTGAGGATACGGGCGGTAAATTGATGACGATTGTCAATGATAGCAAGGTTTTTGCCACCGCGAATATCTATGAAAAGGATTTAAATCAAGTTAAGACTGGTCAAAGGGTAATTGTTAAAGTTGCTGCTGTGCCTAACCGTAGTTTTACAGGTAGAATTATCCGCATTGGCTCGGTGGTGGAAGGAGAAACGCGAGTTGTTCCCGTACAAGCTGAATTGGAGAACTTCGGCGGATTGCTCAAACCGGGAATGTTTGCAGAACTGGAAGTGTTAACACAGCAAACAGCATCGCCTAGTTTAGTGATTCCCAGTGCGGCGGTAGTGGAAGCCAATGGTAAAAAGCAGGTTTATATCCAAAATGGTAACGCCTATCAATCTGTGGAAGTGACTTTAGGGCAAACCTCTGGCGATATGGTGGAGGTAAAAACTGGGTTATTTGCAGGGGATTTAATTGTTACCCAACGCGCTCCGCAACTTTACGCACAATCGCTGCGGGGGAGTAGTGCAGCAGATGAGCATGGACATGGCACTTCGACTTCGCTCAGTGCCCAAACAGAAGAGAAAAATTCTAATTCCTCAATTCCTTTGTGGGTGGGTGTAGGGGGAGGTGTTGCACTTTTTGGTGTAGCTTTTATGGGTGGTGTTTCTTGGGCTAGTCGTTGCCGCAAACATCAATATCAATTACCTGTAGAACAACCAGATTTACCGCCAGAATGGGTTGATAACCATTACGTAGCGAAACAGGATTCGGAAGTAAGGATTGATACGAAATTGAGATAAGTTGACGGTTGACTGTTGATGGTTGACGGTTGACGGTTGACTGGTAATCCAAAATCTAAAATCTAAAATCTAAAATTTTCAAGATGCTTAGTGCGATCATTAAATGGGCGATCGCTCGCCGTTGGCTAGTGGTTCTGAGTACAATTATCCTGATAATTTGGATATTTCGTACGATTATCCAAATGCCTTTGGATGTTTTTCCTAGTTTTGCGCCACCGCAGGTAGAAATTCAAACGGAAGCGCCAGGACTCGCGCCGGAAGAGTTGGAATCTTTGGTGACTTTACCGATTGAAAGTGCAATTAATGGTACTCCTGGGGTGACAGCAGTGCGTTCATCTTCCGCAGCGGGAATTTCTGTGGTTAAGGTGATTTTTAATTGGGGAAGTGATATTTATCAAGCGCGTCAGTTGGTAACGGAAAGGTTACAACAAGCACAAGGTAAGTTACCTGCTGGGGTAGAAACGCCACAAATTTCTCCTACTAGTTCCCCAATTGGTACTGTATTGCAATATGCTTTTACTTCTGATACTACACCTTTAATGGAAGTACGGCGAATTGTCGATTGGCAAGTGACAAATCGGCTTTTGGCTGTGCCTGGTGTGAGTCAAGTTGTTGCTTATGGGGGTGATATTCGGCAATATCAAGTATTAGTAGATCCAGAAAAATTACAAGCTTTTAATGTTACTTTAGCTGATGTAGAAGAAGCAACGGCGGCAGCAAATATTAATGCTCCTGGTGGTTATTTGATTACCCCTGATAGAGAGAAATTAATTCGGGGAATTGGCAGAATTGAATCTCTTGAAGAATTACAACAATCTGCAATTACTGCTCGCAATGGTACGCCAGTTAAAATATCTGATGTGGCTGATGTAAAAATTGGTGCAGCAATTAAAAGAGGTGATGGCAGTTTTAACGGAAAAAAGGCTGTTATCGTTACAATCAACAAACAGCCACAAGCCGATACACCAAGCGTTACCCGTGCTATTGAACAGGCGATCGCAGAAATTAAAGCTGCTTTACCAAAAGATATGCAAGTAACGGCGACATTTCGCCAAGAAAACTATATTGATGCTTCGATTGAAAATGTTCGCGCTGCTTTAATTGAAGGTAGTATTATTGTTGCTATTATTCTCATTCCTTTTTTAATGAATTGGCGGAACCTCGCCATTTGTTTAACTGCTTTACCTCTATCTTTATTAATTGGGATATTTCTCCTTAATTGGTTGGGACAAGGTTTAAATACCATGACTTTGGGAGGGTTAGCTGTTGCAATTGGTTCGGCGGTTGATGATGCAATTGTTGATGCAGAAAATGTTTACCGCAATTTACGAGAAAATAAATATTCTCCCCATCCTCGCCCTGTTTTAGATGTGGTATTTGATGGTTGTCAAGAAGTAAGAGATTCGGTATTTGGCGCGACTATTATTACTATCGTTGTCTTTGCTCCCGTGTTTGCTTTAACTGGGGTAGAAGGTAGCATTTTTATCCCGATGGGGTTAGGCTATATGGCGGCTGTGATTGCGTCGAGTATCACAGCTTTGACGATAACTCCCGCTTTATGTGCAATTTTATTACCTCACGGTCATCTACCAGAAAATGAACCTTGGGTAGCGAGATTTTTTAAGCGGTTGTATTATCCGCTGTTGGGTTTTTCGCTGCGAAATTCGGGAATTATTTTAGCCTTAGCCCTTGCAAGTATAGTAACTGCGATCGCGATCGCTCCTAGTTTTGGGAGAGTCTTTTTACCAGAATTCCAAGAACAAACTTTGGTAAATACCCTGACACTCTACCCTGGTGTTTCCTTGGAAACTACCAACGCTGCGGGGGAAGCAATTCAGCAAGCACTTAAAGGCGATTCGCGATTTCCTTATGTACAGTTGCGTTCCGGGCGCGCACCAGGTGATAGCGACGCAGGAGGGGTAAATTTAGCACATTTGGATATTGAATTGAGCCGGGAAGCTTTAGAAGATAGGGAAGCGGCGATTAAAAAGCTGCGGGAAGAAATGGCGAAATTACCAGGAGTCGCGCCAAATATTGGCGGTTTTATCTCCCATAGAATGGATGAGGTATTATCTGGGGTAAGAAGTGCGATCGCAGTTAAAATTTTCGGCCCTGATTTAGCAGAACTCCGCACCATTGGGAGTCAAGTAAATGAAGTCATGAAAACTGTAAATGGGATTGTTGATTTACAACTAGAACCGCAAGTACCCATCGAACAAATACAAATTAAATTTAATCGGATTGATGCTTCTCGCTATGGTTTAACAGTAGGCAAAATTTCCCAAATTATGGAAACTGCTTTAAATGGTAAAGTAGTTTCGCAAATCTTAGATAAACAACAAACTTTTGATTTATTAGTTTGGTTAAAGCCAGAATCTAGGCAAAATTTAGATACAATTGGCAATTTATTAATTGATACTCCTGCTGGACAAAAGATACCATTAGCCCAAGTCGCCACAATTGAAAATGGTACAGGGCCAAATACCATTAATCGGGAAAATGTCTCTCGGTTAATTGTCGTTTCTGCAAATACTAGCGGTAGAGATTTGCGCTCCGTTGTCAATGAAATTCAAGCAAAAGTCAATCAACAAGTACATCCACCCTCTGGTTACTATATCCAGTATGCAGGGCAATTTGAGGCACAAGAAAGAGCCACACAGGATATTTTAATTTATAGTGCGATCGCCTTTATTGCCATTACAGTTATCATGTATATTTCCGTCAAATCTATTCCTTCAACTGCCACGATTATGATTAACTTACCCTTGGCATTAGTAGGAGGAGTATTTTCTGTAGCTTTATCTGGCGGAATTATTTCTATTGCTTCTTTAGTTGGCTTTGTTACCCTATTTGGCGTTGCAACTCGTAATGGTTTATTACTAGTAGATAATTACAATACCAAGTTTGCCGAAGGAATGCCTTTGAAAGAAATTTTAATCAAAGGTTCAATGGAAAGATTAAACGCCATTTTAATGACAGCCTTGACCTCTGCTTTAGGTTTAGCACCTTTAATAATTGATAGCGGCCCTGGTAAGGAAATATTACAACCGCTTTCTATAGTTGTCTTAGGTGGTTTATTTACATCTACAGCATTAACGCTAGTAGTTATTCCTGCCTTATATGCTAAATTTGGCAAAATTTTATTACAAAAATAATAAATTGAATTGAATTGAGGATTAAATCTATGAATTCACTCAAATCTAGCTTGCTAATTATTAGCAGTATCGGCTTATTATTCTTAGGTGCTTGCAGTAACAATCAGCCAGCAGCAAATACAGAAAATAATCCAGCTAATTCTAGTCCTAATACTCAGACTTCAACTGCACCCGTAGCAAAAACAGAAGCACAACATGGTAAAACTCATGGCGGACAAGTTGTTGAAACAGGTGCTTACCATTTAGAATTTGTTCCTGTGAAAGAAGCTAGGGGAACGCATCTAGATTTCTATCTCCAAACAGGAGATAATCACGAAACAATATCTAATGCTAAAGTGACAGCGCAAGTGCAGTTACCTGATGGTAAACAGCAAACAATTCCTTTAACCTATGATGCTAAAGATAAGCATTATGCAGGTTTATTAAAAGAACAATTAACAGGTCAGTATCAGGTGAAAATTAATGCTGATATTAAAGGTAAAAAAGTAGATGGACGCTTTAATTTTAATCGGTAGATGTTTATCGTCCTGCGGGTAACTTCCGTCTTCCCGTTTCCGTGTTTCGCTTAGCCTGAATTAACTTCAGGGTTCCCGGAATCAACTTCCGTCTTCCCGTTTCCGTGTTTCGCGTAGTCTGAATTAACTTCAGGGTTCCCGGAATCAACTTCAGGGTTAACGTTTCCGTGTTTCGCGTAGTCTGTAGCAACTTCAGGGTTCCTTGAATCAACTTCAGGGTTAACGTTTCCGTGTTTCGCGTAGTCTGAATTAACTTCAGGGTTCCTTGAATCAACTTCAGGGTTGACGTTTCCGTGTTTCGCGTAGTCTGTAGCAACTTCTGGCTTTACCATATGCGAATATTACTAGTAGAAGATGAAGAAGATTTAGGTGGTGCTATTAAGCGAACTCTTACCCAACATAAATATTTAGTAGATTGGGTAATTGATGGTGATGATGCTTGGGCATATTTAGAAAATAGTTGGACACAATATACTCTAGCTATTTTTGATTGGATGATACCAGGAATATCAGGCTTAGAATTATGCAAACGCCTACGCCAGCATAAAAATCCTTTACCTGTGTTAATGCTCACAGCCAAAGACAGCATGGAAGATAAAGTTGCTGGCTTAGATGCAGGTGCAGATGATTATTTAGTCAAGCCTTTTGGTATGGCAGAATTATTAGCTAGATTGCGAGCATTACAAAGGCGATCGCCCCAATTTCAGCCACAGGAATTAACTGTTGGTAAATTAACTCTCGACTATGGTAACAATTTAGTTGTCAGTCATGATTCGGCGGGAAACAAACAGGAAATTCCTCTAACAAATAAGGAATTTCAGCTACTAGAATATTTTATGAAACATCCCAACCAAATTGTCACCACAGAACAAATTCGCAATCAACTTTGGGAAGTCAGCGCCGAGCCAGTTAGTAATGTAGTAGCAGCACAAATGCGATTGCTGCGACGTAAATTAGCTAATAGCGGTTGCGATCACACGATTGAAACTTTGCACGGTACGGGATATCGTCTTAATATTACCCATTGAATTTTTGAATTTAACAGTCAACCGTCAACCGTCAACCGTCAATTTTAGATTTTGGATTTTAGATTTTAGATTATCCCCATACATTAATGTAGGGGCTTGAATCTAAAATTTTAGATTTTGGATTTTAGATTTATGCCATGAATAAATTCAGGGGCTTGAAACCTTTTTAAATTTTGGATTTTGAATCTTCAATCCAAAATCCAAAATTTAAAATCTAAAATTCCGTCAACCGTCAACCATCAACCATCAACCATCAACCATCAATATCTTTCTAATAACAGCTTGACTTCTGCTTCTAATTCCCAATCTTTCATTGCTAGCCATTCAGCTTGACGAACTGCGAGAAAAGCTTGTGATAGCTGGGGATTTAAGGCATTTAATAATACATGATTGTCTTGCAAACGAGCGATCGCATCTCCTAAATTTGTCGGTAAGGGATCGATAAGATTGGCTGTCCGTTGTTCAATAGACAAGTTTCCTGGATCTTCTGTCACTGGGTTTGGCGGTTCTAAACCTCGTTGTACGCCATCTAATCCCGCCGCAATCACTGCACCTAAGGCTAAGAAAGGATTAGCTGATGCGTCTACAGTTTTCACTTCAAAATGGCTCGAACTACCCAAACCCGGATCGCTAGGAACTCTCACAGCTGCTTCGCGGTTATCTAATCCCCAACAACGGAAAGCGCCACTCCAAGTATGAGGACGGATGCGGCGGTATGAGTTAACACTAGGAGTAGTTAATGCCATTAGTGCTGGTAAATGCTCTAGAATACCAGCACTAAACGCTCTACCTATCTGGGAAACACCGCAGACACCTTGAGTATCAGGTAGCAGATTTTTCCCGTCATGCCACAAGCTGAGGTGGATGTGACAACCGCTACTTGCAGCATCAGCGAAGATTTTTGGTAAAAAAGAAGCTGTGAGATGATGTTGACGCGCGATCGCTCTGACAGTTTCCCGAAAAGCAATTTGTCGGTTAGCCGCTTCTAAAGCATCAGTGTAGCGTACAGAAATTTCTTGTTGACCGGGGCCTGATTCTGGGTAATATTGCTCTACGGGAATTCCCTGAGCAATTAAGGCATCAGCTATACCATCAATCACTTCTCGATTGATATCCATTGATTGCGTCGCTGCAAATACAGTAGAGTCTGTCGGCGCAATTCCTGTATCTGTATGCTTTAACAGATAAAATTCGTTTTCAAAAGCTGCTTGAATTTCCAAACCTTGATTTTTCGCCGCATTAATCATTTGGATAAGGAAATTTCGCGGACAAAAAGCCCAAGGTTGTCCATCAAGGATCATATTTCCTAAAACGCGGGCATGACCAGGAGCGTAAGGTAAAGGCGTGAGACTAGCCCAATCAGGTACTAAGCGAATTTCCCCCACTGGAGCCACACCACTATCAGGTGCGATCGCATCATACATCACAGGTATGCCTTGTTCTCCAGCAGATATGCCCACACCATGCTCAAAATAGTGTGACAACATCTCAACATGAACAGCCTTGCCGCGAATAATATTGGCATTATCACACCACAGAATCCGGACAAACTTTACACCAGCTTCCTGAAGGGATTTCTTAATCTTTTTAAATCTATATTGTCCACTCATAAATAGCCATCATAAACTGCGTACACCAGAACACATGAAAAATTGATTAATCCCCTTTGCTCCCTGCTCCCCTGCTTTTTCAAGTTAGTCAATCATGGGAAAAACCCACAACCAAACATGAAAACCTGTCTTTCCCATGCCCAATGCCCCATTGGTGTCAACTTAAGCTAAAAGCTATATACGGCGCGTATTGTACAAAAACCCTCGCCCTCATCCCCTCACCCCTTCTCCCCCAGGAGAAGGGGAATTAAATCTCTTGCTCCCCTCTCCCGGTGGGAGAGGGGTTGGGGGTGAGGGCAAAAACCTTGCTACAAAGCGGATTTCGCGTTAAGTTGACACCCATGCCCCATGCCCAATGCCCACCAAAACCCGGATATGGTGGGCATCGCCCCTAAAATCTGTGGCGTTCTTTTTTCAAATTGGTATAATTACGTCGTATATTCGGCGTTAATCTTCACATAGTCATAGCTTAAATCGCAACCCCAAGCTTTACCTGTACCTTGACCATTGCCAACGCTCACAGAAATTAAAACAGTATCTTCTTTGAGATAAGCACCTGTCGAGGCTTGTTTTAAATAGGCGCTGGCGGCTGCACGATCAAATGTTAGAGGTTGACCATTTTCTAATAATAAGAAATTGCCTAATTTGATTTGCAGATTTTCTTGTTCAAAGGGTACACCTGCGCGTCCGGCGGCGGCGGCGATGCGTCCCCAGTTGGGATCGCGGCCAAAGATTGCCGATTTAACTAGGGATGAACCGGCGATGGTTTTGGCTATTTGACGGGCAGAAATTTCATCATGTGCGCCAGTAACTTGGACTTCAATTAAGCAAGTTGCACCTTCACCATCACGGGCGATCGCTTTTGCTAAATGCTGACACACTGCTGTTAACATGGCCTCTAGTTTCTCCGCTTCTGCACCCATTTCTGTAATCGCTGGGGTGCGAGATTGACCATTAGCTAAGGCAATTAAGCTGTCATTGGTGCTGGTATCACCATCAACTGTAATCGAATTAAAACTTCTATCGGCAGCGCGACTTAACATTTGCTGCCATAAACTTGGTGACACCGCCGCATCACAGGTAACAAATGCCAACATCGTCGCCATATTCGGATGAATCATCCCCGAACCTTTGGCAATTCCGCCAATCCGCACCGGGCGATCGCCTATAGTGGTTTCTAAAGCGATAGATTTTGGGACTAAATCTGTAGTAATAATTGCGCCGGCGGCTGCATCGGAACCTGTTTCCGAAAGCGCCGCAACTAATGAAGGAATTCCCGCTTTGAGTGCATCCATCTTGATCCGCTGACCAATTACCCCAGTAGAAGCTAATAACACCGATTCGCTAGGGATATTTAAAGCTTGCGCTACTGCCATAGCTGATTCTATAGCATCAAACCAACCTTGAGTACCTGTAGCGGCATTTGCTTGTCCCGCATTACAAAGAATCGCGCGGGCATTATGCTTAGCTTGCAAACGTTGACGACAATAATCTACACAGGCGGCTTTAACTTGACTGGTAGTAAACACACCAGCTGCGATCGCTTCTACATCAGATACTATTAAAGCTAAATCGGGTAATCCCGAAGGCTTTAAACCTGCGGTAATTCCTGCGGCCCGATAACCCCTTGGTGCTGTGATCCCACCAGTAATCTCCTGCCAGTCTGCCATGATTATTCTCTCACAACTGTATAGTGGCTCGACTGGCGATTATACCAAGAGTTAGTGGGCATTGGGCATTGGGCATTGGGCATGGGGCATAGAAACAATTTTGGATTTTGGATTTTGGATTTTAGATTGGAATCCAAAAGACGCTCGCGGACTCGCTAACGCTACGCTAACGCAAATCTAAAATCTAAAATTCCTTGTCCCCCTGCCTCCTACTCCCTAGTCCCTGTCACCATAACTTGCGATCGCTCGTCGCGCCATAATTGATATAACCGATTGGCTGGCATGGTCAAATATAAAATGTCTCCTGGACATAGTTGAGCATCTAATAATTCCCAACCATGCAGGGTTTTATGTGTGGTTTCCACATACAAGGGTACAAAGTCTGCTGACATGGCGACATCTTTTACCAATTCGCCGCAAAAGGGATGTACTTGGGTAATCATCGTGGCAAAGGCTACCCAAAGACTATCAGCAGTGATGCCATTACCAAGGATACGTCCGCCTAGTGCGGCGGCGGCGAAAGCTGGGGCGGCTAATTCTGCGGGACTGAGTACGGCCTCGAAATCAAATACTTGTTGTGCCATACCCGCAAAATCAGGGTCGGCATAATGGACAATTACGGGAATGCTGGGTGATAATCCTTTGGCTTTCAGGGCAATTTCTAAGTTAATGGCATCATTACTAGTAACAGCTAGCACTGCGGCGGCATTGTTAATATTACTCGATTGCAAGATGGCGCGGAAGCTGGCGTCACCTTGAATTACAGGTATGCCAAGTCCGCGAGTGGTGTTGACAAATCTATTGTTACTATCTGTCTCAATAACTACCACCTCATGGCCGCTAGCGTGGAGTTCTTGCACAATTCTCACGCCAATGCCACTCAAGCCGCAAACTATGTAATGATGACGCTGGGGTATCCTAGCTGCATCCCAAAATTGCTTGAAGCGATTTCCCAGAACAAAATCGGTAAGCATCGCATACCAAATACCAATCACCCCTGCACCAACTAGCATCATCACAACCGTAAAGATTTTGATACTATTGGGAGCAAATTCGACTACTTTATCATTGCCGCCGGCTCCGGTAATCATGCCAACGGCAAAATATAAAGCATCAACAAAGGAGATATTTAAATTAGCAGAAACATAGGTAAGTGAGGCGAGAAAAATAACTACTAATAGCACCGCCGCCATGACTAAAACTGATTGGGCGTGTTTTTGAAATTGCTTCAAACTAGTACAAACTTTGAGCAATTTTCTTACCCATGATTTGCGCGTAGAACGAACGCGGGGTTGGATACCGACAATAATGCGATCACCTACTTTTAATTCTTGGTCTGAAAGTAAAGCAGATACCAAATTCATTTTACCTTTGACAGGTAAATAATAAATCAGCATCCGCGATCGCTCTTCCCATAATTCACTGAGTTTATGACCGAGCCAAGGATGGTTTTCATCAATATATTCTTCTTGAATCGGCCAAGTTTGTTGAAATAACTTAATTTGACCAATTGCTTGATTACCCAGTGCGGCGAAGGTAAACACCGGTGCAGCTAAACCTACCACACTCATACTCAAGTGATTTGGCAAAGTCTGATCGAGACGTTCCGCCAAACTTGTATTATAAAAACGATTAATAATCCGAATGTGGGGATTTAACACCCGCGCTTGCAACATAATTGCTAAATTACGCGCATCATCGGAAGTAGCAATCACTAAAGTATGTGCTTGCTCAATTCCCGCCGCTGTCAGCGTAGCAGCGGTATGTAAATCGCCAATGATTACATCTGGAGCGGATTCACCAGGGATAGGTTTGTGATGAATACCAACGACAAATGCACCCTGCTGTCTTAGCAGTCGAAAGACTTTATAGCCAGTACGTCCTAAGCCACAAACAATAATACGAGGTTTCATGAAATCGCAGCATTATGGAATAAGGGGCTGCATTTGGAAATATCAATTAATATTGTTGCCCACTTCCTTTGCTAAGAACTGTAACTGACAACACGGTAATTAATTCAAAAGTCAAAACTTGTGCTGAAGCTCGTGAAGTATTCAAAATTCAAAATTAATGATTTTGGAAATACAAGTAGAGTGAATAATACCTAGCATCTAAAGATTTTTTTGAGTATTGCCTATTTTACAGATGCCGATATTTTTTGAAAAATCAATTTGTATTGCTATAGATTGAGGAAATATTTTATTTGATGAGCTATGGTACAACACATTTCCTTTAAGCATTAATTCCTTCTCTTTCTTCTCTTTCTTCTCTTGGCGTCTTCTCTGTGAGACGCTGCGCGTTGGCGGAAGCCTCTCCCAGAGAAGGCGGTTAATTAAAATAATTACTACAAATACAGCGTTTTATCTTAAACATTGATGGTGCGTTGCGCTACGCGACAACACACCCTACTAGTTACTGATATGTCAATCGGATATCTTACCTAAATTGGCACTTTGTCCCCATCGGAACAGTCAATATTATTTAGATAGCTTAAATCTAAAAAACTTAATTTTATGAAAAATTTAGCAAAGTTAGCTACTCTTGGGGTAATTATCTCGCCCTTAATAGCAGCAGGAATAATTTCAACTACAGCAAAAGCACAGCAAGAATCACCTCCCGGCCCCCTTGCTGCACCCAATGTGCCATTAAATATACAACGTAGCGCTGGCAATTGTCCCAAAACCGTTGGCTTGTGGTGGTTTGTCTTGCCTTATGAAGGTGGAGCAGAACACACAGTAGTTGCAGATACCAGAGCATTTGCAGACTCTACTAAGTTAGTATCATCAACTAAGCAGTATGTAGAATTTGTTTCACCGTTACGCAGTGATTATGCTTCTTGCGTTGGTAAAACCCAAGGTCAAGAATATAACTTTTACAGCGTGCAATTTAAGAACAAACAAGCCTACTTTCGTGTAGATTTGCGCAAAATTAATGCACCTGCGAAGGAAGTTACCTATAAAACTGTAACAGCTTCTCGTCCTTATGTGCGCTGGGCGATCGCAGACTAAGACAATCTCCGCATTAGGTTTATGACTTTTGTCATGGTTGATTCATGACTTTTGTCTATAGGATTCTTTGATGAAAACAGTTTTAATTACTCATGTAAGGGCTAAGAACGGCTACTACCTAATAATGGGTCAGGACATTAAAAAGTAGTAGCTGTTAATCCCTTGGTTAAAGCTAGTTTACTCCTCATCGCCGATATAGTTGCCATACTCACACCTATATCAGCAGAATCAACAATCATTTCTCATTGATTTTCTCTAGGAGCTGCGTGTGTAGCTTCTTTTTTCTTTTGGGCATTGGGCATTAGGCATTGGGCATGGGGAAGAGAGATTTTGTGATGACTGCATAGGGAAAATCTTGATGCATCTGGCGGTTTTGTGACAGAGGTAACCGGCAAATTTCTTGTAAAATGACAGCGACACAACCTTTCACAGGAGATACAAGTGAGTATTTATCTCGATTCGGCAATTGTCGCTGAAGCTCAAGCTGCGAAGGAATTAGGCTGGGTAAAAGGTATCACAACTAACCCTACTCTGTTAGCGAAAAGCGATTTACCAGTAGAGACTACGCTGAAACGATTGACACAATTGACTACAGGCCCGGTATTTTATCAGCTAATGTCTTCAGATTTTGATGAAATGTTAGCTGAAGGGCGAGCAGCTTTTGAGATTATTGGTAAGCAAACTGTACTCAAAATTCCCGCATCTATGGTAGGGTTTCAAGTAGTTGCAGCATTATTCGGAGAAATTTCCTGTGCAGTCACAGGAATATATAGTGCTTCCCAAGCAGCAGTGGCTAAAGAAGCGGGTGCAAAATATGCGATCGCTTATGTGAATCGAGCTACTAAACTCTTAGGTGATGGCATTGCTTTATTACAGCAAATGTCTAGCGTAGTCGCTGGTAGCAATACAGAAATTATGGCAGCTAGCATTAAATCACCTGAAGAAGCAGTAGCATCTCTCCAAGCAGGCGCACAACATCTCACCTTACCTTTAACTATGTTGCAAGCCATGACTACCCATGAACTCTCACTGCAAACCATTGATGAGTTTAACAAAAATGGTCGTGGTCTTTGGGTATCTTGTCATTTATGAATTGGTCAGTTGTCAGTTGTCAGTTGTCAGTTGTTAGTAGGGGCGGGTTTATTAAGATCATCATTGCTCGGCGAAGATATCCGTGAACCCGCCCGTACAGTTGTCAGTTGTCAGCGATGCACTGAGAGCTACAAGAAGTGTTGTCAGTTGTCTCCTTGTTCTCCTAGCCCCTAGCCCCTAGCTAAAACAATGTCACAAAAAATCACAGCCGTATTTGATGGTAAAGTGTTCTATCCGACAGAACCCTTAGCTTTACCAGCTAATACGCGTGTGCGGTTGAGTATTGAGGTTTTACCGCCACAGAAGCAAGAAAGTGTATCTTTTTTAGCCACTGCGCGATCGCTTCAACTTTCAGGGCCAGCTGATTGGTCTACCAAAATTGATAAATATTAGTAAGATTAGTAAGTTTTAGCATCTACAGCATGAGGTCAGAAGTTTTTTTAGATACAACATTTGCGATCGCCTTATCTACGCCACAAGATAACTTGCATCGGCGTGCTGTTCAATTGTCTCAACTTTTAGAAACAGCGGGCACGCGCTTAGTGACAACTCAAGCCATATTGTTAGAAATTGGCAATATTTTATCTAAACAACCATTACGTCAAGGGGCAGTGATGTTATTAAATGCCCTCACAGCCGACTCTAAGGTAGAAATTGTCCCTTTATCTCAGGAACTTTTTGAAAAAGCTTTTCAGCTATACTGCGATCGCTCCGAGAAAGAATGGAAATTTATTGATTGCGTATCTTTTATAGTGATGCAATATAGTGGCATTACAGAAGCTTTAACTGCCAATGAACATTTTCAGCAAGCAGGCTTTCGGGCTTTACTGCGCGAAGAACAAAATTAAATAAACATTCAACAGTCAACAGTCAACCGTCAACAGTCAACAGTCAACCATCAACTTACCTGTAGTCTCTAACTCGAAGCACTAGTATAAAAACGCAAGGCAAATCGCCAAAACCAAGCGGAAAGAAAAAATAACGCCAATGCTAAGACAACTGCACCTGCTACCCAGGTAATCTGTCCTCTACCTAGCATGGCTTCCGCTGGAACTGTTGTTAAAAAAGCTACTGGCACGACGAAAGTAAAGAAAAAACGATAAGCCGCAGGATAAGCGGCGATTGGATATCTTCCTGCTTCTAATAAACCCCGTAGCACTTCGGTAACGTTGTATATTTTCACAAACCAGATGCTAGTCGCACCTAGAATAAACCACAGGCTATAAAGAATTACTAAACCCAATAATAAGGGTAATGCACTGACTAAATAGT
The DNA here is from genome assembly GCF_014697075.1 of Tolypothrix sp. FACHB-123. Classification (GTDB taxonomy): domain Bacteria; phylum Cyanobacteriota; class Cyanobacteriia; order Cyanobacteriales; family Nostocaceae; genus Aulosira. The sequence continues at coordinate 84,268 of NZ_JACJRE010000028.1, read as the reverse complement.
TATTGATACTCAAGCCGAGACGTTTACCCGCATAGCCAATAATCGCGCTACCAAAAATTAAATCGGGTAGTCCCCAAGGTGACAGGGTGTGAGTCGAAAGCCAAAATTGACTGCGGATAGGTTTGAGTAGAACAAAGTCTAAAGTACCTTCTTGGACGTGGCGAACAATACTATTTAAATTGGGTGCGAGGAAGGTAGAAGAAAAACCTTGTAGCAGCGTAAAAATGCCTAGCACAACTAAAGCTGCATCCCATGACCAACCAGCAAAATTATAGCCAGTGCGGTAAAACAAAAATAATCCAAACAGGCTACCTATCAAATTACCCAAGCTGGTGATGGTAGCAACAATAAAGTTAACACGATATTCCATTTCAGCTGCGATCGCAGTACTCCAAAATAGCCTCAGCACTCTTAGATATCTCTGCATTTTCCACCTTTCACCGCAATATCAATCGGAATTTTATCTATAATTGTCTCTAATAAATTAGAATATCCCCGATTTTTTAAAGAAGTCGGGGATATTACTTTGGGGCATGGCAGTGCCAGTGCCCCTACAATCAACGATAATCTAGACTAAATACTCTTGTTTTAATGCTTGGGCTTGCTTAAGTTGTTGCATTGCTGCTTGCTGAATTTGGGTGGCTTTGGCTGATGATGTTTCTGGTTGTAAATAAACATAGGTAAAAAACATTTTATCTCCTAAAGTTGCTACTCCTATTTGCGGTGCGTTATTCATGTATGTTGAGACAGCGGGGCCGTAAATTGCTTGGAGATGGAGATTACCAAACTGTTGGGGAATATTTAACCGTCCAAGATTGGAAACAAAAACATCATAACCATAAGCATCTGTAAAGCCTTGCTTAACTTGAGAAGGGGTTGGATTTGTAGTTAAAAAAGCTTGTCTTGGGGCGATTGTTTCTGCTACTTTTTCTAGTGTCATCTGCTGATGAATTTGGGATTTAAGCGATCGCGCTATATCCCAAAGGGTTAAATCTGGGGTAATGCTATTACTGGCCATCCCTACAGAAGCATAATAACCATAATCTTCTGCAATTAATGGTGCTAGGTAATCTCTGATATTAATTGGCGATAAACATTTGAGTTCAAACTGCTTACCGCTATCTTCAGAAACCGCCAATAAAAATGCAGCACAAATAGCCCCATGAACAGTTGTTTGTTCTTGGCGACAGCGAGAAATTAATGCAGTAGTTTCTGCTGGTGATAGTGACCAAGTAAGTAGAGAAACACGATAATTATCGGAAATTCTATTTATCTCTACACTTGTAGAATCATAGATATGTGATGCCCAATTATCAGGATTAATGTTTTCTGGATTGGCTAAATTAGAGAAATTACCAAATTTCTCAGCAATTATTTCTTCCATACCCGAACGTAATGCTAAGATATTGCGATCGCTATCAGTAAGACCAACTGCTTGTAAGATATCTCGCAATAAATATACAGAAGATAAAGCATCACCAATTGAGTGATGAATCGTCACAATCAGTTCGGAAATTTCCGGAGAATGAACCAGAACTACGCGGATTAGGGGTGCTTGTCTCCAATCAAATGGTTGGGCAATTTCTTGTTCTACTTCTTTTTGCCAATGTTCTTCGCCTAAACGCTGGACAATTCGCAAAGGAATTTTCGCGCAATATTCTTGAAACCAAGGTTTTCCTGATGCATCAAGAACAATGCCTACTCTTAATAATGGATGCCTTTGCTGGACAAATTCAAGTGCTTGTTCTAATTGGTTCAGATTAATTTCTCCGGCGATTTGTGCAGTGATGGCAAAATTTAATAATGCTGCTTGGTCGTATAACCAAAAGCTGTGTTCTGTGGCGCTAAGAGGTCGTTGCATATATTAATAATCTCCAAATTAGTCATTGCTAGGACAGCAAGAATTAGGGCTGGTATTGACCAGCCAATGACAGGTATATTTACAAATAGAAATCATTTGTAATTTATTGAGAAAACAAAGTCTGAAAAAACTCAATTTCTTTGTTCTCTGGGTTTCATTTATTAAGATAATGAAGGAAGCGATCGCAAAACGTTCTCAAAACGATCCAAAAACGTCGTCATTAGGAAAATGCGATCGCACCGAGTAATTTTAAAGTGGCTATTTGGGCGTTGGTTAAGCCTGTGACACCTGTGATGTTCATGTTGGCATAAGGGCGATCGCACTGCAAGGTCTGCAAGTATTCACCTGTATTGACATCCCAAATTTTAATTGTCTCATCGGCGCTACCACTGGCAATCAAATGTCCGTCGGGACTGAAAGTAACACAACGGATTTGATTTGTATGTCCGCGTAAAATCGCCAAACATTCCCCAGATTCAATCTTCCACAGTCTGATGGTTTGGTCAGTACTGCAACTGACTAACTTACGATTATCTGGACTAAATTTAACTTGAAATATTTGATTGGTGTGTCCCTGCAAAGTTTGTATGCGATCGCCTGTGGCTACATCCCATAATTTAATAGTATGGTCAGTACTGCTACTAGCTAAAGTGCGACCGTCGGAACTAAAAACTACAGACCAAATCCAGTTTGTATGTCCCTGCAAAGTTTTTAAACACTCACCGTTACGGATATCCCAAATTTTAATTAATTTATCAAAACCGCCACTAGCTAAGGTTTTTCCATCAGGACTAAAAGCTACAGACCAAACCCAGCTTGTATGACCTTGTAATGTATTTATACATTTACCTTGGGAAATATCCCAAATTTTGATGGTGCTATCAAAACTGCAACTAGCAATAATGTCTCCTACCGGACTGAAAATAGATGATAATACCCAGCCTTGATGTCCCTGAAGAATTTTCAGACATTCACCTGTACTGATATCCCAAATTTTAATATTTTGTTCGGAACCGCTACTAACAAGCAGTTTACCATCGGGACTGAAAGATACTGATGTTGACCAATTGGTATCTTTTTGTAAGGTTTTCCTGCATTTTCCTGTGTTTGCATTCCAGAGATTGACGGAACCAGTGTTAGCACTAGCCAAGATTTTTCCATCATGACTAAAAGCCACTGACCAAACTTGCATGGCGTATCCGTGCAATGTTCGCAAAACTTGTTTGCTATTTAAATCCCATAGTTTCACAGTTTGGTCATCACTACCACTGGCTAAAATTTGCCCATCGGGACTAAAAGCCACAGACCACACCATGCTATAATGTCCGGTCAAGGTGCTGATGCATTTACCTTGATTAATATCCCATAGCTTAATAGTTTGGTCGTCGCTACCACTCGCTAGGGTTTGTCCATCAGGACTAAAAGTAACTGACCACACCATACTATGATGTCCGGTCAAGGTGCTGATGCATTTACCTTGAGAAATATCCCACAGCTTAATAGTTTGGTCATAGCTACCACTGGCGAGAATATTTCCATGAGGGGAAAAAGCTACTGTCCAAATTTGGCTGGTGTGTCCTTGTAAAATTTTTAAAGGTTTACCAGTAGAAACTTGCCAAAGTCTGATAGTTGACTCACTACTCCCACTAGCTAGGATTTCTCCATCGCTACTAAAAGCAATTGAGCGTACTTGATGATTATGGCCTAAAAACACTTGCAAACACTCACCTGTATTTGCATCCCATAATCTAATTGTAAAATCAACGCTACCGCTAGCGATCGCTCTACCATCTGGACTAAAGGCGACTGAAGAAACTATACCAGTATGTTCTGATAAAATCCGTCTGCATTCCCCTGTGCTAATATTCCACAGTCTTACTGTTCCGTCTTCGCTACCACTGACAATGGTTTTGCCATCTGGACTAAAGCCAAGCGACCAAATCCAGTTATCATGTCCTTTAAGAATTAAGTATGGTTGATCGCTATTAGCAATTTGCCATAAATAAATATCGCCTGTACCATCGCCTGTGGCTAAAATTTCGCCATTGGGACTGAAGGCTAAAGATGTAATTGCACCAAAACTGTGGGTGAAAGCAGATTTAGCAAAATCGCAATTAGCAAAGCTAACTTGATTTAAATCTAGTTTTGCAAGATAGGCGTGCCAAATTGTTAAATTAGAGAAATCATAGCTGGTTAAATCAAGTTGCAAATTACAGCAAAGATTGAGTAAATTTCCTCCACCATAACCAGATAATCTATTTTCTGGCTGTCGCAGTAACTCGGTAATTAGCTGAATTTGTTGATTGAGTGCTGATTTAGCTGAAAAATTTTTACTGATTTGTTCAGCAATTGGTTGTAAGATTAATCGCAGTTGACTTTCCCGCACATAGTCTTTAACTGTGGTTTTGATGATGGCGTAATTTAGGAAGAGTGAGAGTTTTGCTGTAATGATTTCATTGCATATCTGCTCAATTAATCTGTCAGTTACATATTCCATCACTACAGATTGTTGTGTATAGCTGCTCAATTTTTTTTCAATTAATGAGCGACCATTTAAATATTCTAAAGCTTCTAATAATCTGCCTGTAGAATTGGACGAAACAATATCTTCTTGTAATTGATTAATGGTAGTCCATTCGCGATTAATGGCTAACCAGTACATAATAGTTTGTTCTAAAGGTGAAAGTCGTTCAAATTGTTGTTCTAATAAGCGACGAATTCCGTTAAAAATCACTGTGTCGTGCTTTTGGAATTCACTAATATCACCATCAAATAATTCTTGAATAGAAGTGGCAACAATTTTCACCGCTAAAGGACTATTATCATAGCGATCGCATAATTTTTGCTTTTGGGTTGGCGAACCGACTAATCTTTTGGCTGCTAATAAAGCTTGTGCGGCTTCTTTGGAACCTGTTAACTTGAGCGATCGCACTTTTGACTCTAGACTTTCTAAAGTACCCACTTCCACAGGTTTCTCTCTACTAGTCAGCAGCAAGCAACTCTGGTGTACCGTTTCCCCAATTACATTAAATAGTTCGCCATATCGCTCATAACCTACACGATATTCTCCCGAACGATTTCCCGCCTGAAATAAAGTTTCGAGATTATCTAAAATTAATAAACAACGGTGGCGGCGAAGATAAACTAGTAATGTCGGTAAATCTGTTTTTGACTCTTGTTGACGGGAAAGAAACAACACCCAATCATTGATTAAAGTCTCAAATGGTGGCGCATTCCGCAAAGAACGCCAAATTACAAATTCAAAACCTGCTTCCCGATTTTCCACTAATTCTTGGGCAATTTTCACCGCTAACGCAGTTTTACCAATCCCACCCATTCCCAGCAGCGCAATTAGGCGAGATTTATCCTGAATCATCCATTCTTCCAGGGTTTTGCGTTCCGATTCACGCCCATAAAATACAGATACATCAATTGCTTCACCCCAATCGCAAGTAGGTGCGGGAGCAACTACATTTTCTCTGACTTCCTGGGTACTGAGCGTAGTCGAAGTACCCTGCTTCTCTGCTTCTTCAGCGCGCAGTAATTGTTCATACAACTGACGAGTATTCAGGCTGGGATCTATACCTAATTCTTCCCGTAAAATTGTCATACAGCGATGGTAAACGCGGAGTGCGGAAGTGCGATCGCCTAAAAGCGAATGTAACCGCATTAAACTTAGGTAGGCGATTTCGTGTAACGGCTCAATTTCCAGCAAACGTTGTGCATATTCAATTGCTAGCGGATAATTACCTTGGTTTTCTAACAACTGTATTAAAGCTTCGAGAGCGCAGATATATTTCTGGCGCAGTTGTTCGCGTAATAGTACAATCCACTCATCCTCAAAATCAGGTAGTAATTCTCCAGCGTATATACTTACTGCTTGTGTTAAATCTCCTATTAATTTTTCACGATCATTTCCTGCTTTAGCGGCTTCTGCTGTTGCTAATCCTTGTGTAAATTGCTCAACATCAAGTATAAATGGTGCATCAGACTGCCATTGTAGGGTTTTGGCATTAGCGAAAATAAAACTATCAGCATCGGGGAGTACCTGACGCAGCTGATGTAATTCCCGACGCAAATTAGTCCGGGCTTGAGTGTCGGTGGAATCTGGCCAAAGTTGAAAAGCCAAGCGCTGACGGCTTTGAGGTGTATGATGATGGAGTACGAGATAAGCCAGTAATGCTTGTAGGCGTTCTATTCTCACACCAGCCACAGGCTTACCCCCATAAGCAAGGGAAAATCCACCTAATAGCTTGATGTGCAAAGTTAAAGGCATATTCGCAGCCAAGGATTCCAGCCAAATACAATACATGGTAGGGGCATGGCACTGCCATGCCCTCTAGAATATTATTGATGTGCCGCAAACACTATTTAAATTGGTATGACAAATCTTCATCAAAACTGCATACCCTAAGCCATCACAGAAATATATGTTACTGACAGGATAACCCCAGTAACACCAATGAAGATACAGAAAATTGCACTGATTACTTTCATTACCTTACTCGCAACGATTGGACAAACACCAATCAACCGCAGCGCAATTGTGGGAATCACCCAAGCTTCAGCGCAAACCCCAGAGGCGCGGAAAGCGGAAGCTGAAAGGCTGATGAAACAAGGTATTCAGGAGTATCGAAAGCGTCAATTTCCAGCAGCTATACAATCTTGGCAACAAGCGCTAATTATTTACCAAGAAATCAAAGATCGTCAAGGTGAATATGAGGTACAAGGTAGTCTCGGTTTTGCTTACTATAACTTGAGAAACTACCCAAAAGTTATTGAGCACCACTCCTCAAGTTTAGCGATCGCCCGGGAAATTCAAAACAGTAAAGACGAAAGACTATTTCTAGATAGTCTCGGTTTTGCTTACTATGCTTTGGGAAACTATCCAAAAGCCATTGAGTACTACCAACAAAGTTTAGCGATCGCTCGTAAAAGCCAAGATCCTCAAAGTGAAGAAAACGCCTTAGGCGGTATTGGTCTTGCTTACTATTATTTGGGAGACTACCCAAAAGCCATAGAATACCACTCTTTAAGTTTAGCGATCGCCCGGAAACTAAAAGACCGTCAAAGCCAGGGAAAGTCTTTGGGTAATCTTGGTCTTGCTTACCATGCTTTGGGAGACTACAAAAAAGCTATTGATTACCAGCAGCAGAGATTAGCGATCGCTCGTGAAATTAAAGACTCTTTAGGTGAGGGACAGTCTTTGGGTAATCTCGGTCTTGCTTACCGTGCTTTGGGAGATTACCCCAAAGCCATTGAGTACCATCAGCAGAGTTTAGTAGTGTTTCAGAAAATCAAAGACTTGTTAGGGGAGGGAAGAGCGCTGGGTAATCTCGGAAGTATTTACCATGCTTTAGGGGACTACCCAAAAGCAATTGAGTACTATTCCTCAAGTTTAGTAATTCTCAGGAAAATCAAAAATCGTCAAGGTGAGGCACAATCTCTAGGTAATATTGGGAGCGTTTACTATGCTGTGGGAAATTATCCAAAAGCAATTGAGTACCATCAGCAGAGTTTAGTAGTTTTCCAAGCAATGAAAGATCGGTTAGGAGAAGGAAGGGCGCTGAGTAATCTTGGTCTTGCTTATGATGCTTTAGAAGAATACCCAAAATCCATTAATTATTATTCCTCAAGTTTAGCCATTTTCAAGGAAATCAAAAACCGTCCTGGCGAGGGTGCAGCGCTGGGTAGTCTCGGTAATGCTTACTATGCTTTGGGAGACTACAAAAAAGCTATTGACTACCAAAAGCAGAGTTTAGCAATCAAAAGGGCAATTAATGACCGTGCTGGCGAAGGAATTTCTTTAAACAATCTAGGAATTGCTTTCTATAAACAAGGTAATCTCAGCGACGCCGAGAAAGTCTTGTATGAAGGAATTAAAGTTTGGGAATCTCTGCGAGATAAAAAGTTAGCTGATACCAACAAAGTCTCTTTGTTTGATACCCAACGTATTACCTATATAGTTTTACAAAAAGTCCTCATCGCCCAAAATAAAACTGATGCAGCCTTAGAAATAGCTGAACGCGGTCGCGCTAGAGCGTTTGTTGAGTTGTTAGCATCTCGCCTATCTACTAATAATAAACAAACTGATAAATCGTCCTCTTCACCAACAATTGACCAAATTAAACAAATTGCTCAACAGCAAAATGCCACTCTCGTTCAATATTCTATTACTAGCGATCAATTCCTAGTCGCTGGTAAACAAAAATATAAAACATCAGATTTGTATATCTGGGTTATCAAACCAAATGGTGAAGTCACATTCCGTAAAGTTGACCTGAAATCTTTGTGGCAAAAAGATAATACAAGTTTAGAAGAATTAGTTACTCAAAGCCGTGTGGGAATTGGTGCTGGTAGAGGGCGCGGCGGTATTATCGCCCGTCAAAATCCTGATGCTGCAAACGTTAAAAAGCCATTACAAAAACTGTATGACATTTTAATTAAAGATATCGCTGATTTATTACCAAAAAACCCTGAAGATAGAGTTATTTTCATTCCCCAAGATTCTTTATTTCTCGCACCTTTCCCAGCTTTACTTGATGCAAAAGGTAAATATTTAATTGAAAAACATACTATTCTTACTGCCCCAGCAATTCAAGTATTAGATTTTACCCATCAATTAAAGCGAGGCAGACAAACTAATTATAATAATGCCTTGATTGTCGGTAATCCTATCATGCCTGTAGTATCTACAGAACCAGGTAAACCTGCAACAAAGTTAGATCCACTACCAGGGGCGGAACTTGAAGCCAAGACTATTGCCCAGATGTTAAAAACTCAGGCGATTCTAGGTAAAGATGCGACTAAAGCTAATATTTTGTCAAGGTTATCTTCAGCAGATGTAATTCATTTAGCTACTCACGGTTGGGCTGATGATTATCGCGGTTTGGGTAGTTGGATTGCTCTTGCGCCATCGAGCAATGATGATGGTTTACTCAAAGCTGAGGAAATTTTAGATTTAAAATTAAAAGCTCAGTTAGTTGTTCTCAGTGCTTGTGAAACTGGTAAAGGAAAACTTTCCGGTGATGGTGTAATTGGGTTATCGCGTTCTTTAATTTCCGCAGGCGTTCCCAGTGTGTTGGTTTCTTTATGGCAAGTACCGGATCAACCCACACAATATTTAATGGTGGAATTTTACAAGAGTTTGCAAACTCAACCAGATAAAGCGCTGGCTTTACGTCAGGCGATGTTGAATACGAAGGAAAAATTTCCCTCTGCTGGTGATTGGGCGGCGTTTACTTTGATTGGGGAAAGGTAGTTTGAATCCATACGGTTCAGTTCAGGATAAATTGTAGCGACTAGCTGATGACTAATGACAAATCTTCATCAAAACTGCATACCCTAAGCCATCACAGAAATATATGTTACTGACAGGATAACCCCAGTAACTCCAATGAAGATACAGAAAATTGCACTGATTACTTTCATCACCTTACTCGCAACAATTGGACAAATACCAATCAACCGCAGCGCAATTGTGGGAATAACCCAAGCTTCAGCACAAACCCCAGAAGCGCGGAAAGCTGAAGCTGATAAACTTTTTCAGCAAGGTAATCAGCAGTATAACAATAGTGACTTTGAAGCTGCATTACGATTGTGGCAACAAGCACTGATTATTTACCAGGAAATCAAAAACCGTCAAGGCGAAGGATACGCACTGAGTAATATCGGTGGTGCTTACCATGCTTTAGCAGAATATCAAAAAGCCATTGATTACTTTCAGCAGAGTTTGGCGATCGCTAAAGAAATTAAAGACCGTAAGCTTGAAGGAGTTGTGCTGGGCGGACTTGGTATTGCTTACCATGTTTTGGGAAACTACAAAAAAGCCATTGATTACCACCAGCAAGATTTAGCGATCGCTAAAGAAATCAAAAATCGTGAAGATGAAGGTAGGGCGCTGGGTAATCTTGGTAATGCTTACTATAATCTAGCAGATTACCCGAAAGCGATTGAGTATCAACAACAGAGTTTAGCGATCGCTATTGAAACTAAAGACCGATTTAGCCAAGGAAAAGCACTTGGTAATCTTGGTGTTGCTTATAGTGCTTTGGGAAACTACAAAAAAGCTATTGAATACTACCAACAGAAATTAGCGATCACCAAAGAAATTAAAGACCGGAAAGGTGAGGCTCATGCACTGAGTAGTCTCGGTAGTACTTACTATAATCTAGCAGATTACCCGAAAGCGATTGAGTATCACCAACAGAGTTTAACACTGGCTAAAAAAATTAAAGACCGTAGGGGCGAGGCCAGGTCACTAGGTAGTCTCGGTCTTGTCTATAGAGCTTTAGGATACTACAAAAAAGCTATTGATTCCCATCTTGCCAGTTTAGCGATCAAAAGAGAAATTCAAGACCGTAAAGGCGAGGGAGATTCTTTAAGTAGTCTGGGTGTAATTTACGATGATTTCGGAGACTATTCCCAAGCTATTGCATACTTTCAGCAGAGTTTAGCGATCTTCAGAGAAATTCAAAACCGTCGGGGTGAAGGAAAGGTACTAGGTAATCTTGGTAATGCTTACTTTTCTCTAGGAGACTATAAAAAAGCTCTTGAGTACTTCCAACAGAGATTAGCGATCGCCCAACAAATCAAAGACCGTAGGGGAAGTTCTATAGTATTAGCTAATCTTGGTACTACTTACCATAAACTGGGAGACTATCAAAAAGCCATTGATTATCAGCAACAAAGTTTAGCGATCGCCAGGGAAATTCAAAGCCGCACGGGCGAGAGTAATGCACTGGGTAATCTTGGTAATACTTATGATGCTCTAGGAAACTATCCCAAAGCGATTGAATATCACAAACAAAGTTTAGCAATTGACCGTGAAATTAAAGACCGTGTAAGTGAGGGAATCTCTTTACACAATCTAGGAATTAGTTTTCAAAAGCAAGGTAATCTCAGTGCAGCAGAGAAAACCCTGTATGAAGGAATTCATATTTGGGAATCTCTGCGAGATAAAGAATTACCTGATGAAGATAAAATTTCTTTATTTGACACCCAACGCAGCACCTACAGGATTTTACAAGAAGTCCTGATTGCTCAAAATAAAATTGATGCAGCTCTAGAAATTGCCGAACGCAGTCGCGCTAGGGTATTTGTTGAGTTGCTATCATCTCGTATATCTACTAATAATAAACAGACAGATAAATCAACTCAATTTCCCACAATTGCCGAGATTAAACAAATTGCTCAACAGCAAAATGCTACTCTCGTACAATATTCTATTATTTACGATCATTTCAAAATTGCAGATAGACAACAAACTAAAGAATCCGACCTCTATATTTGGGTTGTCAAGCCGACAGGTGAAGTCGCATTTCGCAAAGTTGACCTTAAATCTCTGTGGCAAAAAGATAATACAAATTTAGAGGAATTAGTTACTAGTAGTCGTATAAATATTGGTGCTGGTAGAGGTAGAAGCGCAGGCGGTATTGTCGCGATTCAAAATCCTGATGCAGCATCATCTAAAAAATCATTACAAAGACTGCATGAAATTTTAATTAAAGATATTGCCGATTTATTACCAAAAAAACCTGAAGATAGAGTTATTTTCATTCCCCAACGTTCTTTATTTTTCGCACCTTTCCCAGCTTTACTTGATGCAAAAGGTAAATATTTAATTGAAAAACATACTATTCTTACTGCTCCAGCAATTCAAGTATTAGATTTTACCCATCAATTAAAGCGAGGCAGACAAACTAATTATAATAATGCCTTGATTGTCGGTAATCCTATCATGCCTGTAGTATCTACAGAACCAGGTAAACCTGCAACAAAGTTAGATCCACTACCAGGGGCGGAACTTGAAGCCAAGACTATTGCCCAGATGTTAAAAACTCAGGCGATTCTAGGTAAAGATGCGACTAAAGCTAATATTTTGTCAAGGTTATCTTCAGCAGATGTAATTCATTTAGCTACTCACGGTTGGGCTGATGATTATCGCGGTTTGGGTAGTTGGATTGCTCTTGCGCCATCGAGCAATGATGATGGTTTACTCAAAGCTGAGGAAATTTTAGATTTAAAATTAAAAGCTCAGTTAGTTGTTCTTAGTGCTTGTGAAACTGGTAAAGGAAAACTTTCCGGTGATGGTGTAATTGGGTTATCGCGTTCTTTAATTTCCGCAGGCGTTCCCAGTGTACTGGTTTCTTTATGGCAAGTACCGGATCAACCCACACAATATTTAATGGTGGAATTTTACAAGAGTTTGCAAACTCAACCAGATAAAGCGCTGGCTTTACGTCAGGCGATGTTGAAGACTAAGGAAAAATTTCCCTCTGCTGGTGATTGGGCGGCGTTTACTTTGATTGGGGAAAGGTAATGTAATTGGGCATTGGGCATGGGGCATTGGGCAGAGAAAAATGCTGTATCACGAAAAATTTTTGTTGCAATGATTGTCTTATTAATAAGTTTTGCTTAAGTTTTTTAATAAAAGAATAAGCAGTTATCGTAAATGCGATCGCATTTGCCATTTTTGATAATACAATTGCCATTTCTGATACTACAATTGCCATTTCTGATACTACAATTGCCATTTTTGATAATACAATTGCTATTTCTGACACTACAATTGCCATTTTTGATAATACAATTGCCATTTCTGATACTACAATTGCTATTTCCGATAATACAATTGCCATTTCTGATACTACAATTGCTATTTTCGCGAACCCAATTGCTATTTTCGCGATCGCATTTATAAATATCTTGTCCTCAATAGGGCTTTTCTAAAATCAATCTTCGCAGATCGTCGTACTTTTCTTTACTCAGCCGATAAATCTCTGGACTTGGTTTACCAACAATATGCCCTTGAATATATTTGACGCCAATCTCGTGCAGGCGATGTAAGCTAATGGGAGTAGTTTCATCTATCCCTTCAACAATGACATTGGAAGGATTAAGATTATTTGCACCTACTAATTCATGAACAAAGCGGATAATCACATCGCAAGGTTGATGGTACAAAATATTGCGATCTATTTTCACATGAGATGGGTTTAAGCCGGCGAGGCGAGACACGGAAGCATAACCTGCACCAAAATCATCAATGGCAAATCTTATTTGTAATTGACTGACATATTCCAATAATTTATTCTTGAAAAATGTCAAAGGTGATTTTAACTGCACACCTTCATTAAATTGTGGTAATTCTGTTTTTTCGGAAATTTCTAAGATTAAATTTCTTGATGTAATGGTTTTCTCTTGCAAAACCTGACGCACAGTTTCAAAATAGGCAGTTCTAATTAAAGATTCTGGATAAACGTTAACGGATAATGGTACGATATCTTTAGATCTATTTTGTTTTGATTTTTTTCTCGCTGCTTGATAACTAAAAGTAGCTGTGCGCAAAAAATATTGATCGAGTTCAATTATAAATCTCGTTCCCCACATTTCCGCAGCCTGAAATAAATCCACAGGTGCGGTTAAAGTATCGGGATCTCTGGCTAAAGCTTCCCAACTACTGATAAATAATTCATCAGCATCTAAATGCAGCACTGGCTCAAAATAAACTATCATCCTTTGCAGGCGATCGCAAAATAATCTAAACCTGCGTTCGTATAAATGTGCAGCAACAAATCCAAAGTCTTTCTTTAAATCATCCAAAATCGCCGCTTCTACTAAATCTGGATTATGAGCTAATTTCTGAGCAGCCAGATAAAAGCTAGATAATATTCGCCCGTAGATATCGCCTAAGAGATAGGAATCTTGTGGTATACCACAAACCACAAGTACCTCGACTTTTAATAAACCTTTTAAAGGTACAAAGACAAAAGCTTTTCTCTCACCATTGATATCTTCATGTAATCTATAAATTCCATGATAAGCCGGGTTAAAAATTGCCACCTGAGAAACTGTAGGTAAAATATGTGAATTGAAGGTATTAAAATAAAAGTTATGGTCTATAAATTGAGAAACATTACTATGGGATTGAATATATAATTTATCTTGGCTATCGCTTCCCAAAATAAATACCAAATCAGCATCAGAAGTTTGACGAATAATATTTAAAATATGCTGAGTATTACCAGCAGGATTAATATTTAATTTATCTTGGACTAAATTAGTTAATTGTTGAATTAAGCTTTTAATAAAAAATTCGTAAGGTTCGAGAAAGTTACGTAATTGACGTATCGGCGCTTCCAGATGATATAAATCTCCAGAGGTTTTGATTTTTCCTAAATTAATGACTTGAGAATTATTGTTTTGAATATCTTCTAGCTCTGGTTGCGTTGTCATATTATTTGTTTGAGCAATAACAATATCAAAGCCTTCATCAAAATCTCCCATAATTATCCTTAATTCTTAGCCAAGAAAAATACAAAAGTAGTATATCGCCTTTATTACAACCACAAAAGCAACTTGCTGTTGCATATGTATAGGCTACAACTAAGGACACAACAATGTTGTGCCCTTAGCTGTGTAGTTGATGTATAGCTGTTGACTGTTGACTGTTGGCTGGTAACGGGTGCATCCCAGTTTTTAAAACGCCCGCAGGCTGGAAGCCTGGGGCTATAAAGATGAAGCCTGCGGAGGCAGGCTTTGTTTATGTAGCAATACCCAAAAAAGTTGGTTATTTCTTCAAGAATCGCTGACGCATCCGCACTACAAAACTATTTATCTCTGGTATCTTCAGCCAGTAAGCAAAGATAGCAAACACAACAATTCCTACTAAACCAGCGATAGATACCTCTAACAGCAGAATGACTAAATTTGTTGATTTAAATACCTGCTGACAAGCGAATAAAGCACCATAGCTAGCTACCCCAGAAACTATGCTCCCAGCAGTTAAACCAATAATAGGTATACTCCACTCACGCCAAGGTAAACCGTCAATTTTGCGATTGAGTATCCACAACAGCATTAACATGGAACTACAATTAACACCTACAGTAGCTAAAACTAAACCAGGCGCGCCAAAAGGTTGCACTAGTAACCAATCTAGTAAAGCGTTGAGAAAGATGTTAAAAGTACTAATGCGAAATGGTGTTTGTCCATCACCTAAAGCATAAAATACTCGGACTAATACATCACGCCCTAAATAGACAAACATGCCGATACCATAAGCAATCAGTAAGGAAGAAACCAACTCTGTTGCTTCTTGCTTAAAAGCACCTCGTTCATAGACTATTTGCACAATGGGGACTGATAAAACTACCATCAGTGCGCCTAAGGGTAACATGGTAAAAGCAGTTAGTAGCAATCCTTGGCGAATGCGTAGTTTCAAATCCGGCCAATTTTCCGGTGCAGCAAGTTTGGCAAATATTGGTAATAATGGCAACAAAATAATGTTAGAAATAATCCCTAGAGGTGTTTGCACTAGCAGATTGGCATAATTAAAACCAGCCGCAGCACCAGGAATCGGACTAGCAAAATATAGTGCTGTTGCAAAGTTAATCGGCATCATTCCCGAGGAAATTGTCGCCGGCGTCATGATTTTAATTACTTCTTGAACTCCAGGTGATTTAAAATCAAATCGCAACTTTAATGTGCCTAATCCTAAGCGCCACTGCACAATTAACTGTACTACCCATTGCAGAATTGCTCCGGCTAAGGTTCCCCAAGCTAAAACCATACCGCCGATGTAAGCATATTGCGGCAGAATAATATCTTTGCCATATTGCACCGCTAAGATAGCAATACCGATGACAACAGTGATGCTAGATAATAAAGGACTAAGGGAAAGCAACCAATATTGATTAGCAGCGTTGAGAGTACCAAAACCAATACCGATGAAGCCTGCAAATAAAGCCATCGGTGCCATAATTTGGATTTGTTGGATAGCGATCGCTCTAGTTGTCGGATCTAAACCATGTCCGATTAAATCAACTAGCTCATTTGCAAAGAAAATCTGTGCAAATGTCACCAGTAACAGCAAACCACCTACAAAAGTCGTCACTGTTTCCACTAAAGGCGCAGCTTCTTCTGGCTTGCGCTTAGCTAAAACACTAACAATGGCACTATGTAACGGCCCGTTTACACCACCGAGTAAAATTAATAAAAAACCAGGAATAATATACGCATAACTATAGGCAGTGGCAGCAGCACCAACACCAAAAGCCGCAGCGATCGCTTGCTGCCTAACTAAACCAAATACTTTACTAATTAACGTAGCAATGGCAACAATGCCAGCAATTCCAGCGAAAGAACGAGAGGGTTTTTGGTCTTGTTGTGTCACGAATAATACCTGAAAACTCTTGCTGAGTCGATATCTGAAAACATTAACCTGAAATTGTAGATGGTGTCAGGCAATTTTTCATCATTAGCATTTGCAATTTCCAATTTTTCCTCAGCTGTCAGCTATTAAGCTCATCCTATCCTCCGGGGATGGAATTTCATGATGACAGGAAACAGCATTCCCTTCTGCCTCCTGCCCTCTGCCTTTCCCGATAAAATTTAGAGTTAAGCTATGTAAAGGTCAGGTTGCAGTAAAAAATGGTAGATCTCAAAGAAAAAGTAGACATCCTTGCGAAAAAATTCGTTCCCTCCTATCGCTTTCTGCGCCCTCAAGAATCCACAATCGATCGCAGCCATATACTGCAAACAGAACTTAACGCTTCATCAATCAAAGTTCTCAACTGGAATATCGCCAAGAAAACTTATGACAAAAATTGGCTGCAAGATTTTTTAAACATCCTGGAGCAATATCAACCAGACTTAATTTTTCTGCAAGAATTCCGTCTAGATATAGATGCAAAGAACCTCAAAGAACTGATAAATATGAGTTGGAACTTTGCACCTAACTTTATTGATGCTCATCATCAAAGTTATTCAGGCATTTTAACCGCAGCTAAAATCAGCCCCCTGCATAAAAGAGCCATCATTACTAAACATTATGAACCCATTATAAAAACACCAAAAGTCTCGCTTATTGCTGAATATTCCTTATCTCACAATCAAAATAGTCTCTTAACTATCAATAGTCATTTGATAAATTTCGTCAATATTCATAAATTTAAAACTCAATTGCATGAATTAGAAATAGCACTGTCTACCCATCAAGGGCCAATTATTTTTTCGGGAGATTTCAACACATGGAGTCAAAAAAGGGCTTTACTGCTTTATAAAGTCGTTACCCGATTAGGATTAACGCCAGTAGCTTTTACACCCCACCACAGCAAAAAAATTAAACGATTTCTGTTATCACCGCCATTAGACTATATATTTTACCGGGGACTAAAAGAAAATAAAGCCAGTGCTAGGGTACTAGAAAATATTAATTCATCAGATCACAAGCCATTATTGGCAGAATTTTCTTATATACAGACTTAAAAAACCTAAAAAAAATTAGATAAAATTACAGAAAATTACAGATGTTGATAGATAGTGGTGCCATAACTATTTATAGTGCGGCTACAGTTATTGTTCATGCTTTAGGAATTGTCCATGCAGCCCATGCAGTAATGATAGTGCGTTCTTCTCAAGGTGCGATCGCCTGGGGAATTTCCTTAGTGACTTTTCCCTGGTTAGCTATTCCCTTATATTGGGTTTTGGGGAGAACTAAATTTCATGGATATGCTGAAGCCTTGCGCTCAGTTTATGCAGAACACTATGAGCTAGCTCGTCAAACATACAATGATATTGCCCAATTTCAAATAGCATTACCAGATAATTTAGCCAGGTTGCAACCACTAGCAAAAACCTTTACCGGCATACCCTTTACATCCGGTAATGCAGCCGAATTGCTAATTGATGGTCAAAAAACCTATGCAGCTATGTTAAGTGCGATCGCCTCCGCCACCAATTACATTTTGCTGCAATCATATATCGTCAACGACGATCAAGCAGGCGAAGAATTCAAACAAGCATTAATTGACAAAGCCAAGCAAGGAGTAAATATTTACTTTCTCTATGATGAAATCGGTTCTAACAAACTATCTCGTGGTTATATCCAATCTCTACGCAAACATGGTATTGAAGTCAGCGCATTTCACACCACCAAAGGTAAAGGTAATCGCTTCCAACTCAACTTTCGCAATCATCGCAAGATTATAGTCGTAGATGGTGAAGTCGGATTTTTAGGCGGGTTAAATATTGGTGACGAATATTTAGGCAAAAATCCCCGTCTCAGTCCTTGGCGTGATACTCACATGAAACTACAAGGGCCCACCGTCCAAAGTTTGCAAGCTTCATTTATGCAAGATTGGTACTGGGCGACGCGAAAGCTAATTGATGTCAACTGGCAAATTAAAGCCAATCAACAAGCCAATCAAACCGCATTTGTTCTACCTACAGGCCCCGCAGATAAATACAAAAATTGTAACTTGTTCTTTGTGAATGCAATCAACGAAGCGCAAACGCGCCTGTGGATTGCTACACCTTACTTTGTCCCCGATGACGCAACTTTAACAGCCTTAAAACTAGCTGCAATGCGCGGTGTAGACGTGCGCATTCTTTTACCCAATCGCCCCGATCATCTATTTGTTTATCTTTGTTCTTTTTCCTACTACAGCGAAATGGAAGCGATCGGCATCCAGCTATATCGTTATAAACATGGATTTATGCATCAAAAAATCATCCTCATTGATGACGATATGGCCGGAGTCGGCACAGTTAATTTAGATAATCGCTCATTTTTTCTCAACTTTGAAGTTATGGGTTTTGTCGCTGCACCCCAATTTGTAGCCAGTGTGGAAAAAATGTTAAAGGATGATTTAGCAGTTTCTGTGGAAGTTAATTATGCTGAATATCAAAAAAAACCTTTGTGGTTTAAATTAGCTGTGAGAACTTCTCGATTGTTAATGCCATTGTTGTAAAGTTGCCAAACAAAAATAACTACTCATTGGCAATATCAACTAGTGCTTGATTGATCGCATCATCACTTACATCATGCCGTTTTAAACTTGTAATCAACGCATCCGTTTTATTCAAAAATCAAATAGTTAATTAGACTAAATTACACTATGGGAACTCCAAAAAATAAATTATTCCGTTCAAGTAGTTGACGGTTAACAGTCAACCGTCAACAGTGAACAATAGTAATGGAATATTTTTTTACTTGGAAGTCCCTAGTTAAAATTTAGCGTTGCACTGTGTTAGAGATATCTCTACCTGCTTTGGCTGCACTATCCTTAACACCACCAGCAGTTTCCTTAGCACCTTCTACATAGCCAGAGCCAAATTCTTTAAAGGCTTCAGCCGATTGTTGACCAATCCGTTGTAAACGTTCACCAGGCGCGCCTTTTGTTTCCCGTGCTTCTCGATTCCATTGACCTGTGGTTTTAGGTCTTTGAGCATCATTTTCTGATACTCTTTCGCGAACTTGGGCGCGCAACTCTCTATTACTGCGTCCAGAATCGTCAATGTAGGCGCTATTGTTACCATGATCTACATTGGTTGTCAGGACAATTAAACCAACAAAGACAACAGATAAAAAACGCTTAACTTGAAATCCTTGAAACAAAGAACTAATGTAAGCGATCGCATTAGAAATCACATTTTTCATGCCAATACTCCCTTGGTAAAATTCTCGAAGATTTTTAGATTGTCGAGATATCACTGGCTCACTGCAAATTTAGCTAATTCCATCAGAAACTATAGTTAGTTTCTCTGGGAAATTAACCAACCTAATAGAGTGATAGATTTAGTGATGAAATCAAGCCAATGACTCTTTTGATTACAAATTAAGACTAACTGGAAAAAATTATTTATCCCTCTAACAAAAGTCAGAGTTTGGTGAAAAATCAGCAAAGCTGATACCAGCAAATATTTATGCGCCAATAAATTCCCTTAGTCAGGGTGCATATCTAAACGTTGCTGTCCCCTGAAGTCCCTAAGCGATCGCCATTTCTATATGAGCATATAAAAATACTCACATCTGCTTCTATTTCTGAAGTGAAAATGCGAGTTACTCTTAATTTTATTATTCAATAATAGATATAGAGGTAGTTGCTAACCCTGCTAACTACTATATATTGCCGTTAACGTACATCGTCATATTCTGCTGTTTCTACTCGTCTTGCTTCCATGCGGGGGGGTAAAAACTCAGTCCGACGTACAGGAACTAAAGGCGATGTCTGTCCTTGGTATGGGTGAATTACTTGTACAGTTCGACTAGAGCGCTGTTTTGGGGAAAATAAAGCCAATACACCAGCAACGACAACGCCACCACCAATTGTTAGAGTCATACCGCCTACTGCCCAGACTATAGGTGAAGACCACCAAGGATTTTGAGGTTGTAAAGCTGTTTTCTGATTATTTTGTTGGGCAAATTGCAGTTGTTGTTGCTGCTGATTGTAGCTTTGAAACTGCCATTGGAGTTGTTGATTTTGAGTTCTCAACTGCTCGTTATCGTTTTTCAACCGCGCCATTTCCGACTTGAGAGTTTCTAGTTCA
Organism: Tolypothrix sp. FACHB-123; assembly: GCF_014697075.1. Taxonomy (GTDB): domain Bacteria; phylum Cyanobacteriota; class Cyanobacteriia; order Cyanobacteriales; family Nostocaceae; genus Aulosira. The sequence continues at coordinate 64,074 of NZ_JACJRE010000028.1, read as the reverse complement.
GCTCGCTGATCGGAATTAGGAGCAGTGGGAGGCTGATTATTGGGATACATCGGCTGCCCATAGGGATACTGGGGCGGTGTCATTACCTGAGGTGCTACTACAGTAGGAGGCATCTGTGGGGTAACCGCAAAATTAGGTTGTAGAGAATTATTACCTGCCCCTTTGAGCAATACTAGAGCCGCCAGACCAGCTACGGCAACTCCACCGATAAATGCCATACTCTCACTCATCGCCTAAGCCCCTCAACTGCGACGTAATAATCATCATTTTTAACTGACTCACTCTCACACTCATATTTTTTAGTTTACTTACACTTCAACATAATACCCAAAGTATCAGCGATGTTCCCAGGTAGTTTTAACACAGCATCATATTTGCTGCTTATATTTAATATTATATCTGTTAAATTATCTACCAATCCCCGGCAAAAAAACTACACTGTTATATATTTTTAATCTACTTTTCCCTAGTCATCAAGACTAGTATTTATACCAGTATTACTTTGCCTTGAGATCTGCTTTAAGACTTTGACAAAATTCTGCGATCGCATTTAACCCCTCTTGGGGAGTACCTTCGGCTAAACGTTTGACAAAAGCACTGCCGACAATCGCCGCATCTGCGCCCCAATCTCTGACCTGACGCGCTTGTTCTACTTGCGAAATCCCAAAGCCTACCCCAATTGGCTTACCTGTAAAATTACGTATTTCTTTGAGTAAATCCGAAACTCGCGTTTCTATCTGCGCTCTCATACCAGTGACACCAGTAACGCTGACTAAATAGATAAATCCTTGAGAAGCGCGAGCGATCGCTTCTATTCGTTCAACAGAACTAGTGGGTGCTATCAGCAAAATTAAGTCAATTCCCATCTTGCTAGCTGGTTCGATTAAAACAGCAGCTTCTTCCAAAGGTAAATCTGGTACTACCAAACCCGCTACCCCAGCCGCCGCAATTTCTTGGAGAAACTTATCAATTCCCCGGTGCAAAATTGGATTGTAGTAAGTAAACAGGACGATGGGCGATTTTAAATCTGGAGTAGTTGCTTGCAACATTTCCAGTACACTATCTAGGGTGGTTCCCCGTTCTAGGGCGCGAGTAGCAGCCGCTTGAATTACCGGCCCGTCTGCCAAAGGATCGGAGTAGGGAACCCCAAGTTCAATAATATCTGCTCCACTGCGATCTAGAACTCGCAATGCCGCCGCCGTTGTTTCTAAATCTGGATCGCCAGCTGTAATAAACGGAATCAGCGCACACTCTTTATTGCGTCCTAGAGTTTCAAAGCAGTGGGAAATAGCAGTCATTGGTCAAGATTCAAGAGTCAGTTGTCATATCCTACCAAACAACGGACACCGAACCAACGACCAATCCACACCCTAACGCTGAGATTGTTTTTCCGCTTCAATTTCCGCTTGCAGTTTGGCTAGTTCTTCAGGAGTCAGTTCGTCTAGCCGCTTTTGGAAAAAAGCCTGTTCATAATCTTCGCGTTGTTGATGGTAGGTCATATTTTTACCCACCGCACGAAAAACATAGGTAGCTAGCCAACCCAGCAAACCACTGACTAGCAAGACTTGGCTCCAAATACCAGCTTTTTGACTATCTAAACCTACTAGCTGCAAGCCTAGATATACTATGCCTCCAGCAACAAAAACGCCAAAGCCGATTCCTATAGCATCAATGCGTCGCATGAGAGTTATGACCTACCAATCTTGTTAAACTTCAATTTGTCGCCGCTGGGGTCGAATATTGACAAATGGCGATAAAACCAACAATCCTGGAAAGAAGAAGAACACCAGAAAGTACATCATGGTGCGCTCTACAGAACTAGCTACATACCAGCGCAGCTTGAGGTAGAACAACACAGCCACTGGAATGACTAACAAATAAGCTCCAGCCAAAGCCAGATACAGCAGGGCTACAATCATAATTTTTGCTTCTGAGATAGACAAGATGGTTGATTACATCTATCTTCCATCATAGGCTGAATGGCGAAACATAGGGCATAGGGCATAGGGCATAGGGCATAGGGCATTGGGCATTGGGCATACAATTTGCTTAGGATTGGCATTAGATATTTTTATCCAAACATTATTTGGTGGTGGTACTTGCAATTCATAATTTGGTGTGTTACCTTTGTTAAGGCTTTTGCGAAAGGAGTTAAAGCTACCCAATAAAATGGGAATAACACTCTAGGTGGCGATCGCAAAAAAGCTAATAAATACTGTTGCCAGTTCAACAAGTATTTATAAAAGTCACCAAACCAGTAAAATTACTATTTGTGAACAAAATTATTAAATCTAGTTGCACAAAAGACGTAATTAATGCTGGAATGTATGAGGGAGTATTTATTACCTCTCAATCAAATAAACTCCTAACTAAAAATTAGGGGGGTGTGGCGGAATGGTAGACGCTACGGACTTAGATAACTGAGCCTTGCTAGAGAAATCTTTCAAGTGTAAGCTCTCAAACTCAGGGAAACCTAAATCTGTTTACAGACATGGCAATCCTGAGCCAAGCCCAAAAGAAAATATAATGACTTTTGATTTTTGATTGATTTTAATCTAAATTTCAAAACTCAAAATATCCGATTTTGGGAAGGTGCAGAGACCCGACGGGAGCTACCCTAACGTTAAAGTCGAGGGTAAAGGGAGAGTCCAATTCTCAAAGCCGAAAGTAATGAAAACTATTAGGCAGTAGTGAAAGCTGCGAGAGAATGAAAATCCGTTGATCGTAAAAGGTCGTGTGGGTTCAAGTCCCACCACCCCCATAAAAAAATTAAATTCTGTGTGGCTCAAGATGTAACTTTACCCATAAATTTGCCGCAAACTTCAGCTTTTATTAGCTATAAGTTTTGGTAAAGTAATGTAGAGTGAGAATCTTCTCATCGACACAGAGATAAACGTTGTTTTGCTTAACAAGTCAGGATGTGCAAAGCTGCCCAATGAGTGCCAAGAAAATTTTGGGGCTTATGCTATTACTTTTAACTTAGGTACACTTGGGGACATCTGGACGTTGCGACTATAGCCGCAATTACATATTTTTCCCTGAAACGATGTTTTAAAACATCTTCATTAAGCTGGCTAATATCTATTCTAAGTATATTATTAAGAAACCAATCTATTGTTATTAGATAATTCTTGATTATATATACTTGTTCTCATTAAATACCCTAGAAAATTCTAGATTTTCCGCTTTTATAGGCAAAGTAATTGTAAATTCTGTGCCCTCATCGATTGCGGAATTTATTTCTATTTTACCTTTGTGTTTTTCAATTATTTGGTATGAGATACTTAAACCTAAGCCAGTTCCCTTACCTACTGGTTTAGTTGTAAAAAATGGGTCAAATAGTTTACTCATAATTTCTTGGCGTATTCCCGGGCCGTTATCTTTAATGCTAATTTTTAGACAATTATTATTTACTAGTGATGTATTAATAATAATTTGTTTATTTCTTTTATTGCTATAGTCTAGTAGTGCATCTAATGCATTATTTAAGATATTCATAAATACTTGATTAAGCTGTGCTGGATAACATTCAATTAATGGTAAGTCTCCATAAATTTTAATAATTTCAATTCCTAATTTGAGACGATGATTCAAAATTAATAGAGTATTATCTATACCTTCATGTATATTGACTGCTTTCATATCAGCTTCATCTAATCGTGAGAAATTGCGCAAAGATAAGACAATTTCTCTGATTCTCTGCGAACCCATCTTCATTGAGGAGAGTAGATGAGATAAATCCTCTGTAATAAAATCTAAATCAATATCTTCTATATTTTCGGCAATCCTATAGCTAGGTTCTGGATATTCTTGCTGGTATAGATTAATTAAATTAATTAAATCTTGAATATAGCCACTAGCACATTCAATATTACCATGAATAAAGTTAACAGGGTTATTAATTTCATGGGCTATACCTGCTACCATCTGTCCCAGTGATGACATTTTTTCTGTTTGAATTAATTGTCCTTGAGTTGCTTTTAAGTCTTGCAGTGCTTGTTGAAGTTCCTGGGTTCTTTCTTCTACTTTTTCCTCTAAAGTGTGATGTGCTTGTTGAAGTTCTTGGGTTCTTTCTTCTACTCGTTTTTCTAAAGTTTGACGAGCTATTTCTAATTCTTGAGTATAATTTCCCACCCATTCTACTAATTGATTTAATGAAGCCGCCAAAGTTCCTACTTCATCTTTACTACTCACATTAACTCTGAGTTGAAAATTTGATTCTTGGGTAATTTGTTGGGCGATTTTAGTAACTAATTGCAAAGGATGAGCAATTAATTTACTAGTATAAACTGCCAAAGCAGCAGCGATTATCAATGAGAGAATTACACTACAAGCTATAACTTGTATTCGCAATTTACGAGCATAAGTAAAGCTAGTAATTGCTTGTTGCTTTTGATTTTCAGCATTACCTATAATGAGAATTAATTCATCAGACAATTTATCAAATTTGATATTAATATTTCTAATCTCTTCCCTGAGAAGTAAAATTAATAACTTATTATGCAAATCTTGTGGCTTTTGAGCTTGTAAACTATCTGTTTCAATCTGCTGCCAAAAATTTTTAAATAACTGAGTGTATGAATTAATATTGATTTGATATTTTTGTAAAAAACTTTGGTATTCTGTATAACCTAAGGCTAAATAATAAGGTGATTTATTTATAAATATTTCTAGCTCAGCTATCTGTTTGTTAACTTGAACATTTCCATTTAAAAACTTGTTCTTTTCAAACTCTAACCAAATAGAGTCATCTAATACAGTAACTAGCCTTTGTGGATGTAGCCGCATCCTGGTTACTGAATTTTCTAAATTTTTCAAAAGATTTTGTTGTTGTTCCGCAAACTCAACTCGCTTTTGTGCATTTCTTTCGTAAGAGTTAGCAATTACTAATCCACTAATTGTGCCGATTAAAGCAATGCTAATTGCTACTGTATATCCATAACTTATTTTTTTTGCAATAGACCAATTATTACTTAATTTAATGAACCTTAGGAAAATCTCATGATTTTTGATTTTTGTATGCTTACCATTCATTAAATATTTCTCTTATAAAAAAGTTCCTTGACCAATTTTTTGATAAACTTCACGAATCATATTGTAATCAGCATCATCGGCTGGAGTAAATTTACCTCCTTTGTATTTTTGATTAGCTTTACTAGTCAAGATACTTTGAAGTAGTTTTTCCTGATTATCAAGCATACGTTGGCGTATATCTACTATAAAATTAGGTGATAATTGGTTTTTAACAACAAACACATCACTAGGAAGTAGTGGGCCTGTAAAAATTATTGAAAAATCTTTTTCTAATAAGCCTTCTTTTTCTAAGATATTTTTGTATCTGTCAGATGCAGTGGCCCAAGCATCCACCTGACCTTTTTTTAAAGCTTGCGCTCCTTGATCATCTAACATGACGATTTTCACATCAGTTTTTGGATTTAATCCGGCATCCATTAGCAGCTTAGTAGGGGCGAGATGACCAGAAGTTGAGCCAATTTTTCGCATAGCAATTGTTTTGCCTTTTAATTGACTTAGTGATTTAATTTTGCTATTTGCCCGGACAACAAAGATAGAATGGTAGTTAATGCGCTGAATAGCAATTATCGGAATAGCTTTAGCTCTAGAGTTTAAAATTAAATATTCTGATGGCCCTGCAAATACAATATCTACTAGTCCTGATAATAAAGCTGGTGCAGCCGCTGTAGGATTTTCCACAGGAAAAAATTCAATTTTTATATTTAATATCTCTTCTAAAGTATTGCGAAACTCTCCAAAATCACTTTGTAAATTTTCTAGTCCATTTATATCTGTGACAGCAAATTTTAATTTTGTAGGATAATTTTGAACTGATTTTTGCTGATTATCAGCATTATTAACTTCTGCTGTACATCCAAAAGCAAATAATAGCGAATACCATAAAAAATTACGCCTCTTCATATCATTAACAATAGTCGGATAATTTTTTGTTACTATTTATTTCTGTATACTAGTAACTTATTTTGTTAGCGACTACTGTATATCTACCGATATTAAATTATTAAAACTATAGGTTATTGTTGAGCAAAAAAAAATCTAGACAAATTAATTTTTAGGATTTAAAATCCTTAGTAGCCTTTCTTAAAAGGTTAAAAAAAGGTTATCTTTAAGCAATACATTAGCTCAAAAAATTATTATTAATTGTCGCTATTATTTGGTTATTTAATGTTAATTAATCACAAAAATATTGCTATTGTTTTTAAAATTATTGGAGATTGGATGAGCTAGGCTAGGTAGAAAAAGTTTATAAATTTAAACATTTTCAAGTCCTCTGTTCGCTTCCAGCCAATTCCTTTGGTTCGTAGTGACGACATCCCTGACACGGCCCGTCGGGATTGACAGCACAGCGAATATAGCCGGATCTAGCATTGAATTTACAGCTGATGTCACCTACTAGGTAACCAACCCCTTCTAGATAATAGCGTTCGCCTTCAACTGGCCGGATATTTTGTCTCATCCGCATCCCGGAAACATTCATGGCTGCTTGTCTCATCCTTAAACGTGTCCGCAAATGAGTTTTGCGGATAACCCACAAGGAGAACAGGGATGGTAAGAAACCAATGGCGATTACCAAAAGAGTCCTTAACATTTTTTCCGTACCTCTTTATCTGCTGATTAATTGTTCCTGATGTTGCACTACGATGATTGTTCTCAGTGCAGCTATTAGGCGAGTTTCGCCTTTGCGCTTTGACAGTAAAGTTTCTGCCAACTACAAAGGCTTGTGGTAATAGAGACTGTGAGCAAGAATTCTATTACCACTTTAAATCAGCATAACTTTTAGAGTTTATAGGTTGGGCTGTAGTTGGGGTTTCCTATCTTTAAGATTTGTGGATCGTCAGTTGTCTGTTGTCTGTTTTGAGTAATCGTCCCCTCTCTTCAGTGCGATCGCTCTTCTTTACTTTTGCTATGCTGACGTAGTTGCTGTGCTAGCTGTGCTGCTTGTCTTTCGGCTTGGAAGATATCTACTTTTTGCATTGTCAAGATAAATGACTCGTCTGGCTTTTGGATTACCCAAGGAACGCTAACTGGTAAATACTGACAAATGCTTTTGTATGGCTTTCCTTTTTCTTGCAGTTTGCTGGCTATTGTCTTGAACTCTAAAATCATTGCTTCCAACTGTGCAGCCATTTGATTGATGCGTTGTGCTTGCACTAGTAAACAATCCCAATCATTGTCTCTATCATTGTCTGGCAATTGCAATGGCGTAATGGCTTTACCAAAGCTTTTGACTAACGCAGTGGATGTATTTTTTAGTGGTGACAATGATGAAATTTCGCTTAAATAAGGTTTTGTGCAGTTGTCTGTGATTTTTTTCATACTTGTTCTGATTATGGCTAACTGGCGTTGAAGGCATTTTAGCAGCTTTTGGTACATTTGTACTAAATTTTTGCTGAGAATGCGGGTTCAGTAATATAGCTGGCTGGAAAATAAAGTTTTAGATCCGGTCTAAGTTGTATAAGCTCGAAGTCATAGGCTGATAAATGTAACAAATTTGACTTATTAAGCAGATTTACGATATTTACGTTTAAATTTCAGTGTTGCTTCAGGCAGAGTATTAGAAATTACCAATTTCTGTTAGTCGTATTAGAGGCTGATTTAGACAAAAAGATTAATTTATACAAGTAAAAAAATAATTAGAATACTTCGTTAATAGACAAAGATATTTTTATTAGAATGTTTGTACTTGGAAGTAATAATTAATCATCCCTAATTAATCACGAATTATTTGATAATTTCTGCGCCATTTTTCCAGATGTTCAATAGTGACTGATTTAGTGACTACGTTGACACCATTACCCCGCCAATCCACTTCTGGATCTGTCGTAAAAACTCCACATTCTAATTGCTCACTGCGGATATGCCAATATTCGCTAAATCTGCTTTTTAAGGTAATAACTTGTTCAAAAACCTTATTTCTATGTTTATTCCTTCTTTTTCTTTCTGTAGCTCCTGTTGCTTCTGTATCAATAAATTTAGTTTCAATCAACAATAGATTACCCCGATTTGTCAGGTAAACGAAATCACATTTACCTAAATCTGTATAATCTGCAATTGGTGACTTTTCAAATAACAGTAATTCAGTGCATGAAGGAAACAAAGTTTTGATATTTAAAAATAAATAGGCTTGCAATAGCAGCTCTTTGTCATAGGGAAAGACAATCACTCCTTCAAAAAATTTTTTGATATCCTCATATGTTTGGGGTTGAACTCTTTTACAATATGAGACAAATTTATGTAGATCATTGACGATCATCAAATCCTAGCTCCTTCCCCTGACTATTGCCTAAATGGCATAGCATCAAAAGATACCATTTAAACTGGGGAGTATCATCCGCATAAGTAACCAAAAAACAGACTACAGAGCCTTTTGTCTCCGGCTATATACTGTTGACGTAGTAGTAAATGTTATGTCAAGCTCATTCAGCAAATATCAGTAATGATGCAAATGATCTAACATTTTTTCTACCTTAACTACCTGTTAGTGGCTTAATATGTGCTGGGAATCTAGCATTTTGTAGAGCGATAACCGTGCTGAGAGAATCTTGTACCCAAAATTGGCGACCAAATCGCACAAGTTGGCGGGAATTTCCATCTTTAACTATGCCAATCACGGGTATTTTAGCTTTTTCTTTGTCTCCCGATTGTTCTTTCAACACACTTCGTAAGCGATCGCGTTCTTCAATGTTGACTGCTTGGGAAGGAGTTAGTTCTACCATTACTAGTTTGACGGTATCAACCACTTCAGCATCTTCCACAATAAATTGCGTTTGTTCGTCTCGGCGGTCTACTTTTCCCCAAATAATTAATCTCGCATCAACTTGTAATAGCGAACTAATACGTTCATAATTTTTGGGAAAGACTATGGCTTCTGATTGAGCAGTTAAATCTTCAATTTGTAAAATAGCCATTGGATCGCCTTTTTTGGTGATCACTTTTTTCACACCATTGAGCATAATCACGGCGCAAACCAATGTATCATCCCTTTGTTCACCAAGCTGGGAAAGATTAATTGGCGCTAGCACTAGAGATGATTGCTTAATTGCTTTGAGGGGATGATCGGACACATAAAAACCCAAAATTTCCTTTTCCATCCGTAATTTTTCCTGGGGAGGGTAATCGGAAACAGCTTGAGCTTTCGGTGCAATTTCAAAAGCATTATTCGCTTTTTTCTCATTAGCAGCCGAGAAACCCCCTAATAAGTCAAAAATACTACCCTGACCGCTGGCTCGGTCTTTAGCGCGAGATTGTGCCCAATCATACACTAGTGGTAAGTCTTGAGTCAGTTGGTGACGGTTAGATTGAATTTTGTCGAAAGCACCGCAAGATATTAACGATTCCAAAGTCCGCTTGTTAACAGAACGTAAATCGATGCGATCGCAAAAATCCCCCAAAGATTTAAACTCGCCACCTTCCTCTCTGGCTTCTAAAATAGATGCGATCGCATTTTGTCCCACATTCCGAACTGCTGAAAATCCAAACAATATTTTATTGCCTGCTGGTGTAAAATCTACCCCAGAGCGATTAATATCTGGCGGCTCGATTTGAATATTCATACTCATACAGGTGGCGATATATTTTTGCACCTTGTCGGTGTCGCCACTGTTAGCCGTCAATAAAGCGGCCATGTATTCTAAAGGAAAATTAGCTTTTAAATATGCTGTTTGATAAGTTACATACCCATAAGCAGTGGAATGGGATTTATTAAAACAATTAGAAGCGATGAAACCATTTTTGATGGCAAAATTATGGTCTTGTTCTACTCCAATATCGTAGACATTTTTTGTACCCAATGATTTACGTGTAACTATTTTGACCATATGATTAATATTTTCAGTAAATTTATGAAATGCTGTAAAGAGCGATCGCGATTGTCAGCTAGGTAATGACAATAATATAAAATCTATTGCAAAGTGTAGGGGCTAGAGGCTAGGGAAGACAAATAACCAATGCCCAATGCCCAATGCCCAATTCCCAATCATAATGTACTAAAATCAATGACTTGAGACATAAAGGAAGCAATCATGGCATTCATCCGCGAGTTGCACGAACAATTAATTAAAAAAGAACGTTCTGCTGTTGAAATTACCCAAGAAGCTTTAGACCGTATCCAAGCTTTAGAACCGAAATTGCACAGTTTCTTGTGTGTAACTGCACAACAGGCGTTAGACCAGGCTCGTGCGGTGGATGCAAAAATCGCGGCTGGTGAGGAAATTGGACTGTTAGCAGGGATTCCTATCGGGATTAAAGACAATCTTTGTACTAAAGGCATTACCACCACCTGCGCTTCCCGGATTTTAGAAAATTTTGTGCCGCCTTATGAATCAACGGTAACGCAAAAACTGGCTGATGCTGGGGCGGTGATGGTGGGTAAAACCAACTTGGATGAGTTTGCTATGGGTAGTTCCACAGAAAACTCAGCTTACCAAGTGACGGCGAATCCTTGGGATTTATCGCGGGTTCCTGGCGGTTCTTCTGGCGGTTCGGCTGCTGCGGTGGCGGCTGATGAATGCGTTGTCGCTCTGGGTTCGGATACTGGGGGTTCAATTCGTCAACCAGCTTCGTTTTGTGGTGTAGTTGGCTTGAAACCTACTTATGGCTTGGTTTCGCGTTATGGTTTGGTGGCTTACGCTTCTTCTTTGGATCAAATCGGGCCGTTTGGGCGGACAGTAGAAGATGCGGCTATATTATTAAGTGCGATCGCGGGTTACGATCCTAAAGACTCCACTAGCTTAAAAGTGGAAATTCCCGATTATGCTGCTAGCTTAAAACCAGACCTGAAAGCCAGAAAGAAAATCCGCATCGGTATCATCAAAGAAACCTTTGGTGAAGGCTTGGACTCGGTGGTAGAAAAAGCAGTTACTAAAGCCATCGAACAATTACAACATTTGGGTGCAGAAATTCATGTAGTTTCCTGCGCTAACTTCCGCTACGGATTACCTAGCTATTACATCATCGCCCCATCAGAAGCATCAGCTAACCTCGCTCGTTATGATGGTGTGAAGTATGGCTTAAGGGTTCCTGACGCTGATAATTTGCTGTCAATGTACACTCGTACTCGCGCCACAGGTTTTGGTTCTGAAGTTAAGCGGCGGATTATGATTGGTACTTATGCCCTGTCTGCTGGTTATTATGATGCTTACTATCTCAAGGCGCAAAAAGTCCGGACTTTAATTAAGCAAGACTTTGAAAAAGCTTTTGAACAAGTTGATGTGTTGGTTTGTCCGACTGCACCCACGACAGCATTTAAAGCCGGGGAAAAAACAACCGACCCCTTGAGCATGTACTTAACTGACTTGATGACGATTCCTGTCAACCTTGCAGGTTTACCAGGCTTAAGCGTACCTTGCGGATTTGATGAACAAGGCTTACCTATTGGCTTACAGCTAATTGGTAAAGTACTGCGGGAAGACCAACTCTTCCAAGTAGCTCACGCTTATGAGCAATCAACTACTTGGCACAATCGTCAACCAGAGATAGTTTAATGATGGGTATTGGGCATGGGGCATTGGGCATTGGGCATTGGGCATTGGGCATTGGGTATGGGGTAATAGTCATTTTTCTCTTCCCTTGTCCCCCTATGCTCCCTGCTTCCCCTAACCTGGAGTACTGCTGTCAACACTGTTTACTTAAATAGTAAAGTGTTGTAAATTATTGTATATAATAGTACTAATAATTCAAGCTCATTAAAGTTTTTCTGTTTGGGTTGATCCTAACTGGGCAATTACTAAGTTACCAGTTAGGAAATTTTTTTCATGTTTACAAATACAAGTAATTTTACCGAATTGGGTAAATGATAATAGACAAGCTGCACCTACCATTAAATTTTTTGTTCAAGGTGGTACTTTGTTTCGGGATGATTGCGGCGATCGCTTATTTTGGCCTATGTATATTTTTATTTCTTCAGCAAACTAGATTTATCTTCTTTCCTTCTAGTATCCTGGAAAATACGCCAGAATTGTTTAATGTTGCTTATGAAGAAGTTTGGTTACCTGTACCAGCGCGCTCAGGTAAAGTAGAACATATCCACGGTTGGTGGATTGCAGGTAAGCATCCCCATACCAACGTTTTGTTGTATTTACACGGTAACGGTATCAATATTGGTGCAAACCTTAACCATGCCTATCGATTGTATCAACTAGGGTTTTCTGTGTTGTTAATTGATTACCGGGGTTATGGTCGCAGTGGCGGTGCTTTCCCTAATGAAAATAAAGTATATCAGGATGCCGCTACAGCTTGGAATTATCTGGTACAGCATCTCAAGATTTCACCAAAAGACATTTTTATCTATGGTCATTCCTTGGGGGGTGCAATAGCTATTGACTTGGCTGTCAAACAGCCTGATGCAGCTGGACTGATTGTGGAAAGTTCTTTTACTTCTATTCGTGAGGTAATCACCCATAGGAACTTGTTCGGAATTTTCCCCGTCGATTTAATTCTGACCCAGCGATTTGAATCGGTTAAAAAAGTACCAAATTTAAGAGTGCCAGTTTTATTTATACATGGTACTGCCGATTCAACCGTGCCGTCTTTTATGAGCCAAGAATTATATGCGATCGCACCTGAACCCAAAAACTTGATTTTGCTTCCAGGTGGAGGACATAACAACGTTGCAGATTTAGCTGGCGTGCAATATCTGCAATGGGTGAATGATTTTGTGCAACAAGTTTATACACACTATAAATAACTTGAAAATGGGCATGAGGCATGGGGCATTGGGTATAGGAAAGACAGATTTTCATGTTTGGTTGTGAGATTTTTTCGTGAATGGCTGACTAATAAAAAACTCCATCCACAAGGGGTTGGGGTATTAGATCAAATCCTTTCAACAACTGACAACTGACAACTGACTTTTGACATGCGTTCGCGTAGCGTCTCGTAGAGAAGCGCAATAAAAATAATCCGGAACAGTTAGCAAATAAAAGAAGAAATTATACAGGTAGAACTACTATTTACTCCAGTACTGGAAAAGATTTAAATTATGGCTATGGCACCTGTATATTTAGTCACAATTCCTGGAAATACTCCTATTGAAATTTCTCAAGATGAATTGCGATCGCTCTTAGGACAAATTGAAGCAAAATTGCATCGCAGTAAGGTTTATCAAAATGCTATAGTCAGCTTACAGCAGATGCTAGGGTCATCCGCAGAACAAGCAAAAATTTTATTTAAAGCTGTCAGTAGAGAAGCTATTGGTTTAGCATTTCAGCAATTTGCAACACATCATCAACAAGTTACAAATATCAATCCGCAGACAGATGTTACTAGTATTTCTTTTGGTAACAAAATAGAAGAATCTAGTAATTCATCACCAGCTTTAACAAGTATAAAACCCCACGCCCAAGAATCTGTAAATCATCCAAGTGCGGGCAATTTATCATCAGCAGCAGATACATCTGTAGATTTAGCCACAAAACCAGAATCTAAATTTACAGCAACCCCCTGGAAGCGGTGGTTGAATCAAAATCAAAAAGTATCCCAGATTCAAGAAAATCAGCCAACTCTAGCGGAAGAATATGCAATTAAGTTGCGTCAAATAGGTCAACAATTTCAGCAAGCACGAGAATCTAAAGGATGGTCTTTAATTGAACTAAAAGAACATACCCATGTACCAATCCATCATATGGATGCGTTGGAAAGGGGGAATATAGATCTATTACCAGCAGATGTGTTTGTTCGTGGCTTTATTCGCGTAATTGGCAATGTTTTAGGGCTAAATGGTACAGATTTAGCAGCTTCTTTACCCAAACCAGAAATAGCAAAATCACAAGCAGCTTTACCTTCTTGGTGTCAGGCGCAAAAGGCGAGTGGTGGTTTGGGAATGGAAATCCGCCCAATGCATTTATATGTAGGTTACACCGCTTTTGTCGCTGGAGCAGTCGGAGGATTGTCTTTAGTATATCAACCAGTAAACTCACAGAAAACGCTGCATGTTGATGTAGATAGCAAACCAGCTTCATCTTTACCTCAGTCAACCCAGAACAAGGGAAACACAGCTAAACCAGGACTCAAATCTACAAATACCAGCGTGATTGTTGGGCCGAATATTTCTCCACCAGAAGCGCTTTAATTAGCTTTAATTAAACTAAAAGCGATCGCTTGTTTGTACTGTTGGTGCTTAAGCGATCGCATTTATACCGATTCAATATGAAGATGCATATATGAACGGTATTGTCCACTATATTAGTTTGATTTTTAGACATATCTGTAATATCAGATATGCAATATGGTTAATAATCGTTTTTATTATAAAAATATTGCGTATAAACACTACAATTTTTGCCTCTATAATCATTTTTTATGTCAATGAAAAAATAGTTATTTCCAAGTAAGAATACTGATTTTCATATTTATATTTTAAAAATTTTATGTAAATAAAACTTTTATAAAGACAAGGTAAAAATATTAGCTTTTTTATTGACTATGTTGTATTTAATTAATATTTTGACAGAAGAGAGTTTTTGAACAAAAGAATCCAGAATTTTTTTGGGTAAAACTAAGTATTTTCTAGTATGTCTTGAGAGAAAAGATATTTTTTTATGAAAAAAATATTGGCGACGGTAGTAAGTTCATCTATTCTAGCGGTGGGGATGTTGGCAGCTTCAGCACCAGCAAAGGCAGCTACTTTTGCTTGTTCTAGTGTTATTAGTGATAACGTCTCAAATACTTCTGGATGCCAAGTTAGCAACACTGCCAATCAAGATTTTCTCAATGGTAGTTCTTTGACAGTTAATAGTGAAAAATTCTTTGGGCTTAACGACTGGGTATTCGGTGGCAAAATCGGTGAAAATTCTGGTTATACAGGTACAAAATCAGGTCAATCTGGAAGTTGGAATATATCTAGCGTAGTTAAAAATTCATGGGAAGATGTGATGCTCATCTTCAAATCTGGTCAAGGGACTAACCTTGTCGGTTACATGGTTCAAGATGGAAAAACTTTTGGAACCTGGAATTCCCCATTTGAAAAAACTGTAACTACTATTGATAAAAAGGGGAAAGAGGTAATAAAGACAGAAATAAAGGATGTTTCTCATATTAGCGTTTACTACAGATTGGGAGCAAGTACAAAAACCCCCAAATATGTACCAGAACCCGGCACAATCCTAGGACTGATGGCTGTTGGTATGGGTGGACTGTTGACAAAGAAAAACAGCAAAAATTCCCCCAAAGAGCAGGCAACTGCAAAAGTAACAGTTTAATTTCAGGTAGTTGATAATTCTGAGATATTCTGAACAATAATAATTCCCGGTTTCTTTAAAGAAATCGGGAATTTTCTGATTGATTATGCTTTAGTTAGCCAGGACTCTAAGGCAGTTTTTGCTATTTTCGTCGTTACTAAAACAACGAACATGCCCAAAATACCTGTTTTGTAGAGATTCTTGTTTACATCATTCTTAATCTGAGGCTGATAGGTCTCAGATGTATGATAGTAACAATTTCGGTAGAGGGTGCATGTGGTAGCATCAGTAGTTTGAGCGATCGCCAAAGTGGCTATAGATGCGATTGAACCTGCGATAATCAAAGATACAAAGCGATTCATAACTGCTCATCTTAGAAACCTGATATTAGTGACTACACTTACACATCTAAGAATTTCGGAAATGATTGGAATGGGGCATTGGAAACAATTTTGGATTTTGGATTTTAGATTTTAGATTAAAATCCAAAATCGCAAATCTAAAATCTAAAATTTCTTGTCCTCCTTGTCCCCCTTGTCTCCCTTGTCTCCCTTGTCCTCCTTCCTAGCCCCTAGTCCCTAACCCATACTAAGTTGGTAAATGCAAGACATTTAAAGCCACAGAAATCAGTGAGAGGAAAGTTAGAAAGCCTATTGTATCTAGCATTGTTGTGACTAATGGCCCGCTGACTAAGGCAGGATCTAGCTTCAATTGTTTCAAACCCATTGGTAGTAAAGTGCCTAGAGTGACTGCCACAATTGTGTTTGTTGCCATTACTAATCCAGCAATTAAGGCTACCCATCGTTCTTGAGGTTGTGCCCAAATTAAGGAAAGCATAATCATGGTTAGGGCTAAAGCTATAGCTGTACCTACACCCGCAAGCAGTTCTTTACGAAGAATTTTCAGGGTGTCTTTGGCTGTAACTTCACCGACACCTAAACCTCGGATTGTTACTGTCAATGCTTGAATCCCAACAGTCCCACCAGTATTGGAAAAAATGGGCATAATGACGGCGAGAACTGGGACTGCTGCAATTACAGATTGAAAAGGTGCGATCGCACTAGCTGCACCAATATACAGAGCCATAATCCCTAAAAGCCAAGGTAGGCGATTGCGAATTGTCAGTAAAGGTGAAGATAAAGCCGCTTCATCACCACTGACACCCGCTAGTTTTTGAATATCTTCTGTAGCTTCTTCTTCTAAAATATCGACTACGTCATCAATGGTGATAATCCCCACTAATCGGTCTTCTCTGTCCACAACGGGGATAGCGATTAAGTCGTAGCGCTTCATGATTTGCGCCACTTCTTCTTGGGGGGTTTCGGTTCTGACTTTAATTACGCGATCGCTAGCTATATCTCTAATTAATACATCAGGAAAGGTAAATAATAATTGACGCAGTGAAACTACCCTTACCAAAGTGCGGTTGTCATCTGTGACATAAGCATAGTAAATCGTTTCTTTATCTTCATCCTGACGGCGAATTTTACTTAGCGCTTCACCGACAGTTAATCCTTCTCGCAACCGGACATATTCTGTGGTCATTACACGCCCAGCTGTCCCTTCTGGATAGCCGAGAATTGTTGCGGTTGCTTGTCTTTGTTCGGGACTTAATTCTTGTAATAATCGTTTAATTACTCCGGCTGGTAATTCATCAAATAATTCTGCCCTTTCATCAGGACTCATGGCCTCAACAATTTGTACTACTTGTACATCATGCAGAGAATTGATCAGTTCTTCTTGTACCTCTGTTGGTAGATATTCAAACACATCAATTGCTTGAGCTTTATTGAGCAAGCGAAAGGCGATCGCCCGCTGATTTGTAGGCAATTGTGTAATGTATTCACCAACATCAACAGGTTGTAAATGATTCAAATCCCATTTGAGTTGGTTTAAGTCAGCAACCCCAACAATAGAATTGCGCACATCTTGCATGAGCATAATACCTCCCTCCTAATGGTCTCCCCCGCGCTGGGAGACTTTCTCGCCAGCTCAGAGGAGGTTAATACTACCGTCTTGTGGACTCTGGTCCATAAACTTCAAAAATTCAATATGGATATCCAATCAGGCATCGCTAAGTCATAATACTATCCTGGAAAGGTGTGATCCGAATAGATGCAAAAACTCAGTATGTGGAATTTGTGGCATTCCACACCAGTAATAACTCACCGCCCTGATTCTTGGTTTATTTAGAGTAGATTTTACTACTGTCAGTGTCTGTGTCAAGCTAATAATTAAATTTACCAGTAAACTTTACACAGTTAAAATATTTACCACTTTGGTAGTAGTCTTGTGGTCAGAGACAAAATCAAGTATTGTGCTTTTATAAATAAAATTAAAACCCTAATTTTGACTTTACTGGCTTTGTCAGTGTCACCTTTTTAATCAAAGATGTAACTGCTAAGTCATAAAGCAATTATCAAGCTGTTAATGCAGGTAAAGGTTGGTCATTAGCATCAATTTGCTAATTGTATAGTGGTTTATTAATCACACTGGATTTAACTCTAATTTTGGTCAATTATCAGCTATTTCTGAATTTTTTGAGCTAAAAATCTCAGTGATAATATTGATAAGGGGTAGGGCACAATCATATCCTAATTATGGCTAAAATTTGCCCTAATTATCTCTATCTTTGGTTTGGTAAATAGGTATTGGGCATGGAAAATTCCTTGATTTTGAATTGTTTATTTCCCTTGCCTGTATACTGATGTAGTCGAAGTGTTGCCCTTAATTTGCTTCGCCAATCAAGGTGAATCCAGCCCAATTAACGGGGTTGGGGTATTTTTTCAGAGTATTCAGCATAGCGTTGCGCAATGCAACGGCTTTATCGGGATTTTGCTGCCATTTTTGATAAAATTCAGTCATTAATTCTGAGGTGGGTGAATCGGGAACCGACCATAAAGAGACAATTACACTGGTAGCACCAGCGGTAATTAATGAACGGGATAAACCAATAACGCCATCACCTGTAATTGCGCCTCTACCAGTGTCACAAGCACTCAAAACTACCAGTTCTGCATTGATGGGTAAATTGACAATTTCCGCAGGGGTGAGTAAACCGTCATCGTTAGCAGTTGGAGCAAGTGCGATCGCAGTTTTAATTCCCTTGCTAGGATCGTCGAGTAATCCATGCGTTGCTAAATGAATAATTCTTGCAGAAGATAACTTTTGTTTGAAAGCGGTTTTTGTGGCTTGTTCGCCAGTAATAGCTTGAGTTTTGAGTAAATTAGCAATTGTTATAGCTTCTACTTCTGCACCCGATAATGGTTGTAATTGCATCGGTGGAGTTCCTACTATTGGCATGGTAGGATTACCAATGACTAATACATCTTTACCTTTGACTTTTTGTCTTTGTTGACGAGTCAATTCTAAAACTTGAATTGCTGGTGCAGTTAAAATAGTATGTTTTTCAATTAAATATTTATCGTTTTTGGCTTGCAATGCGGGAAAGGGAACTAAAAAAAGCGATTGATGCGGAATGAAAATTACGCGATCATTGGGGTTATTGGGCAACAATGAAGCAATTGGGGCAATGAGTATTTGATATAATTCTTGTAAGTATTGTTTTTGCAAAGATTCATCATTAGGTTCAATTTTAATTCCTCTACCACCTGCACCGAGGGAGACACGGCTTTGATTGATAATATCTGTCAGAGGTTGATTGAGAGATTGCAAATTAACTGATTTAAAAGTGATTTCACCGTGAGGTTTAATTACCCAAATATATATTTCTGATGTCTCCGGTTTTTTTTTATCGTTATTTTGGGGAGAATTAACCAAAGAATATGAGACAATTGTCGCATTTTGGGCTTGAGCAATTTTTTTGATTTTCTCAATTGTCGGTAAATCCGCAGTTAATTGACGATTTTGTTTTTCGGAAATTCGTGAAGTTAATAAATTCACAAATGCTCTAGCGCGACTGCGTTCAGCAACTTCTAAAGCTTCGTTAACTTTGTTTTGTGTAATCAGAATTTTCTGTAATAAACTATAGGTTTGAGCTTGGGTTTCAAAAATGGAGATTTGACTTTTATCTGTGAGGTCTATACGCAGACTTTCATAAAGTTTAATCGCCTCATATAAAGCCTCTGTTGCTTCTGCTAGCTTACCTGCTGTGTAGCTAGTATTTGCAACTTGATTTAACATAATAGCTTCATCAAATTTCTGCTGCGCTTTTCTCGCAGATAAGGCCGCTTTTTTGTAAAATTTTATCGCTAAATCGTATTTTTTCTGATTTTCGTAAAAACCTCCTACTTTAAAATAGATGTATTGCTGAAACTGTGGATATTCTTGAGCTAATGCAATAGCTTTTTGATAGTATTCCCAAGCGCGATCGCTTTCTTTTAAATTGGCGTAAGCATCAGCAATTTCAGCCAGAGCATAGGCTACCATTTCCGGTTTTCCTAATGCTTGCGCTTCATTTAATTTCTTCAAGGCTGCTTCTAATTCTGGTGAAGTTTTATTTGCAGCAGTGAGACTTTTAATATTAGGAGAAGTTCCTGCGCAAGCTTGTTTTGCTTCTGCTGATTGACCTAAAGCTTTATAAGCAGCACACATGCGTACATAGCTAAATTTAATTGCTTGCTGGAGTTGTTGCTTGCTTAAATCCAGCAAAAACTTTTTCCCAGGCTCGGTGATTTGTTCAGTTTGCTTGAGGGTAGATTGTAAAATTACTAAAGCATCTTGATAATTTTGAATCGCTTTCTCATACTTACCTGTATCTGCATAAATATTAGCAATACTTGCTAAAAGTAATCCTTGTTCTTTGTCTTTTTCTAGATTCGCAAAAGGAGAATTAGCTGTAATTTGTTTGGCAATTTCCAATGCTTGTTGATAATATGTTAATGCTTGTTCTGGTTGACGCAAACTTTGATAAACTTCACCTAATTTAGATAAAGTATCGCGCAGCTTAATTGGTGATTTTTTATCTGTTTGGAAAATCTGCAAAGCTTGCTGGAGTGTGGCGACTGCTTCGTTATACTTACTCTTGGCATTGTACATATTACCAAGCCCCAAGAGTGCGTTTGCAAGTTGAGAGCGATCGCCTGTTTGTTTCCCTAGACTCACCGCTTGTTGATAAATCTCAATTGCTTTATTGAAAGCTTCATCAGGTGATTTTCCTTCACCTATACCTTTGTCAACCCCAAACAGATAATAATTCCTAGCCAAAGCGATGAGAATATCCGTTTCCTGCTTGCGCAGATTTAGCTGCTTCTGTGGAGAATCAGCAGATTGTTTGCGTAAAACTACCAAAGCTTGTGCTAAAAAATCAATAGCCTGAGTCAGATCGACAGTAGCGTAGACATAACCGAGATTTTCCAATGTATTGGTTTCTCGTTCGAGATCCTGAATTTGACGCGCGATCGCTAATGCTTGTTGATAATAGGCGATCGCTTGCGGCAAATCCCCCAAAGCTCTATAATTGCTACCGAGATTATTCAATGCTCTAGCTGCTAAATCGCGATCGCTGATAGCTTGGGCGATATCTAAAGCTTGTTGTTGATAGGTAATTGCTTGTTTGTAGTCGCCCAAATCATAGTAAACATTCCCTATCCCCTTGAGAGTTCTTCCTTCTCCCTGTCGGTTTTTGAGTTGACGATAAATTGTCAAAGCTTGCTCAAACACTGGTAAAGCTGCTTGAGATTGATTGCGATTGACTAAATCTTCACCTTGTTTGAGTAGTTTATCAGCTTCGATTTGGCGATCGCTGGAATTTTGCGCCAATACCGGCGATATTCTCAATGGCGCAATGAATGTTCCCAAGGGAAATGTCAGGTACAGCGCCAAAGACGCAACACTTAGACTTTGGAGACTAGAAGCGATTGGGCGATAACGACGACGCATAGCTACAATGCAGATTGTCTGCGAAGATTTACTGAGATATATATCTCATGTTTGAGAGCTTATGCAAAACTCAGCTATTTGCAGTGCGGGGAATGATGTTGTTAAATAAGAGCGATCGGATATTTAATAATTTCGCTATCCACTGTGGCAATTGTTAAGTTATGTTTTAAGGCTTGACAGATAAGCATTCTATCAAAAGGATCTTTATGTAATGGGGGTAGACTAACAAGTTGAGTAACACTACCTTCATCTAAATCGAGATTTGCAATTTGATGGCGATCGCGTTGTTTGGGAAGATAGATTTCTGGAGATTCTGGTAATGGTAGTTTTCCCAACTGATATTTGACAATGCACTCCCATATTGAAACAACACTAAGATATACCTTGTTATCTAGATCGCAAATTGCCTCTCTCACATCTGTTGATAGCTGAGGATCGCCACTAATAAACCATAAAAAAATATGAGTGTCTAGAAGAATTTTCATCCGCCCTCAAATGCACTCAAAATATCTTCAGGTAAAGGTGCATCAAAATCATCAGGTACAGAAAATTCTCCTGCACATAAACCAAATGGTCGCCTTGGTTTATTTCTCATTGAAATAGGAAGGTAAGAAGTTAACTTATTTGATGCAGAGTTTTCCCAACCAAGAATGTCTATTGTCTTATTAACTTCTTTAACAAGAACAGCTTTACGCATAAATTAATCAAACAAATTCAATTGCTTGGTTGAAATAAGCAATGAAGTCAAACGATAGTTCATCCTCGTTTTCTACACTTTGTTCACAATGCGGACAAATCCAAGGTAAATCAGGAAACCCTATCCCAAAAGGAATTGCACCCGCAGGGACTTCTGGCTCACAATTATGGTATATGAGAAGCTTCATTTCACATACTCCTTCTGCTTCAAGCTCTGCTAGAACTGCCAGAGCATGAGGGTATTCTATACCCAACAGTACAGCAAGTTCGTGCGGCATTAATGTAATCGATGCCGTCATAAAATGCTTGCTCAGTTTAGCCTTCTGATTCTCAGATAAGAATTCCAAATGACCCTTTTGGATGAAGCTAGCCATGACCTTAGCCTTGAAGTCTAAGTTCTTTTAGCAGAAAATTAAGAACACCCGTACTACCACCATAACACTTAACGTGCTGAAGAGCATCTTGAGTTGTAGAGTTAGCTTTGAGTCCAAAATAGCAGTGTGCTTTGATGAGACATTGTAATTTAATATTTTTTAACTTGTCTGTTTCTATTTCAGCCTCAGTTAATTCTCTGTTTAGTTCAAATTCATAAGATTTAGTACCCCAACCTTTAATCAGGGTAAATAAAATTGCATCTTCAGCATTGCTGATCTTTTTTGGATCGCCAGACAAACCAAGTACATTTAACACAGAATAAGCTAATTTTTGCGACAGAGCTTGTAATCCTCGAACATCAATTTCTTGAACTCCAGAACTATGAGCATTTATAAAAAGCCCTGAAGCTTCTGCTCTAATCCTTAAATGTTTCCATATATAACGAACACCATTGATTGATTTATGGAGATATTTATCCCACATATCATGCAGAATAATGTGATGGAGATTAGGATATGTCCACTTAGCTTGGCAATGATTAGCTAATTCATCAAAAAATCCAGGAATATGATTCCAAAACGGGAATTGAGTGCGTTGTTCTATACTTTCATCAACTGTTAAACTATAAGTAAATCCATTCCAGTAGAAAGCTGTATAATCTTTTCCTACTTCAGCAATTACAGACCAGCGAATATAACGTTCATCTAGCTGACCAGCAATCCCAG
This sequence comes from Tolypothrix sp. FACHB-123, assembly GCF_014697075.1. Lineage (GTDB taxonomy): Bacteria > Cyanobacteriota > Cyanobacteriia > Cyanobacteriales > Nostocaceae > Aulosira. The sequence goes on along the minus strand of NZ_JACJRE010000028.1, from coordinate 41,228 downwards.
TTCCCCGACGAACACGATCAACTATTCTATAAGTTCTGATATACCATTTTTTATTAGGTTGATTCGGTTCCTGAATTGGCCCATACCAAGCGTCTTGACCAAATTCTTTTAATAATAATTCGGAAGAATACAGTTTTGGTGTGTGAGTGCAAGTACCTAATTTGAGACTCAACCATGTTCTTGGTTGTTTCACATAAGCAATTAATATTTCATCAGAAGTCAGCTTACCTTTTTCAAAGTTATCAGTTATGTGCAGTGCTAATTCAGCTTTTTGAACCCGACCTGAACCAGATGAAATAAGTCTGAGAGTTTCAACAGTAAACTCACTACTAGAGAGAAATTTTTCACAAAACTCTCTACCTGGGGCATACCCATTATCAACAAAAGCGTTAATACTCATAAACTATCGGGTTAGATGTAGATGTTGTTTTAATAAACTTGAAAGGATATTAAAACAAGAGCATACCAAAAAAGTATCTACGCTTAAGTGATTTATAGTAGGGCAGGCATCTTGCCTGCCCCACAAGAAAATACAATTAACTCAACGCAGATTTTAAATCACTCAGCGCTTGTGTTAAAGCCTCTGGTAACTTACTCGCATCTCTACCACCGGCTTGGGCTAAATTTGGTCTTCCACCACCGCCACCGCCGCAAATTTTGGCGACAGCACCGACAAATTTACCTGCTTGCAAACCTTTCTTGTTCACCTCTGCGCTAAAGGCTGCTACTATACTCACCTTCCCAGCTTCGGGAACTGAACCCAGCACTACCGCACCGTTACCTAGTTTTTGTAATAACCGTTCGGCTGCGGTTTTCAAGGATTCGGCATCGACATCATCTAATTGGGCAACGATGATTTTATAATCGCCTACAGATTCGGCTGTTTGCAGTAAGCTGTCAGATTTTGCGATCGCTAATTGTCCTTTCAATACATCCAGTTGTTTTTGGCTGGTTCGCAGTTCGTTTTGCAGAGTTGTGATTCTCTCTGGTAGTTCTTCGGGTTTAACTTTAAAGCGATCGCTTAAATCTTTAACCACTTTATCCCGCAAATTCAGGTAATCCAACACCGCCGGGCCGGAAACAGCTTCAATCCGCCGTACTCCTGAAGCTACACCAGCCTCAGAAATTACCTTGAAAACGCCAATCTCCGCAGTATTATTTACATGAGTTCCACCGCACAGTTCCATTGATACGCTAGGAAAGTCAATTACTCGCACTTCTTCGCCATATTTCTCACCAAACATGGCAACAGCACCTCTGGCTTTGGCTTCTGCTAAAGGTAATATTTCTATCTTTGCACTGTGGGCTTCCGCAATCCAAGTATTTACCTGTTCCTCAACTTGCTGGACTTCTTCTGCTGTCAACGCACGGGGACAGTTGAAGTCAAAGCGCAATCTATCAAAGGAAACTAAGGAACCTGCTTGAGATATACCTTCATCGACAATTTTCTTTAATGCTGCTTGTAACAGGTGAGTTGCTGTATGGTTAGCTTGCAAACGACGACGACAAGCGCGGTCGATTTGTGCAGTCACAGTATCTCCTACTCGGATTGTACCGCGTTCGATGCGTCCAAAATGCACAAAGAAATCAGATTCTTTTTTCACATCATCAATGCGAATCACCACGCCATCGCCAGTGATATAACCGCGATCGCCTATTTGTCCCCCAGATTCAGCATAAAATGGGGTCTGATTCAGGACAATTTGCACATCTGTGCCTGCTTCTGCTGCTTCTTGCGCCACACCACCCACTAGTAATACTTCCACTTTCGCCGTGGCTGCTGGCTGGGTATAGCCTAAAAATTCCGTAGCATGGATGTGTTCTGCAAGTTTATCCAAAGAACCCTGGACGGTTAAATCGATGGTTTCATGGGCTGCTTTGGCACGTTCCACCTGCTTTTGCATTTCCACATCAAACCCTGCTTCATCAACGGTGAGGTTGTTTTCCTCAGCGACTTCTTGGGTGAGTTCTAGGGGGAAACCGTAGGTATCATACAGGGTAAAAGCACTTTCACCACTAATTACTGTTTGCCCTTGCTGTTTTACCTGTTGAATAATTTCCTCCAGCAGTTTTTCGCCTCTGTCGAGAGTTCTTAAGAAATTGCTTTCTTCTCGTTGCAATTCTGCTTTAATTGCCGCTTCCCGTTGTCTAACATTAGGGTAAGCTGATTCTGCTAGAGCGATCGCAGTTTCTGCAACTTGGGTAATAAATTCACCACCAATCCCAATCAATCGCCCGTGACGCACCACCCGCCGAATTAAGCGCCGCAATATATAACCCCGTCCCACATTAGAAGCGCAAATTTCATCAGCGATCATGTGGACAACAGCACGCACATGATCCCCGATGACTTTCAGGGAGACTTTGGTGTTCTCATCGCTCTTATGGTAATCAATCCCTGCAATTTTAGCTGCTGTTTCGATAATTGGGAATATTAAATCAGTTTCGTAATTATTCGGTACTTTTTGCAGGATTTGTGCCATTCTTTCCAAACCCATGCCAGTATCGATATTCTTTTTTTGCAGGGGTGTTAAATTCCCTTCTGCATCCTGGTTGTATTGCATGAATACCAGGTTGTAGAACTCGATAAACCGGGAATCGTCTTCTAAATCAATGTTTTCATCACCCCGTTCTGGATGGAAATCGTAGTATATCTCAGAACAAGGGCCGCAAGGGCCAGTAGGGCCGGATGCCCAAAAGTTATCATCTGCACCCATGCGCTTGATTCGGGCTTCGGGAACGCCGATTTGATCGCGCCAAATGGCAAAAGCTTCGTCGTCTTCCTCAAACACGCTGACGACAAGGTTGTTGGGGGAAAAACCAAAAACTTGCGTAGAGATTTCCCAACCCCAAGCGATCGCTTGTTCTTTAAAATAATCACCAAAGCTGAAATTACCCAACATCTCAAAAAACGTATGGTGGCGTTTGGTGCGTCCAACATTTTCAATATCATTGGTGCGGATACACTTTTGCGATGTGGTAGCGCGATTAAATTCCGGCGTGCGTTGTCCTAAGAATATCGGTTTAAATGGTAGCATCCCCGCGATCGTCAGCAGCACCGTCGGGTCTTCAGGTACAAGAGAAGCACTTGGGAGCATCTGATGTCCTCGTTCAGCAAAGAAGTTCAGGAATAAGGTGCGAATTTCGTTACCGCTGTTAGCGAAGCGGGGCGCAGCCTGGTACTGGGGATTAGAAGACATGGGTTTTACAAAATTAATCTCAATAAAATTGGGAAGGCCGACAAAGGATCGTTTCTTCTTTACAGACAAAGTATGCCGTATTCACAATCCCCACGCCTACAAAACGGGGAATTTGTGCTATCAGTTTTTGCTTCCGAGTTCAGCCTTGATTACAGCCAGCATAGAAACCAATTCCTATTTTATTGGTGAATTTACTGTCAAGACATCTATTCACCAGAAAACGCCATCACGAAGGAATAATAATCCCTCTTCCCTAGCCCCTAATCCCTAGCCCCTAGACCTATACTCTTACCTAACTTGGGGACGATGAGCAAGCCCACTGTTAACGTTAGGATTGATCGTTAAGAATAAATTAAATTTTTTTTCCGAGGTCAGCAATGGCATTAAAACTGAATGTACCAGACATAGCTTGTGACGACTGTGCAGCCAAAATTACCGATTCTATCCATGTCATGGAACCAGATGCAAAAGTAAATGTGGATGTCAAAGCTAAAACTGTCAGCGTAGAATCCGCAGCCTCCGAGGAGTCCATTAAACAAATAATTGTTGCTGCTGGTTACAAAATTTCAGGTTATTGATAATTACAACACTTGCTTTGCATCCTAGACAGTTGTGCGATCGCTCTCACAATCAAAGCATGAAAACCTTTCTTACCTGTTAACACTCAAGACTCAACAGTCAACATTATTTTCGAGACAGATTTAGAACTAGTTAGATTTACATAAATCCTTGTTGTCACTGTCCGCCTTAATCAAAGGCGGACAATCACGTATTTAGATAATATAATCGTGATTTTAGCCAAGAGACTGTAGCCAGGATTTATGTATAATCACTGAAGTCTTTTTAAAAAATTGATGAATAACTAACAAATTATATATATTAACAAGACTGATGTTTGCTATATTGCTAATTATCGCTGAATACTTGCTGTGTAAGGATAAAGCGAGTTGTACAGGCGACAAAAACTTGGGGCTTTTCACTATTTAAATTACGTATTTTAAGGGAGGCAGAATTATTGAAATTCAGTAAAGATATCGGTTTTTACGGGGAAAAATAAAATTTAGAAAATTTTAAATATTCAGGTTAAGTAAAATTTTTTATTTAATATATGCTTGTTATTAGAAACTAATAGTTGTCATAATTATTCCCGATGTCATATACGAGGAAAATACATAAAATATTTTATATACAAGAAGAAGATTCAGTATTTTTACTGTTTTAAAAAAAATATAGAAAAGCAGAAAGTAGGTTCAGAACTTCATGGGCGATGCCCCATAAATTGAGGGAAATCCTTAAAAGGAGATTAAAATTGCAAATAAATTATAAATTTAGGTTTAGAACAATTAATCATAGGGTAATCTTCCCTAACCAAAACTACCGACGTATTCAGTATTAATTAAGTAAGCGCAGCAGTTTTACAAGTTTATATCTTTCAAGTTGAAATAGGGCAAAAAGCAAAGCAATGAATATTTCCATTCTGGTCTTTGGGAGTCAAAAATTTATCTCCACGCTTCCAGATCAGATCCGTTATGCAACCGCTTTTAGTGTAGAGGTAATTGGCGATCTCGATGGGGCAATTTCCCATATTCAAACATCACCGCCTGACATTATGATTGTCCAGGCTAGCCTAGATGGAAGTATGGAACTTTGCAGTTGGTTGAAAGACCAATCAAAGTTATCTTGGATATATTGCATTCTTTTGGAAGATCGTTGTCAGCAGATAACCGATCGAGATAAATATGGCTGGGAGTGGGAATTAGAGATGACCTCTTCCGCATTAAAACAAGGCGCTGATGCTTATATTTGGCAACTTCCAGAGAGCAAAACCGACTATACATTAGCAGAGGTCACTGCTAATCATCGGTTGATTTTGGCGCAATTAACAGTTGGTTTGCGGAAAGCGAAAAAGTACCGCGATTTAATGCGGACAAATGATTTACTTTCAGCGATCGCTTTAGCTGATTCCTTGACTGAACTCAATAATCGTCGTGCGTTGGAATGGGACTTACCCAGACAAATTAACAAAGCTCGCGAGCAAGGGTTACCTTTTAGTTTAATTATCTTAGATGTAGATTACTTTAAAAAAGTTAATGATACATACGGTCATTTAGTAGGCGATCGCCTTTTACAGTTATTGTGTATTCGCTTAAAACATAATTTACGCTTTCAAGATACACCCTTCCGTTATGGCGGTGAAGAATTTGTGATTCTTCTCGCCAATACAACTGGAGAGGAAGCATTGATTGTCGCCAAGCGTCTCAATCGCATAGTCAGCGAACAGCCATTTGCGATCAACAACCATCAAACTATTAACGTCACTATTAGTTTAGGCACAGCTTCCCTACAAAACGATGATGACGAACAAGGTATCAGCCTCTTGCATCGTGCCGATCAATGTCTGTTAGAAGCTAAATCTACGGGCAGAAATAAAGTCATTGCCTCTTATGACTTATCTGATATCTCCTATCTCAAAGCTGCTTCTTCATAATAGGGCATGGGGCATTGGGCGAGGATAATAATAGATAAATCACAACTGACTATTGACTAATTGCCTTTTTGCAATCTGCTACTGAGGCACGTTGTTCCATAGCTGTGACTAAAGCTTGGTAACTTGACCAATTTTCTTGCAACAGAGTTTTCGCTTGTAGTGCATGAAAACGCTGTTTTTGTTGGATTAATATACCAGAAAATCCCAATTTTGTCAATACCTCTGCGAGCTTGAGGCGATCGTCAGCGCCACCTTCAGCATTTTGAAAAACCAAATTTTCGGCAGCAATTCCAGCCATCCATACAGTACAGTAGCGATCCAAGATTTGAGCGCTAATTTTACCTAATTCTAATTCTGATGCTAATTCGCCATCATCAAAGCTGACACCACCTTGTCCTATTTGTCCCTGTTTCCATGCTTCCCAGGCGCTGAGAGTGTAGCCGGTGACGGGAATGCCTAATTGGTGGGCGACGAGAAAATGACCCGCTTCATGGTGGATAATGCGATCGCGATGGGAACTAGAGAATCCAGCAAGCCAATCTAACAGCAGCGAACTACCCTTTCCCTGTAAGCTGAAACTATCGAAGGTTGCTATTCCCAAAATTGTAAATGTAGCAATTGCTGGTAATGTTGGCGAAATGTTCAGTAATGGCCCCAACAACACCGAGAGAGTCATTAAAAAAATAGATATTGCAATCAAATTCAGGGCAGTCTGGCTCATTGTGAGTTTGCTCAATCCAACTTAATCTTTCTTTATTATTAGCCAAACTGCGGGCGATCTGAATGCTAAATTAGTAAATTCCGACTAGTGCTAGTGGCTCATCACATTAATTTCGTGGGGAGAATGATTTAGTAGTCAGTACTTCAGTCTGGGATTTTGACAAACTAAAATGCTGACGACCAAGAAATCAAAACTTTGGCGCTGAACCATTAGTAGCGTTAGTACCGCTTTCCGGAATTCTTTACGAAATTCAAAATTTTTCTGCAAAAGTTTGCTCAATTCAAGAAACTAATTCAACGCATTAGCTCAATTTTTCGCAAAATTAAAAATTAAAACAGGTATACAGCGCTAGAGTTTCCATTAGTTGAGAATGGCTAATTTAGTGACGCCGTGGGTTACTAATTTCTAGTACCTTCTTAAACCTGGATTATTCACAAAATTGTTCAAATTTAATGTTTCTAGTTTTCCAGAGGTTGTAGGGATGAGTTAAACGAGATAGTCTTGAACAATGGGAACATCCTTGCTGAACTCGCCCCTACGGCTTTTGAGAAAAGCAGGTTAAACCTCTGCGCTAGATTCATTGGTTTTTTGGTTAGCAGCCTGAATAATTCTGACTACCGTATTGTAAGCTAAACCACTAATACGGCTTATACCTCTAAAACTCATACCTTCTGCATAAGATTGCAGCACAATTTGTATATCTTCTTTATTAACTTGACGACGATAATAAAGAGTATTTAAAGTTTCGCTAAAAGTTTGCCGACAGCTTGGGCAAAAAAAGCGCTGACTACCTTTACTTGTCTTGCCATGTTTACGTGTACGGTTATAACCGCATAAAGGACAATTCATTGTTTGCTTAGTGAAATTAGACTGTTTTTGATTTAGCAAACTCACGTTTTTATAGGGTAAAGGTAAGCTATTGTCTACTTTTTGTACTCCAATTTGAACTGACATAAATTTATCTACCTTGTAAAAAAATTGATTGCTTATCTATGCTTTTTGTCGAAATACTTACTATTAAGTTTTTCTTAAACTAAACAGACATTAGCTATCTACCTGCAACAGTAGAAGCTCAGAGATTATTACCAGCGGTCGTCACTCTCTAGCATCAAAGACTAAAAGATAATTCTGAGGAAATTCTGAAGAAGCAGTAATTTTGACAAAATGCTTGACAGTACATCAATTGAGTGTGGCGGTACAGTAGCTTTGAATCAAGAAGCAGCCCAGCATTGAGAATATAAACGGATAGTTATGGAGTCAGGAATTTTTTATTTGAAAGTTCTTTAACCCTGTTGCTTTCACGTACTCTATAGATAAACCTGAAGGGTTGCTATTAGATAGAGGGGTGTGTTGTTTCATGCCTCAATCAATCCTCAGGAAAAGCTAAAGGGCTAAGATAACGATATTGCTGCATCTACTCATCTATACTCTCAACTTGCCCCATGAGCACAATGCCAATCTTACCCAACTACATCAATGGTCAGTGGTGTACATCGACAAACGCTACAGAATATCTAGATGTCATCAACCCAGCAACCGCAGAAATATTGGCACAAGTACCTTTATCACCTGCGTCTGAAGTAAATCAAGCAGTTGCGGCGGCGGTGGCGGCTTTTGCGACATGGCGACGTACTCCACCGACGGAAAGGGTACAGTATTTATTTAAGTTGAAAAATCTGTTGGAAGAAGATTTTGCAGATTTGGCAAGAACCATCACTAGAGAGTGCGGTAAGACTTTAGCTGAGTCTGGGGGGGAAATGCGACGGGCGATTGAAAATGTGGAAGTTGCTTGCGGAATTCCCATGATGATGCAAGGGACGAATTTGGAAGATATCGCCAAAGGAATTGATGAGATGATGATTCGCCAACCTTTAGGAGTAGCGGCGGTGATTTGTCCGTTTAATTTTCCGGGGATGATTCCCTTTTGGTTTTTACCTTATGCGATCGCAACTGGCAATACCTACATTGTCAAACCTTCGGAAAAGGTACCCCTGACAATGCAAAAAATCTTCCACCTGCTAGATAAAACAGGTTTACCTAAAGGGGTAATTAATTTAGTTAATGGCGCTAAGGAAGCTGTCGATGCGATTTTAGATCATCCGCAAATCAAAGCCATTAGTTTTGTCGGTTCCACACCAGTGGCTAAATATATATATAGCCGCGCCGCCGCCAATGGTAAACGAGTGCAATGTCAAGGTGGGGCGAAAAACCCCCTGATTGTTTTACCAGATGCAGATATCGATATGACTACACGCATTGCAGCCGATAGCGCCTTTGGTTGTGCGGGACAACGCTGTTTAGCTGCATCGATAGCCATTACTGTCGCTGATGCACGTAACTCGTTTACGGAAGCCATCGCCGCAACTGCCAAAAATCGGGTGGTAGGTAACGGTTTAGACAAGGGTGTAGAAATGGGGCCAGTAATTGATGTGAGGAGTAAAACCAGAATTGAGGGATTAATTCAGCAAGGAGTAGAAGAAGGGGCAAATTTGTTAGTTGATGGGCGCAAACCTCAGATATCGGGTTACGAACAAGGTAATTTTATCTCCCCGACAATTTTAGAAAATGTCAATCCCGCAGGTGAAATCGCCCGTACAGAGATTTTTGGCCCTGTACTGAGCTTAATTCATTTAGATAGTATTGAAGATGCGATCGCCTTAGTTAATAGCGGTCAATATGGTAACATGGCTTGTCTATTCACCAGCAGTGGTGCAGCCGCGCGTAAATTCCGCTACGAAGCTGAAGCTGGTAATATTGGCATCAACATTGGTGTAGCTGCACCAATGGCATTTTTTCCCTTTAGCGGTTGGAAAGAAAGCTTTTTTGGCGATTTACACGGTCAAAGCCATCACGCCGTCGAATTTTTTACCCAAACTAAAGTCGTAGTCGAACGCTGGCCTAGCAACTGGTCGCGTCAATTTTAACTGAAAAATCAGGAATCAACCCGCATCTCTCACCAGATGTAGGGGCGGGTTCACAAATATGATCCAATCATTCACGACTATCTTGCTTAACCCGCCCCTACTGATTTTAAAAAAATTGGTCATAAATCTTGGTAAACTCTTGAATCCAAACGCTAAATGGTGGAAAACCCTACCAATTTACCACCAACTGTGGCTTTTACTGATTTGTTAGACTAATCACACTAGGAATTTTCGGTCAAATCTCTGAACACGCCAGCAGACGAGGCTATTCATGCTTACAAGTACTCTACTTCTCTCGAACCAGCTCCCTACCTTACAATATTCTTCTACATCGGAACGATTCGATGACACTTGGGAAGCCCCTCTGGCTACCCTGTTAGGATTAGGACGCGCCGCAGGTGCCGACTTTATCGAATTTTACCTAGAACGTCGCAACTATATCAGCTGTCTAGCTGAAGATGACGCCATCACTAGTATTTCACCCAGTCTGGCCACAGGTGCAGGGGTGAGAGTATTTCGCGGTAAAGCTGATTGCTATGTCAGCACCAATAACCTTTCCTTCTCTGGCTTGAAAGCCGCCTTAGAAAAAGGTCTTTCTATCCTGGGATTGCAATTACCCGCACCCACCGCTTTTATCCCCGAAATCAACCTCGAACTACTTAGAGACTACGCCACAAAACGTGGTAAAGATGGCTGGTTACCACTGTGTAGTTCCATCCGCGAAATGGGAGAAGTTCTACTTGATGGTACTGCCCAACTCACCAAAAAAGCCAGCCACGTACAATCCCGTCGTGCTAGCTATTTCCGCGATTGGCAAGAAGTATTAGTCGCCGCCAGTGATGGAACTTTTGCCCGTGACATCCGCCTCACCCAATCTGTAGGCTTTAACCTACTCTGTGCAGATGGTGCTAATCGCGCCTCCATTGGCGAACGTGCAGGTAATACCAGCGATGCTAACTTCCTGAGAACTTGGGATTACCAACAAGCTGCCGAGCAAATATCCGAATCTGCGGGTAAAATGCTCTATGCAGATTATGTAGAATCTGGCACTTACCCGATTATCATGGCGAATCACTTTGGTGGCGTGATTTTCCACGAAGCTTGCGGACATTTATTAGAAACTACGCAAATAGAAAAAAATACCACACCCTTTGCTGATAAAAAAGGCGAAAAAATTGCCCACGAAAGCCTAACAGCTTGGGATGAAGGACGAGCCGACAATGCCTTTGGTACCATAGATATGGATGATGAAGGTATGCCGGCGCAAAGAACATTATTAATTGAGAAAGGTGTTCTCAAAAACTTCTTAGCAGATAGAACAGGTTCTTCACGCACTGGACACCCCAGAACCGGTAGCGGACGCCGCCAAAATTATACCTATGCTGCTGCTAGCCGGATGCGGAATACTTATATTGCACCTGGCGAGTACAGTGTTGATGATTTATTTGCCTCCATTGATAAAGGCATTTATTGCAAAAAAATGGGCGGTGGTAGCGTTGGTGCTACAGGTCAATTTAACTTTGGCGTTGATGAAGCTTATTTAATTGAAAATGGCAAGATTACTAAGCCTTTAAAAGGCGCAATTCTAATTGGTGAAGCTAAGGAAATTATGAATAAAATTTCTATGTGTTCCCAAGATTTAGAACTTGCACCTGGTTTTTGTGGTTCTGTTAGCGGCAGTATTTACACTACAGTAGGACAGCCTCACATCAAGGTTGATTCTATTACTGTAGGCGGACGCTAAATAATTTTAGATTTTAGATTTTGGATTTTAGATTTAGATTATGAATGAAAAGCAGTTTAAGGCTAGAACAAAGCAGCTTGGATTGCGAGTTATTTATCTAGTTGAGGCATTACCACAAACTAGAACTGCTGATGTAATTGGTAAACAAGTGTTGCGTTCGGCTACTTCTGTAGGATCCAATTATCGAGCAGCTTGTCGAGCTAAATCGACAGCAGATTTGATTGCCAAACTCAGTATTGTCGAAGAAGAAACCGATGAAACTCTTTATTGGTTAGAAATTTTAGTTGAAGCAGGAATAGTTTCAGCAGATAAATTAACCAATCTCATGCAAGAAACTACTGAAATTCTAGCCATGACTGTGGCATCGATAAAGACCCTCCGAGAAAAGCACAAATCCAAAATCTAAAATCCGAAATCTAGAATTCAAAACAGACTTTCTCAATCCAAAATCTAAAATCAAAAATCCAAAATTGACTATGCCAACTATCAACGACATTGCAAATTATGCCAAGGAAAATGCTGAGAAACTTGGTATTCAGAAATTCGATATCTATGGCTCTACTGTAGATGAAACTAGCGTCCAAGTAGACCAAGGTGAACCAAAACAAGTTAAAGCTTCTAATCGTTCTGGTGTGACAGTTCGTGTCTGGAATGAAGAGAATACAATGGGTGTCACCAGCACTACGGATGTAGACCCCAAAGGATTAGAATTAGCTTTAAAAACTGCATACGAAGCTAGTTTTTTTGGTGTGAAGGAAAATGTTCCTGATTTTAGTCCAGAGGCTACTATTCCTATTGAAAATACGCCTCACGACAAAGTACCTCAAGCACCTGTTTCGGCACTTATCGAAAAATTATTGGTGGCTGAAAAAGAATTACTATCAGCTCATCCGGCAATTAACGGTGTACCTTATAACGGTTTAGCGCAAAGAGATATTGACAGATTCTATCTCAATAGTGCAGGCGCAGTCAGAACAGAATCACACTCTATTGCATCGGTATATCTTTACAGTAAAACCGAAGAGGAAGGAAGAAAACCTCGCAGTGCTGGCGCTTTTAGAGTCAACCGGGGTGTAGAAAAATTAGATATCAATGGTTGTATTCAAGAAACTGTTGATAAAACTATCAGTCACTTGAATTATGAAAAAATCAAGTCTGGTAAATATTTAGTTGTGTTCTCACCGGAAGCTTTCTTGAGTTTGTTGGGTGCTTTTTCTAATTTATATAATGCCCAAAATATTCTCGATAATCAAAGTTTATCAACTGCGGATGATATCGGTAAGCAAATTGCTTCACCGCTAATTTCTGTAGTTGATGATGCATTACACCCTGCTAATATTGGTGCAGAAACTTTTGATGGTGAAGGTACACCTACTCGTCAGGTTTCTTTGATTGAAAAGGGCGTTTTAGCGGGCTTTCTTCACAGTGCGGGAACTGCGAAAAGAATGAACGCTCAACCAACAGGTAATGCAAGTATTGGTGCAAAAGTTAGCGTTAGCCCTAACTTTTTTCATGTATTTAGAGCCGCCGAACCTGAGCAAGAATTAAGCTTAGAAACTGCGGAAAATGTAATTTTGATTGATGATTTACAAGCTTTACATGCGGGCGTGAAGGCTTTACAAGGTTCTTTTTCTCTACCTTTTGATGGTTGGTTAATTAATAAAGGTGAGAAAACCAGTATTGAATCTGCAACAGTCGCCGGCGATTTCTTAGAAGTTTTGAAATCGATTATTTGTGTAGAAAAAGAGCCTGAGTTAACACCAGGTGGTGTTTGTCCTCGCATTTGGGTAAATGAACTCTCGATTACTGGTGATTAAGATTTAAGAGTTGGGGGTTAGAAATTAGAGTTAATGCTAGTTTCTAACTCTTAACTATTATTCTTCACCGCCAATACCCAGATTAATATCAAATCCCTCAGCACCATTAAGATTAGCGCCAATCATCACAGCGCCATCTACTTGAGCATTGTGTAAACTAGCTCCGCTTAAATTAGCATTAGTAAGATTAGCATTATTGAAGGTTGTACCACTGGCAAAGACTTCTTTCAAATTTGCAGCTTCCAAATTAGCGCCAGCTAAATCAGCACCTTCTAAATTTGCACCTGCTAAATTTGCACCTTTTAAATTAGCGTTTCTTAAATCTGCGCCAATTAAGTGCGCACCGCTAAGATTAACACCAGTTAAATCACATCCAGCACATACTCCAGTATCTAACAAGCGTTTTACTTGCGCTTGGTTGGCGCTAGCTTGAGCAGAAATTGGTGCAGCTAAAGTGAGGGTGCTGAATAAAGCTACTGCTGTCAACAATGTCTGTCTCATAATGATTTTCTCCCGTTAATCCTACAATCTCATTTTCCCAAATTCTCAAATTAAGTCTTCATACAATTGGCGTAATTTACTACGCGAATATTTTCTACGTACTCATACCTGGGTTAGAGTAAGACACCCAAAAAATCTCTGTTTAATGGATGTTGAGGTTTAAGGTGGGAGATAGAGATGAATATAATTTTTCGGGTGTCGAACAAAAGATACAGTTAGCTTAAGGCTAATGCTGAGAGTATATAGCAATCCTAAATCATTTATGAAATTTGCTAACTCTCAGTTTTTTCTCTGAACCTTGGCGTACTTGGCGTCTTGGCGGTTCATCAAAAAAAATATTTTCACAACTCAGATAGGATTGCTATAGTCAACTGAAAAAATATCCTCACAATAAAGGGCGGGGAGACCCCGCCCCTACGGGTGTGTTTTATGATTAGGGTGAGACTTTACCGCTACCAATGAGATATAACAAAGCCATGCGCACGGCTACACCACTAGTAACTTGTGCTTGAATTAAGCTAAATTCTGGATCGTCCATTAAGTCGGAGCTAATTTCCACACCGCGATTGACTGGCCCTGGGTGCAATACTTTAACATTAGGTTGGCAAAGTTGTAATTTATCGCGAGTAATGCCGAATAATTGATGATATTCACGTAAACTAGGTAATAAATGGGCAGTCATGCGTTCTTTTTGTAGGCGCAAAGTCATGACAAAATCAGCGTCGCGTAAAGCAGGTTCTAGTTCCCAATGTAAAAATAGCTGACGCTGGGGAGAAGTTGTTTCTTCTGAGAAATACTCGGCAAAGATTTTGGGTAAAAGGGTTGGGGGTGCGGCTAAATGAACTTCTGCACCGCTTGCTGTTAAACTCCAAATATTCGATCGCGCTACACGAGAATGAAGAATATCACCAACAATGGCAATTTTTTTACCTTTTAACAATTCTATGCGGGGATTGGCTGGATCGATTAAAGTACAGATGGTGAATAAGTCTAGCAATGCTTGGGATGGATGCTCATGTTGACCATCACCGGCATTGAGTACGCTAACTTTTACACCTAAACGATCCATTTCTTGAGCGATCGCATTTGGTACTCCAGCTTCTCGATGGCGAATTACCATAATATCAGTTCCCATCGCTAAATAAGTCTTCGCCGTATCTAAAATTGTCTCGCCCTTTGTCATGGAAGAAGTAGCGGCGGCAAAATTGAGGGTATCTGCGCTGAGACGTTTAGCAGCGATTTCAAAACTACTGCGAGTGCGGGTAGAAGGTTCAAAGAACAAATTCGCCACCACCTGTCCCTGTAAAGTTGGTACTTTCTTCGTGCGTCGCGATAGCACTTCTTGGAAACTCGCAGCTGTTTGCAATACAGCATCGTATTCAACGGTAGTAAAGTCGTTAAGGGAAAGAATGTGATGACGATTCCAGGTGGTAGTAGGCATAAATATTGTTCGGTTTTTACGTAGAGATGATGATTAAGTAGTTCTCTACAGCTTTTAATTTACATATGCAGAGGCAATGATACCACCTGTCTTTTAGCGAACTCTAAAAAAACAATTAATTTGTTGACTGTTGACTGTTGACTGTTGACAGAAATTTAGCAATCTCTGATGTCATCGCATTTTTTCGATAACTCAACTATTCTCCATAGTTAAGGATGTAGGTGCAACAATAATTCCTATCAAAATCCGCAGTAATTCTTCTAATTCTTCAGGGACGCGATAAAGTTTCAAATCTTGGACAATGCGTTTTTCTTGACGGTGAAATATACCAAATCGCCAATCTTCTCCTGTGGTGACAGCGCCATAAAGTAGAGGTGTTTGAGATTGTGTCCATTGATCAAGGGCGATTAATTCTACTGCTAATTGAGTAAATCCTCGACCTAAATCAGATTGCTTGGCTTCAATTACTAATATTCCCGCATCACTGTTAATGTAGTAATCAAAGCTACCTTTTAACTGTTCGTTAACATTAATTGGATATTCAATATTTAATTGAGTTTGAGTTTCTGCACAAATTTCTAATAAAGTGGGGGCAATTAATACCTCTCTTCTTGCCATTTCACTTATCGGATTAACGTAGGCTAAATTTCTTGACAAATAGCCGCTTAAAAAATCAAAACAATTAAGTTTATCCTTATATTTTGGTAAATCCAGCCGTTGACGTTGATAAGTACAATTAAATTCTGCAAGAATATCGGCTGGTGCATATGGCAGTTCAAAATATTTACTAAATGTGTAACTTGTACCTGGTTGCAGAATCTGTGGGCGGTTCATAAAAGCATCAGCCAAATTTTTTATTCCGTTATGGATATGGACTTACGCAAAAATTTTCCAAATCCTTAATTTATGGAACCGCCAAGACGCCAAGTACGCCAAGAGTTCGTAGAATGTGCGTAAGTCCTAATGGATATGGATTTAAATTTAAACCATAACGATAGATTTTCATAAATTACGAGTTATTGTTGAATGCAGCTTTGTCACCATTTCTGTGCGCGCTGACACCCCAAGTTTACGAAACATGCGTTTGAGGGCTTGTTTAACAGAATTTTGGCTAATCCACAGCCGAGCAGCGATTTCCCCATTGGTTAAGCCTTGAGCGACTAATTCAGCAATTTCTAACTCCCTTGGTGTGAGGGGGTTAGGTAATGAGGGTTTGATAATTTGAGGTTTTGCCCGCAAGGTGGCAATTTTTGCGGAAATGTGAATGCATAAAGCACTCAAATCGGCTAAATCGTTACCGTCAAAGGGTGGACTACCTTGAGCGCGAGCTAGGTTGAGGGTTCCTACCAAACGACCGTCACAGACTATGGGGCCTGTCATTACATGTTCGTGATCGTGGCGCGGACAAATATGCTTCCAATCTTGTTCTGATAGTATTAATTGCTCGTGCGCAGGTGCATGACGCTCAACTACGTAGCGTCCAATGGGATTACCTTGTAAGCAGACGGCGGGAATATCGGAAACATCAATCTCAGTCTTTGACTGGTCATCTATGAAAGAGATACCCCAATGTTGCACGCCAAAATGTTCGCTAATTTTGTCCGTGAGCGCGAGTTTTAGCTCTTGCTCATTGCCGACGTTAGCGATCGCAGCAAATGCAGCATGAAGAGAATTAGTCATAAAGTGTACCCAGTTGGGGACTATGCGGAGCTTCACAATTACTTCTATGCTAATACCAAGGAAAGCAAAAACGCTAATATCACTACTGGCTATAGGTAAACAGATGACAGTTACACAAATTTCTGCTCAGGAACTTTTCCGGGCTGCTTATGAAAATCGTTACACTTGGGACAAGGATTTTCCTGGCTATACAGCTGATGTTACCTTGAAAAATGACGATCAAGTGGCTACAGCGAAGGTAGTGGTTAGCGCTAATCTCAAGGCGGAAGTTTCAGATGCATCGGATGACCAAGCCAAGCAAGCGATTCAATATCAAGCTTGGGAAATCGCGATTCACCGCGTCCGTCGTTCTTTTGAAGATACCCACAGTGCTAATACTTTCAGCTATGGTGCTACCGCAGCCGATGGTTCTGTGGAAATTTTAGTTGGTGGTAAGGCTGAGGGCGATAAATATAAAGTCCGCAATAATGAAGTTAGCCACGTTCATCGTCTGGTTCACGGTACTTTTGTGACCATTGATACCTTTAGCAGTCACCAAACTGGCGAAGGCTATTTGTCTCACACCTACGATTCTGTATACCATGACCCGGCAACAGGTGAACAAAAGGGTGGTAGAAGTGAGTTTACCGATGAATATGAAAAAGTTGGTCAGTATTTCATTCTCAATCGTCGGGAAATTAAGACTGAGATTGAAGGAAAAGTTACAACTCAGGAATTTATCTTCTCTAATATCCAGTTGTTAGAACCGACTGCTTAATTTAGTTTCACTCCTTAATCTCATAATGAGCGATCGCATTTCTTCTGGTGCGATCGCTTTTTTGTCAGAGACAGAGAGAGACGCGATAAATCGCGTCTGTACAATTGTCAGGAGTTGGGGCATTAATTCCTGTACTATATCAATATATAGGAATGAAACGATTTAAATTCAGGCGATCGCGTTGAGGATTGAGGTTGCTCATTTTAATTTAATGAGAATCGGCAACAGATAGACCTGATAATGATCTTGGTTTCGACCTATCTACATTAGTTATCTTGCCTTGATTTTTGCAAGCCGATGAACACTAAGCTAAAACCGGATTGGGCTGGAGAAGATACGCTTTCCAAGTTTGTCAATCTCCTGATACAGACTAAACCCATCTATCAATTGATGAAGCAGCAAGCCAGGAAAGTACTCATCAACACTGCTGAGAAAAACGGCGTTCCCTGGCGCAAAAACTATCAAACGCTGAAATCATCGGGAATTACAGCGCAAATTACCAAGATGACTAACCCCGATGTTGTTTATCCTGACTATTATAAAGTACCCTTTCATGCCTACAGTGAAGGTAATCTTTGCTGGGATGCGGCTTTTGAAACTGAGTCAGCTACCTATTCAATGGCGTTACGGGTATGGCCGAAAGAAAACTTAACTTGGGAAGTCGCCCATGCACGCCTCAGAGGTAGTTTTCATGAAGTTCTCGCTACTTATGCACCTCAAGAAGTCCGAGATATTTTAGATATTGGTTGCTCGGTAGGGGTTTCTACTTTAGCTTTACACCGCTATTATCAGCAAAAGCAGAGTCATCCTGTGCGTACAGTAGGGCTAGATTTATCACCCTATATGCTAACTGTTGCTCGTAATCTTGATGTTAAGGGTGAGATAACCGAGTGGATTCACGCACAAGCTGAGAATACAAAATTACCTGATAATTCTTTTGATTTGGTAACGCTTCAGTTTGTCACCCATGAATTGCCGGGGTATGCGAGTCAAGCAATTTTCGCCGAAGCTTTAAGATTACTACGACCTGGTGGTGCGATCGCAATTGTAGATAATAATCCCAAATCCCAGGTAATCCAAAACCTGCCACCAGTGCTATTTACATTAATGAAAAGCACCGAACCCTGGAGCGATGATTACTACACCTTTGATATTGAAGCTACATTGCAAGCTGTAGGTTTCGCGCCACCAGTTACGGTAGCTAGCGATCCTCGCCATCGGACTATTGTGGCGAGAAAGCCTGAGTGAGAGGAGTAGGGGAAGGGGACAAGGGAAGGGGGACAAGGGAGACAAGGGGGACAAGGAGGACAAGAAATTTTAGATTTTAGATTTGCGATTTTGGATTTTAATCTAAAATCTAAAATCCAAAATCCAAAATTGTTTCCAATGCCCAATGCCCAATGCCCAATGCCCCATATTTATTTTTTGCACAATTGCATAATCTTGTATCTCCGGGATGATAGGTAGACATAATACGACCTCCTAGAGTTGATATCCCCCCTGCCTACCAGGGGTTTTTTCGTCTTTTGTAGCAAAGGTGCTACTAAATTCATAAGTAGCTTTCGTTATCATAAATACCCACAAAAATTTAGTAATTATCTTTCATCAATCTCAAGCATTTTGGTTAAGAATTACAGATGCAGTAAGGCTGGGATAGTAAGATTTAAAGAATGTGGAAAATGCTTGCATAAATCAAAGAATTAATAGGACTTACGCAAGTATCACAGAAAATAACAGTCAAGAGTTAACAGTCAACACCTTAAGAAAATATCTATGCAACGCATAAAAGTCTCTCTATGTAAAGAGTCTAGCTTGTGGCTGCAAACATAACAATCTGTTTCATTAGATATAGCATTTGTTAATAGAAGTCATGATGCATGAGATTCTAGATAAAGTCTAGAGATTATATGGAGGTTAAACACAATGTTTGGGAAGTCAACAGTTATCATTACAGGTGCATCTTCGGGGGTGGGTTTATACACTGCAAAGGCGATGGCTAACAAGGGATGGCACGTAGTGATGGCCTGTCGTAATTTAGAGAAAGCGGAAGCAGCTGCCCAATCTGTAGGCATACCCAAGGATAGCTATACTATCATGCATATCGATTTAGGCTCCTTGGATAGCGTGCGGCAGTTTGTGAATAACTTTCGCGCTAGCGGTAAAAGCCTAGATGCTTTGCTGTGCAATGCGGCTATTTATATGCCTTTAATTAAGGAACCGTTGCGCAGTCCCGAAGGTTACGAGTTGACGATGACTACTAATCATCTCGGACATTTCCTGCTGTGTAATCTCCTGCTTGAGGATTTGAAAAAATCACCTCATGGCGATCGCCGTGTCGTCATTTTAGGAACTGTCACCCATAACCCCGATGAACTTGGCGGTAAGATTCCCCCACGCCCAGATTTAGGAGATCTCGAAGGTTTCGCCAACGGATTTAAAGAACCAATCACGATGATTGACGGGAAGAAATTTGAACCTGTCAAAGCTTACAAAGATAGCAAAGTCTGCAATGTATTAACCATGCGCGAACTACATCGCCGTTATCACGATTCAACTGGGATTGTTTTCAGTTCTTTGTATCCCGGTTGTGTAGCCGAAACTCCTTTATTCCGCAACCACTATCCCCTATTCCAGAAAATATTCCCCATTTTCCAAAAGTATATTACTGGCGGCTACGTATCGCAGGAATTGTCTGGAGAACGAGTTGCATCAGTCATTGCCGATCCTGAGTATAAGCAATCTGGTGCTTACTGGAGCTGGGGAAATCGTCAGAAGAAAAACCGTAAATCCTTTGTGCAAAAAGTATCTCCCCAAGCCCGCGATGATGAAAATGCGGAAAAGCTGTGGGATTTAAGCGCGAAGTTAGTTGGATTGGCTTAACAATTCAAAACTAGTACTGAAGCTCACTCGTTGGCGTAGCCTCTCCACCAGGAGAAGTATTCAAAACTTGAAATTCAAAATTTAAGACATTTGTTAGTGGGGGATTTAAACTCCCACTAATGATTTTCAGACAAGACTTACCAGCCCATAATCAAGATTGTTTCTGACGATCGCGATCGCCTAAAATATAACCCTATTGACAAGTTTATTTTTTCTCGATATTTCGTAATAAACGATACATAATTTTTAATGGATAAATAGAGCGCACTCTATCAACTGAGCCAATATCAAAGGGTAAGTTGACAGTAAAATTACTACCTTTACCTAACTCACTTTTGACTTCTAAGCTACCGTGATGTGCTTGCACTATTGCTTGAGCGATCGCTAATCCTAACCCAGAACCGCCAGTGCTGCGAGAGCGATCGCTATTGACGCGGTAGAAGCGATCGAAAATCCGCGTCAACTCTGCTTGGGGAATCCCAATACCTGTATCTTGTACCTGAATGACAGCATAATAATCATTGCGAGCTACATAAACCGTTACTTTTCCGCCGGCTGGGGTGTAGTGAATCGCATTGACAATTAAGTTAGAAAATAGGCGATAAAGCTGATCTTGATTACCGATGACATTTAAGGGATGGGAAACTGAGATAGAAGCGGTGAGTGTAATTTGAGATGCGATCGCTAAAGCTGCAAACTCCTCAATTAAATCGTTGATAATATCATCCAAACTACAAATTTCCCATTGCATTCGTATTGATTGACGATCCAGACGAGTTAATAAGAGTAAATCTGTTACTAAAGTTGTTAGTCGTTGATTTTGACGTTGAGTAGTGCGGAGAATTTCCCGCGCTTCTGTTTCATCTAAGTGAGACAACATCAGCGCTGATTCTACTGTAGCTTGAGTTGCAGCTAAAGGCGTGCGTAATTCATGGGCTGCATCGGCTGTAAATTGTTGAATTTGTCTATATGAACGATAAATTGGTTGCATTGCTAATCCTGCTAACCACCAACTAGCAACGCCTACCAAAAGCATGATAACTGGTAATCCAAAGATTAAAGTGAGTTTTACCGCCGTCAAATAACTATTAAAATCTGCTAGACTGCGCCCGACTTGAATGTAACCCCAATCACGATGGTCTTGGGTATGTAAAACCAAAGAAATTTGATGATAAAGGTTGCCTTTTTTATCTTTAATAGTTTGCCAAAGTTCTTGATTAAAGGTTTTGGGCAATCCTTCAGGATAATTACCCGCTAGAGCAATTAAACGTCCTAAGTTATCGTAAAAACGTACATAGTAATTGCTTTGATTAATGGCGCTTAAAATATGACGTTTAGAGTTGACTTTTTCTGGAATGCAACTTGCTCCAATTACACAAATGTTAGGTAAAATCTGCTCTATTGCTGGTTCTAATTTAGCAGGTTGATATAGTTTTAACTCAATAGTATCGTGTAAAGTTCCTGCTACTGATTCTAGTTCTCTATCTGATGTCATCCAATGGGCGTGAGAGATTGCTTGATAGATACCAAATCCGCAAATGCTTAAAATCACAGCCATTACCAAGGCGTACCACAGCGCTAAACGCAGGCGGGTTTGCTGAAATAGTATATTTTGATTCATATTTCAGTTGTCAAAAACATCGGTTTTGACTGTTAAGGTTATGATACATGGTTCAGCAGTTGTGAAAAATTACAAGCAGTAAAATTAAATTGTCACAATAAATGTAAATCATTTGGAGATAGGACTGTGACTAATCTCGGTCAAAAAAGATTAGATGCTGCTTTAGCGATCGCAACTTATGCTGTCGGTAGCGGTACAGCTTCAGCCGCACCAACTTTTGGGGGAGAACTTCCGAAACAAATGCTGTTAACTGCTTCTGATATCCTCATGTATACCAACATTTGGAAAATTTATTTTGCAGAGGATTTATCTAGCAAACAACTGGTGGAAATTTTGGCAGAATTAGGATTTGTCACCATTGCTGGTGCTGGTACAGCTTATGTAGTTAGTAAAGCCAGTACAGCACTCCTCAAAGAGATTACCAACTGGATGGGGCCTTTAGGCTGGGGTGCAGTTGCAGCAATTGCAGGTTCCCTGAGTGGTTTATTTGGCGTTGCTTGGGCTATTTATTGCGATCGCCTTTATGCCGAAAAACAACCACATTAACAATTCAAAATTCAAAATTAAACACATTTTCAGACGGGGATTTAAACGCTGTCTGAAAATGATACTATTTTTTCGATGTTCCCTTGGGTGAGATTTTTTCACCCTGATTAGTGATAAACTGCCCCAATAATTAGGGCAATAATAATGGGGAGTAAAATCGGGATAGCGACTATCAAACCCCATTTACCAAATTTAATTTCCTCGCCTTCAGATTTGAGAAATGCAATCCAGCCGCCAACTCCCATCAGCAGCCAGAGAAAACCAAAGGCGAGAAATATGACAAATATTGAATCATCCATTGGATATTAATTTATCTTCAATTTTAAATATTATTAGTAGATGTAGGGTGGGCATTGCCCACCTTCAATATACTGATCATGACAGATATTTATCTATAGCAATCCTCAATGATTTGTGAAACATTACATTTATGGTTGTTGACTGTTAACGGTTAACAGTCAGTAGGGGCGGGTTTATTGAGAATTATCATTGATCATTGAGGATATTTGTGAACCCGCCCGTACAACAATCAACAGCCAAAACCGATATTTTTAACAGATGAAATAGGATTGCTATAACAACTTCGTCTGTCATTTTTCTTTAACTTGGATTAATTTATTGTGTTACTTCTTGGCGCTGCATTGCTTTAAATAGATAGCGAGATACATGCCAAGTTACATAACCAAAACCAATTAATTCAAAAAATGAGGCAACTAAGGGAATCCCATTTAATGCTTCTGTAATTGCCAGTAAAATTCTTAAAACAATAACTCCTATAACCAGCACAGCAAAGCTAACAACCAGCAGCGGGTATTCATTGACGAAATTGCTGATACTTTGTGATACGCTTGCCGTCAAACCAGAAATTATGCTGCCAATTTCTGATACTTGTTCATCAGATTTATCGGTATTTGCTACTGTTGTCATTTGCCCTGGTGCGGCAATTTCAACTGTGGCTATCTTTTGAGGTAAAGTAGCTTCTACATATTCTGATTGTGGTTCTTTCACTTGCATAAGCTTGGCTCAAAGAATTTCTGTATAGATGTGATACTACCATTCCGGCATGATTTTTAGATAATTTCATCTTCCAATTGGCTGAAAAATATAGCAATCCTAAGTAATTTGTGAAATATTACAAGCAGGTTTGTTGACTGTTAACCGTTAACAGTCAACAGTCAACAGCCAAAACCAATATTTTTCGCAACTGCAATAGGATTGCAATATGTCTCTCACAAGTGGGGAAATAAATATGTTTGCTAATTGAATAGTTTTATCTCCGGTATAATCTGCAATTTAAATGCAGCGAAATTATACCTTTAGGCGCAAGCAATTAACTAGCAAAAATGTTGATACTAAAATAGGTAATTCCTAACCGCGCTAATTCGTTGTAAGCAAAAACACAGTACTGTATATGACAACTACTACTGAAGAAAATCAAAATATTTATCAGTTGGGTAGACTTATTCAAGATATTGACTGTGGGATGTTAACCACAATCGATGAAGATGGTAGCTTACACAGCCGCCCGATGGAAAGAAGTAGCGACATTCAAGCTGATGGTAGTATTTGGTTTTTTACTAACGCTACTACTCATAAAGTATTTGAGATTAAGAATAGTCAGCAAGTCAATATTAGCTTTACATCTGGCGATAAACAGCGATATATTTCTATTTCCGGTATTGCTGAACTGGTAAAAGACCGTCAGAAAATGCAAGAGTTATGGAAACCAGAACTAGAAGCTTGGTTTCCCCAAGGATTAGATGAACCTAATATTGCTTTGCTGAAAATACAAATCACTAGGACTGATTATTGGGATAATCAATCTCAGTTTCAACAGCAAACAATTACATAAAGTCGGCGGGAAAGTCCACTTTTTCCAGGGGTGAGATGCAGCACCGCCCGCCGACTTGGGACATTGGGCATTGGGCATTGGGCATTGGGCATGGGGAAGAACATATCATGTCTGAAGCGGCTATCCCCCTGTGGGTGGAGAGGGACAGCCGCTTTCAATAAAATTTAGTTTTGTGGTAACCACTCCATTCGCTGTAGTTACCACGGGGTTGCTGTGGTAACCACCCCATTCGCTGTGGTTACCACGGGTTTGCTGTGGTTAGCACCCTATTCAGTGTGGTTACCACAAAAGTTGTGTGGTAACTACAAAAAAAATTGCACTTGATGCCTAAAATATCTTACTTAGGATTGTACTGAGCGACTTTATCAGAGAATTCACCCAAATTTTAGGGTAAATAGTGGTAAATAGGGGCAATAATTAGCGAATTCTGCTGATTGAGAATCCTGGCTGCATCGGGCAAGCTAGCTCTATAACCTTTTTATAGGGCTACATCTATCATATGTCACGCAAAAAACGTACTTCTCGGATTCTCGAAAATGCTAAGTTAAGAACCTCTGGTTTAAAAGCCATAGATCCTAATATTGATTTTGGCGAGGCGCGGAATTTAACGAATATGACGCAGTTAATGGAGCGTCTACGCAATAAAATCGAGGCCCATAATACAGCTTTAATTGTAATTGACTCTTCTAAGACAGAAATTAAGGAGTTAGAAAAACAATTAAGCGAACTTTCAGAAAGAATGCTGATTGGTGTGGCTTTTAAATATGGCAAAGATAGTATTGAATATGAAATGGCGGGTGGGGTTCGCAAAAGTGAACGAATTCGCCGCAGTACAAAAAGCCGTTTAAAAACTCGTTCAGAAGAAGCATCTTCTGATAGCATCATCACTGCATAATTATTGTTCGCGGTAGTAAAATCTATTGTCTTGGTTGGGTGCGTTATTACTAGGTGATAACGCACCTTTGTTTGATTAATTATAAATTTCAGTTGCGAAAAATATCGGTTGGGCTGATGACTGTTGTACGGGCGGGTTCACAAATATCCTCACTGATCAACGATAATTCTCAATACACCCGCCCTTACTGACTGTTGATTGTTAAAAGTCGAGAATATGGTGCGTTACACTTCGTGATAACGACACCCTACATATACTTAGATTTTTTAGAAATCAAATCGGATTCCTCTCTTATAATTAAGATATCTTAATCTTAAGTTAATAATTATGATTTATTTGTTGTGAAATTTGATGTTTAATGACTTTTTAATCTGATTTTTCCGCCAAAATCAGGACAGACTTGGTTTATTATTATTAATTGTTAATCGCTGTTGTTGGCAATGATTTGAAAAATTAAGAAATCCAAATAGAAGACAAAAATCTTACTATTATCAACTATATTCCACTTCCTACTTTAGATAGATTTTTTCTGATGCCACAAGTCTAAATGCTTTTGTGCCCAGCAATCTTGTAAAGTTTGAAGAATATATAGCTAACAATTCAAGCCCTGACTATCTACTTACCTAACCGAACAAATTTATCAGGTCAAATCATGTCTGACAATGAAAAAGGCGGAGGAAAAACTTCTCGACGCGGTTTTTTTGGACAAGCATTAACCGCAGCGGGTACGGCGATCGCCGCTCCGACTTTGATTAATCAAGTTAGCGTAGCTAAAAAAGCTATTCCAAATTCCCAAGGAGAGATGACGGTGAAATTAAAGGTAAATGGTGAGTTGCGAAATTTAGATATTGAGCCGCGTGTCACCCTACTAGATGCATTGCGGGAAAATTTAGGGTTAGTGGGAAGTAAGAAGGGATGCGATCGCGGACAATGTGGGGCTTGTACAGTATTAATTGATGGTGAACGAGTGTATTCTTGCCTAACTTTGGCAGTGATGCAAGAAGGTAAGGAGATTGTCACCATTGAAGGTTTAGCAACAGGGGATAGTCTCCACCCAATACAAGCAGCATTTATTGAAAATGATGGCTTTCAGTGCGGTTATTGCACCCCAGGACAAATTTGCGCTTCTGTGGCGCTACTTGAGGAAGTCAAGCGTGGTTGTGCGAGTGTGGTTACCGCAGATTTAACTCGTCCCCCACAATTAGCAGAACTCTCAGATCGGGAAATCAAAGAACGGTTAAGTGGTAATCTCTGTCGCTGTAGTGCTTACAACGGTATTGTCGCCGCAGTCCAACAAGCGGCGGGACAAACGCCACCTGCGGCAGTTGCGGATGTGGTAGTTTAGGGAAGCAGAGGAAAAGCATGAATAATTTTACATATGCTCGCGCTAGCTCTCAACAAGATGCTGTGCAAAAAGCTAGTAGCGATCGCAATTCTCTGTATATTGCAGGGGGAACAAATTTAGTTGATCGCCTCAAGGGATTTTTAGATCAGCCATCGCAAATTATTGATATTTCCCGCTTGGAGATGAAGCGCATTGACAAACTGGGAAATGGTAGTTTGCGTTTAGGAGCATTAGTTACGAATACAGCAGTCGCAGATCATCCAGATATTCGCCGCGATTACCCTATCTTAGCTAGGGCGATTTTATCAGGTGCATCTCAGCAAATTCGCAATATGGCGACAGTGGGAGGTAATTTACTGCAACGCACACGCTGTCCTTATTATTACGATACTGCTTTCCCTTGCAATAAACGGGAACCAGGGCAAGGTTGTCCGGCGATTAATGGAATTAATCGAATGCACGCGATTTTGGGAGCTAGCGAGCAATGCGTGGCTGTCAATCCTTCCGATATGAATGTGGCGCTGGCGGCGTTGGATGCAGTGGTTGAGGTGGAAGGAAGTAAAGGAAAGCGCCAAATCCCCTTTACAGATTTTCATCGGCTCCCCGGAACCACACCAGAACGAGATACCAATTTAGAGCCAGGAGAATTGATTACAGCAGTAATTTTGCCACCTTTAGGCTTTGCGAAATCGGGAGTTTATTTAAAATTACGCGATCGCACTTCCTACGCCTTCGCCTTAATTTCCGTCGCCGCCGCCATTGATTTAACTGGGGATAAAATTAAAAATGTCCGCTTCGCTATTGGTGGTGTAGCTCATAAACCTTGGCGTTCCCCAGAAGCAGAAGAATTTTTAATCGGTAAAACTGCGGAAACTGCAACCTTTCAACAAGCCGCCCAAATCGCCCTACAATCAGCCAAACCCTTAGCGCACAACGCCTACAAAGTCGAACTAGCAAAACGAGCAATTCGCCGCGCACTGACAATTTCTGCCAAAGGAGGCGGAGTAGCATGAATAAAGTAATTGGTACAGGGGTGAACCGTAAAGATGGCTTCGCCAAGGTAACGGGAAGCGCAACCTACGCCGCCGAACATCAAATTGCCAATTTGGTGCATGGTTATCTTGTCACAGCTGCGATCGCCAATGGAGAAATTGACAGTATTGACACCAGCGCCGCCAAAACAGCACCAGGGGTAATTGCAGTATTTACTCACCAAAATCCCCCAAAAATCTTTCAACCGGCTAACGATTTTATGACCTCGAAAATTTACGAGGCTAGATTACCTTTATCAGATAATAAAATATACTACGGCGGGCAAATTATTGGTTTAGTCGTCGCTGACACCTTTGAGCGGGCGCGTCATGCAGCCCATTTGGTGAAAGTAAAATATACAACTGCCAAGCCAACAATTGATGGCAAACAAGCCACCTACAAAGAAGCACCGCCATTTTTTGGTGAAGAATTAAAATTTACCAAAGGCGATATCGCCGCCGGGACTAACGCCGCTAAAGTCAAAATTGCTGCAACTTACACCACAGCCACCGAACTCCATGCGCCAATGGAACCCCATGCCATTATTGCCCATTGGACAGATGACAACTCCTTGACAATCTATGAACCAACCCAATGGGTAGCAGGTTCCCAACGCACCTATGCGCAAATTTGTGGCTTACCCACAGAAAAAGTGCGGATTGTCACGCCTTTTTTGGGTGGCGGCTTTGGTTCTAAAGCTTTTCCTTGGCCTCATGGAATTTTAGCAGCCGCAGCAGCGCGAGAAATCAAGCGCCCGTTAAAAGTTGTCCTCACCCGTCAGCAAATGACAGCCAATACTGGACATCGTTCGGAAACTGAGCAATTAATTAAACTAGGCGCAACCGCAGATGGTAAGCTCACCGTCATTGACCATGAAGCCAAATCCTGTACCTCACTTGTAGATGTGTTTCCTGAACTCTGCACCGGGATTACCCCAGCAATGTATGCAGCAGCAAATCTGAGAATT
The DNA here is from genome assembly GCF_014697075.1 of Tolypothrix sp. FACHB-123. Lineage (GTDB taxonomy): Bacteria > Cyanobacteriota > Cyanobacteriia > Cyanobacteriales > Nostocaceae > Aulosira. The sequence continues at coordinate 12,817 of NZ_JACJRE010000028.1, read as the reverse complement.
CAGCAAGAAATCGCCACATTGAATGTCGGTACACCCACATTCATGCGTGCGCCGGGAGAAAATCCGGGGATGTGGGCGATGGAATCAGCCATTGATGAGTTAGCTTGGGCGTTGAACATCGATCCGGTAGAACTGCGGTTAAAAAATGAAACCACAGAACACCAGCGCCAAGGCTTACCCTTTTCCGCCAAACATTTTGCCGATTGTTTACGCATCGGTGCAGAAAAATTTGGCTGGAAAGACAGACCAAAACAAGTGCGATCGCTCACCCGTGACGGTAAACTCATAGGTTGGGGAATAGCCGCCGCCACCTTCCCCGGTATGCGCGGGAAATCAACCGTTAAAGCGCGATTATTACCCGATGGTACAGCTCACATCCTCACCGCCGGTAATGATATGGGTACTGGCGCTTATACCATTGTCGCCGCCACCGCCGCCGACGCATTAGGTTTACCAGTCGAAAAAATCCGCGTAGAAATGGGCGACTCCCTATTACCCGATGCAGGTATCGCTGGCGGTTCCCAAATGACAGCATCCCTAGTTCCCGCAGTCATGTCAGCTTGTGCAGAAGTCCTGAAAACTGCTGGTGTAAAAACTGCAACAGAAGCCTTGACAAAATTACAACAATCTGGTGCTTCTGCCTTTGAAGCCACAGCCACCAGCGCCCCTGGTGGTGAGGGTAAAAAATGGGCGTTTCAATCTTGGGGCGCACATTTTTGTGAAGTCAGCCTCGATGAAGAAATTGGGCGTTTACAAGTAACCCGCTGGCTTTCAGTCATGAACATTGGTCAAGTCATCAATGCCAAAACCGCAGCCAGTCAAGTCCGTGGCGGCGTCATTATGGGTATTGGTCAAGCCTTAATGGAAGAATGTCATTTTGATCCCAATATTGGCAACCCTGTAGTTTATGACTTAGCTACATATCATTTTCCCGCCCATGCAGACATCCCCCGGATTGAAGTTACCTTTGTCGGCGAACCAGATTTAAACTTCAACCCAGCCGGGGCGCGGGGTGTAGGTGAAATTGGAATTACCGGCGTCTCAGCTGCGATCGCCAACGCAGTTTATCACGCCACAGGTAAACGCATCCGTAATTTACCCATAACGCCCGATAAATTGTTGTAAACAGAAGGCAGACGGCAGGAGGCAGACGGCAGAAGGAGAAAGAAACAATGCCCAATGCCCCATGCCCCATGCCCAATACCCAATGCCCTATGAAAGAACTTACCGCTATTTTAGAAGCCTTTGCCAAACTGCAAGATGATGCTGAATCTTGCTTTTTGGCGACTGTAGTTAATGTCAAAGGTTCTACCTATCGTCGCCCTGGGGCGCGGATGTTAATGACGCGATCGCATACGCTAATTGGGACAATCAGCGCTGGTTGTTTAGAAAATGATGTATTGGAACATACTCGTGTTTCCATGCCTGATGGTAAACCAATAGTGGTTACCTATGACTCAACTGCTGATGAAGATATTCTTTGGGGGTTTGGGCTGGGTTGCAATGGATTGGTGCAAGTATTGATTGAACCCTTAGATCAAAATGACTTGTGTAATCCCCTAGCCTTGATACAGGAATGTTTTGCCAAACAGCAACCAGGTGCGATCGCCACTGTGTTTGCCGTCGATGGTACAGTAAATGTAAAAATAGGCGATCGCTTAATTATTAAACCGAACAATAATCTAATTACTAACATCACAGACTCAGCTTTAGAATCTGCTTTAATTGACGATGCCCAAATTGCCTTAACAAATCAAAAATCAACTATTAATAAATATCAATTATCATCAGGTATTGTTGAAGTATTTATCGAAATTATCCAACCACCCACACACCTAATAATTTTTGGTGCCGGTCAAGATGCTTTACCCGTATTACAATTTGCTAAAGCTTTAGGTTGGCGCGTGACTATAGTTGATTGCCGCGCCAACGAAGCAACTAAAGAACGTTTTGCTTTAGCCGATGACGTAATTCTCAGCCGTCGCGAGATTTTACAACAACAAATCTCTGTGAATGAGCAAACTATCGCCGTAGTCATGACTCATAACTACCTCGATGATTTAGCAATTCTCAAAATATTACTTCCCTCGCCAATAAAATATCTAGGTATTTTAGGGCCGAAGCGTCGCAGTGAAAAATTACTAGCAGAATTGAGCGACGAGGGACAAGCATACAGCGCAGAACAATTAGATAAATTACATAGTCCAATTGGTCTTGATATTGGCGCAGATACACCAGAAGCGATCGCCTTATCCATCATCGCCGAAATTCAAGCTGTATTAGCAAATCGTTGCGGCAACTTTTTAAAGAATCGCACCTTACCAATTCATCAGCCACAAGAGATCAAAGAAATTACCCTTGATGCATTGCAAAAGCTATAAATCAATTCAAAATTCTCTCTTGGAAAGTCTGAGCGCCGGAAGCCGGCGCTCAGACTTTCCGCAAAATTCAAAATTAAAGACATTTTCAGATAAGGTTTAAATCCCCAACTGAAAATGATACTACGTATAAACGTAGGGTTTTAAACCCTTTTATTGACGATAAGCTATTCTTTCAGTTGCACAATCCATCCTCACAGCCGTTAACAGTCAACAGTCAACATATTCTTTCCAATGCCCAATGCCCAATACCCAAAGATATACTTAAAGATAGATTCATCAAAAATTTATCAAGCCTGTGTTCTCTAATAGCGAAGTAGCCAGACTGGAAGCGTTGCATCAGTATCAAATTCTGGATACAGAACCGGAAAAAGCCTACGACGATATTGCCCAGTTAGCTGCATTTATTTGTGGTACTCCCATAGCTTTAGTCAATTTTATTGCCGAAACTCGTCAGTGGTTTAAAGCCAAACTAGGTATAGATGTACCAGAAATGCCCCGAAATGTTGGTTTATCTTACCTTTGCTTACAGCAACAGCAAATGGTGGTAGTGCCGGATGTATTAGCTGATGCCGAGTTGGCAACTAATCCGGTGGTGGTTGACTATCCCTTTGTGCGGTTTTATGCAGGTGTACCTTTAGTTACTCCCAAAGGCGATATTCTCGGTACGCTCTGCGTCATTGATAATGTGCCGCGAGAACTCAATCAGCAACAATTGGATGCGCTTCAGGCTCTCAGTCGGCAAGTCATCACTCAATTAGAGCTAAGACGCCATGTAGCTGAGTTATCCCGTAAGACTGCGGAACAACAGCAAGTAGAAATTGCTTTGCGGCGCAGTCAGCAAAAGCTAACAGACTTTGTTGAGAATGCAAGTGTCGGGATGCACTGGGTACAGGCAGATGGGACAATTATTTGGGCTAATCAGGCAGAACTCGACCTTTTAGGCTACTCTCGCGCTGAATATATTGGGCACTCGATTACTGAGTTTCATGTGGATCGCCATGTGATTGACGATATTATGCAAAGATTGGGCAGAAATGAAACTCTACAGAACTATGAAGCCCGGTTACGTTGCAAAGATGGCTCAATTCGTTACGTTCTGATTCACTCCAATGTATTGTGGGAAAATGGCAAGTTTATCCATACGCGGTGTTTTACCAGAGATATTACCACCCGGAAAAAAATAGAAGCCGCTCTCAAAGAAAGCGATCGCCGTTTAAGAGTAGCATTAGAAGCAGCTAAACTTGGCTCTTGGGAATTAAACTTAGCCACAGGCGAGTTATTCACATCTAAGCAGTGCAAAGCTAACTTTGGTTTACCAGAGTCCTTTGAATTTACCTATGAGCGCTTATTAGAAAGTATTCATCCTGACGATCGCGCTTACATGCAAAATTCTGTCAAACAAGCTCTCGTCAACCATAGCGATTATGAAGCAGAATACCGCAATATTTGGCCTGATGGTAGCGTTCACTGGATATTAGCCAGAGGTGTAGGTATCTACGATAGTAATGGTACTCCCACCAGGATGATTGGTGTTACCCTCGACCTCACCGCCCGTAAGCAAGCAGAACAGGCTTTACAAGAAAGCGAGCAACGTTGGCAATTAGCCTTACAAGGTAATAATGATGGAATTTGGGATTGGAATGTGCAAACTAATGAAGTATTCTTTTCTACTCCCTGGAAAGCGATGCTTGGTTATCAAGACCATGAAATCGCCAATAATGTAGAAGAATGGTCAAAACGAGTTCATCCTGACGATTTAGATTGGGTATTACAAGCGATTCAGGATCATTTTGCCAAAAAAACTCCTTATTACATCACCGAGCATCGCGTCCAATGCAAAGATGGCAGCTATAAATGGATTTTAGATCGGGGACAAGCGCTATGGGATAATGCAGGTAATGTCGTCCGCATGGTAGGTTCCCATACCGATGTTGACGATCGCAAGCGAGCAGAAGAAGAAATCAAACGGCAAAATCTGCGATCGCAATTATTCTCAGAAATTACCTTTAAAATTCGCGAAACCTTACACTTAGATGATATCCTGCAAACTACAGTCACAGAAATTCAAAAACTTCTCCATGCTGACCGAGTTTTAATTTTTCGTCTGTGGGCTGATGGTTCGGGAACGGTAGTACAAGAAGCCGTGTTACCAGATTGGCCTGTGGTTTTAGGGCAAAATATTCTCGATCCTTGCTTTCAACAAAATTACGTAGACAAATATCGTCAAGGTAGAGTCAGCGCCATTACAGATGTAGCGAAAGCGAATATTAGCGAATGTCACCGAGAATTATTGCAGCAATACGGCGTGCAAGCTAACCTGGTAGTACCCATATTAATTAGAGATGGGGTATGGGGCTTGTTAATTGCCCATCAATGTCATAATCCCCGCGAATGGCAAAGTTTTGAACTAGATTTGTTGCAACAACTAGCCAATCAAATCGGTATTGCTTTATCCCAAGCCCAACTTTTAGAACAAGAAACCCGTCACGCCCAAGAACTGACTCGTTCTAATGGCGAATTAGAACAGTTTGCTTATATTGCTTCCCATGACTTACAAGAACCATTGCGGATGGTGACGAGTTATTTACAACTCTTAGAACGGAGGTACAAAAACCAATTAGATGCCCGTGCAGATGAGTTTATTAGCTATGCTGTTGATGGGGCAGGGCGGATGCAAACTTTAATCAATGATTTGTTAAATTATTCTCGCGTTAGTACCAGGGCCCAACCCTTTAAATTAGTTGATTGTAATACTATTGTCGAAAAAGCGATCGCCAACTTGCAAATTGCGATCGCGGAAAGCAATGCAGTGATTACCGCCGAACCTCTCCCCCAACTCCTAGCCGATACTACTCAATTAGTACAAGTATTCCAAAACTTAATTGGCAATGCGATTAAATTCCGACGAGAAGAACCACCGCAAATTTACATCACAGCTACTAAGAACACCATAGAATCAAATTCAGAAAATTCTCATCTCACACCTTTAGAAAACGAATGGTTATTTTCAGTCCGCGATAACGGAATTGGTTTAGAATCTCAATATGCTGACAAAATTTTTGTCATCTTTCAACGGTTACATAGTCGAAGTAAGTATCCGGGCACTGGAATTGGTTTGGCAATTTGTAAGAAGATAATAGAACGCCACGGTGGTCGCATCTGGCTGGAGTCGAAACCGGGTGAAGGCTCGGTATTCTACTTTACAATTCCAGAGCAAACAGGGAAGCAATCGTGAACAAATACTTACCGCTTATGGCTATCGAGGTTTTGTTAGTAGAAGACAATCCAGGCGATGCGCAACTTACACGCATCGCCTTGGAAGATAGCAAAATCTCGGTGCATTTGAGTGTAGTTGAAGATGGGGTAGAAGCAATGGCGTTCTTGCGGAAAGAAGATAAATATGCTGCGGTACCACATCCCGATATTGTGCTACTTGATTTAAACCTGCCAAAAAAAGATGGTCGGGAAGTTCTAGCAGAAATCAAAGGCGACAAACATCTCAAAAGAATTCCTGTAGTTGTGCTGACCACTTCCCAAGCAGAAGAAGATATTGTTAAAGCCTATAATTTAGCTGCCAACTGTTACATAACTAAGCCTGTTGACTTCGATCAATTTGTCAAAATTATTCGCACAATTGAAAACTTTTGGTTTGCAATCGTCAAACTGCCACCGGAGTAATGGACATGGCAGGTGAAACTATCAAAGTCCTCTTAGTGGAAGATAACCCCGGTGATATCCTCTTATTACAAGAATTTTTACAGGATGTCACCCCAACTGTAGTTGAGTTAAAACCTGTTGAGCAGCTTGACGAAGCCCTTAACTTTCTGCTGCAAGAAACCTTCGATGTCATGCTTTTGGACTTGTCTCTCCCAGATAGTCAGGGATTAGAAACCTTTATCAAAGCCCATAATCGGGTAAAATCAATTCCGATTATTGTTCTCACTGGCATGGCCGATGAAAACTTAGCACTTAGAGCCATGCAAGAAGGCGCACAAGATTATTTAGTCAAAGGACAAGTAACAGGGGACTTACTAGTCCGCTCCATGCGTTACGCTATTGAGCGTCAACGCATAGAAGACGCTCTGAGACACAGTGAAGAACGGTTTCGCGTCGCCTTAAAAAATTCCCCGATTTTTGTCTTTAACCAAGACCAAGAATTACGTTATACCTGGGTTTATAACCCAGCCTTTGGTTTAACAGCCGAAGAAATGCTAGGTAAACGCGACTCTGAATTAATTCCTTTGGAAAGTGCCCAATATTTGACAGCACTGAAACTGGGGGTATTAGTTACAGGCGTCGGTACAAGAAAAGAAATATCTCTAACTACTACCCAAGGAACTCAATATTACGACTTAACAATAGAACCATTGCGCAACGAATCACAACAAGTTATTGGCATTACTTGTGCTTGTATTGATATTAGCGAACAGCAAGCTGCCTTAGAACAACGCAAATTAGCTAACGAGACAATTCGCGAACAAGCCGCATTACTAGATATTGCTACTGATGCAATTCTTGTCCGCGATTTACAAAACAAAATTCTTTTTTGGAATAAAGGCGCAGAAAAACTTTATGGCTGGTCAGCCCCAGAGGCTAAAGGTAGAAACGCCAGCGAAGTTTTATTTGATGATGGCCAACCATCAGAAATTGAAGCCGCACTTTTAACCGTCATCAACACCGGTAAATGGGAAGGTGAGTTAACTAAAGTTACCAAAACTGGCAAAGAAATTTTAGTTTCTAGTCGTTGGAGTTTGGTTTGTGATGACAAAGCTAGACCGAAATCAATACTTACCGTTGACACAGATATTACTGAGAAAAAACACTTAGAAGCTCAATTGTTTCGCGCCCAAAGATTAGAAAGTATTGGCACGTTAGCTAGTGGTATTGCCCACGATTTAAACAATATCCTGACACCGATTTTAGCCGGAGCGCAACTACTACCGCTGAAATTTCCCGATGCTGACGAACGCACCCAGCATTTGTTAGAAATTTTGGAAATTAACGCCAAACGCGGTGCTGATTTAGTCAAGCAAGTACTATCATTTGCTAGAGGTGTCGAAGGTAAACGAATTAATCTGCAAATCAGACATCTGATTGTGGAAGTTGCTAAAGTCTTAAAAGAAACATTGCCAAAATCGATTCAAGTTGTTGTTGATATACCACAGAACTTGTGGATAGTTTCGGGAGATAGTACGCAAATCCATCAGGTGTTAATGAATCTTTGTGTGAATGCTCGTGATGCTATGCCCAATGGTGGTATTTTGTCTATCTCTGCCAAAAATCTTTTTATTGACGAAAACTATGCCCGCATGAACTTAGAAGCCAAAGTCGGGCCTTATATAGTGATTACTGTTAGCGATACAGGCGTGGGGATTCCTGAGGAAAATTTAGATAGAATTTTTGAGCCATTTTTTACCACCAAAGAAGTAGGACAAGGTACAGGTTTAGGACTTTCCACGGTTCTAGGGATTGTCAAAAGCCACGGTGGTTTTGTGAATGTGTATAGCGAAAAAAGCTTTGGTACGCGGTTTCAAATATATTTACCTGCTGTAGAAGGTATAGAAACCCACAATATAGATGAACCGAAAGTAGTAACCGCCCAAGGGGAAACAATTTTGATTGTAGATGATGAACCTGCAATTCAAGAAATTACGCAAACATCCCTAGAAACTCATAACTACAAAACCATTGTGGCGAGTGATGGTATTGAGGCGATCGCAGTTTATGCTAAACACATAGATCAAGTTAGCGTCGTCCTCATGGATTTAATGCTTCCTTCCCTCGATGGTGTTACAGCCATCCGCACTTTAAAGAAAATCAACCCCAATGTCAAAATTATTGCCACCAGTGGTTTGATTTCCAGCCAGAAAATGGAAGCTTTAGCTAGTACTGGTGTCACAACATTTTTACCCAAACCCTATACCATCAATGAATTATTGCTGATGTTACAGCAAGTCATGTCCTAACAAGAAAAAATTATTGGACATTTTTGTGAGATCTTAAAATCTGACAGACTGTCTTTTGACTTCTCATACTTGCCAAGCAATAATAAAAATCATCTTCGCTTCAAGTATTTAATTTGAATATATAAAGGTGCATACCAACCTGCTATATAAAGGGATACAACATTATTTGTATCCCTTATTTATTAATATTTGCGATCTAATTAGGTTTAGTATGCAATTGGTAGGCGGAAAATACCATCTTGGATTTTGCAAAAAATTAACAATTATTTCTCAAATTGGTATCACCTATTCCCCATAATGTGTACCTATAACTTTCCCGCGAAACACAATGTAATTATAGATGTTGTAGAACAACATAATGGGAATTAAAAATCCAATGAAGATAATCATGAACACTAAAGCGCTAGGTGCTGCGGCTGCTTGATAAATGGTGATACCTGGGGGGATGATATAGGGAAAAACAACTAATCCTAAGCCCACAAAGGTAAGTAGAAAAAGCAGCACTGTCCAAACCAGGGGACTAGTTTCTGCTTTGCGGTTCAGACTTTGAATCAATAACCCAATCAGCAGCACACCTAGCACGGGAATGAGTGAAAATAGATATACTTCTGGTTGGTGAAATAACTTTGCCCTAGCATTTTCATACACAACAGGGGTAGCAATCGTGATTAAAATTGCACCTAGAAGCGTTGTCCAAGCAGCGAGTTTTGCTGTGCGGTAGTGGGATGTTTGCAGTTCTCCTTCCGTTTTTAAGATGAGATAGGTGGAGCCAATCAATACATAACCTTGAATCAATGTCAAGGCAACTAAGAGCGATCGCCAATCGAGCCAGTCCCACATACTACCGATAAAGTGACCCGATTCATCCACCTTAATGCCTTCTAAAATACTCCCCAAGGCAAATCCTTGAAACAGCGCCGCCATGAAACTCCCAACTCCAAAGGCGACATTCCAAAATACTTTGTTTGTCGAATGCTCCCGAAATTCAAAGGCCACAGCCCGAAAAATCAAGCCAAATATCATCCCAAAAATGGGAATATAGAGAGCATTCAAAATGGTGCCATAAGCCAGAGGAAATGCCCCAAACAACGCACCCCCCATCAACACCAACCAAGTTTCATTGGCATCCCAAATATTACCCAAACTCGTCATTAAAATGTCCCGTCGCTCCTCATTAGAACTGGTTAGGGACAGAATACCTACGCCTAGATCAAACCCGTCTAACATGACGTAGAGAAACAAAAACAGAGCCAAGATGACAAACCATACCTGGGCTAAAAAGTGTTCTAAATTCTCCATACAATTACCTATTGCTGTGCTTCCACAGGACGTTGATCGGGAACAAATTCAGCCGGAGTAGTTTCTACGCCTGGTTGAGTGTCAATACCTGGAACCGGAAGTTCTAGGTTGGGGCCTTGACGAATGATTCGACTACCAAAGAATAAAGCACAAATAAACAGGGCTGTATAAATTCCTGCAAAAATTAGCAAGGATGTTAAAACCTCAGTCGCCGGTAGGTGGGAAACACCATCTGCTGTGCGAATTTTCCCGTACACTACCCAAGGTTGTCGCCCAACACAGCGCACAATCCAGCCTGATTCCACGGCGATGTAGCCCAGTGGAGCCGCTAAAATCCAGATTCGCAGTAGCCATTTTTGCTGGGCGATCGCTTCTGGTGAAAGCTTCCCTCGCAACCATTGAATCACACTGATGCCCATCAAGCCAGCCAAGAAAAAGCCGATACCGCTCATGATGCGGAAGGCGTAATAAATCAAACCCACCATCCGGGGGCGATCTTCAGGTTTCCACTCTTTCAGTCCCAGAACGGGTTTAGACAGATTTTTTTTGAATTCCAAAATGTAGCCTAAGCCATTGGGAATTGAGATTTCCCAGTCATTTTTCTCAGTCTTGTTATTGGGTAATGCAACTACACTCCAGGGCGCAGGCTGTCCGGCTGGAGAGGTTTCCCACTTAGCTTCCATCGCCGCCAGTTTGGTAGGCTGATAGTCAGCTACCTGCTCGGCGCTGAGATGTCCGACATAGATTTGTAATGGGGTGACAGCGATCGCTGTTGCTAGGACAATTTTGAGCGATCGCGCAAAGAAAGCTTGATGACGGTTGTTGAGAATATACCAGGCGCTAATTCCCCCAATCACAAACAGAGAAGTTTCCAGCGTCCCCAAAAACATATGCGAGACACTGTTGACCATGAAGGGATTTAAAATTGCCTGAAAGTAATCATCGACAACAAACTTCCCGTTTACTATTTCCCCGCCTGCTGGGGTCTGCAACCAAGAGTTTGCCGCTAAAATCCAGAAGGTAGATAGGTTTGCGCCAAAGGCAACCATAATGGTGGCAAAATAGTGAATCACTGGGTTTACCCGTTCCCAGCCAAACAGCATAATACCTAAAAATCCGGCTTCTAGCATGAATGCCATCGAAGCCTCAAAGCCTAAAATACTGCCAAAAAAGTCGCCTACCGCTTCGGAAAACGGGGCCCAGTTCGTACCAAATTGAAACTCCATTGGTAAGCCAGATGCTACACCAATCCCGAAATTCAACACATACAGCTTGGCCCAGAAACGAGCATGGTGGTAGTAATCAGGATTGCGTGTTTTTAGCCACATTCCTTCAACGATAACTAGATAAATCCCCATCCCAGTGGTGAGAACAGGCCATAGCATGTGAAAAATCGCCGTCAATGCAAACTGCATCCGCGATAGAGCAACGGTGTCCGATAGAAAATCCATCAACTAACCTCTGAATTTGTTTAAATCTTGACTTGCTTAGCATCTTGGGGACATAGTCGCATGGTAACGGAAGATTTCTACCTTTTCACAATGATTAAAGTGTACGGAACTTTTTTAAGAATCAAACCGGATTCCTATAGCAATCCTAAATGATTTGTGAAATCTGAGATGAAGGGTTGGTGACTATTAACCGTTAACAACCAAAAGTCAACAGCCAAAATCGATATTTTTTATAACTACAATATGATTTCCATAGCTTAAATTGAGTGGTTATTAACAGTCTCAACTAAAAATTGTGCAACAAATAGTTTGAGCTTGATAAATATCACCTAACTTCATAAAATCTTGATAATATTCCTTCTTTAGAGAGAGGAAAAAATCCCTACTGACGATAGAGCCGTGGACTTGAATAGAGAAGTTATTCTGAAAAATATCGAAGGTTCAATAATAAATAAAAACAATTCAAAATCTAGATAACCAAGATTTTAAAACCGACTAAAAACCTTTGATTATTAGCAAATTCAAGTTATCCAATTGTACCAATCGAGGAGTGGGACAGAAGTTATGAATAATCCAGGCGATCGCGAAAATTATCGTAGTGAAACTCAGAAGGAATATTACACAGATAGTAACGGTGAAACTCAGACTCACCTACAAAAAACTACCGAAACAGTAAACAACGCAACTAATGTTAATTCTTACGGTAGTGGTTATGTAAATGGTCGCGATAGTGAGCGCAGATATCAGCAAGCTAATTTAGCAGAGCGCGATAGCAGTAACACTGCTAATGGTTTACTATTAGGTGTTATTCTCACTTCCCTAGTTACCTTAGCTGTTGGTGCATTTTGGTATTTTAACCAGCGTAACAACGCAGCTAATGAAAATGTTAGCCCTGTATTTGTTCCTGTACCATCTAGCGCTAGTCCTTCTGCGGCTGCTAGCCAATCTCCTCAACCACGAACCACAATCATCGAAAGAACCAGAGAAGTACCCGTTATAATTCCTCAACAACAGGCTCCAGTAAGGTCTGCGCCTACACAACCAAATATTAATATTACAGTTCCACCTCAGCAACCTACTACTGAAAAAGCCCCAACTACATCACCAAATACTCCCAGTCAACCAAATTCTACCAGTAATTCCCCAACTTCAACTAATCAAAGCGATACCTTAACAACTACTCCATCTTCTGGTGCTAACCAGCCAAATACCAACTCTAGCAACAGTTCTTCCTCTTCCGAAAACAGTAAAACTGGTAGTTCTGACTAGTAATAACTGATACCTTATACCTCTGAAGCGGTGTCAAATTCTAGTTAGGTGCATCTTCATAAAAAATTTCTATAAGTTTCTCACGCAGTAGCCTTCTCCAGAATTGGAGAAGGCTATTGCAGTTTTTGCGTAGCTTAAATTCATTTCCAACTTTAGTAGGAGACAGTTCGGAGGAGATGAATTTGCTTGCAATCCAAACTTTATTCCGATGTATATAGCTTAGTGAATTTCCTACTATGAACACATCAAACGAAACGAAAAACGCAGCGAGATAACCAAGATAAAAATCATAACACGGTTAATTAAAGCTGCTTAGTCCGACAAATTAACACAAAATTAGGAGCAAAACCATGTCTCACGAAATCAAAAATGTAGTTGCAGTTGAACTTTCTGAACAAGAACTAGATAACGTAGCTGGTGGACTAGCTTTAGTTCTAGGTGATGTTAACGG
>NZ_JACJRE010000027.1 GCF_014697075.1 Tolypothrix sp. FACHB-123 | reverse complement strand
TGCTTCTAATAGTTTCATTTGCACCCCAAAATACGATACTACAAGCACCTTATATTAGAGGACGCAAATTATCTTAAGTCCAGAGGATTGGTTCGCGACCACCTATCGCGAACCAATTTCCTTTTCCACATCCCGTGAAAAGTCAGGTACTATACACACTTACAAAAGTAGCTACTAGCTTACAAACAAAGCCCACTTGCGTGGGCTAATTAAGCGTATCTTCATTAGTTTATAATTGTAGAGTTCGTTAATCGTCACAAATTCTTACTGGATTTAAAAATTAGAAAAACCCCTAAAAAGACGAAAAAATATCTAAATCCATAATCCATAATATCTAAAGCAGTTTGTGTAAAGCTGAGAGATAAAAGACCAATACCTGCAAATAAAATTCCACTAATCATCAAAGAACAATATATAATAGTTCTTCTTAAATCTTGAATCGCTTCAACTAACTGTTTATTCTCTACCACAATCAACACCCTGAAATAGTTAAATAAGTACTTTACAACAAAGGTAACTATTGACAGAGTAAGGGTTAGGCTACTTTTTACTTTGACCATTGACATAATATAGAAATACAAGTATCCCGTAGGGTGTGTTGTCGCGCAGCGCAACGCACCAAAACCGAGAATACTAGACTGTCTAAGCTAAAATTTTGCAATAAATTTCTTCTTTTATCTCTGTGTTCTCTGTATTGAAAAGTTCTGATGCCTGCGGTAACCCCTTCGGTGTACGGAGGAAACCTCCGCTCAGACTTTTCGCTGTGCCTCTGCGGTTTATTAACGCACCCTACTGGATCGACACAGCTAAAATGTTGCAATAGATTTTTGTGAAAAGTGAGATAAATCAATACTTTCTGCTTTATTTTTAATGCACAACTTTAGGCGTGTCGATCCACTACTGGACTATACACGCTAATACGGTGCGTTACACTTCGTGATAACGCACCCTACTGGATCGACACAGCTAAAATGATGCAATAGATTTTTGTGAAAAGTGAGATAAATCAATACTTTCTGCTTTATTCTTAATGCACAACTTTAGGCGTGTCGATCCACTACTGGACTAAAAATGTCTTTAATTTTGAATTTTGAATTTTGAATTGTTAAGACTCTGGACTTTTTTTGAACTTTTGCAATAACAACTGCAATGCTAAAGCCAATAAACCCACAGCTACTAAACCAAATATTCCCGAACCCAAGGCGAATAAACCGACTACTAAGGTACGAACTGCGGAAGTTAGGCGCAGCACTAATTGATTATCTGAGTGTATCGGCTTGCTAGCAAAATTTGTAGCGATCGCAATCATCACCGAATAGATTGCGTAACCTAATCCTCCGGAAACGATTGCGCCACTAACACAGCGTACTGGACTTGTTTGGACTTCTGCGGGAGTCTCTGTTTGGGGAAGGGAATTTGGATCAGTCATACAATTTTAGATTTTAGATTTTGGATTTTGGATTGAGCAAAATAAAGGCAGATGGCAGAAGGAGTAAAATTTTTCTATCCAGGTTTTAGCTAATTAACTTAGGAAAGTGCGCTTCAAGGAGTGATGCACAATAATCTTCCTTGTCCTTTTTTCTTCCCCACCTTTAAACTGACGACGCGATTTTTATTCCATGTGAAGTGGTTCGCGTCACAAATAATTCTAAATCTTCGTCCGGGATGGCGTCTCTAATTTTTTGCTTAACTATTTCTGCTTGGGGTTGGGACTCAACTAAAGCAAACACTGAAGGGCCAGAACCTGACATCATGGTTCCGAGAACACCGTCTTGTGCTGCAAATAATTCTCGCAGTTGTAGAACTTGGGGATACTCTGGTAAGACGACGCGCTCTAAATCATTATGCATTTTTTGGGCGATATCAGTTGCATCTTTATTAGCGATCGCTTTGACTATCGGCCCGGAATGCACTGCATTGGCACGAGCTACCAAGTCAGCAGTATCTTTAATATATGTATTGCCATACTGTTGACGATAGGTTTTGTACGCCCAAGCTGTGGAAACTTCTAAGCTGCGATACTTCGCCAATACTATATATATATTGTCTAAACTCGGTAGCGGTGAAAGTTGTTCGCCTCTCCCCGTCGCAATCACTGTTCCCCCTGCAATACAAAAGGGGACATCTGAACCAAGAACCGCACCTAATTCTTCTAATTCTGTTTGCGTTAGTCCTAAATTCCAAAGTAAATCTATCCCCACTAACACAGCTGCGGCGTTTGTCGAACCACCAGCTAACCCAGCTGCTACAGGTATGTGCTTGTCGATGGTAATTTCTACACCACCATATTTAGCAAAGGTATCGGGAAATTCTTTTACCATCAATTCCGCCGCGCGATAAGCGAGATTAGTTTTATCTGTGGGGACTTGGGGATGCTGAGAGTGGACGCGAATTGTATCTGTGCTGAGGGAACGCACGCCAATTTGATCGGCTAAGTCGATGCTTTGCAGTATCATCGCTAATTCATGAAATCCATCCGGACGGTCGCCGATGATTTCCAGATACAAGTTAATTTTAGCAGGGGCAATGAGGGTGTAAGAACGCATAGTAATTTTGGATTTTGGATTTTAGATTTTGGATTTTTCTCCAAAACCTGCTAATCATCGGTTACAAGTAACTGATTTGCTAAAGTTACCCATTGAGAGACGCTGAGGTCTTCAGCGCGTACTTGGGGATTTATCTCTAATTGTTCCAGTAAGTGAGTCAGGCGATCGCGTTCTACTACTGGTTGTAAATTATTTCGTAACATTTTCCGCTTTGCACCGAATCCCAATTTCAGCAAGTTCTCAAATTTTCGCGGGTCAATTGCGGGTATTTCGATTGGTCTGGGACGCATTCTCACGACTGCGGAATCTACTTTTGGTGGTGGATGAAATGCACTAGCTGGAACTGTACAAATTAATTCACATGCTGCTAAATATTGCACCCTAATACTCAACGCGCCAAAGTTTTTAGAACCGGGTTTAGCATATAACCTGTCGGCAACTTCTTTCTGCACTAATAATACTATTGAATCAAATGGTCGCGGATTCGGATTAGCAATTGTGCCTAAGAGTTTTTCGATTATCGGCCCTGTAATGTTATAGGGGATATTCGCCACTACTTTATTTTGATTTTGAAAGTTAGGAAATAAAGCTAAATTTTCCCCAATATCCAAAGTCAAAAAATCCCCTTGGAGCAGCAAGAAATTTTCTTTTTTACCCAATTGCTTTGCTAATAAATCGCACAAATCGCGGTCAATTTCCACCGCCAATAAAGACTGCACCAAAGGTAATAACCGACGAGTCAGGATACCTGTACCAGGGCCAATCTCCAGAATGCGATCGCTCTGTTGGCAATCTGCCGCCTTGACGATTGCCTCTAAAGCCTTCTCACTTTTGAGCCAATGCTGAGCAAAGGCCTTGCGCGGTCGTACCATCTACTCCTCCCTCTATATCTACTTTCTAGCCTTTTACCAAAAATCCGTTTCTTACTTTTTTCTTACTTTTTCCTCTCCCTTTTTTACCCATTTTGTCTGTTTATCTCTTGACAAATGTACTAAAATCTGATTTTCATAAGCAAAAGATTGGGAAAAATCAGACTTAAACCATTGTCTCTGAAGATGAGACTATTGACTTAGCAACTCTTGCTAAGGTACTATATAGATAATGGAAAAGGTGTGCGCATATAAACTCATTCCTGCCAAAAGATATCTAATTATCAAACAATATAGTCTGCTTTTCACCTCAAATTAAGAATAGAGAAATTGAGGCAATCGCCATTCAAACCTATTGCAGAAGACCAAGAGCTAGCAAATCAATTTCCGCCAGACAATAATTTAGCGAAATCCTCATTGAGAGCGTTGTATATTACTGAAAGTATTTTCAGCAAATTTGAGATAAACGCTAAAAAAACTATGCCAGACACACCCGCAGATAGCATTTGGATAGTCACCGACGACACCCCCCAAATAGCCATTCCCGACAACAATCAAGGCGGGAATTTTAGAGGAATTAACCGCAGTGACGAAACCAGAGAAACAACTGGAAGCAAAGGCGTAACAGATGCAGTTCCAGTTCCCGCACAAAAATTAGAAAAAGAAATGACAAAATTTCTGGGAGTAGTAGGACGTTTATTCAATCAAGCAGAACAGCAAGCTCAAGTAAAATCGGGAATGCAGTTAGAAGAAATTGAACTATCAATAGAAATTAGTGGCGAAGGAGAAGTCAAGTTAATTGGTAGCGGTGCAAAAGCTAGCGGTAAAGGCGCAATCAAACTGACATTCAAACGCCAAGCAGCAAAATGATGAGATAGCGATCGCACTATGCAAAAATCTTTAGGTAATGTGTAAGAGACTTCCAAGTAAAAAAATATTCCATTGCTATTGTTCACTGTTGACGGTTGACTGTTAACTGTTAACTGTGAACCGTCAACAGTCAACAGTCAACGTTTAACGGAATAATTTATTTTTTGGAGTTCCCTAAGACAAATGACACGTAAAACACTTCAAGGTTTACATCCAGACAGCTACCAACATCCTTTTGATCGTAAAGCCTTGGCGGCACTGCAAAAAATGCCAGGTTTACCACTCCTGCTCAAAAAAATTAATGAGTATGGTATAGATCGTCTTCTGAGACTGCAAAAACTCGGTAACGAGTTTCGCGTCAACCCGCGCAACTTTCCCAAATTGCATAACCCTTTAGTTGAAACTTGTCAGATTCTTGATGAACCCGTACCAGATTTATATCTTTATCGAGGTACAGGACATATTTCTACCTATACGATTGGTGTGGAGAAACCATTAATCGGCGTCAACTTAGAAACCCTGGAATGGTTAGAAGCAGAAGAATTATTATTTGTTTTCGGACATGAAATTGCCAGAATCAAAGGTAAATATTTAACATATCAACAACTGGCGGTAGTCATGCCATTATTGAAAAACGTCATCAGCAGCACCACACTGGGATTTGGCGGATTAGCCGTCAATGGCATAGAAATTGCATTGTACAACTGGATTATGATGGCGAAACTGACAGCCGATCGCGCTGGATTGTTAGCATGTCAAGATATTGATATTGCGATCGCATCCTTGATGAAATTGGGTGGATTACCAAGTGAATACTTAACACCAGAGGTTATCGAAGATTTTACACAGCAAGCGCGTGAGTTTCAATTTCAAGAACTTGAGGGATTAGATCAAGTTACCAAAATTTTTAGTTTCATGGAATATCAAATTCCTTGGCATGTTATGCGAGCATCAGAATTGTTGAAATGGGTAGAAACTAGCGCATATACTCAATTGATGGAATCCGATCCTGCTCAACCACCACCACAAGAGACTGAACAGCCGGAAAATGTCCAAGATTGGGATTTTTTGGGTAACTGGTAGTCAAAAACCACCCCTCGCGAGACATCAAGTATAATTTAGCTCCAGAGGCTAATTTTTCATCAAATTAGGTAAATTGGATGCTGAATGGCACAATTCTCCGCAATCGCTACAAAATCATCAAACTTCTGGGAAGAGGTGGGTTGTCGCGTAGTTGCGGTGGCTGTGGCGTGAGCATTCCTTGTCCTTTGCACTCTAGCCCTTTAACACTTTGCCCTTATTATTCTTTTCCCTTCTTTCCCCGCCTTCGGCGGAAAAAAATCTTTCAAAAAACTAATCAGACGTAGGTTGGGTTGAGGCTTTGCGAAACCCAACATTCCCACCCCAACACCAAACGCGGATATTACCTTTAACTACAAAATTTACTCCTTACCAATATCCGCAGCAAATACAATCTCCTCCCCAGCACCCCACATCACATCATACATACCCTGACGCACCGCACGATGAAAGCTGGAATATTCCCAATCCTTTGGAGCTTGCACCAAACCATGTTTCACCGGATTGTAATGAATATATTCCAGATGATTTTTAAAATCTACCTCATCCTTAATCAAATGTTCCCAAAAACGACGCTGCCAAATTGCTCTTTCTTGTTTCTTTTGCTTAGAGCTAGATAAATTTTCTGCTAATAAAGTATCACATTTGCGGCTAAAATAGCTTTTTATCAAGCGCCAACGGGTAGAAAAATCGCTATCTTCTGGTGGTAATGTCCAAATACAGTGCAAATGATCCGGTAATACAACACAAGCATCAATAATAAACGGGTGTTGTTTCATCACATCCCGAAAAGCATCTCTCAATAAAACTACATTGCTTGGTATACATAGAAACTTTTTTCTATTATCTGTAACGACTGTAAAAAAGTAAGTTCCACCCGCAATTGTAGCGCGACGATATTGCATTTAATTAATATTCAAAAGCTTAATTTCTCCACCTTAGACCAGTCTAATCCAGGCAAAAACGACCGTCAATTTACCATCAATGTAGGTTGGGTTGAGGCTTTGCGAAACCCAACATTCCCCGCATAACACCAAGCGCCGATGTTGGGTTTCGTTCCTCAACCCAACCTACAAAGAGATTGATAAAATTATAAAAAAGCTCTCAAACAACAATTACATCTCCTCCCTCACCCAAGCACGAAACGCTCTCATCGCTGCATTTCTCCCCTCAGTTTTACTCCGCATTAAATATTCAGGAATAACTTGAGTAATAGGTAAATTAAGAAAAATTGCACTAGCAGTAGAGGCTACATATTTACCATTAATCATCACATTAATTTCTAATCTATTGCCCTTCCATCGCCATAATTCCGGTACACCTAAAACCTCATAATTATTAAACCGCGTCCGCGAGGTAATATCAATTTCAATCGCTAAATCAGGCGGCGGATCAACAGTCAAATCAATTCTATCCTTCCCCCGTACAGCCGCTTCATTTTGAATGTAAAAACAATCATCAGGTTCTACCCCAGCATCCATTTTTTCTCGATCAAAAGTAGTAGATCCTAAACTCCAAAAGTCTATATCGAGTTCTTCTAATATAGCCTTTACCAAATCTCCAATCATCACTTTAGCAACTTCATGTTCTGGTAGTGGAGCAATGATTTCCAACATTCCCTGACTGTAAGATATCCGCGAACTGCGATTTTCACCCAATTCAGCCAAAATACTTTTGTATGTTGACCAGGATATATTTTTAATTAATAATTGATGTCCTACAGGTACAATTAGCTGGTTGAGTTTAAGTAACATAACTTGCCTCGCTGGTAAATTTCACCTAACTAGTACCAATTTCATCATACATTTAAAATAGTAATGCCGGAGGCTAACGCACCATCAACAGTTCAAGGTACTTTACGCTAAATAACATACCCTACTATTTTAAGGAAAAATTTTGCATTATTTATTGTGGTATTTTTTGCTGTGTTACAGGAATCTCAATAACATAGGGTAAACAAAAACAAGTGACAACTGACAACTGACAATTATCAAGTCAACAACTCACCCAATTGATGCTGAATTAGCAATGCTTTCAGCGTAGCATTTTCCGCTTTTAACGCTTGAGTTTCCGCTTCTAATTCACTAATTCTTGCTTTCAAAGCTTCCTTACTTGTACCTTGTCTGTGAATTACAACTTCTCGATAAATTGCTAAATTAGCATCCTCATTCATCCATCTTTGATAAGTCTTAGTATGCTCTTGCACTGTATGTCCCATATAATCTGCCATTGTTTTGATGGGAACTTGCAAGCGATGTCCGCGAATAGCGTAAGCATGACGTAATTCGTATGGTCTAAAACCTAAATTAGCGGCTCTAAATCTGATATGCAACTTTGCCGTTTTATTACTCAGCGTTCCTTCGTTGTAAGGAGATTTGACATTTTTTAAATCAAACAATTCCACCCAATGGGGATGTAATGGCGGAATCCCACAACTGCGTTCGCCTGTTTTAGTACCCTCTGTTAAACTAGGATTTAAATAAACTAAATGAAAAGTATTATTAGGGTTAATAAAAGCCTCTATATCGACAGCGAATAATTCATGAGGTCTTAAACCATAAGTTGCTAACATAGCATACGCCCATTGCCATTGTTCTGGTAAGGTAAGATTCTCTCTACTAGCATAAGCTGATAAAGGCATCCCAATTTTCGTAAAGCCTTGAATAATCTCTTCATCGGCTGGGACTTTACGAATAGTTGGTTCTGGCTTGGGAGTTGCATAAGCAGCGATAGTTTTCAACCCATTAATCCCGCAAAATTCACAAAATTTCTTTAATTGCCATACTAAGAAAAACCTTCCCGATGTATTAGGTTTAGTTCTTTCTAGTGCTTTTTCTAAAGCATATAAAGATAGGGGGACATCTTGAGGTAGTTTTTTCAAATGTCTCAAATAATGAGTTTCCCAAGTACGTATACCTTGGCGATTTTTTTCATGGGTTTTCCAAAATTCTCGCTCATAATCTTGAATCCATTCACAAATGAGCTTGGTAGAATTTTCCTGTGCGGGTAACGCTATCTTCTGCGCTTGTTTACCTAATAATTCAGGTGTCCAGCAAAATTGTTTTGTTATTAATAATAAATCTAATTCTCTGGCTTTTACCACTGCCGTTTTCACGCCAACATCATTAGCAACGAAACCAAAGGAAATGGTATACTGCTTACTTGGACTACCATTTTTACCAACATCCCCAGGTTTACAGGGAAAAGTTCCTTGTAACCCAATAGTTTTAGCACTAGTGAGCTTAAGTTTCACCTTCACTCTATCCAAACTTAACGCTGAGTTAGCTTGTGCAACAGCGTGTTTGATTCTGAGATATTCACGTTCAGCTTTAACACCTGCATCTGATGAAGAATGTTTAGCTTTCCATTGTTTCCACTTAGATGGTTCCCATTGGTCAATTCCCACACCATCCCATTCAGCATTACGGAGGTCGTAAGTAATAGATTCATTGCTAGACATAAGTAATTCTTGCAATTTCTAAATTCAATGTATCAGAGAAAAGTACTGTAAAGTTAAGCTTCTAGAAATGCGATCGCTTTGAAATTAGCTAATAATAATCTAAAAGTAAAGGTTGCTTAAACTATCACCAAAATTAGCAAAAGCTATAAAATTATACGGAAATAATCCTAAGAACACTGAAGTTAATAGAACAACCCAACAACTATAAAACTATGCATAACACAATCGATACAACTAAAAGATATTTTTTAGCATTTATTGCGGCCGCGATCGCAACTAGCCTCAGCAGCTGTAATTCTAATCCTACCCCGCGTCAGGATACGATTAGCGAAACCCCAACGCCAACCACAACATCCGCAAGCATACCAGCCCCATCTCCCAGCCAAACCCCCAGCATGGCGCAACTGAGAGCGAAATCAGAGGATGTTCAGACAGCCACTCCTACACCCGAAGCATCCCCCACAAGTACACCTACTCCTACTTCCCCAGCCACCAGTGACAAAACGACAGATGTCACTCTTTACACAAGTGACGTACAATGTCAACAACTAATTCCCCAAAAAGTACCAGTATCCGCAAATGAGCCTGTAAAAGCTGCGGTGGGTAAAATTTTAGAGAAAAGAGATTCGGGTGATTTTAGCTTATCGAGTTATCGCATCAACGTTAAAAATGGTGTTGCTACCGTTGATTTGCGAGTAGCACCTAACTCAAAACGACAAATAGCTTCGCTTTCAAGTTGTGAACAATTTGCATTATTTGGTAGTGTCCGCAAAACCCTGACGAGTAACGCTCAATGGAAAATTAAAGATGTGCGTTTTACCGAACGCGGTGAAGAAATTGTGTTTTAGTCAATGGTCAGTTATCAGTGGTTATGCTCATCATTCTTGATTGGGGTTATGAGATAACAACCATTGTTCAACTAACTCTGTCATAATATCGCTCATTTGTCGCTCACCAGAAACAGCAGCAGCTTTTAGTTTTCGATGTAAATGTTTCGGAAGATAAATAGTAGTGCGGATATATTCGGGATTAGTACTTTTGCTTAAAGAAGTAGGTTGAGCCTCAGTTGGCGGTGGATTGTCTCGGTGTTGACGACTGCGAGCCGCATCAATTAAATCATCAAAACGACTAGTTTTTTTCTTATTATTCACAATAAAATTCTCCAGGTTTTAATAATTTATAATTCGTAATTAAAAATTCTTCATTTTGAATTGTCTATTATTTCCTTACCTACTTCAGCGTAACAGCGCCAAGCAATTTGGGCATAAGAATCTTTGACAGCATTCACAGGTACACCTTCTAAAGCAGCTCGTTGGAATACAGCCAAGCGGCGAATTCCCGATTTAAATATCGGTAATCCCGCTTTTTCTAAAGCTGCTCTGGCTTCTTCTCCTGCTTTATTCGGATTAGGAGGAATCAGAGTCAGTAAAATGCGATAATTAGTTTTAAATTGCTTGAGAGATTCAACCATTTGCATTGTTGCAGCTAGTGCGATCGCATCTGGAGTTGTCGGTATAACTAACAAATCGCAACCCTGCGCAATAGTTTTTAATTCATCTGGGTTTGGCCTAGCTGGTGTATCAATCACAATATGTTCGTAGAGTTTTGCTAAGAGTATTCCCTGCTTTTCATCAGCAACTTTGAATGGTAAACAACCCCGGTTAGACCAATCTAATGCACTCCGGTTCAGGTCGCCGTCTACGAGCAATGTATCAGCTGTATTTTGTAAGTATGTCGCCAGGTGTAGCGCTGTAGTAGATTTACCTACACCCCCCTTAAAAGCCGCTACCGTAATAATCATTTTCCATCACTCGCAAATAATCCCAAAATTCTACTGCATATCTAAACATCTGAATGTTTATTGAACATCTAGATGTTTAGATGTTTAGACATTTGGATGTTAAGTATATATATTTTAAGTGTATAAATAATATGTGTATATTTAATAAGTATACAAAATAATATAAGTAAAATGTAGACAATCAACAAAATATATACATAAGCGTCTAAGTATTAAGCAAATATTTTAATAAACTCTTGCTATGTGTAGGTTTCAGCGATTTTTAAATCAAGCATAATTTGCGAATTTAAAACAAAATGGTAGGGTTAACCAACCTCAAAACTAAAAAACGCCTGATGACTCAGACGCTTTAAACAATAGTTGGAAAATAAATAAGTAATAGCCGTCAGCGCTAGCGAAAGCGCTCAATAACTTTTAATTGATTTAAATTTCGTGATTTTGAACTTTTGAATTAACTTTAGGTTCGCCAATTGCAGCTTTATCACCTAACTCACAGAGTGTTTTCGCTTCCTCAAGAGAATAGTTTTGTTCTAACTTAATTTCTGACTGTGTACAAAAACCTTGTCTAAACCACTCATAAGAACGTTGATCGCCCCAAAAAGTGCGGTGGTTATCGCTTTGTCTTTTATACTGTCCTTGGGTGTTAGCTTTACAGCCCTTATCTCTCCAAGCCGGGCCTTCTAACCACCTGGATTCATTATCACCCAAATCTATAAGGTAGCCATCTTTAGATTCTGAGACGGCTTTAGCAACAACTTTTGTAGTAGTTAAACGTTTCACACAGTCGGCTAGGGCATTTTTTTTACACTCAGCTAGTGCTGCATCGGGAGATATGCCTAGCTTAGTATATTCCTTAACACAAGCTAATACTGCTGCATCTTGAGCCTTAGCCATTGTGTCAGTTAAACCTATGCCAGCTATAGCAAAAATACTAAATAAACCAACAATTTTGACCCTTTGGTAGGGTTTAAGATGAATCATGGCGTTATTTAATCAAATTTTGATTAATTTACCATAAATCACCTAAGTATACGGATAAAGATATTGATAATCTTGATAGTTACTGAATAATCATCAAACCTGAAGCATAGATAAATTAAATAAAAACTAGGAATAAAATATGTATTGCCAATGAAAAAGCGCAAATTCAATAAATTAGGAACTGGGTAATCATTACCAAACAGCCTAAATACCACTCTTTACAGCATCAGAGTTGTACAGTGTGAGTGTAACAGTGGTATATAGATAGATAGACAGGTTGAGCGAAAAAGTCTACAATCTGAACTTATTGCAGTAAATTTACCTATTCGCAATCAACCTAAGCATAGTAAAGATTTTCTAGTGTTTCAGGCTTGATGCTGGAGCGCTCTATTAATATTATGAAAGTCTTTTAGTAGAGGGCAAAAAACCGATGGATGTAAAGCTGATTTTAGTAGGATTAACAGTCGTATTTACAGTTTTGTGCTTGTTTTTTGGCACAAAAAATGGATTTTATGATTCCGATAACTATCACGGCAATGGTTCTGCACATTAAAAGAGGTTTGAAAATCGGCTTTTGACCCTCGGAACTTCGGAAAAGCTAACCAAATTTTCCGAATTGGGGCCGGGTTAGGCTATAATATCCTCCCCCATCAACAAATCCGCATTTTCAGGGTGAAGGGGCGCAAAATGAAACTTACCCCTAGGTCACAAAACCAAAAACATCCCCTTAATTTTTGGCTTTTGGGATATTTCCATGACGATGAGGTTTAAGGGGAGGAGAACATGAGGGATCGAATTTCGTCGTCCTCTCGTGTTGATGCTGATGAGGGAACTAGCGAACTAGAATGTTTACCTTATAGTGTTCAGCACAATGATGAGGGCGTTTGTTTATTGATACGGATGGGGCCGTATCGCATCCTGTTAGATTGTGGATTGGGGGATATTTCTTCACTGGTGAGGGAGTTGAAAAAATTGGCGCGTCAACGCAATTCCTCCCAACCAGTGGATTTAGTGTTGATTAGTCACGCCCACCCGGATCATGCTAGAGGATTGCTAGCACTGCATCAAGCTTTTCCCCAATTAGCTATCTACGCGAGTGAAGTAACCAGCAAGTTGCTATCATTAAACTGGCTAGATAAAGATCCTCAAGAAATTCCCCAATTTTGCCAAGCCTTACCATTGCGATCGCCTGTAGAATTTCATGAAGGTTTAGTAGCAGAATTGTTTCCGGCTGGACATCTCCCAGGGGCGGTGGCGATTATGCTTACCTACACGAACTCGCAGCGTTCCTACAAGTTACTGTATACAGGAGACTTTTTCTTATCTAACTCCCGGTTAGTAGAAGGCTTAAGATTAGAAGAATTACGCGGCTTAGAGCTAGACGCTTTAATTATTGAAGGTACTTATGGCACATCACGCCATACCCACCGCCGCAACCAAGAAAATCAACTAGCCGAAAGAATTTATCGCGCAATTAGCGATCGCTGTTCTGTTATACTGCCCACACCCGCATTAGGGTTAGGTCAAGAACTGCTCATGCTATTACGCAGCCATCACCACTTCACAGGTAGAGATTTAGATATTTGGGTAGATGGTGCTGTCGCCAAAGGCTGCGATGCTTATTTAGAACTATTACCCCATCTCCCCCCATCAGTTCAAAACTTCGCCCGTCATCAACCTTTATTTTGGGATGAAAGAGTGCGTCCTCGCGTGCGGCGGTTGCAAGCAGAACATCGTCCTCATATAGGGAAGACACCCTGTATAGTTCTTACAGACTCCACAGCCGATTTGTCCCAATATTGCCAACCAGATACTGGCCCTTGGCTAATTCTCCTGCCAGAAAAAATAGATATAAAAGTTAAAAAACAATATTTAGCACCCACCACCGTTGAAGGCTATCTCCTCGCTCAACATAGTGATGGCCCTGGGACTACCCAATTAATCCATAATTTACGACCCCAACATGTCGTTTTTGTACACGGTTCCCCAGCCTATCTAGCAGATTTAACCAGTTTAGAAGAATTACAAAACCGCTATCATCTTCATTCCCCAGCCGCCGGTATTTTAGTAGAATTGCCCATTGGCGATACATTTATCCAACCAGCCGCCCCAGAAACCAACTACGAAGGCGAACTCACAGAATCCGACAGCATCATCACAATTAGCCTTCCAGACACAATAACCGCCGATCCCCGTTGGCGACAATTTGCCGATACAGGTTTAATCGAAGCCCGTTGGCAAGGGGAGGAATTAGTCTTAAGGGGATTATCCCAGCGAGAACTACTCAACCAAAACAGCGATCGCTATATCTTGACAGATGTAGACTGTTGTGGTAATTGCCGACATCAACGAGGACAGCGTTGCTGGAATCCCAACTCCCCCCTATATAACTTCAAAGTCACCCTTGAAGGGTACTGTCCCGCCTATGAAAGATTGATGGAAAATGAGTAGGGACAAGGAGGACAAGAACAACTGACAACTGACAACTGACAACTGACAACTGACCAATAACAAAAATCAAGAGTCCAGAGTGGAAATGTTGACCCTGGACTCTCGACTTTTCGACTATTTGGAATTATTCAGGATTAGAGTCAGTGTAACGGTTGCGGATACGCTCAGCTTCCGGGCAATCTTCGGTCATCAGAGGTTCTACATTACCGCGTGGTACTGACGCTAGCTTTTGGGTTACAGCACCAATACTTTCCAGCCGAACCATTTCTTCCCAAGAACAAACTTCATCTTCTTCTTCTGTTTCATAGCGTAGGGTCACTAAATCTCCC
The DNA here is from genome assembly GCF_014697075.1 of Tolypothrix sp. FACHB-123. Taxonomy (GTDB): domain Bacteria; phylum Cyanobacteriota; class Cyanobacteriia; order Cyanobacteriales; family Nostocaceae; genus Aulosira. The sequence continues at coordinate 91,206 of NZ_JACJRE010000027.1, read as the reverse complement.
TCTATATCAATGATGCGGGCGCGTTCTATCCAGCGTTGCTGGTCCCGCAAGAATACACATACCTCCCGCCCATCGCAACACAATTGATAAATCTTGCGGTGTAGCATGTACTGCTTCTGCCTTTTTAAACAACGTAGTTAAACCTTTCAAAATCTGGGCTGTGCCCCAGTGCATAATACCCTTAAAAAGTCAGTTTTACGGTTACGAATAACTAAGTATTTTGACTCCCACCCAAGATTTGCACCTAGTTGTCAGAATCTCAGGATATTTAGAGTCATCACCGCCTAGCTAATACGTGGGTGAAACTAAAACTCCTTCAGGGTGATTCAGCGAATGTATTCTTCATAGAAGTCATACAATTCGGGATTTGTCCTAACTAGGTTAATCCTTGCTGGTGAGTTATTGCTACCATTATGTAATAATAGATACTCCAATACAAGCATCGGTTGCGGTTGTTTGAGTTGCCTACTTGTAGTCATTGGCATTGCTGGGAAGTCCGGGAACTCGGCTGTACTTTTACCCCTATGTATTTGATCTTAACTCATTCTTTGGCTGTCCTGAATGGTTTTAGACAATAACAAGCCAAGAGTTTTTGAGTTGAGGGTTATTTGACTGATGTGACACGTCCCGTTTAGGAGCAACTATGCAACGCCAAAGTCAACTTGTGTAGGGGTATCAGCAAGATTTGTTCTTTAAGGGAAATTCCATGAGTACTGTCGAGGATGCTTCTCTTTTAATTTGACCAGCACGAACCGCTTCATATAGTTCGGTTAGGGCTAGCAAATCATCCGACTGATAACACTTCGTTGCGAGAACTTGGTGCAGTAGACCCTCAGATTCAACACTCAGACATCCAGTTTGGAAAGCAGATTCAACAATTGTGCGAATCATGTTGATTAGGGCTTAGTAAGCAATTTGTTACCTCCAGTATGGAATAAACCCTAATTTTCCCAACTGATATAAAGCAGCAGGCTATAGTGATTATAATTACACGATTATGTGATCTCCATCATAGATAAAACTCATACTGTCTGAATACAGAATTACCTTAATTTTAATGCCGTTGGGGAATAAATTAGCCATAATTTTCCCAAAGATAAGTGAAAATTTGACCAATGAACATGATAACCAAATATACAGTATTTTTCAGTAAATGCCGATATGGTTTTGGGTAATTAAATCCTATAGGGGAATAATAATATACATACAACTAAGGGAAAAACTGGCGAAAATCCTCATCACGATCGCTTAACTTTACCCAATCCAGATTTAAATACTGTAGTTTTTGCACCAAGCGATCGCAAGCGGGGCGTTCGGTGGCATAATGACCAGCATCAATTAAAATCAAACCGCGATCGCGACTTTCCTGAAATTGATGAAATTTACAGTCAGAAGTTAGATAAGCAGTAGCACCAGTTTTCACCACCGCCGAAATATAACTAGCGCCAGAACCGCCTAAAACTGCAATTCGCGAAATTTCTTGCTGTAAATTAGCAGATGGGGAAACCAGCAAATTATTGGGAGCAAGGCGACTGTGGATAATCGCCAATAAATCCTTTAAACTCATCACAGGCTCGATTGTGCCTACTCGACCATATCCTAAGCCATTTTGGGTAGGGACAATGGGCGTTGCATCCTTCAGTTCTAAAATTTGCGCCAAAACATCAGCCGTCCCATCCTGTACTTGGTCAAAATTGGTGTGGGCGCTGTAGATGCCGATATTGTGGACAAAAGCTAACCGTACCATATCCGCGATCGCTTCACCAACGCGGAAAGATTTGGGAGGGGCAAAAATCAGGGGATGATGGGCAAAAATTAGATTAGCATTTTTAGCGATCGCTTCTTGCATCACCGCCAAAGTCGGTGTTAAACACACCAAAACCCTAGCTGATTCTTGTAAAATCCCCGGCTCAACCTGCCAACCACAATTATCCCAGCTTTCACACCAAGCCGGATTTGCCCATTCTTCAAACCACGTAATTAAGTCAGCAATTTTCATGAAATTTTAGTAGCTCCAAACGGGCTAACTATTTTATGCCCAATTAAGCTAACAGAAAACTGTGCCTTAAGTAATATTTAATGATTGCTATATCCAGCAAAAGTTCTAACCAGAGATATGGACAACCAACTCTCTAACATGATTGCGCTGACGATGTTCCCAAACATAAATACCTTGCCAAGTACCCAAAACCAAATGACCGCGATTAATTGGGATATGTTCGGAAGTGTGAGTCAATGCTGAACGGATATGTGCCGGCATATCATCAGGCCCTTCCGCATCATGAATGTACTTGCCTGATTCTGGTACAAGTTTCGCCATAAAATTAGCCAAATCTACCAACACATCAGGGTCGGCATTTTCTTGAATCACTAAACTAGCGGAAGTGTGGCGCAAAAATAGAGTACAAAGACCAGTTTCCACCCCCGACTCGGCAACAATCGCTTCAATTTTTGAGGTGATATTTTGAAAAGACTTGCCAGTAGTGGAAACTCTAAGTAGCTTTTGGTAATGAGTCACGTCGCTTCGCTCCGAATTCAAAATTCAAAATTAATGACAATAATCGGCACTAGAATATTCTTTACTATATCCAGAAAATAAATGCAAAATTGCCAATCCAGATGACAGAGGAATTAGAAAGAGCCGATAATGATTCACCCTGGAAAGAAATATTAGAAGCATACTTTCCCCAAGCCATGCATTTTTTCTTCCCAGAAACAGCCAGATTAATTAACTGGGAACGTCCCCATGAATTTTTAGATAAAGAATTTCAGCAAATAGTCCGTGATGCCGAACAAGGCAGAAGATACGCAGATAAATTGGTCAAAGTTTGGCAAATTCAAGGTGAAGAAATTTGGCTATTAATTCATGTAGAAATTCAAGCCAAATCGTATGATTTTACCAAAAGCCTTGGAAGCGGAGTTTTGGCAAGAATTTAAGCAATTTGAGCAGGAGCGAACTATGAGCTATGTAACCACTGGTGAACGTATTGGCTACGAACGCGGACAACAGGAACAAGCGCAAAGTCTGGTGCTACGTCAAATAAAAAGACGGGTGGGAGAGTTAGCGCCAGAAGTTCAAGATAGCATTCAATCGCTTTCCCTAGTGCAATTAGAAGCATTGGGCGAGGCTTTGTTAGATTTTACAGGACTAGAGGATTTACTTACCTGGTTGGAAGCAAATCCTGCTGAGTAGGATTTACCCTCTGATGAAATGCGTAGACGCAAAGCGGTGAGGGGGTTGCAGTCTTGGACGCCACTTGCTTTAAGCCGGGGAACCCGTCCAACGTAGTGGCTCCGCTTCCCGTCGATTGCGTTAGCGCAGCGGTAGCGACGCAGGAGCGTCACCCCCGAACCCGTTCGACGTACTCCAAAGGAGAACTCGAAGAGTAGTCGTTCTCGTTCCCTCAAAGAGGGTTCCCGTTCGACGAAGTCGTTCTCGAAGAGTAGGGTAGAGTAGGGCTTGTCCTAAGACATCGCTCATCTCTGGTAAATTGAGTTAACTTGAAAATATTCTAGGACAGCAGACGCGATCGCTTCATTGCCATCTTTAGCAATCGCTTGAGATAGCTTGGGTTGCAATAGAGGTTGACGCAGAAAATCCCAATTCCCTTGGAAAAACTCAGTTGGGCTAAGGATTTGATGCTGATTATAATTAGCTAACCCTGCGATTAAAAAGGCTGCTTCTGCAAAATCTTCCCGCGTAACCGTAACAAGCGGTACTTGCAAACGGGTAGCCTCAGCAAAAGTACCGTAACCAGGTTTAGAGACAACTCGCCCGCAAATCGGCATAAAATCTACAGGGCGGTATTTTCGGTCAGTAATTTTCACCAAATTAGGTAAATCTGGCGCAGCTCCATCGAACACAATAAATTGCCAATCGGGGAAATGGTGCAGGTTATCGTAGGGAATTTGCTGTAAACCCAAACCGCCGAAGGTTAAGAGAATCGTCTTTTCTACAGGTACGGTAATCCGCCAATGCGATCGCAGGTTATCAGCATTGTAGCGCGGCGAACCACCTGTTAAACCCACATCTATAATATTGGAGAATGCTGACATCGGTTCGTGAAACGGGAGCCGATATAAGCGATCGCATTGGGAATAACAATCACTAATCCAATCAGCAATAGCCAAAAACTCCCCTCCCCAATCCCGATAAATCAAGTCCCAGCCAAAGTTACTCATCGACCAACAAGGAATATTTGCCGCTTTGGCAATTAGAGAAGCCAAAAAGGGAATATCAGCTAAAATCATATGAACACGATTTTGACGAATAAAATTGACTTCCCCAGCAATCAAAGAATGTTGATTTTTCTTAATTTCTAATAACTTTTCTAATGTAGCGGCTCGATCCATCGTCAAGCTATCTGCTTGTACTACACCCAAATCAAAAGCCCGAGGACGATGAATAAAATCGCCGTCAATATAGCAATCAAGCAACCAACGTGGCGCAGCAGTCACCATAATTAGTAGCACTTCGGGACATAACTTTTGAATCGTGGCGGCGACTGAGGCCATGCGCGTAGCATGACCAAAACCGTGGTTAGTAATCGCTATGTATAAAATAGGGCGTTCCATAAAAGAAAATTTATCGATAAGCCACAATTAATTTACTGGCTCCTGGCAACTTTAACAACTGATTTTTGCTACACGAAGCACAGTAAAATAGACAACAGAGGCTGTTTATAATACATATCTTTCCAACAATTAAATTTTAAATTTAACAAACTTAACAAACTTTGAAAAATTTTTTTGAGGTATTAATGGATGATCGTAGAAGCGGTCAAAATGTCATCTTAATCGTAGATGACAATCACCAAGATTTAAAATTACTGCTTGAATATTTAGAAGAATCAGGTTTCCAAGTCTTAATTTCTGAAAATGGGATTAGTGCCATTGAAATAGCAGAATATGCCGCACCAGATTTAATTTTATTAGATGTATTAATGCCAGGCATCGACGGTTTTGAAACTTGCCGACGCTTAAAAAGTAATCCAGCCACTCAAAAGATTCCCGTAATTTTCTTAACTGCTCTTGCCGAGCGAGTTGATAAAGTTAAAGGATTAAATTTAGGAGCAGTAGATTACATCACCAAGCCCCTAGATTATGACGAAATTGTAGCGCGGATTAAAATTCATATGCGCTTGCAGAATTTAACAAAAAAACTCACCGAACAAAATGAATGTTTGGCAGCAGAAATTGCCGAACGTAAGCAAGCAGAAGATAAAATCAAAGAACAAGCAGCTTTGTTAGATATCACCACAGATGCCATAATTGTGCAAGACTTAAATAACCAAATTCGCTTTTGGAACAAAGGCTCAGAGCATCTGTATGGTTGGACGCAAGCAGAAGCGATCGCGAAAAATGCCAACACACTGCTTTATAAACCAGAAACATTATATCAACTGCCAGAAATCCACAAAAGTTTGGCTAAAAATGACTTGTGGCAAGGTGATTTATATCAAAAAACCAAAACAGGTAAAGAAATCATCGTTTCTAGTCGGTGGACAGTTATGCCAGATTTGGCGGGACAGCCGAAATCGATATTAATTGTCAACACTGATATTACCGAAAAAAAACAACTGGAAACCCAGTTTTTAAGAGCGCAACGCATGGAGAGTATTGGAACTTTAGCCAGTGGGATTGCCCATGATTTAAATAATGCGCTCACACCCATGTTAATGATTGCCCAGTTATTAGAGATAAAGCTGGCAGACGAGAACAGTAAACAATGGTTAGCTATCCTCGAAACCAATATTAAACGAGCAGCCGATTTAGTTAAGCATGTGCTGTGTTTTTCTCGCGGATTTGAAGGTAAATTCATCACCTTACAAGTCAAAAATGTAATTGGTGAAATTGAACAAATTGTTAAACAAACATTTCCTAAATCTATTGCCATCAATCTGGATATTCCTGCACAAACTCTGTGGAATATCTCAGGTGATGCCACGCAAATTCACCAAGTATTATTGAACCTTTGTATTAATGCGCGTGACGCCATGCCAGAGGGTGGTTTGCTAAAAATATCGGCGAGAAATGTTTGGGTAGATAGCAACTGCGCCCGCATGAATATGGATGCCCAAGTCGGCCCTTATGTTGTGATTAGCGTAGCCGATACAGGCAAGGGAATTCCTAAAGAAATAATTGACAGAATATTTGAACCTTTTTTTACCACAAAAGAAGTAGGACAGGGTACAGGTTTGGGGCTATCAACAGTAATTGGTATTGTCAGAAGCCACAATGGTTTTGTCAAAGTTATCAGTGCAATTAGTAAAGGCACAGAATTTCAAATTTATTTCCAGGCAAGTCAGAACCTAGAAACAGATAATGCCTTAACCAGCTATGATGAATTACCTCCAGGAAATGGCGAATTAATTCTCATTGTTGATGATGAAGAATCAATTCGGGAAATTACGAAAACAGCTTTAGAAAAAAATGGTTACAAAGTTTTAGCCGCTAAAGATGGCATTGAGGCAGTAGCCTTATATACTAAACATCAAAAAGATATTCGCGTCGTCTTAATTGATATGATGATGCCATCTATGGACGGGCCAATGGCTATTCGGGTACTGCAAAAAATTAATCCAGAAGTCAAGATTGTTGTGGTTAGTGGGTTGACTTCTAATCATGAATTACTTGCAACATTGGATGATAGTATCACCACATTTTTACCCAAGCCCTATACATTTGGAGAACTATTCACAAGTTTACAGGTAATGCTGAATGCTGACGCAGAGGAAAAACATCCTCAAAGTAGTATTTAGTGGGCATTGGGCATTGGGCATTGGGCATTGGGCATTGGGCATTGGGCATTGGGCATTGGGCATTGGGAAATTCCTTAATTTTGAATTTTGCGGAAAGTTGCGTGCGGGGGTTCCCCCCGTTGAGCAAACTTTCCAAGACGAATTTTGAATTTTGAATTGTTTCCCCCTGCTCCCTGCTCCCTGCTTTAGTTCCAATCCTGTTCTTCCTTCTTGCCGCGACTTTTGTAGATTCCGCCAATATCGTGAATTTGGCGAGTTTTTTCAAATAATTCGGCTTCTGTTAGACCCCAGCGTTGCAAAACTTTATCTAAGTCTTGTTGAATCTCGCGCGCCCCAGGGAAGCCTTGATAGCGAGTTTTTAACCGAGCAAGTTCTGCCAAGTTATAGTCTGTCGCCTCCTGAGCTAGTAGAATATCAATAGTGGGGCGATCGCGGTTTTGCAAAGGATGCTGTTGGTCTTTACCTCCAGATGCTTCAGCCATCATCAGTCCTACAATTAAGAGTCATGAGTTTTTAGTGTAGCCCACAGCCGAGGCCCAGAGAAGTCAAACATTCATACTCAAGAGGTTAATGTCACAATCACAACTTCTCACCTCATCAATATTCTCCGGCAAAAATTAACGACGGCAACCCCACCCGAAATCTTACGGCTCTCACTACTGTCATTCAACTTTAAATAAAGATACATTGTCATTAAGAAAATACATGAAACTTTAGATAAGGGTGAATAGTATTTCACCCAAAGTCCAAGCAGCAAGGGAGCAAGAACCCGCTATGTTTGAACACTTCACTTCCGAAGCAATTAAAGTAATAATGCTAGCTCAGGAGGAAGCACGTCGCCTGGGACACAACTTTGTAGGAACAGAGCAAATTCTCCTCGGGCTGATGGGAGAAGGAACTGGGGTTGCTGCTAAAGTACTGACCGATTTGGGCGTAACTCTCAAAGACGCACGTCGCGAGGTCGAAAAAATTATTGGTAGGGGTTCTGGCTTTGTACCACCGGAAATTCCTTTTACTCCTAAAGTAAAAAGCCTATTTGAGCAATCATTTAAAGAAGCTCATAGTCTGGGGCACAACTACATTAATACAGAACACTTACTTTTAGGTTTAACCGAAGCTGGCGAAGGTGTAGCCGCCAAAGTATTGCAAAATCTAGGTGTTGACCTGAAAACTATCCGCAGTGCGGTCATCCGTTATTTAGGTGAAAACGCGACTGTTTATGCTGCTGGTGGTGGTCAAAAGCGCAATCAAGCTCTGAGTTTGGAAGAATTTGGCAGAAATCTCACCAAACTAGCGCAAGAAGGCAAAATAGACCCAGTTGTTGGGCGTGATAAAGAAATTGAACGCGCAATTCAAATTCTCGGTCGCCGCAGTAAGAATAATCCCGTATTGATTGGGGAACCGGGAGTTGGTAAAACCGCGATCGCCGAAGGACTGGCGCAACGGATAATTAACCAAGACGTACCCGAAGTATTGCAAGACAAGCAAGTCATCAGCCTCGATATGGGCTTGCTAGTCGCCGGAACTCGCTTCCGGGGAGACTTTGAAGAGCGGATCAAGAAAATCGTTGAAGAAATTCGCTCCGTTGGCAATATTATCCTTGTAATTGACGAAATTCACACCTTAGTGGGTGCAGGGGGTACAGAAGGCGGCTTAGATGCAGCCAATATCCTCAAACCAGCCTTAGCTAGAGGTGAACTGCAATGTCTCGGTGCAACCACCTTAGACGAATATCGTCAGCACATCGAGCGCGATGCAGCCTTAGAACGGCGTTTTCAGCCAATTATGGTTGGTGAACCCACAGTAGCCGAAACCATTGAAATTCTCTACGGCTTGCGGGGAGCATACGAGCAACATCATAAAGTGACAATTTCCGACGCGGCGGTATTAGCAGCTGCACAATTGTCCGACCGCTATATTAGCGATCGCTTTTTGCCAGATAAAGCCATAGACTTGATTGATGAAGCCGGTTCTCGCGTGCGTCTGCGCAACTCCCAGATTTCCGCTAACAAAGAACTCAAGCGCGAACTCGTTGGTGTCACCAAATCCAAAGAAGAAGCAGTTAGACTGCAAGATTTCGACAAAGCTGGAAAGCTGCGGGATCAAGAATTGGAATTGCAAGCCAAACTCAACGGCGATGAAAATGGCACAGTTCCCAAAACACCAGTCGTTGATGAAGAAGACATTGCTCAAATTGTCGCTTCCTGGACTGGCGTTCCCGTCAACAAACTCACAGAATCCGAATCTGAGTTACTGTTGCATCTGGAAGATACCCTGCATCAACGCCTCATCGGTCAAGAACAAGCAGTTACCGCCGTTTCTCGCGCCATTCGTCGCGCTAGAGTCGGCTTAAAGAACCCCAATCGTCCAATTGCTAGCTTTATCTTCTCTGGCCCCACTGGAGTTGGTAAAACAGAACTAGCCAAAGCCCTAGCCGCTTACTTCTTCGGTTCCGAAGACTCCATGATTCGCCTGGATATGTCCGAATACATGGAAAGCCATACAGTATCCAAGCTGATTGGTTCGCCTCCTGGTTACGTAGGCTACGACGAAGGCGGACAACTAACAGAAGCCGTGCGCCGCAAACCATACACAGTGTTGCTTTTTGATGAAATCGAAAAAGCACACCCCGATGTATTTAATATGCTACTGCAACTGTTAGATGACGGTCATCTTACTGATGCCAAAGGTCGGAAAGTAGACTTCAAAAATACCTTAATTATCTTGACATCTAACATCGGTTCCAAGGTAATTGAAAAAGGTGGCGGTGGTTTAGGTTTCGACTTCGACAACCAAGCCGATGCTAGTTACAACCGCATCCGTAACTTGGTAAATGAAGAACTCAAAGCTTACTTCCGTCCAGAGTTCCTCAACCGTCTTGATGACATTATCGTCTTCACCCAACTTTCCAAGGATGAAGTCAAGCAAATTTCTGAGATTCTCCTGCGTGAAGTTGCTGGTAGGTTGACAGAAAAAGGAATTACCTTAGAAGTCACAGAACGCTTCAAAGAACTTGTAGTTCAAGAAGGTTACAACCCCAGCTACGGTGCTAGACCATTACGTCGCGCCATTATGCGCCTGTTAGAAGATTCCCTAGCCGAAGCTTTGCTATCTAGTCACATCGTCAGTGGAGACACAGCCTTTGTGGATGTTGACGATGACGGTCAGGTACAAGTTCAAAAATCCGCGCAACGGGAGTTATTGCTGGCAAATGTTGGCTAATGCTAATTTAGCATTGATTTATACCATGTCACTTTTGCGGTAACATATGAGAACCATTCCACATTCCTGCCTGCCGCAGAAGAGCAAGAGAGGAGTATCCTTGATAGAACTGAAGTGAAATGGTAATAGCTCTTTAAAACCCTGGTAGAAATACCAGGGATTTTTTTGTCTCAGGCAGAGGCGCAAAGAAGAACGCGAACATGAGGAGTTTTGTAATAAGTTTAGTTACGAATTACAAATTATTGAGCCAATTAGCTAAATCAGTTAAAGAGCGATCGCGGTATTTTCCGTAACGTTCCTGTTTATTCTTGATTTTTACGCCTAATTCGGGAAAAATACCGAAATTGGGGGGCATTGGTTGGAAGTGTTTCGGGGATGCAGAACTGATAAACTCAAATAATGCCCCCATCATGGTTGTTGGTGGCAGAGTTAAAGCTTCTTTCCCTAAAGCTAATCTAGCAGCGTTAATTCCCGCCAAGCAACCACCAGCCGCCGCCGCTGTGTAGCCTTCAGTCCCAATCAATTGTCCGGCGGCGAATAAAGTCGGACGCTGTTTAAATTGCAGAGTTGGGTGCATTAATTGGGGTGCATTAATAAACGTGTTGCGGTGCATCACTCCCAACCGCACAAATTCAGCATTTTCTAAACCGGGAATTAAGCGGAAAACGCGCTTTTGTTCACCCCAACGCAGATTAGTCTGGAATCCTACCATATTCCACAGTTGACCGGCTTTGTCTTCTTGGCGCAACTGCACCACTGCATAGGGACGTTCGCCGGTGCGGCTATCAGACAATCCTACTGGCTTTAAGGGGCCGAAACGCATCGTATCCTCACCCCGTAGTGCTTGTTCTTCAATGGGGAGACAAGCTTCAAAAAATTTCGCCGTTTCGCGTTCAAAATCTTTTAATTCTGTTTGTTCCGCTTGCTTGAGTTCTGACCAAAAATGCAGGTATTGCTCCTTATTCATGGGACAGTTAAGATAAGCTGCTTCGCCTTTGTCATAGCGAGAAGCCATAAAAGCAATATCGCGGTTTATCGATTCTCCCACAATAATCGGGCTAGCGGCATCAAAAAAGCTTAGGTATTCCATCCCCGTTAAGCTGCGGATATCTGTTGCTAAATCGGGACTCGTTAAGGGGCCTGTAGCTAAAACTACTATGCCTTCAGGGATAGCTGGGACTTCACCGCGACGGAACTCAACTAAAGGATGCTGGGATAGAGTTTCGGTTAACTCTTGGCTAAATTGTCCTCTATCTACGGCTAAAGCGCCACCTGCGGGAACTGCGTGTTCATCGGCTTTAGCTATGACAATAGAATTGAGTTGTCGCAGCTCTTCATGTAATAATCCAGTAGCGCGATCGCTCGCCATTGCACCAAAGGAATTACTACAGACTAATTCTGCCAGATGTTCTGTATGATGGGCAGGGCTAAAGCGTTTTGGACGCATTTCGTGTAAAATCACTGGTACTCCGGCTTGGGCTATTTGCCATGCTGCTTCTGTTCCAGCTAGTCCACCTCCAATTACTTGTATCGGTTGTTGAGTCATAGTTACAATGTCAATTCCTAATTGATTAAATCCGCTTTGCTGGGATTATTTATCTATAGTCATGATAAATGATTTAGGACTTAGGCACACTCTACGAATTCGTGGATGATGAAAACTAAGTACCGCTTTGCATAAGTTCATCAATTTTTAAACGCAAAGGAACGCGGAGGTTAACGCAGCGAAAAGTCTGAGCGCCGGCTTCCGGCGATCAGAACTTTTCAAGACAAAGTTTCGCAGAGTATTGCACAAGCCAATTCGCTATGAATTAATGAAATTGTGTATTAAGTTTTTAACCGATATTCTGCTTTAATGTTTTGTACTTCTTGTCTCAGTCCCTCAGCATGAAATAAGCCAACATAACCACTAAATTTGCAATCACCATTGCGAGCGTAAACATAAACATGAGGAACTTGAGCTATATTATCGCGTAGATTTAATTTTCCACTACCATCTACAAATTGAAAACTTTCTCGAAGTTTATCAAATTCACCAAGGTAATGATGCCAAGACTGATCTATTTTATAATCCTTAGTTTTTGTGGAATCTTGAACCTCCATTAAATTAATTGTCATTCCTGGAACTTTCTTTAGCCTCTCAATAACTAGAGTTAATATTTTATCCTCATTTCCTAACATCGTATTTACAATAATTTTTGCTGTTTGAGAACAATTCCAATAATTAAGATGTGCATCTGCTACACCTGATGCTATCATTCCTAGTGATAAAGCTTGATTTATTTGTGGGTTTAGATTGCCAGCAGTATTATATAAAGCACGCATATTATTTTCCCAATCATTAGCCACTGTTGATATAAATCTATCTTTAACTAATAAATTACATGAATCATTGAAATTTAAGCTAGAACTTAGGGGATAGGCAATTAAGTCAGAGGAATGAATGATGTTTGTCCATCTGATAGGTTGCTGAGAAAATTTGATTACAAAATTTTGTACCTGTTCAGGGTTGAAATCGAAAATCATATTGAATAAAAGGATGGGTGACCCCATCGTATTAATACTTTTGAGATTAACTTTTTCAAGTATTAATGAGCGAATTTTATAGGCAGCATCGTCAGAAGAGAATTTATCAGAAAACAAAATATCCCATAAAATTACTGTACCCATAGAATGAGCAACAATATGAAGCTCTTGTTCTTCGGGATGAGCCAGAATAAAATCTTCTAAATGTCCGGCAATTGATTCGCGAATTTTTTCTCCACGTTCTAAGTTAAGGTATGTGAAAGCATCTCCTACAAAATCGGAGAGAAATTCTCGCCTGATTTCTTGCCCACGAAATATATCTTGAAGATTAACATTAGGGTTTTGTTGCTTCTGGTTTTGTAAATCTCTATCTATACAATTCCAGATTTTATCCTTTTTATTGAGAACATCGGCATAAAACCCAGAATGGAAATATGGTGGCTCTTGACCGCGCTGTAATAATTCATCTTTAATCAGATGTTTTAAAGGCTGGGCAAATTTAACCTTTGATTCAGCAACGCCATGAATAAAAAATACGAGCATTTGGCATGATGGGAAATAACAGCGCTTCCAATTTAATTTATGCGTTTATAAATCGCCAATGTGGAAACAACTTAAATTAAGTAGAGCCAAAACCAGAAATTATAAAACTTGATAGTCAAAAAGTTATAACAGTTGAATTGATAAATTTTTGAAAATGCGATCGCTAAAATGCAACGCTAATAAGCAAAAATTGATGAGTAGTTTATTTGAGTAATGCAACATTTCTCAAACTAGTTTCCTAAACTCCTCTTTCCTTCTGCTATCTGCTCACTTCGACTTCGCTCAGTGAGCAACGGCCTTATCCCTAAAATAAACATATATGAATAACACTGCGGCAATTTTTTATAAAAAAGATGGTTACGATACCTCTGGAACCAGACTGCTAGGGCGTCAAGCTGCGGGTGAAGGTTTCCTCAAGGCTTTAGTACAACATGGAACAGCCGATTCACTCTATTGTTACAGTTCTAGCCAAGGGGAATTCGTGGAATTTTGCGATCGCATTAAACCTTGGATGAAACGTCCGCGTCAAGTTACTTGGTTACCTAGCAACAATCATCAAGTACTCGCACAAGCAGGAACCATCTATCACCCAGATCCTATCCTTTCTTCCCTGGCTTGGGCACGAAGATTTGATAATCAACGGGGTTATAGTATCTGCGGTGTCACCCATACAATTGCAAGTATGGGCGTAATGGATGGGATTGGTGATGCACTCATCGCCCCGGTTCAGCCTTGGGATGCGATTATTTGCACATCTCTGGCGGTGAAAAATGCTGTAGACCGTCTTCTTGATAGTTGGGCTGAATATTTAGCGCAACGCATCGGTGCTAAACCACAGATTAATCTTCAACTACCAGTGATTCCTTTGGGGGTTGATTGCGATACTTTTGATCATGGTGATAATACTCATAATATTAGGCGCGGTTTACGTCAAGCCCTTGGTATTCCTCAAGATGAAATTGTAGTGCTATTTGTTGGGCGATTGTGCTTTTACGCCAAAGCCCACCCTGTACCAATGTATTTAGCCTTAGAAAAAGCCGCCCAAGCCACCAATACTAAAATTAATTTTGTCTTGGCTGGTTGGTTTGAAGATGAGAAAGAAAAAGTTGGTATTATCCAAAGTGCGCAAACTTTTTGTCCCTCAGTTAATTGTCTTTTTGTCGATGGGCGCAAACCAGAAATCCGGGCGGGAATTTGGGCTGCGGCTGATATTTTTATCTCTTTAGTCGATAATATTCAAGAAACATTTGGACTCACACCAATTGAAGCAATGGCTGCGGGTTTACCTGTAATTGTCTCCGATTGGGATGGTTATCAAGAATCTGTACGCCATGAAGTTGATGGTTTGAGGATTCCCACATTCATGCCTCAACCAGGGTTAAGTTTAGATTTAGCGGCTGAGTATCATAATAATAGTTTAAATTACAGCACCTATATAGCTCATTCATCAATGGTAGTGGCAGTTGATATAGATGCAGCCGCTAACGCAGTTATACAATTAATTACTCAGCCGGAACTGAGAAAGCGTCTGGGCGAGAATGGGAAACAACGCGCCAGGGAAACTTATGATTGGTCAGTGGTTATCGCCGCTTATGAAAATTTATGGCAAGAATTAGCAGAAATTCGCGCGACTGCACCAATGTCTGTACCATTACAACCAGGTAGCCCACCCATACCTTTATGTGACGATCCTTTTAGAGTCTTTGCTCATTACACCAGTAACACACCAAGCCCAGATTTAGTATTAGGATTGGGGGCGATGGGGACACCAGAAAACCTGCAACAAATCCGGCAAAATTGGATTACTAATTTTGGTGCAGACAGAAGAAGTGCAAATTTAACTATAGATGCAATCTTAAATGCGATCGCTCAAAATGGCACAATTTCAATTGATACCATTCTTAATTTTCATCGTGATATTCCGGCTGGGCAATTACTCCGCACCTTATTGTATCTGATTAAGTTTGATGTTCTGCGTATTAATTCGTAAGCTGGGGCGCGGAGACCATTCCCCTACAGGAAATATAAAAAATCAAACATAGAGAATTAAAACCACACTTTTCGACAGAGAAGTTTTAATTTATAGCATCAGCAAAGAAACCTGGAAAGCCAAGACAAATTCCCTGTAGGGGTGGGGTTTCCCCACCCTCAACCGCCATAAATAAGGGCACAATAATCTTGTGCCCTTACAATTAGATGTACCGAAACATTGCTTACACTAAAGACATCAATTCAGCTTTAACTGTACTGTAAGCCCAGTCTAACCAAGGAAGTAAGGCTTCGATGTCTGCGGTCTCAACTGTTGCGCCTCCCCAAATGCGCAATCCTGGGGGCGCGGCGCGATAGGGCGCAATATCGTAAGCTACTTTCTCTTTTTCTAGCAACTTAGCTAATTCAGATGCACATTTAGCTTGTGCTTCTGGTGTTTGGCTAGTAAACCAAGAATCGACAATTTTCAAGCAAATGGAAGTACAAGAGCGAGTTTCTGGTGTTTCTGCTAAGAAATCTGCCCAATCGCTTGTTTCCACCCATTGCGCGATCGCTTTTAAATTAGCTTCGCTACGATTAATTAAACCGGGAAGTCCACCAATACTTTCCGCCCAAATTAAACTATCTAAAGCGTCTTCCACACACAACATGGATGGGGTGTTGATGGTATCTCCTTTGAAAATACCTTCAATCAGCTTACCTTTTTGGGTCATTCTAAATAGCTTGGGTAAAGGCCAAGCTGGTTTATAACTTTCCAAACGTTCCACAGCGCGGGGAGAAAGCACAATTACGCCATGCTGTGCTTCACCACCTAATACTTTTTGCCAAGAGTAAGTGACAACATCTAATTTACTCCAGGGTATATCCATCGCAAATACTGCGGATGTCGCATCGCAAATAGTTAAGCCTTCGCGATCGTCTTTAATCCAGTCGCCGTTGGGTACACGCACGCCGGATGTGGTACCATTCCACAAAAAGACTACATCATGACTAAAATCAACAGAGTTTAAATCTGGCAAACTGCCGTAGGGTGCTTTAATCAAGCGAGTATCAGCTAACTTTAACTCATCTGTGACATCTTTCACCCATTCCTGACCGAAACTTTCCCAAGCCAGGATATCTAGGGGTCTGCTTCCCAAAAGCGACCACAAAGCCATCTCTACTGCGCCTGTATCCGAAGCGGGAACGATACCCAAGCGGTAATCAGCCGGAACGCCGAGAATTTTTTTAGAACGTTCAATGACATCGCTGATTTTGGCTTTACCATCTTTGGAACGGTGGGAACGTCCGACACAAGCGTTTTCTAGCTGAGATACAGACCAGCCAGGACGCTTGGAACAAGGGCCAGAAGAAAAGAAAGGACTTGCAGGTTTGCTGGCGGGAGGAGACAAGGGTTTAGACATAGAGAGATACACTCAACGATCATTATCGTATGAGACATAGTACTTGATATTTAGTCCAGCCAATTAGTTGTCATTAAAATTGCATAGATTTTTGTTGTGGACTAATGACAGAGGAAGCGCAATAAAAAATTCCCCCAGCGTCGCTGAGGGAGGTTCGAGAAGGAGTATTTGAAGTTGACAGGTTATGCAGGATTAAATTCTGATCTGCGTTGTAGAAGTTGAATAATCGCCGCCTTTTCTAAAATCCCGACGAGTACGCCATTGTCACGAATTACAGTTAGTGCAGATAATTGTTGCTGTTCGAGTAGCTGAACTACTTCTGTTAATGGCTTGTCAGATGGAATTGTGGTAGATTCAGCAATCGGTCGCATTACTTGTTTAATTTGGGTTTGTGACCATTCAGTAGTGGGGATGGTGCGTAAATCATTCGCAGCGATCGCACCTACTAATTGTCCGTTATCATCGGTAACTAGGAAGCGGTACCAGCTTTCACCACTCATAATTCGTTCATCAGCGAATTCTCTTAAGGTGAGATTAGCAGAAACTATCGGGCTATTAGGGGTAACTGCATCTTCTGCGGTTAAACCTGTGAGTTTTTCCTGTACTCTGGCATATTGCGCCGCATTACCAGCATTGCGGAGTAAGAAGAAACCAATTAACAAGTTCCAAACGTTCGCAAAGCTACCATATAAGACTAAGGGAATTAAACCAGAGGCGATCGCAACCCAACCAAATATTTGTCCAACTCGGCTGGCAAATGTGACACCTTTATAAGGATTGCCTGTGATTTTCCAAACTAAAGCCTTCAGTATATTCCCGCCATCTAAAGGTAAGCCAGGAATTAAGTTAAATAGCGCTAGAGCTAAGTTAACCGTAGCAATCACCCCCAGAATTGCGGCTGCTGGGCCTGTGGCGGCGGTAGCGTAACCAACGCCTGTAGCGAGAGCAAATATCAGTATACTAACTAACGGCCCCGCGATCGCTACCCAAAAAGCCTCACCGGGAGTTTCCGATTCCTTTTCTAAACTCGCTAAACCACCAAAGATAAATAATGTGATGGACTTCACATCAATTCCTTGACGCAGCGCTACAAAGCTATGTCCTAATTCGTGGGCGACGACAGAGGCAAATAACAACAGCGCTGTCATCAATCCTAATATTAAAGCTAGCCCTCCCGATAATTGGGGAAATTGCCCCATCAATCCGCTGCTATAAGTCCAAGTTACTAAACCTAGAACTAAAAACCACGATGGATGGATATAGAAGGGAATCCCGAAGAGATTACCAACGCGTATTGTGCCATTCATGTCGTTCACCTTTTATTTGAGTATCTTGAGGTTTGCTTTCCTCTCGATGTTTCTAGTGTAACGAAATGTAAATAAATTTTAATCTTTCTCGCAGTAGAGGTGTCCGTCCTTTAAAGTGCGGTTATTTCGATGTAGAGGTTTTAACATCAGCTGGCAAAGCATAAAAACCCAAGTGATTACCAACAGGACGTTCCCGCATTGGTAGTCTGGTATGAACGGGAGCATTTAATACCTGAGGTTTTTTTAGCTGATCCATAACTAAAGTTACAGAACCGCCACCATCTAAATTAACTGCTTTATCTGCACCTAAAGCGATCGCAGTTTTCGCCAACTCAGTCAAAGTTAAACCTTCACTATACAAAGGCTGTTTACCATCCACAGCAATTAGCCAAAGTTTATTACCCTCCCGGTTGATAGCTGCGGCTAACCGGGGATAAGGTTTATTCTCATAAATGCGCGAACTCACAACCTTACCATCAGCAACCAACATTTCTTGACCGGCAATTCCTTGCACAGTATCTTGAGGACATTTACCATTAGCGATAATTTGCGCCAGATTATTTTTACCAAAGCAAATCACCGCCTTATCCTTTAATGGTTTAGTATAGCGCTTGCCATTAGAAATCGATTCTCCTAAAGGATGGGAAGGATCGCCACTATGGGGATAGTAATGCCAAGGTGATTTTTCCTCAAAATGATGAAAGTAGCTACCATTAACAGCCAATTGCAGCTTAAATTCCTGAAGAAATTCCGAAGTAGTGCGGGCGAGAGTTTTTCTACCTTTACCAGGGGTGGGTGGAGTTACCAAAGGTTTGATTCCCGGTGCTGTTAAATCAACAGTGACAATATGCATTGTCGCCGAACGCGGTTGCGAAATAGCCCGCCGTTGATAAACAATACCCTGAAACAATACCTGCTGTTCATCAGTGCGGGATGGGCGTAACAGACACAAAAATCCGTAGAAGAGTACGGGTGATAATAATACAGTGGCAACAGCCGCAATGCAAAAGCGGCGGATGTAAACTCGGTAGCGATGTGGCATAGATTAATTGTTTACATTCAATTTAGTTCTTGACGCACCCCTACTAAGTAATTATGACGAAAATACTTATCGCTGACCCGAATCTAACGCCCCAGAAACTTCAGAACCGATACAAAATTATATCGCCAGATGTAGGGGCATGGCACTGCCATGACCTGAGGGTATATTTCATCTCAGCGAGAATTGCTATATTATCTGGGAATTTATTCCCCGGCGGAATTTTGGAATCAACAAATATAGGAGTTATCGATTGAGTCCAATAAAATCCTCAGGGCAAGGCAGTGCCGTTGCCCCTACAGGGGACAATATAATTTTGTCTTGCAATCAACTGAGAACGGTTATGGTGCGGAAAACCGTCCTTGAGGATGGAGTTTCATGAATTCCTACCACCGAGACTAGCGAGATTTGTTAATCTAGAAATAATGAAAATAGTACTAATGATGCTGGCGTAGCAAAGCAACTGCTACCAAGCAGTAAATTGTTATTAAAACTGATACTCAGAGTAAGAATTATGACAGCATTTGAACCAAATAGTATCCGTTCTTATAGCCAAGAAGATGTACAGCAAATTTTACAATTGGCGATCGCTAGTCATGCTGAAAATATTAACAGAGAATTTTCTTACAAAGAGTTGTTAGAAATCGCCGCTGAGTTAGAAATCTCTCCCGATTCCTTAAAACTAGCAGAACGGGATTGGCAAGCACAACAAAGCGAAGTCCAACAACGCCAAGTATTTAATCTCTACCGCCAAAGTAGATTTAAAAAGCGTTTGGGCAATTACGCCATTGTTAACGTTTTCTTTATCTTAGTGGATGTCATCAGTGGTGGCAGTCTTTCCTGGTCGCGATATATTCTTCTATTCTGCGGGTTACTACTAGGGCTGGATATCTGGAACACCTTCCAAACCAAAGGCGAAGAATATGAAAGAGCTTTCCAACGCTGGAATCGCAAGCATCAAATTAAACAAACTATTACTTCAGTTGTCAACAAATGCTTTAAAGCATTGCAGACTTAAGGGACTTCCAACTAAAAAAATATGCCATCGCTATGTAGGCAGGGAGCAGGGAGCAGGGGAGAGAAACAGTTGTGTTGAATTCAGACATTGGAATAATTTATTTTTTGGACATTCCTAAAAACTAGCAGTTTGCTGGTAATTGTTGATACTCTGCTACTGCGACTAACTCATAAGTAGCCCCCACCGCAGCTGCAAACGTTTTTTCAATATCCTGCAATTCTGCGGGAGAAATCGCTTTCCATTGTTCTCTTGTCGCCCAGCGAACGATAAAAGTAATTTCTGTATAGTCATCGGGATTCAGCCAAACTTCCTTAGCCAAAAATCCCGGATAGTTAGCCAGGGCTGCTGTCCAAATTTCCTCATCCTTTTGGATAAAAGTATCGCGAACATCGGCAGCAATTTTAAACTTGAGTAGTTCTATAACCACACCTTGCCATTCCTTGTACTTGCCAATTTGCCAAAATAGAGTTGTAGGCTAGAATAGCTACGCTTTTATTAGCATAGCTCAATTGCATATACACAAGCGCAAGGGTAGGCTGGGTTGCAATAATTTCACAGGAAAGGAATATGGATAATAACAATTGGATGCAGCAGTTATTAATGCTTGGTCTTGGGACAACATCTTTAGTAGCAGATAAACTGCGGCAAGTGGGTGATGAACTGGTTAAAGATGGTAAGCTAAATCCAGAACAAGCTAAAGCCGTCATGGATGATATTGCACAGCAGCTGCGATCGGAACAAGGAACTTGGGAAGCGCAAATGCAACGGCAAATGCGGAACATGATGCAAGATTTAGGCGTAGCGCGGCAATCAGAAGTAGACGAATTACGGGGTAGAATTGACCGATTAGAACGGCAAGTGCGCGATTTAGAAAATAAGCTTTGGCGTTAAGACATCCTTTGTGATTTACACTAATTGTGTCCTGTTGGTCATACTGAGACACATTACCCAAGTAGGGAGGCTTAATTTTGAAAGCGATTTTACTTAGCGTTGGGTTAATGCTGGTATGTGTTGTGGTGTTAGTATTAGCGCAAATTGGTAGTAAACAGGACTCTGCTATTGCCGCTAATCTCACCAACACTGCACCAGTACCCACTACTATTACTGAAAACAATAATTTGATTGCGAGCAATACTATGTCTGACGCCAATACCGTGACTACTGATTCTGGGCTGCAATACGTTGAAATCGAAGAAGGAACTGGGGCGATTCCCAAAGCTGGACAAACGGTTGTAGTTCACTATACCGGAACTTTAACAAATGGTAAAAAGTTTGATAGTTCAGTTGATCGCGGTCAACCTTTTAGCTTTAAACTTGGTGTTGGGCAAGTAATTAAAGGTTGGGATGAAGGACTTAGCACCATGAAAGTTGGTGGTAAGCGTAAATTAACTATCCCCCCAGAGTTAGGTTATGGCGCTCGTGGTGCCGGTGGTGTAATTCCGCCTAACGCTACTCTAGTATTTGATGTAGAATTGCTAGACATTAAATAAGCAATAGCGACAAAATTATCACCAAATACAGATATCCTAGGGGCACAATCTATTATATTGTGCCCCTACTCGTTTAATTGCGATCGCTTGCTGTAGATAATCAATACCAATGCAAATAATGTTGGCGACACATCAAAATAAAATCCCATCCCCAGAAGGTAGGATGAGCTTAACCTACTGCTGTTTTACCCATTCTTCAAACAGGCGCGAACCTAAAGTATAAAACTCATCATCATGGCTGCGGATTACACCAGTACCAGCGATGACTTCTAAAGCTTCCGTTACCTTGACTCGAGTAAATCCTGTAGATTGTGCTAAATCTTGGGGCTTAGCTTGGCGGTTCTGAGTTAAAGCAAAATATACTGTGCGTTCGTCTTCGCTAAAGCAACCAGAAATTTTTTCCGCATTCCACCAGGCGGAAAAATCTTTGTCGTGATGCTGTAGTAATTTATCGATGAGATTATCGCGAGAGTCTTCTTGATTGGAGTCAAAAACCAGGTTCAGTGATTGTTGCGTTAAGTAGGGATGACATCCTGACCATTGGATAATTGAGGTGATTGTCTCTTCTGTTAAGGATATATTTTCTTGTTCAGTGCGATCGCTAATTAATTGTCTGGTATCTTCTTCACTTAAAGCACCTAACCATTCAATTTCGGCAATATTTAATAATGGCGAACCGACACGCTGCTGATATTCCTTTAAATCGCGGTAACCGGAGAGTAACAAGCCTAAGCAAGATTTAATCGCTGTATCTGTATCTTTTAAACCCCGCAGGTAAGCCCAAGCATCATTCGCCCAATCTTGTTTAACAATAAACTCCGCCCCATCGATGAGGAAGCATACACCTTGAAAATTTAACTTGCGCAATTCTTCTGTAGTTTTTAAGAAAGCTAAGCGAAAGCTATCGTTATTTAATCGCTTTTCGGTGTCGGTATTAGTAAAATTTAATTTGATATCTAATTGGCTGAGGAACTTGAGAGTTACTTCACCGCCTGTAATATTCCCTAAAAACTGGCGATACATTTGGCGAATTTCCGCTAAAGGAACTTGTCGCCATCTTTCTATCCCTTCCCGCAGTCTGGCGATGAGGATGTAACGCAGATTATCTAAATCTTTGGGTTGTTCTAATTGGAGGTTAATTAATACCGGGAAAGCGCGCCGGGGATAATTGCTACTAGGGTTGAGTAAATTCCATTCTACCGCCCGTAAAGCGCTGGTTTTACCTAAACGCCTTCCCCCCAACAAAATCCGCACCTGAAACGGGGATTTGCGCATGGTATTAATTAAGTCGCTACGTCCCCAGAAGTGGGAGGGGTCTGTAATGGCGACACGGTAGTTGTCAAAGGGGCGTTCTCCTCCAAAATCTGGCATTTTTCCTTTTCCTCGTCTGTCATCTGTAATTGTATCCACCGCGATAATAGAGGAATGCGGATTTGGTAGAAATCCTGATGTGCAACTTCCTCTTGATACAACAATCCAACATTTACGAGCCAATTACAAGCATCTAAGCACTGGTTAGGGGTAAATTGGGCTTTGAGGTGGTTAAATACAGCAGTTTGGGGTATTTTGTCGTGTAATTGTTCGTTACAAGCAATCAAGCGCAGAATAGACATGGCTACTTGAAAGTCGCGTTTTGCTAAATCTTCCCAAATACTTTTTTCTAGATAATTCTTTAACTCGCCTCTCTGGGTGAAAGTCTTTTCTAAATATGGTGCTACCATTGCCCAGGTAATGAAAAGATTACCATTTTGCGCCGCTTTGGAATTAGCTTTAATTTTTTCCGTTAAAAAGCGGGCTAATTGACGAGAGACAAAGGGATGTCCTCCACTTTGATTATGGATTTGTTGGGGTGTTTCGGCATCAAATTCTAACCCCATTAATTTACCCAAATTTACCAGCATATCTGCGGTTTCTGCCACGGAGAATGGCTGTAAAAAGATTTCTTTAAAAAAGTTAAATGCTGGATTTGTCGCTACTCCTGGTTGCGACCAATAATTAATCCGATTACAATCGGGATGGACATCAGCAATTAGCAGAGACATTTGTCTTTTTTGCTGACATAATACCCGCAGAGCACCAAACACCGCATTAAATTCTTCCGCTTTTTCTCGGCTGTCTGTTGGGGTTGGAATAATTCTTTCTACTTCATCTAAAAAGCACAATATAGGCAACTTATATTGCTGACTGTTTTGAATGGCTTTGGTAAGTTCATTGAATCGGTGAATAAATTCGCTGCTTAACTCGGCGGCTGGTTTATCGGTAGCCAAGGGAGGAAATTGGGGAAGAGTAATTTCACTTTCTAAACTCGATAACTCTTGAATAATCTTATTAAATAAAGCTGCACCGTAGCAGGAACCACTATAAGCTTGTAAATCGATATGAACTCTGGGATGTTCCCGCAGCATAAAGCCTAATTGCAGCAGTACCGAAGTTTTCCCGGATTTGCGCAAGCCAAATAAGCCCACACCTTGATATCTGAGTAATTCTTCTCCTAAGCGTTGTAATAGTTCTGTGCGCCCAAAAAAGGATAAGGTGTCGGTAATGGCATTTTTATCATCAAAAAAATCAGCTTGTTGGAGATATCGATCCAGATATTCATTCAGCAACCCGATACATTCATATTTATCGCTTAAGGCTTTTTCCACCGCAGTTAAAGGAATGGGAATTAGCAGAAAGGAGTCGCGTAACCGCACCTTAGCAATTTCCATTCTCGCTGTAGTATCTGGCGGTAGTTTGTAGATTAATAAAGCAGCTTTTTGCGTTTGGGTATTGGGTAATTCTTGGGCAAGTTTTACCAAACGCTCGATATCTTTATCGGTGGCAGAATTCACAGTAATTAAAACCGGGAATGGTGCATAATTACTGAAAATACTTTCACTAGATTCAACAATTAAATATTCTTGTTCCCGGTTTACCTGGGCATCAACTTGTGCTAAAAACTGCGCTACTAAATCTAAATATTGAGTTCTCTGTTCGTGTTGCTGTAGCAGTTGCTTTAAAGAGCGAGATTGAGTCCATTGGGCAGGTAAGCGTAACTGTAGTAACTGGATAAATTTATCACTTAAAGTATGGTCTTTACTATTCGCTGCATATTCAATAATTGTTTCCCGCAGTGCCACAGCCGCATCTAATGGTAGTAAATTAGTTAATAACAAATAAACACCGCGAAATCGAGGATCGTTAATGTGTTGATTAACCCGTGCTTGAATTTCTGCATCTGCACCAAGAAAGTTTTGCACGAGAAAGAATTCCATAATTTTATCGTGGCGGAATTGCCAGCTTTTCTGCGCTTCCCCCTTGTCATTTTCCCATTGGCGGCTGATGACCATTTTATATTTTTCATCTTCCAGACTGGTTAATTCATCTAGGAATTTCGCCGCCGGGATCATAGTTTGATCATTGAGCCGCATTTGGTAAACGGCTTGGGAGAATGTTTTTAAAGGAAATTCGTGATGCTGTTCTCGCTGATATTCCGCCGCCATGAGATTATATTGTTGTTCTTGCAGGCGAAATAAATTTGGTTGCTGTCCTTGGGATAGCATCAGCGCCACCAGCGTTAAATCCATTGGGTTGGAAAGTATGCGCTTGGCTGCGGCTAAATCTTCTGGTGATTGTTGTTCGTTGAAGGCTTCTGCGAGGTAGTTGGTGCAAGCTTGGGTGTATTCAGTTTGGGTAATCTGTGTAGGGTGCGTTATGGACGATAGTCCTAACGCACCGGAATGTTGTGATGGTGGATGAGTATTTGATGGTGCGTTAGCCTGCGGCGTAACACACCCTACTTGAGAAAGTAGCTGACGCGACAACAAAAACTGCTGAATTTGTTCGCGCTGTAAGGGCTGCAATTCATATTTCTTGGCTGTGGAAGGGGGTATCCACTCTATGGGCTGGGTTGTCATAATCATATTCCCCCGGAAATAGCTTTCCGCAAACTGGGAGACTTTCGCCCTGGTGTCGGCGGTAACTTCGTTCAGCCCGTCGATGCAAATATCTAAGGCTCCATTGTAAATCAGCGTTTTCAGGAAGTTGGTATCATTTATTTGTCCGCGCAGCTTGGCATAAATTGCTTCTAGTACACCTTTGTCACACTTTTGCGCCGGGAGGTAAACAAAGATGCGCTGGGAGTTGTTGGCTAAATGGCGGAGAAACATAGATTTACCTAAACCAGATTCGCCTTCTAAGACGATTTGCCCTTGCAAAGTCGGAATTGCTTGGGTAATTGGTTGAATTTCTGGGGTAAGAGTACTCTCAAGTGGTGTAGCAATCATTTGATCCCCCCTAGCCCCCCTTAAAAAGGGGGGGATTGGAGTTAGATTTCTGAACCAAGGGGGGATTGGAGTTAAATTCCTGATAAAGGGGGGGATTGGAGTTAGATTTCTGAACCAAGGGGGGATTGGAGTTAAATTCCTGATAAAGGGGGGGACTAGAGTTAAATTTCTGAACCAAGGGGGAAGTGAAATTGCATTCCTGACAAAGGAAGCAACCGAATTCAAAGTCCCCCTTTTTAAGGGGGATTTAGGGGGATCAGATAATGTTTGCAACCCTTCAACAGATGCATTTACACGACGCTTGCGGGGAAGGGTTGAGGATGGAATGCTTCTCCTGGGAACCTTAACAAAAGACTCACCAAAATAAGTTTGCTCAACGAAATTATCTAATCCCGCATCTGCTAGCAGCACAGGCGTAAATGGTTGCAGCAATCTTTGACGCAGCCGGGGAACTGAAGTTAAGAGTAAGCCAATGTAACCAAAACCGAGAATTCGCCTTGCCCAAGAATTCCAGAATAAAGGTGCGAGAATTTGGGTAAATTTAGGATAGGCCAGGATGAGGGTAAGCCAAATGGCAAGGTGAATCAGGATGATCTTTCTGGCGAGGAAAAACCATTTCCAATATTGCAGATCGTTGATTTTTGACTTTAATGTATCTGCTTCTGTCAATCCAGCATCTTTAAGATTGTGGTAGTGAGATTTCAGTAGATCGATATCATGCCATCGCCAAGAAGTTGTTTGAGTAATTATGGCAATTTTTTTTGCTAAATCTGCTGGTAACCTCCCTAGTCCCTGACTATCTTGCCAAGTTTGAAGAAATAATTTTAGTGTTGCTTGAGATTCAGAGTATGTCGGTTCCTTACCTATTTCTTTAGGTTCGCCCAACCATTTGAGTAGAGTGTTAACATTATCACTGCCACCCCCAAGGAAATAAGTTAAAAAGCGCCATTGTCCAATATACGACTGACCGTCGTAATATACATTATCTAGAATAATGACTATCTCATTTAACTCCAGTTTTCTGGTTTTCCCCAAAGCATCTGCTGCACGGTAACGAACATCAGCCGCAACGCTTTTATCTTTGAGGAAGTCGAGGATATCTTGGATGTAGGGAGTGGCGGCGCTGCCCAATTTCCCCAAAGCTTCTGCTGCACTGGAACGAACAGAAGACTCAACGCTTTTATCTTTGAGGAAGTCAGCGATATCTTGGATGTAGGGGGTGGCAGCGCTGCTCAAATTCCCCAAAGCTTGTGCTGCACTGGAACGAACAGAAGACTCAACGCTATTATCTTTGAGGAAGTCGAGGATATCTTTGATATAGGGAGTGGCGGCGCTACCCAAATTCCTCAAAGCATCTGCTGCACTGGAACGAACATCAACCGCAACGCTTTTATCTTTGAGGAAGTCGAGGATATCTTTGATGTAGGGAGTGGCGGCGCTGCCCAAATTCCCCAAAGCTTGTGCTGCACTGGAACGAAATGAAGCGTCAACGCTTTTATCTTTGAGGAAGTCAGCGATATCTTGGATGTAGGGAGTGGCGGTGCTGCCCAATTTCCCCAAAGCATCTGCTGCACTGGAACGAACAGAAGACTCAACGCTTTTATCTTTGAGTAAGTCGAGGATATCTTTGATATAGGGAGTGGCGGCGCTGCCCAATTTCCCCAAAGCATCTGCTGCATAGTAACGAACATCAGCCTCAACGCTTTTATCTTTGAGTAAGTTGAGGATATCTTTGATGTAGGGAGTGGCGGCGCTGCCCAATTTCCCTAAAGCTTGTGCTGCACTGGAACGAACAGAAGACTCAACGCTTTTATCTTTGAGGAAGTCGAGGATATCTTTGATGTAGGGAGTGGCGGCGCTGCCCAAATTTCTTAATGCATAGGCTGCATAGTAACGAACATTAGCCTCAACGCTTTTATCTTTGAGGAAGTCGAGGATATCTTTGATATGGGGAGTGGCGGCGCTGCCCAAATTCCCCAAAGCTTGTGCTGCACTGGAACGAACAGAAGACTCAACGCTTTTATCTTTGAGGAAGTCGAGGATATCTTTGATATAGGGAGTGGCGGCGCTGCCCAATTTCCCCAAAGCTTGTGCTGCATAGTAACGAACATTAGCATCAACGCTATTATCTTTGAGGAAGTCGAGGATATCTTTGATGTAGGGAGTGGCGGCGCTGCCCAAATTTCCTAATGCATAGGCTGCACTGGAACGAACATCAGCCTCAACGCTTTTATCTTTGAGTATAGTAGCAGCAATCTTGGCAGTATCTCCCAGTTCCTTTTCTAAAGATTTTAAGTTTTGCAGTTCATATTCACCTAATTTATCCAAAGCCAACTTTTTCACCTGGGGATAATCATCATCAAGGGCTGCCATAATGCCTTGAATCTGCCACTGTTCTGGTTTGGGTTTGGGTTCTTCTTCGGCGTTTACCCAAGTCAGGGAAAAGATAATAGTTAGTAAGCAGGTAAAGAGAAAGAGGAAAATGGTGCGGGCATGGGGCATGGGGCATGGGGCATTGGGCATTGGGTATTTTTCTGCGGTTTTGCGTTTCCCCATTTCCTTGTCCTTCTGTGTTTTCTCTGAACTTGCTACTGGGTAAAATTTAATTTTTTGTCATAGTTGCGTCAGTTCTAATATTAAATTATCAGTTTTTTTGCTGACCCGAAATACCGCCCGCAGGCTCGAAGCCACTGGCTCAAATTGCGAAGCCTGCAAAGGCAGGCTTTGTGGAGTTAGCCGCACCCTTGGAGGGTGACGGCGAAATTGTGGGAAGGGCGCAGGGGTATAAGGGACTTCCAATTAAAAAAATACCCACGGGGGTAGGGGCACGGCACCGATAAAATATCGGTAATACCGAAAGTTTGTGTATGCCGTGCCCCTACAAGTTGGATAATTTATTTTTTGGAGTTCCCTGGGAAAAAATGCGATCGCATTTGTGGTGATGAATAATCACAGCATTTATGGCGTGGTTAAATCGCACTTTGAGGGCACAGCAGTGCTGATGCCCCTACGGTAAATGGGATTTATGATTTGACAATAGCTGTAATGATGATGAAAAATGCGATCGCATTTGTGGTGATGAATAATCACAGCATTTATGGCGTGGTTAAATCGCACTTTGAGGGCACAGCAGTGCTGATGCCCCTACGGTAAATGGGATTTATGATTTGACAATAGCTGTAATGACGATGAAAAATGCGATCGCATTTGCGGCAATGAATACTTAACTCTTCACTTTTCCGTTAGTCGGCTCTAAAATCAGAGCAGTGGGAACAGGTGGCGCTTCAATAACTTCTACCACTGGCGGAACCTGTGAAGTAGATTTTTTTCGCTGACGATTAGAACCCCCAGCCTTGGAATATTCCATGCTATTTCTACCGTAAGCAATTGCTACTCCACTCAGCATCCGTTCAGAGAATTGAGACAACGCTTTGTTCATCTCATCCAATGTCTTACGCGATTCATCCAAACCAGACACAAGCATATTATGAGCTTCCACCTTGGCACGGGTATCATTAATTAAGCGAGTGTAATTTTCAATAGTTAATCCGTGACCTAAATCCAGACTTTCATCAATGGATTTCAGTAAAGCTAGACGACGTTGAGCTTTGTTTATTGCACTAGAACCGCGAGTTTTGAATGCCATAGTTAAGCCTCCTTGTATATTTCTTTATCAAGATACTAGGATGACCTTATGGCTGAGATGGGTAGATTTAGGGATTTAATCAACTAAAAAAAACAGTAATTAATGTATTATCTGTGTTTTTACCCATTTATGGCTGGATTGGGCATTGGGTATTGGGCATGGTAAAAATAGATTTTCAGGCTTGGTTGTGGGTTTTTTGCGTGATTGATGGACTTGCGAAAGTAACAAATGGACTTGCAAAAGTAACAAACGGACTTGCAAAAGTAACAAACGGACTTGCAAAAGTAACAAACGGACTTACAAAAGTAACAAACAAACTTGCAAAAATAACAAACGGACTTGCAAAAGTAACAAACGGACTTGCAGAAATAACAAATGGACTTACAAAAATAACAAACGGACTTGCAAAAATAACAAACGGACTTGCAAAAGCTTTAGGTGCGTTGCGCTACGCGACAACACACCCTACTGGGACAATGATATAGAAATGCGATCGCATCCCCATTCCCAATTGAACACAAATCCACCCGTAGGGGCGGGGTTTCCCCCATTGGTGTCAACTTAAGCTAAAAGCTATATACGGCGAGTGTTGTACAAAAACCCTCGCCCTCATCCCCTAACCCCTTCTCCCTCAGGGAGAAGGGGAATTGAATCTCTTGCTCCCCGCTCCCTGAGGGAGAGGGGCTGGGGGTGAGGGCAAAACCTTGCAACCAAGCGGGTTTCACGTTAAGTTGACAAGTATGGGTTTCCTCGCCCACCCTCAACGACAATGATATTCATTTGATATTCATTGGAATTATCCAATCAATCTAAATAAAAAATAATAAATCCCTAAAACCTTTGTGATTATTAGATTTCAGGGATTTAAAATACTACGGGACTGGTGCGACTTGAACGCACGACCTAGCGCTTAGGAGGCGCTTGCTCTATCCAACTGAGCCACAGCCCCAATCATGAAGCATCTATAATAATAGCAGTAGTTTTAACTAGACTGCCACGCCTCATCCCAAGAACCACCACCAACTTCTACACCACACAGAGAACTTTGTGCTTGGAGAATAATTTTAGATTTACCTTCGCTAACATCACGCAATTGCAATTCTAATTTGCCTTGCATACTATCCCGACAACAGTAAGTTAAACCCTCTGCTGTTGGCGCGCGTAAAGGTGTACCCGGTAAATCCGTAGTCCCAATTAATTCAATTTCATAATGGGAATTTCTCGCTTGCATTTCCCATCTTCCCCAAGGCTGAATATTCCATGTAACTTGTGAATTCCAAGGTACAAATTCATAAAACTTACCTTGATAATGCAAGCCAACCATCGCTACAGATTCCATCCACCACAATACACCCCGTCTGCCACCCCCGGCGGTTAATGCTAAATCTGCTTCGCCATCAAAGCTATTACAATTTAACCAAAACCATTTTTTGGGAAACGCACCGCCCCAATTTTTCTCACCATAAGCAGGGGCGTTAGTGAATTCATATATTTTCCCATTCCAATCAATCCAACCGCTAGCCAAACCGTGAGCCATTAAAATTTGCCAGCCTGGTTCAAAAATCTGTAAAAATGATACCCAGCCAGCAGTTGATTGTTGAAGACTGCCATGATTACCCCAGCAATACACTGGCTTAATTTCATACTGCCATCGACAGTAATTACCAGTAGCCGGATCGCTAATTATTCCCTGATTTAAAGTCGCTGTAGCTTGATAACCTTGTTGAATATGCTGGGAAAACTCTGGGGGGAGAAGGTAAAAAGCTGGAGTAGTTAAATCTGTTTGTCCCCAATGACCCAAAGCTAACACATCCTTACTCGCCCAGAATTTTTTTACATCCGGGAAAGTCCGACACAAATATTCATCATTCGCCCCCAATACTTGCGCTGCACCACCGCTATAAGGTTGATTACCGATGGGGTCTTCAATAGAATACATAAAAGCAAAAGTTTGACCGCAATCAGGTAAAGTAACCCGATAATACCACCCTTCAAAAAAACGGCGATCGCTACCATCCCAATGGTAACCAGCATGGGGTGTTTGCGTCATATCAAGTAAATTTCTGGGAATATTCAGCATAATTCGTAATTCGTAATTCGTAATACCCTTCGGGAAGCCGCTACTCTTCGAGAACGCTCTGCGAACGCGTCTACGTAATTCGTAAGTTTTTTAAATAAAATGTAGGGTGTGTTGTTGCGCAGCACAACGCACCGAGAATTATTGACGATAAGACTCTTCAATTCTTCAATTTCACCTTCAGCTTTAATTCTTCTTTAATGCGGTTGAGAATGGAAGTCTCATCCAAAGTTGATAAAATCTGACTAATTACCGCTTTCGGCCCGTCAGGCCCCCAAGTTGCACCATTAGCTAAATAAGCTTTTGTTACCTGTCCAATTCCGTAGGAAGAAACACCAGCAACCCCGGCTTGGGTAATAGCTACTGAGATATAAGGGCCAATAGCCACACCTGCTGTTGCAGTTGCCGAAATTCCCAGTATTGTTTTTAACCCACTCAAACCCAAATTAGCCAAGAGTTCACTGACACCAATACCGCCCATACTCAAGGCAATCTTTTGCAGTAATTGTACAGCCCCGGCTTCAGTCATGGGAATACCGTAAAGCTTCGATAATCCCAAAATCAGAAAAATATCAATAGCAATACTACTCAGGATATCAACAACAGTCACCGGATTAAGTGCGATCGCTAATGCCTTAGTCATCACCGCCTTCCAAATTAGCTGATTGGCATTCTGTTCGCGAATCATCAGTTTACGCTGGACTAATTGCTCATTCACCACATCCGCGTAAAGCATAGTATTTAACGCTACTAACGCTTTACCTTCACGCTGGAGAATTTCTAATATTTTCAGCTTCAGTTCATCGATTTGGGCATTACCTGTGCGTAACTGAATACCACGACTACCATCAGCCCGCATCACCGCCGTTTTTACCAATGGTGAAGCCGCCGCCATAACAATTTCTAAGGGCGAGACTAATTCCTTTACCCGTTCATCCCGAATTTTATGATAAATTGCCATCCGATCCGCTTCGGGATACTGGTCTACTTTGTTAAACACCAGAATGATTGGCTTACCAGCTTCCCGCAACTGCGAAAGCGCCTGATGTTCTAACTTTGTCATATCCCCAGAAATCACAAACAGAATCAAATCTGCCTGTTTTGCCACCTGTTCCGCTAAAGCTGTACGGGTATCGCCATCAATTTCATCTAATCCCGGCGTATCGATTAATTCTACCTGGGATTGACCTCCAGCAGGTAAAGTCACCCGCAAAGCCCTTTCCGTTTCACCAATTAACTCTTCGCTAATACTCCAGTTAACCGTTTGTGCATCGCGAGTTACACCATGTAACGGCCCGGTTTCAAATACTGGTTGTCCTACTAACGCATTCAATAGCGAAGATTTCCCCCGTCCCACCATCCCAAAAGCAGCAATTTGCAGCACCATGCGGTCTAACTTTCCTAGCATGGTTTCCAAATCATCAATTTCTGTTTCTAAACCGCGCTTTTCTTGGGGCGAGAGGTCGAGATTAGCTACTAAATTGCGTAACGCCGTTTGTGCCCGTTTATAGTTGAGTTCAGTTTGAATATCCTCAAAACTAAAAATGGCACTATCTAATTCTTCCTCCCAGTTGGGTGAATTGCTGTGATGAGGTTCGGGCAATATCGAAGTCATGGTTTATCAAAAGGCAGAGGACAGAAGGGGAATAAAAGTATAAATATATATGACTTATAAAATTCTTGGCGCTCTTGGCGTCTTGGCGGTTTCATCAAGTGATTTTCTTCATCCTCCTGCATAGCTACCTTCACAACTCAATTTTGATCCTAGTGTGTTTTAGCAAATGTATTTCTAGCCTAACGTCTTCAAGCGAGTGAAAATATTACCCTTAAGATTTAGTGCGATCGCTCATGCTCTGTACATTCACATAAGTATCAAGTATTATTTATTTTAAATAAAATTAAATAAGTGAAGAAGTGCGATCGCTTCCCCAAGTTACCATCACAGCTCGCACCCTGGCATAATTTAGGCATTCCTGGCTGAAAATCACTTATCAAGCATCACCCGAATCAAGTAATAAATTTGACGATAATACAGACCACGTACTGAGAATTTAATATCCCAATAGGTAGTTTAAAGCTGAAGGGAAGAGGATTGTCCGAAAAAGTAGTACATTGAAAAATGCATCTAAATAGCGTTAGGAACTTGACTAAATCACCTGTGCGGAAAATAGTTATTGCCGGTAACTGGAAAATGTTCAAAACCCAGGCAGAATCCGAAGAGTTTTTACGCGGATTTTTGCCTCACTTAGAGGAGACACCAGACAATCGCGAAGTATTACTGTGTCCTCCTTTCACAGACTTAAGCGTATTGTCCAAATATTTGCATGGTAGCCGCATTCAACTGGGCGCACAAAACGTCCACTGGGAAGAAAATGGAGCCTACACAGGTGAAATTTCTGGCCCCATGCTCGCAGAAATCGGGGTGCGCTTTGTCATTGTTGGTCACAGCGAACGCAGACAATATTTTGGCGAAACAGACGCAACCGTTAACCTCCGGTTAAAAGCTGCACAGAAATATGGTCTTACCCCCATTCTCTGTGTAGGCGAAACCAAAGAACAACGAGATGGTGGTAAAACCGAATCCTTGATTATCAGTCAGCTAGAGAAAGGTCTAGTAGATGTCAATCAAGATAACTTAGTAATTGCTTATGAACCCATTTGGGCAATTGGCACCGGTGACACTTGTGAAGCCACAGAAGCAAATCGGGTAATTGGCATAATTCGCAACCAGTTGACTAATGCCAACGTTTCCATTCAATATGGTGGCTCAGTTAAGCCCAATAATATTGATGAAATTATGGCTCAACCAGAAATCGATGGCGTCCTCGTCGGCGGCGCTAGCCTCGAACCTGACAGTTTCGCCAGAATTGTCAATTATAAGTAATGGGCATAGGGCATGGGGCATGGGGCATTGAAACAATTTTGGATTTTGGATTTTAAATTTTAGATTGGAATCCACGCATCGCAAATCTAGCTTGAAAAGTTCAGAGCTAAGGAAGCCTTATCTGGTGACGCCAGATGCTTTCCGACGCAAGGTGACAGGAACGCACTGGCTCGACTTTTCGCAAAATCTCAAATTCCTTGTCCCCCCTAGTCCTTTGTCCAATGCCCAATGCCCAATGCCCAATGCCCAATATGCCAAACAACCTCATACTCCGGGGACGCTGTTTCCAATGGGGACAGCAAACCTATCTCATGGGCGTGTTAAATGTCACACCAGATAGCTTTAGCGATGGCGGGGAATTTAATAATATTCATGCAGCTGTAGCCCAAGCCAAAGCACTAGTAGCCGCAGGTGCAGATATTATTGATATCGGTGGACAATCCACTCGCCCAGGCGCAGAACAAATCACTCTGGAAGAAGAATTGCAGCGCGTTCTTCCAGTTGTGCAAGCGCTACGCGCAGAAATTAATCTGCCAATTTCTGTAGATACAACTAGAGCAGAAGTAGCAAAGGCATCTGTAGTGGCTGGTGCTGATTTAATTAATGATATTTCTGGCGGCACATTTGACCCGCAAATGTTACCCACAGTAGCCAGCTTGGGAGTGCCGATAGTGTTGATGCACATCCGGGGAAATCCGCAGAATATGCAACAACAAACTGATTATCAAGACTTAATCACAGAAATTTATAACTTTCTCGCACAGCAAATTACTGCTGCAACGGCTGTAGGCATTGACCAGCAGAAAATTATTATCGATCCTGGTATTGGTTTTGCCAAGAACTATGAACAAAATTTAGAAATTTTTCGCCGCTTGCAGTCATTAAAAACATTAAATTGCCCTATTTTAGTAGGGCCATCCCGTAAAAGTTTTATTGGTCGAATTTTAAATCAACCGGATGCCAAAGCACGGGTTTGGGGCACAGCTGCGGCTTGTTGTGCTGCAATTTTTAATGGCGCTGACATCCTCCGCGTTCATGATGTCAAAGAAATGCGCGATGTCTTGCTGGTAACTGATGCCATATATCGGCATTCAGCACCAGACTAACCGCCATTACCATTGCCTTCATGAGTGGCTGACTCAGCAATTACCTCTTTCATCAAGTCTCCGCTTTTACCGGGATCGACAAACACAACTTTAGCATTGGGGCTTTCGCCTAATCTGTAGCTAGCGTTGATATAGTCTTGAGCTACTAAATAACGCAGAATTTCCTTACTTTCAGGATTAGTCCGCAACGCCTCAGCAATTATCTGCATAGAAGTCATAGTTCCTTCAGCTTTCTTAATTGCAGCTTGCCGTTCTCCTTCAGCTTCCGAAATTAGCGCCCGTTTTTTAATTTCCGCAGCCCGTTCTTCTTCCATTGACTTGCGTACACTCTCAGGCGGGGTAATGCGTTGAATATCCAAGCGAATAATTTCCACACCCCAGCCAGCAGTTGTCTCATTTAACTGATCTAAAATGGCTCTATCCATTTCCGATCGCGAAATATTGGTTTCTTCGACACTATTCTGAGCGATAATTTCCCGTAGCGTGGTGTGCGCTAACTGTACCAGTGCGCCTTGCAAATCATCAATGGCGTAAAAGCTCTTTTCTATATCTTTAATCCGCCAATAGAGAATAGCATCAACTTCCAGGTAAATATTATCTCTGGTGATCACATTCTGGGGCTTAATGTCTATATATTGCTCCCTGGTAGTATCTTCCATGACAATCTGATCGATCAACGGAACAATAAAGTTCAGCCCAGGATTAAGTTTTCGATGGTATCGCCCTAATCTTTCCACCAAAGCTACATTACCTTGGTTAATTAATTTTGCAGATCCTAAGGCGTAACCTATAAGTGCTAACACTATAGCAATGATTGGCTCCATAGATGCTCCTATGCTCGCTTTTGGAGAAATTTTAGTTTAAAGGACATGGTACTATCTTGTCCTATCTCTAAGTCTAATGTTTTGAGTTTGTAATTTTTTAAACATCAACTTAAACATCGGTTCGTCGGTTGCAGCTGGTTTGCTACAATCAGAGCAATGTGGCTGAATGCACCCGCTATTAAAGCATCTTGCTCACATCCTGGCAAGGTATCTATCACGCAGTCAGGTTCACCCCTATCCTATGTCAAACCAATGTCAAACTAAAATTTTCTTGGCAGAATGCGCGAAGGGGTAGGTGTAAAAAAAGAAGTTTGCAGAAAAATTGCTGAAACTCTTTATCTGTCAGGTTTTTCAGGTCTATTTAATATCGAAGCACCCGCGCGCTTTACACAGAAAGACTTTCAGGGATTTTGGGTTTGCTTGTTCTCTATTGTGCATGTTATGATTACTTCATTCGCGCTACCGAACCTTGAAAACTCCATATCACTTGACTTTGCAGCTTCCGCAGTTGAAATTTCAAATAATCCCTATTAGGGATTGAAACACGCGCCCAAATTGCAACACTAAGAAGCAATAACGTTGAAATTTCAAATAATCCCTATTAGGGATTGAAACAAACATTTTTTTAAGTTTTATTTGACGTTCGCGTTGAAATTTCAAATAATCCCTATTAGGGATTGAAACATCAATTTAGAGCTAATCCCTAAAGACAGAAAACGTTGAAATTTCAAATAATCCCTATTAGGGATTGAAACAATAAGTTGTACTTCTAACTTATCTGCTAATTCACGGTTGAAATTTCAAATAATCCCTATTAGGGATTGAAACATTAAATCGGCGCACTTTTCACCTTCAGCTATGAGTTGAAATTTCAAATAATCCCTATTAGGGATTGAAACTTCGGGGATGTATTGCCACAAGGCAAAAGACAAAATGTTGAAATTTCAAATAATCCCTATTAGGGATTGAAACAAGCGTACCGGAGTAAGTTGTTCCGTCTGGAGCTTGTTGAAATTTCAAATAATCCCTATTAGGGATTGAAACGTTAGCAAGAATCGCACCCTTGCGACCACGACCAGTTGAAATTTCAAATAATCCCTATTAGGGATTGAAACACTGCCAGGGATAGGACGGACTAAAAGTGGCTCTAGGTTGAAATTTCAAATAATCCCTATTAGGGATTGAAACTACTGTGGTATTTTGTGTTTTGCTTGCTTCTACTGTTGAAATTTCAAATAATCCCTATTAGGGATTGAAACTACAATTCGATAAACCAGTAGACAATAAAGGCAAGTTGAAATTTCAAATAATCCTTATTAGGGATTGAAACACCTTTTATCTAATTCCTGAGACACTTCATCAATTGTTAAAATTTCAAATAATATTTGTGACACATCAATATATTCTAGAGGTCACGGCAGTGCCGTGACCCTACAATCTGTCGCATTTTTTTTTCAAATTGTATTGCTAAGTTGCAGCACGAGCGATCGCTTCAGCTAAAGAGGTAGGTTTTAAGATCAATTCTGCAAAAGCCGAATGAAAATGTCCCAAATTGGGATTTGCTGTCAAACTCAGCCAAGTTTTGATACTTCCCGGTAAATCAGAATTCAGCCGTAAAGGTATTTCCGGTGTAGACAGGGATTGAGCGTAAGCTGGGGTGAGAAATGATTGGTAAATATTCGCTTCTGGCGTTGATTGTTTGACAAACGCCAAGGTAACACCACGAGTTAACTGACGCAGAGAATTAGTTTCTGCACCGCGCTTTTCTTTCACAATGGTAGTCACTTGATTCATGCTATAGGTAGGATCGCTAATACTTAAGTGAGTACCACCTATCGCTGTCACCAAATATTTGTTACCTCGGAGTTGAGAAAAAGGCTGTATTTGATGCTTAAGTGCTGGGGTGAGAGAATCTTCTGTACTAGTTAAAAATAATACTGGGTTAGTAACTTGATTAAGACCTTTATCGCCAAAGAGGTTACCAATTAAAGGATTAAATGCGATCGCACTTTTGACTCGTGCATCTTTTAACTGGAGTTTTTTCTCAGTTAACGGAGCCGCTGCACATTGTAACCAATCTCCAGGAGCTTCGTTAAACGAGAGAGAATTTTGACAGAATTCGCGTACAGCGTCTAAATTTACTTCTCCCCCTAACAATGCTAAAGCCGTGTAACCGCCCAAAGAATGACCAATGACAGTAACATTATCAGTCAAAAATTTTCCTTGCAGTTCTCCTGATTGATAATTGCGCTTGGCTAATTCGTTGAGTAAAAAACTAATATCTTTTGGTCTTTCAATAAATTCTCTAGGCGCTAGCAGTTGGGCTAAATTTTCTGGTGGGGAGTTGCGATTAATCGAGGTAACCTGACTATCAGGATGTTCAATCGCCGCCACAGTCACCCCGTGGGAAGCGAGATGACGCGCCAAATAGCCAAAAAATCGCCGGTTAGCACCAAAACCGTGAGAAAGGACAACCAAGGGCGAGCGCGCATTACCTTGACTCCAATAAATATCGACAGGAATGGTTCTTTGGCGTTGTTGGTCTTGTAAAGTTACAGTTTGCTGCTGTATTACTTGTTTGCCAATAACTGCCGGATCGAATTCTGGTTTAAATGTAGTATTTTTAACAAATAAATCTCGTTCTAATAAAGTGCTTAATGCTTGATTTTGTAAGGAATTAGCATTAAAGGCTATAGCAATTTCTACGGCTTTAGTTGCATCTACAGTTACAGTTTCCCCAGGGTAAGCCCGTAAAAAGCCCACAAAACTCAAACCATTAACTTGACGCAGAGACAGGTTGAGTGCAGCTTGCAAGCCTTCTACCGTACTCCCAGGGATAGCTACACCTAAGGAAGCAATTAATTTTTGACCTTGAGGCGATCGCACCAAATCATCGAAGAATTTATCTGCAACCTCTGGATCTACCTCCAGACGACGATTCAGCAATTCTCGGACTTGTGGGGTTAATAAAGCACCATAGATTTTCAGGTTTTCTGGGAGTTTACCTGTTTTCGCAAATGTTTCTAAATCAGCGATCGCTATTGATTGCTGAAAAGGCCCTAACTTAATATTCACCTTTTGAGCAGCTAAGGTAGCAGGCACTGCCATACCCCAACTCAGAGCAATGGTCATGCTACACAGTAAACCTTGTAACCAAGAGATTTTACGCTGCTGTCTGCCCATTTGAAAAAGCATATTAGCCATTAGCTATGAGTTACCAATCATAACGCATAACCTTGACTAGTAAAGTGTTGGTTTTGTTGCCTTCTGGGGGTAGAAATATCAACCAATACCCCCAGTTAAGCACCAGATCTAAAATCCGCTGAATATAGTTCGCAGAATACCAAAAACAGCTCCTATAGGATTGAACAATACACCCAAGGTATCGCCTGTCCTAGCTGTACCATTACGGCTAACTACCACCACATCATTATTGCGGAGGATAGGATTAGTTTTTTCGTTAATTCCTTGAGAGAAATCTACCTGTACCACACGCTTAGTTACAGAACCATTGGGGTTAAGGCGAATCAAGTCTACAGCACCGCTTTTCGCTCTTGCATCGTTAAATCCACCCGCAGCTAGCAAGGCCTGATTTAAAGAACTATTAGGTTTGAGTTCTACAGAGCCAGGTCTTTTAACTTCGCCCACCACACCAACTTGAATGCTGGTAGGAGATAAGGTGGTAGTAGCTAATTGAGTAGCTTCTGCGGGGTTAATCTCAGTAGCAGTGGGTACAACAATTGTGTCGCCATCTTGGACAATCACATCTTGATTCACATCCCCACTCTGTAATAGTTGCCAGAGATTGACATCTATTGTTTGTTCTGTACCAGTTCTGGTGGGACGGCGTAACTTCAGACCACGAATATCAGCTTGTGCTGTAATCCCCCCAGCCAGTTGAATTGCTCTGGTTAAAGTTGGTAAACCTGTACCAGCTGCTCCTCCTTCTCCCCCTTGGGTGGAACCTGCGGTTACCAGATACGATCCAGGACGGTTAACTTCACCAATAATAGCGACGGTGCGCGGCCTGGTGGGGTCAGCCGCAAAGTTAGCAGCAAACAAATTGCGTGCTTCTGCTACGTTGAAGGTAGCAGCAGTGGGCACAACAATTGTGTCTCCATCCCGCAGGGTAATATCTTGGCCGATTCTACCTGTTTGGATCAGGTCTTTCAAATTGAGGGTAACTGTTTGCTCACCAGAACGTCCTAGCTTGCGGCGCAATTGCACTTGCGTGACATCTGCTGCTAATGTCACACCTTGAGCTGTGGTCAGGGCTGCTAATACAGTTGGGTATTGGACACCAGGATTATTTCCTGCTCCTCCCTGTAAATTGAGAGTATAAGCTCCTGGGCGTGTCACTTCTCCCGCAACAAAAATATTGATCGGCCGAGGTGACAATAAGTTAACAGAAATCAGAGGACGTTTCAAAAAGCGGGCGTATCTTTGAGCAATTTCGTCAGCAGCCTGTTCGGTAGTTAGCCCTAGAACAGAAACACTGCCAATTAAAGGTAAATTAATCGAGCCACCAGGAGGAACTTGGTATTCTCCAGTATATTCTGGTACCTCAAATACGTTTACACGAATGAGGTCACCACCGCCTAATGTATAATTTGTATCTATAGGTGTTGATACTGCTGGTGTTGTTGTAGTAGGTGTATTTTGTGATACTGGTTGTCGCTGAGCTAGGCTGGCAGATGGCGCAGCAACATTGACAGCCGTTAAAAAGACCACACCCAGACTTGATTGGATGAGGATTTTCAGCAAACCTGTATTAAGCATATTTACCCGATACTCTGAAACTACAATTGCTAAAGTACTGTCTAAACATTTTAATCGTGACTATACTGAATTATTCAAGCTCGCCAACATTCTTATTTTCTTAGAAAAACTTGACCTTCCGGAGGAGTATTTATTGAGCAGGTTTAAAATTTATATAAAGTTCATTTAAAGCTGAAGTCACTTAAATCGAGGAATATTGTAAATATCCTCATGGTTTAAGTGACTTCTTTGGTTAGGATACAAATTAATGTTGTTTACTGGCTAGAGTCAGGTGATATTTATTATCCAGTATTAGCTAAGTAAAATTATTTAACAGAATTAGGTTTTTGTTGGATTTGTTGGATAAAAAATTCTTCTAAAGAAGGACGAGACAAGTTCATCGCTATGACTTGACCCCCAGTCAGACGGAGATTAGCCAGAAAATCATAGTAATTATCTTGTTGTAATGTACCTTGCCAAGAACCATCAGCCTTAAATACTATACTGGGTATCGATTGTTGGAGAAATTCGCTATCACCGCCTAGACCTTTAATTTGATAGAGGCTGGAATTACCTAAAAGTTCTGAGAAAGATCCAGTGCAAATTAACTCACCTTGGGAAAGAATCGCAACGCGATCGCAAATTTGTTCTACTTCACTCAGGATATGACTATTGAAAAAAATCGTCTTACCTGCGGCTTTAAGTTTTAAGATAATTTCCCGCATTTGGTAGCGTCCCATCGGATCGAGACCAGACATAGGTTCATCTAAAAAGATTAACTGGGGATCGTTAATTAATGCCTGTGCCATCCCCACACGCTGTAACATTCCCTTAGAATAGCGACGCATTTGTTTTTTGCGTGCATCCGCTAAAGATAAACCGACTAATTCTAATAGTTCGGGAATGCGTTGGCGTTGAACATTTTGGGGAATTTGAAATAGTCCAGCTGCTAATTGCAAAAACTCCCAACCAGTGAGATAGTCATATAAATAAGGATTTTCCGGCAGGTAACCAATATATTGCTTCACGCTGCGATCGCCTAATGGTTTACCCAGCAATAGCCCCCGCCCAGAAGTGGGACGGATAATTCCCAGTAATAGTTTTAACAGAGTAGTTTTCCCAGCACCATTAGGCCCCAATAATCCAAAAGTTTCTCCTGGGTAAACAATCAAGGAGCAACTTTTGAGTGATAGAACTTTTTGCTGCATCCAAAAACCAGTACGATAGACCTTGCGCAAGTCAGAAGTTAATACTACTGGTGGAGTATCGGGAGTATTCAGTCGAGAATCAGAAACATCTACAACAGACTTCATCAGAAAAATGGGTAGAAACCCCGTCCTTCAAGGACGGCTTTACATAGAGCATGGTAAAATAGAGATGGTCAATGACCCACCCGCGACGATGGAGACATAAACCCTAACACCAAAGTTGGCGATACTTCGCAATGGGGAAGAAAAATCGGTAGACCGGGAAAAGAGGATGGGGTAATGGACAGTCCAACCCTGGAATCAAAAATATATCAGAAATTTCTGTTTGAGATTTCGATACATGAGAACCGCAGGGCTTGCGGGGATAGTCTGTGGAGCGAACATAAGACCAAAACTCCTTGTGGGTGGAGGCAGTTGCTATGAAACAGAAACCTAAATCGTGAGATTTAGGAATCACCGCGCCTTTAGGTCGGTGAGGATGTCAACTCGGTTCTATGCACCTTATGGCTGTAACTTTTTATCCAATTACAGGTTACCCATTGGGGAGCAAGAAATAACATGGGGCATGGGGCATTGGGCATGGGGCATCGGTCAACAGTCAACAGTCAACAGTCAACAGTCAAAAGCAATTCATGCCTCCCCCATCCCCTAATTCACAACACACCCTTAGAACTGGGAATCATCCCCCCACGTCGGGGATCGATTTCCACGGCGATACGCATTGCCCTTGCAAAAGCCTTAAATGTGGCTTCAATAATGTGATGGGAATTAATCCCATCTAGCTGACGAATGTGCAGTGTCAATTGGCTGTGGTTGACTAGCGCCACAAAAAATTCCCGTACTAGTTGGGTATCATAGGTACCCACTCGCTGGGTAGGAATCTGTAAACCATAGCTGAGATGAGGTCTACCAGAAAAATCCAGTGCTACTTGAACTAATGCTTCATCAAGTGGTGCGAGGAAATTGCCAAAGCGGATAATGCCCTTGCGATCGCCTAGGGCTTTACTCAAGGCTTGCCCTAAGGTAATACCCACATCTTCGTTGGTGTGGTGGTCGTCAATTTCCCAGTCTCCCTTGGCTTGGACATCCAAGTCAATCAAGCCGTGGGAGGCAATTTGATGCAGCATGTGATCCAAAAAGGGAATGCCCGTTGCTGCTTTACAGATTCCTGTACCATCGAGGTTAACCGTAACTTGCACATCAG
Source organism: Tolypothrix sp. FACHB-123 (assembly GCF_014697075.1). Classification (GTDB taxonomy): domain Bacteria; phylum Cyanobacteriota; class Cyanobacteriia; order Cyanobacteriales; family Nostocaceae; genus Aulosira. Next base: position 47,936 of record NZ_JACJRE010000027.1, on the reverse strand, counting down.
TTTCACCTGTAGTGCGATGAACAGACGCAATCCTGGCGCTGGTAATAGATTGGTCGTATTGGGATATATTAACTTGGCGTTGGACAAAGTCCTTACCGGAAGTATCGCTGATTTGCATAATTAATGGCGAGATATGGGGGAGATGGAGGACAAGGAGGATAAGGGAGACGAGGAGGACAAATGCCCAATGCCCCATGCCCCTAACTAACTACATTCCCATAATTTCATATCCTGCATCCACATATATGACTTGTCCAGTAATACCGCTGGACAAATCGCTGCATAGAAAAGCGGCAGTATTCCCAACTTCTAGCTGGGTGACTGTACGTCGCAGGGGTGCAACTTGTTCTACATGATGAATCATATCCAAAATCCCGCCCACTGCACTAGAAGCTAAGGTGCGGATGGGGCCAGCAGAGATAGCGTTGACCCGAATATTTTGCGGGCCGAGTTCCGTTGCTAGGTAACGGACACTGGCTTCTAGACCTGCCTTGGCAACTCCCATAATGTTATAGTTAGGGATTGCTCTAATACTACCTAAATATGAGAGGGTGAGGATACTGCCGCCTTCAGTCATTAACGGTTTGGCTGCACCACTTAACTGTACAAGTGAGTAAGTACTAATTTGTAGTGCTGTGTTAAAGCCAGCGCGTGATGTTTGGCTAAAATCCCCGCTCAAATCGTCTTTATTGGCAAAAGCCAAACAATGAATCAGAATATCTAGTTTTCCCCACTGACTGCGGATAGTTTCAAAGGTAGACTGAATTTGTTCATCGTTTTGGACATCACATGGCAGAAATAAGCTGGGGTTAAGAGGTTCTACTAATTCAGCAACTTTTTTCTCCATCTTGCCGCGCTCATCTGGTAAATAGGTAATACCTAAGTTTGCACCTGCTTTATGCAGTTGTTGAGCAATTCCCCAGGCAATTGAGCGGTTATTGGCAATACCTGTAACTAGGGCATTTTTTCCAGTCAGATCCAGCATATAAATTTTTAATGTGAACAATCATGCTAGAGCATACTAGAATCTGAGGCTACTTTGACTTTGTTTGACACAGGTTTTTTCAAAATGATTACTGGTAGGAGTATTGACATCAATCCAAAAATCCCAGCACAGATCGCAATTTTTGTCAGCGCTTAGCGGTCAATGGCAAAGATAGATAAAAACCGCACACAAGGAAACGTAGTATTAAATCATATCCAAAAAAACAATTGACAACTGACAACTGACGAATGACAAGCAAAGCGTAATAAAATGATTGTTTATTTCTTAATAAATTCTCAAGATATCTTGATTTGTCCTTTAAAAAACCTATTGAATAGAGCCATTACAAGTGCGTTTTATCAAAGTTCTAGCTAAAAATATCAATAATTATGTATCATTATAAACAAATAACTATGAAGCAGGGATTTTGAGTATAGGAAAGTACAAAAAGGTTGACGGTGCTTTATTGATTTTTCAGGTGTATTCTTAGGTAATCAGTTTTTGTTTTTCCGGCATTGGGTAGGGGAAGGGAGATGATCGTGACACAAGATAAAGCCCTAGCAAATGTTTTTCGTCAGATGGCAACTGGAGCGTTTCCGCCGGTTGTAGAAACGTTTGAACGCAATAAAACGATCTTTTTTCCTGGCGATCCTGCTGAACGAGTTTATTTTCTTTTAAAAGGTGCAGTGAAGCTTTCTAGGGTGTATGAAGCAGGAGAAGAAATAACAGTAGCATTGCTGCGGGAAAATAGCGTTTTTGGTGTGTTGTCATTACTGACGGGAAACAAGTCTGATAGATTTTACCATGCCGTTGCATTTACGCCTGTAGAATTACTGTCAGCTCCAATTGAACAAGTAGAGCAAGCACTCAAGGAAAATCCAGAATTATCAATGTTAATGCTGCGAGGTCTGTCTTCGCGAATTTTACAAACAGAGATGATGATTGAAACTCTGGCACACCGAGATATGGGTTCCAGGTTAGTAAGTTTTTTATTAATTCTCTGCCGGGATTTTGGTGTTCCTTGCGCCGATGGGATCACAATCGATCTCAAGCTATCTCATCAGGCGATCGCAGAAGCAATTGGTTCTACTCGTGTTACCGTCACTAGGTTACTGGGAGATTTACGTGAGAAAAAGATGATTTCTATCCACAAGAAAAAGATTACTGTGCATAAACCTGTTACCTTAAGCAGACAATTCACTTAAAAGTAATTGGGGGAAGTAGAGTAGGCAGGTGTTGTGTTTTTAGAGATAACACCGATAATGGAGGTAGATCGCAAAATTGATGAAATACCTCCATTGAAAACGCAACTGTTGATGTTTGTCAGCGGTCAGTTGCTTTAAATCTATGTACCGCCAAGCCAGTTGCTCCAGAGTGGACATCAAAAATACCGCAGGGCGGCGACAAGAGGACGATACATTAAACTTTTATCAAAATGGCAACTGACAAATGACAAGCCAAGCAAGTAAATTCAGCTATTGTCAATCTCTGATTCCCCACAAAAAATGTTTGAAAGTAGTAGGCTGTATCTGGAAGCATTTCGGTAGCTGAAGATGACCACTGGGTACATCCTCATTGCAGCAATTTTATTCTTGGGGGGTATGCTAGCCACTTTGGGCGATCGCATCGGTACCAGAGTTGGCAAAGCACGCCTCTCTCTATTTAAGCTACGTCCGAAAAATACCGCTGTACTAGTGACAATTTTTACTGGTACTTTAATTTCCGCATCAACCTTGGCAATTTTATTTGCTGCGGATGAAGGATTGCGCCAAGGGGTCTTTGAGTTAGAAGATATTCAAAAAGATTTAAGGAATAAACGCGAACAATTAAAAACCGCAGAAACGCAAAAAAGTCAAGTTGAGGGTGAGTTAAACCAAGCAAGAATTGAACAAGCCCAAGCGCAAAAAGACTTGCAAGCAATTAATCAGTCCTTACAGGCGGCGAACGCCAAACAACAGGCCACCCAAGCCCAGCTTAACCGCACATTGACTAGACAAGCTCAAACGCAAAATCAGTTGCAACGGACTCAAAGTCAATTAGGTCAAGTTGTCGCCCAATATCAAAAAGCAATCAGCGAATTGCAAAGCGTTTACGACGAGAAAAAGAGTTTATTAGCAGAAATTGAACAACGCAAGATAGAACGTCAAAGGCTGTACGCCGAAGCCAAAAAAGCCATTGATGAAGCCAAAACTGCGATTGAAAACCGCGATCGCGAATTAGCCAACCGCCAAGCAGCCATTGAACAGCGAGATCAAAAAATTTCCCAATTGGATCAACTGATTCAAAAACGCAATCGCGAAGTAGTAGCGCGGGAACAAGTAATTACCCAGCGGGAATCTCGGCTCAAAGAATTAGAAAAACAACAAAACTATCTAGAGCAAGAAGTCGCCAGACTAGAAAAATATTATCAATCTTACCGCGACCTGCGCCTAGGCAAATTAGCTTTGGTACGGGGTCAAGTTTTGGCGGCGGCGGTAATTCAAATTCAACAACCAGCGGCAGCGCGTCAAGCAGTCACTCAACTGTTAAAAGAAGCCAATCAGAATGCTTTGCTCGAATTAGCCGAACCAGGGACAATAACAGGAGGTAGCGAACAAATACTGCACATTACCCAAGATAGAGTTGAACAATTGGTGAAGCAGATTGAAGATGGTCGTGAATATGTCATGCGGATTTTCTCTGCTGGTAACTACGTTAGAGGCGAAAAGCAGATAGAATTCTTTACCGATACAGCTAAAAACCAAATAGTCTTTTCTCAGGGACAGGTACTAGCGACGACTACCGCCGATCCCAAAACCATGACATCTTATCAGCTAAGACAGCGACTCGATTTACTAATTTCTGCTTCCCAATTTCGCGCTCGGAATGCGGGAATTGTGGAAACTGTGCAAATAGATGGGACTTTTTTACGGTTTGTCGCCCAATTAAGACAATTTGAGCAACCATTAGAGATTAAAGCGATCGCAGCTGAAGAAACTTTTACAGCCGGGCCACTCAGAGTAAAACTGATAGCCATATTCAACGGACAAGTTATTTTTAGTACTTAAAAGAATAGTAAATAATTAAATTGGGAATTAAAAATCATACCAGTTTGAGAAAGGCAGGTGGCAGAATATCTAGCTCTATTCTTCCTGAATATGTCTAAATTTCTTAATTTTGAATTTTGAATTGGAATGACTTATGAATCTCCGTGAATCATCACCGACACAACCAGTAATTTTAGGCTTCGATCCCGGTCGGGATAAATGTGGGTTAGCAGCGATCGGATTAGATCGACAACTATATTATCACCAGGTTGTACGTGCAAATGAAGCGATCGCGACTATTGAAAATCTACGTCAACGGTTTCCTGTATCCTTAATGGTGATGGGCGACCAAACTACAGCCAAGCAATGGAAAAAACGATTGACTCAAGAATTAGCCGAACCGTTAAATATTGCTTTAGTAGATGAACGCTACTCCACTTTAGAAGCACGCGATCGCTATTGGCAAATGTACCCTCCCAAAGGACTAACCAAGCTATTACCGCAGGGTATGCGTCAACCACCGCGACCGATAGATGACATTGTGGCCATTTTGTTAATTGAAAGATACTTAAATCGTCTAGTTGAATCAGTTAATAATTAACCTGACTCAATTTAGGGACTCGCGGCAAAAATACATTAACAATAGTTAGAAATACTTAAAGTTCAGCGCGAATAGTAAAGGCATAGTCTCCTCCGGGTTCTAATTGGTAATCTTGTTTTTCCAAAAAACGACCTAGAGGTTCTTTAATCAAGGCACGACCTTGAGAAGGCTTTACAGACAGTTCTCCCCGGCGAAAATGCCATTGGAACTGCCACTCATACCCACCGGCACTCACTTCACCCTCAAGGAAGCCGTGTTGCCAAGATTGGCGGGTAACTTTGACATAGGCGGTGGTTTCTGGCAGACGTTTAGCACTCACAATGCTGGATGTTTAGTTGGGAATTAAAGTTAACCAAGTAGGTTATTCTTGTAATACCAAAAATAACGTAAATTGAGAAACTAACAAAGTGAGTATTCAAAAAGTTAGGGGATAAGGGATAGGGACTAGGGACTAGGGACTAGGGACTAGGGAAGAGATATTTTTATATTTGGTTGTGTGTTTTTTCATGATTAGCTGACTTAAAAAAGTCATTTGTCCTCCTTCCCTTGTCCTCCTTCCCTTGTCTACTTAGCCGCTACCACCTCAAATGCGATCGCCATTCCGGCTAACTTCTTGGTATCAATTCCCCGCACTCCTGATGGGAGTTGTATCCCTTCCACATTAATCGCGCCACGAGTACCTGCATCCAAGTCATTGAGTAAGCTGCTGGTTACATCTAATAATTCATTAGTCACATCAATGGGAACGCTACGATTTTGAACTCCCCTAACTCTGGCAATTTCTTTTAATGCTTTCAATGCAGTTCTTAAAGGTGTGGTACTGGCAATAATTAATGCTTCAGAAATTCCTAAAGGTTCGCCAATAACTAACTTAAAAGTATCGCTAGATTGGGGAATAATTAATTTTTGCTTACCTTCTACTAAAGCTGCATCTTCTGCTGATGACCAATTATTCGGAAATATAATCGCCATTTCTCCTTGGGAATCAATCACTAAAATACTGATATATAGCGGTTGTGATTCATTATTTTGAATTTGAAAGTTAATTTGCGTCCCGATAGGTAACTTTTGCAGACCAGATTTTGCAAATGGCACAGGATTTGGTGACACTGGTTGATTTGTGCCTGGATCTGCTTTTTGCACTCCGCGAATAGGGAAAGTTTGACCAAGTATTCCTTGACTACCAGCAATACTCATAGAAGCAGTCACATTAATTCGCGATGAATTAATATTGCCTAATAATTGCTTGACAATTCGCGTTGCCAGTAGAGATTTGAGTTTTGGCTGCAAACGTTTAATTGCGTCACTTACTGTTTCATTATTTGCGCCAAAAGAAGTAGGAATTATATAAGTAAGTCCCGGTAAAAATAAACCAAAACTGCCAACTTCCGGCAAATTAGGTAATTTTCGTTTCCGTAATTCCTGGATTCTCGCTTCAGTCATTTTTCCAAAAATATATTGCACCTCTTGTTTTCCTAAAGGTTTAGGTTCAATGCGAGGAATACTTTGTAAAGCTTGTTGCGCTGCTTGCGTGTTATTTCCTAAAGATTCATCCAGCCCAATTTTTAAAGTTAAATCATTAGGAATACTGCGAATTCGTTCTTGTAATAAAGTTCCTGGTTGGACTGGTTGCGGAGTTTTGATCAGTTTACCTTGACCATTTAATCCTTGACGAGACTCTAACTTTACTAGTCCGCGTTCGCCACCTTTACCATCCAAAATTGTAAATACCGCATTTTTGGTAAATGCTTCCAAACTTTCCGAATCAAGTCCACCCAGCCACAATTTAACGTCATCACCTGTAACTTTAGTAACTACGCCTTCAGCAGAAACTGTGGGCGTAGGTGTAAAGTAAATTGGGGCATTAGGTTCTTGCTTGATGTTAGCTTCTAATTCTGGTTCTTGAAAATTACCTGTTTGTCTAGCGAAGATAGTTGTACTGCGACTAACATTAGCGATCGCACTATTAATCGCTTCATCACCTGGTTGTTGCCAAAGATACTGGGTAAATATATAAGTAAATGCCCCTGCATAAAAGTCATCAAAGGAAGTATCCGCAGCATATTGATCGCGTTTAGCGCTAGCAATGACAACGCCTTTAGCAACGTTTTTGCGGCGCAATTCGATAAATTGTTGGGGGGACATGCCCAATTTTTTCAGCCACTGACTTTGATATTCTAATTCCTCAGCGCTGGGAAGGAATTTTTCGCCACCTTCCACCGCCCGCACCCGGAAATTTCCCCGCTTACCGCCACCAGAGTGACAACTATCTAGGACTACGGTGACGTTTTCCGTATTTAATGCAGACATGAGTAAAAATAGTGTGTGCCCCATAATATGCTGCACCGGGCCAGCTTGTTGGGGATATCCCGGAGGTAAAGTAGCATCAATGGGTACCAGAGTGCTATTGAGTCCATCTGGTGCATCGCGATCGCGATCGCGTACCCGCGAACCATGTCCAGAAAAATGAAACACCACCACATCTCCTGGTTTGGCTTGCTTAATTAGGTGTTCTTCAAATGCTGAGAGAATACCCTTACGGGTAGCTTGGCGATCGGTTAAAGTCACAATATCTTGAGGATTAAAGCCAAAGCGGTGAATTAATAATTCCTGTTGCAACTGGACATCATTCACGCAGCCATATAATTTTGGTATATCTTGATACTCATTAATTCCCACTAATAGCGCCAGTTTTCGCTTTGTACCTTGGGCTAAAACTTGGCTGTAGCGTTCCCCTTGTTGAATAATATCTAACTGACTTAAACCCAGTGTAGCCAAAGTAGAGCCGGCAAATTGTAAAAAGTGACGGCGTGTAATCTGTGACATAATTCACTCCCCAAAAAATTGGTTTCCTAACATAAGACTTAGAAAACCACAAAAATTGCTCCCAAGATTACGAAAATAGACAAAAGAATGAGGCAGAGGAAGCAGCGCCTCCGCGACCCTCGACGACCGGAAGTAAAGGAGAGATAAGTAATTACTCTTGCAATGCCCCATGCCCAAAAACAAAAAATCCCACGCCTGTAAGACTTGGGAATTTGATTTGCCAATTTTTATTTAACTAAATTAAAATCGTAAACCTACGCCACCTTGCAAAGAGAAAGCAGTACCACTACCATCGCGGTAAGCATCAAAAGCAATAATGGCGTTACCAAAAATTACAGTGTTGCTATTGGGGACAACGTAATCAATTCCTGGTTGTAAAGCAAAACTAATTTTATTACCCACAGGAGAAGGATCTTCTCCACTAGCTAAAGTCAAGCCAGCACCTAAATAGGCATCAGTTTGCCAGTTTAGGGGAATATCATAAGAAACAGTGGGTACAACTGCTGTACCATTACCGACTAAAGCTTGAGCGCGGAAAGAAATTGGTGATTCTAAAAGCTTATAACGAAAAGCAATCACCCCACCAATTTGGGCACCATCACTCAATCCCACAGATGGGCCGACACCAACATAACTACCATAGGCAACCTGAGCTTGTGCAGGCTGAATACTTGTAGCCAGATTCAACAGCGAACCAGTACCCAGAACTGCAAGCAAACACCAAAGATTTTTCATTACTCCTCACACCCCCCTGAAATTATCAAAGTTTCTTTTAATACCTATGTTATCGCCGTTGTGAATAATAAGCATTGGGTATGGGGCATTGGGTATGGGGCATTGGGCATTGGGCATTGGGCAACAGTCATTCTTTCCCCTTCCCTTGTCCCCCCTGCCCCTTTCCCAATTCCTAAGGGCAACGAGGATGAATACCACCTTGAGTACAAATGTAAGCCAGTTGTTTAGTATCTAAGTTTTTGGCTTGAGAAAAATCAACTCCTTCGACTACAGCAGAAACGGAACCTTTTGATGGTGTTTGAACAAATTCATCGGCTGGATCTTGCTTGTTGGGTGAGAGAATGGTACCGCGAAAATCAGCGCCTGTAACATTGGCTCCCCGTAAATCAACTAAGCTGAGATCGGCATTTTGCAAATTGGCGTTTTGCATTTGTGCTGAACGCAACACTGCACCAGTCAAACGGGTAGCGCTTAAATTAGCATTGCTGAGATTAGCGCGTTCTAAATCGGCTCCAGATAAATCTGAGCCTTGCCAATCGGTTTTGGTTAAGTTGGCATAAGCTAATTGTGTACCTATGGCAGTAACGCGCCCTAAACGAGCTGCATATAAATCAGCTTCGTTGAGTTTGGCATCACCTAAATCGGCCCCAGTTAAGCTAGCATTTTCGAGAACAGCGCCACGCAAATCGGCTCCTACCAGTTGAGTGCTGCTGAGGTTAGCACCAATGAGACGGGCATCAGATAAGTTAGCTCTATTGAGGGTAGAACGGCTCAAATCGCTACGATTCATTGTGACGCGGCTGAGAATTGCATCGGTGAAATTGGCTTGCTTCATTTGCACCTGGCTCAAATCAGCAACCACATCGTCGTAGGTATCCCAGCGCCCATCTTCACCAACGCTACGAAAGCGACTACCGCGAAAACTACCTTGATTGAGATTTGCCGACTTGAATTTAATTCCCGATAAATCTATATTGTCTAATACCAATTTGAACAAGGGATTGGCTTCTGCGGCAGTGGAACCTAGTTGAGTACGACTCAAGTCTAAGCCTTCACCTTTACCACTAAAAACAGCAAGAATTTTGTTGATTGCTGTTTGGTTGAGTTGTAACCGCCTTTGTCGTAATTCTCGATCTGCGATCGCATTGTTGTCGCTAGATGCTAACTCACCAGCGAGAAACTGATTTTGATTTTTTAATTCCGGAATCGCGTTTAAACCTACATGGACTAAAGCCTGTTGAACTGTATCTACTAGGCTAGGATCGGTTTCCTTAACTAGTAAATCTGTGAGAAATTTCATCGCCTGGGGATCGTTGAGCGTCCCCATAGCGAGAATCGCTGTGCGGCGTTCTTCAACGGTAGCAGTTGAGTTGGGATTCAGCTGTTTGATCAGTTCTAGGAATTGTTGGCTGTTAATTTGTTGCGATTTACGTTGGGTTTCTTGAGTTTGGATGTAAATTTGCGTGCCGACTAGAGTTGTTAACACTGCTGTCATGCTCACCAGTGCTACAGCAATCAAGGTGAGATTAGGATTCTGCCGGATTTTCGCCAACAAAGGATGGATTTGTGACGTTTCTGCCTGTTCTGCTTCTGGAGACTGTTCCTGTCCATCAGGGTTGTCAACTGAGAGCGAACTGGGCAAAGGACGAGTGGCATCTATTACATGAGTACTTGCCAAAATATCATGGAATGAGCGCCGACCTTGCTTTGATGGTAAACCAATGCTTTCGGCAGCGATCGCCAATAATGCTAAAGCGGCAAATAAAGTTAAATTCGGAAAACCTAAGCTGTAGCGCCACAGTAAATAGGCGACAGATAAAGGTACAGTCCAACGCCCAACACCTTCACGCAATATAACTGCACCGAAACCGGGTGCTTTCCCTTGTTCGTTAACTACGCGAATCCCAAATCGCCGCTTGGGAAGGGTACTGCCTGTTTTTGCTAATAAATATAACTGCCAAGTAGATAGGGTTACGGGCGCGAATAAAGCTACGCTCCACAAGATATTGGTCGGCCAAGCTACATTCCGGATACTATAGCTCACAGGTAAAGCTAAAGGTCGGGCGATCGCTCTTTCTGTAACTATTAGTACCGAGTTCGGCTGTACACGGTTCAAATCGCCTTTGGAATTAGCATATGCACCTAAGCCGAAGGGAATTAACCCACTAGCAGCCACCAAGGTGATTTCAGCTGCCCAAGCGGCAAAACGTCTCGTTACTAATGACAGGGAATGGGATTTTTCGGGATTTTTTGACCGACTAGCGCGATCGTTACTACTCCTAACAACTGGGGTCGCCATCTTATTAATTACCTTTGACTTTACTTCTACACCGCTGTGGACGCGGTTTAACTCAGCTATTTTTTCTGTTGAAAATTACTAGACACAAAAAATTTGTATCCAACATACACCAACACTGCCAACACTGCCAGACTAATGACGGAGGCTACAAGTTTGAGCAATGCTTGTACCACTGCTATACCTAAAAGCGCCATCACCCCTAAAACTGCTAGCTTTCTCGTTCCCGTCAAGCTATTGAACCAGTTTTGCAATCTGATTAATTGGGAATTGAAGCTCTCAAAACTAAACCCAATACTTGGTTTTGGTGATTCTGATTGGGAAACTTCTTGAGACGAGGAATTAATCTCTGCCTCTAGGTTTTGCAGGCGACGCTGCAAGTCTTCTTCAGGTTGAGGATTCATGAATCTTTTCTACCTCAGCTTGTAGGCGGTTTTGTCTGTGATTTTAGCTGATGTATATGTTTGCCTGACTGTTTTAAATAACTTAAAAATATAATTTGTGTCAAAATTTCAATTTAATAGCTTCCTCAAACACCTTCATGGCAATGATTTCATGATTATTTGTCACTAATCCGGACATTCCAAAATAGTACAGGTGCGGTTACGAACAACAACATTTACTGCAAACTATCATACTGAGTATTTAAATTGTCTCAATCTCCGTATAGATTGCCTATTTAGAAATTATTTACTTCACAATTTTTTTATGGACTTTCTGTCTTATATTTCTAATATGTAAAGATAATAATTTATACATTGTTTGATGGAACATAATCTGATTATCATCGTCTAAAAACTTAGATTATGTTTAAAAATATCGCTTACTAATCAGTCGGGAGCATTTACTTAATAATATGAAAATACATAAACTATTTACGGTTGTTCCCGCAGCTTTGGCGATGAGTTTGGTATTGAGTGATGCTAATTTGGCGCAAACCCCTGCCAACATCATTAGTGCCAATTTACGCTCAGATCCAGTAGTATTCAATGGCAAGTCTGACGCTGCTGTAAAAAGCAATTGTGGTAATATTCCTGCAAAACCAAGTCAAGTGATTCAGGTACCAAAATCGCTGCCTTATTTGCGCGTCACGGTAGAGAGTAAAGGACAGCCAACTTTGCTGATTGACGGGCCTGGGGGTAAATTCTGTGTCCTCGCAGATAGTTCGGAAGGTAAGGCGGAACTAGCTGGTTACTGGCAATCTGGAGAATATTCGTTTTATGTAGGAGATGTATCTCAACGCCAGGTTAACTATACCCTCTCAATTTCTCAACAGCCAGAGAAGAAGTAGAGTCATCAAGAGGAAAAGGGGCAGGGGGCAGGGGGGAAGACTGTATCAAAATCTCTGACTAATATCGCAATATAGCCGTCACCCTCAAAGGGTGCGGCTAATAGCACAAAGCCTGTGGGCGGTATATTGTTAGCGATTAAATATAGTACATCAGTTCTTTGTCGCGGTGCTTGCTGCGGCGATCGCACAAATCTTGGAGAGTGTAACTTTCTAAAACTGCGTTAGCCGCTTGACGCGCTTCTTGCCACACTTCCTGGATAATTTGGGTTTCTAAGGTTTTGCCATGTTGCTCAACTTTTGGCGTGACTGCATCTACCCCTTCAATACAACTCCAAGCTTCCAGTAAGGTAATTTTGCGCGGTTCCCGTGCTAAGACGTAACCTCCCTTGGCTCCCCGGATGCTCTTAATTAAACCACCACGCCTCAAAGTAGCGAGTAATTGCTCTAAGTAGCGGTTGGGTATATCTTGCAGTACCGCCATCTGTCGGATTTGCAGAGATTCGCCACTAGAGTAACGGCTCGCCAACTCTAACAGCGCTAGAAGTGCGTATTCAGATTTGTTAGAGATTTCCACAAGTGTATTATATTAATTAATAAATTAAGTTTTACTGTTGACTTTTGTCTCAAAATATGAGCAAAAGTTTGCTAATCAATTTTAGCTTGACTAGCTGATATAACTTTAGAGATTCTTAACCATAGAAGCAAATATTTTTGTTTTTTAATTGGATAAATAAAACTTATTAATCAGTTGAAATTGCTTTCCTGTAAGGAATTGTGTATTTCTGAGGCTAGGTATTCCCGAAAGTACAAAAATAATCTCATCACAACTTTGTTGTATGTGAGTTCTGCACTAAGAGGCAAGCAACATGGAACTCAAAGCAGTGGCAATACAAATTCCCGAAGGCTGTAACATAATTTTGGGGCAAACCCACTTTATCAAAACAGTGGAAGACCTGCATGAAATTATGGTGGGTATATCTTCACAGGTGAAATTTGGGATTGCTTTTTGCGAAGCTTCAGGCCCTTGCTTAGTCAGAAGTACAGGAAGCGATCGCGCTTTGGAAGATGCAGCAATTAATAATGCGATCGCGCTTGGTGCCGGTCACAGTTTTATCATTTTACTCAAAGACGCCTATCCTATCAATTTTCTCAATGCCATTAAGCAATGTCCAGAAGTCTGTACAATCTACTGCGCTACCGCCAATCCTGTAGAGGTAATTGTCGCCCAAACCGAACAAGGTAGAGGTATTCTCGGCGTGATTGATGGATTTTCACCCAAAGGATTAGAAACGCCGGCGGATGTCAAAGCACGTCAAAGCTTTTTACGCCAAATTGGTTATAAACTTTAATTTTTACTGCCCGAAGTCATCATAAAATTCACAAGGACTAACTAATGGACTTCTTAAGACAGGCTGGGATGTCGCTGCTGGGAGGGTTTATTATCGGTGTGGTATTTGGTTGGATTAAGTTACCTGCTCCAGTTCCTCCATTACTAGGATTAATTGGGGCAGCAGGTGTATTATTAGGCGGATATGCTTACGAATTGATAGTGAAATTGATATTTAAGTGATGATGAAAAAGTGCCGATTCACATGGCTAATGTTTGCTTGTGTTTGCACTCATCAATTTCGCTTTTAAATTTGCCCATGTAATCCCGGCTAAACTAGGCAAAACTACATTAGCTGCACCTACACGTTCAACTGGGCCGAGTCCTACTGTGCACATTTGCGCTGCTAAACCAGCTTCAATCCCCGCAGCGGCATCTTCTACGACTATACATTGGTTTGCTGGTAATCCTAACTCTTGGGCGGCGAATAAAAATAAGTCTGGTGCGGGTTTGGGTTGCTGAACGCTATAACCATCAGCGATCGCATCTACTTTATCAGCAATCCCTAATTTCTCCACTACTGTGTGGGCATTTTTGCTAGCTGAACCGATCGCAATTTTGATTCCCGCTTGCCGTAATTCATCTAAAAGTGCGATCGCACCTGGTAATAAATCCTTTGGTGTAATATTTTGAATTGATTCTACATAATAATTATTCTTCCGCTCCATCATTTCTTGAAGTTCCGCTTCTGTATATGGTCTATTTTTGACAATCAATATCAGTGATTCCCGTCGCGATACTCCCCGCAATGCCTCGTTATCTTCTCGATTAAATGGTATTCCCTCTTCATCTGCTAGTCTTTGCCAAGCTCGATAGTGATATTCTGCTGTATCTGTTAATACCCCATCTAAATCAAAAATCACGCCGCGAATATCAGCAGATGGAGTTGCAGGCGATCGCAAATCAAATTCATGCCATTTTCCCCGCCAATGCAGTTGAAATTTCAAGCGCGTCCAATTTGGGGGTAATTGGGGATGAGCCACAGGGACATTTTCGGTCATTTGGATACCACCAAAACCAAAAATCACCGTTTGCCAGATTCCCCCAGCACTCGCCCCATGTATGCCATCGTTATTATTACCCCGGACATCTTCTAAATCTACCATCGCCGCTTGCATGAAGCGTTCGTAAGCATCTGCGGATTTCCCCAAGTCTGAGGCTAGGATAGCGTGAATCGCCGGGCCGAGGGAGGAACCGTAGGTGATATCTGTACGGGGTGCGTAGTAATCCCAATTTACCTGTAAAGTTTTTGCATCGTAGGGCGGTTCTCCTGATTGGCGCATCAGATATAGCAGCATTAACACATCTGGTTGCTTGAGGACTTGGCGCTTATTTGCTCCCTCTATCCCTAAGATTGCTTGCATGGAACGTGTACGCGGTTCATATTCATTTAAATCGATATCTTCTAACTGGAAAAACCCCTCGTACTGCTCAATCATTCCTGTGGTGTAATCTTGCAGCAGCCAAATATTAGCAATGATATCTTGCCAGCGCGATCGCTGTTTTGTACCCAGATGCAATTTCTCTTCTAGTTCCTTTGCTTTTTCCGGGAAGGTAGCCTTGAGCCAATTATAAACTTTGATGGCTCGTTCCAAATGCCATTGCACCATGCGGTTGGTGAAAGTATTGTTATGGACAAACTCGTGATATTCGTCTGCACCAATCACGCCGCGAATCTCATAACGTTCGTATTTGGGGTTAAATTCCACCCGACTACCCCAGAATATCGCCGTATCTAAGACAATCTCCGCCCCACAGTCGCGCATCCACTCATCATCCCCAGTGGCTTGCCAGTAGAACCAGACGGCATAAGCGATATCTGCACTAATATGAATTTCGCGATCGCGACACCAAATCCGCACATCTTCCCCATAGGGATCGTTCGGTAGCGCCCATCTAGGTGTCACCTCATCCCCACTATCGGCACTTTCCCAAGCATACATCGCGCCTTTATACCCATCATGAGCCGCCTTGCGTCGCGCTCCATTTAAGGTGTGGTAACGGTAACTTAGGAGATTTCTCGCTAATTCAGGTTGGGTATAGATGAAAAATGGCAGAATAAATATTTCTGTATCCCAAAAAATATGCCCGTGATAGCCGAAACCAGACAGGGTTTTGGCAGGGATACTGACTCGATCGTCATCTTTGGGAGCAGCAATTAAAAGTTGAAATAAATTGTAGCGAACTGCAAAAGCTGCTATAACATCCCCTTCGATTATGATATCACTTTTTTGCCAAATTTTTGCCCAAGCTTGTTGCTGCTCTAAAAGAAGTGTTTCATAGTTCGGTAAAACTACTAATTTTTCCCTTGCGGCTTGTTCTGCTGCTGACACTTCACGGGAGGTAAAAATCGTCACTACCTTTTCGGCTGTGACTGTTTGATTAGCTGTCGCCAGGAAGGTAGCGCTTAAGGTGGGATAACCAGGCGCACTGTAAACTTGTAATGATGCTTCTGCCCCAAAAATAGTCAACTTAGCAGCCAAACCAATATCAATTCGGGAGTTGCGCGTGCGACGATGTAACCAGATACCCTCATCTGTTTTGTCTTGTTCGAGACATTCCCAGTGATTAAAACCGGGATTTTCCGGATAACCGTTGATGCTAGCTTGAATTTCAATCACACCAGAAAAATCTAGAGGTGTGACTTGACAGCGTTGCCCTAACACATGCTGATCGGCAATGCTGGCGAAGCGCTCAAAATGCAGGTCTATTGTACTACCCTTAGGACTGCGCCAACGCACAGAACGAGTTAAAAGACCTTGGCGGACATCGAGTTGGCGGCTATATTTTAATATCTCACCTTGATCGAGACGAAAGCGATCGCCATTAATCGTCACCACCAATGGTAACCAATCAGGACAATTGACCAACTCTGTATAAACAACAGGAACCTCGTCATAAACACCGTGGATGAAAGTAGCGGGTAATGCACGCATATACCCTTCTTCAAAGCTACCTCTGGTTCCTAAATAACCGTTGCCAATGGTGAAAATCGTTTCTCTAGACTGCAATTGCTCGGGGTGAAACTGGGTTTCCGTTAAAATCCAGTCTTGATAAATAAAATCGCGGTAATTACCTTTAGTGTCCATTGTCAGTTGTCATGGGGCATTGGGCATGGGGCATGGGGCATTGGGCATGGGGCATTGAGCGAAGTCGAAGTGCCCCATACCCTAACGATGCATGTGCTTCGCCAAAATGCTATCGGCTCTGGGTTTATAAATTAGATGAAATAGTGTTTGCATATAGCGCAACCTGGCTTCAGTATTTTCTGGGGCGACAAAATTCCAGAAGCTATAAATTTTAGCTAGCAACAGCAACTGATTACTATGTAACTTCCAGTTATACTTATTGCGAACTCGTTGGATCATCCAATCGGAAACTTCTTGCCAATATTCGGGATGAGCATCGCATTGGGTACAGAAATCCCATATCCTGGTGGCAGAGCCTTCTAAATCTGTCGGATTCAGCCCAAATCTATGTTCTTGCTCTTCGATAATTTCTAAAGCACCGCCAAACTGAGTGGCGAAAGTTGGTAAGCCAGAAATCATGGCTTCGAGAATACTTCTGCCAAAAGCTTCAAAGCGAGCAAAATGGACATAAAGACCCTTTTTATCCGCTACTACACGATAGACTTCCCCGATATCCTGACTCGGAAGACGCATCCCCAACCAGCGAATATGACCGTGGAGTTGGTATTGATTGATAATATCGTGCAGCTTTTGGATTTCTGCGGCTTCTTCTGGGTTGGCTGCTTCTGATGTATGCAGCTTACCAGTTAATATAAATAAGTTGCAATTTTCTTGTAAAGCTTGACTTTTACCAAAGCACTCAGCTAAACCGGTCAGATTTTTAACCGAAATTATGGGAGCTACAGTTAAAATAGGTCGTTTATCTGGGTGCTTTAAAGAACCTAAAATCTGCCCATCTTCGCGATGAAAAAGTAGGTCATTTATTTGTGCTTGCAGTTTGGGATCTCGTTCTTGAAATTGGCTGAAGGGGAAAAATATATCCTCGCTAACTCCCGGTGCTACCACATTAAATTTATGATTAAATAAATCAATGCCATCAATGACATGATACAACTCAGGCATGGTAAAACATTTGTAGGATTCATACTGTCCAATAGTTTCCGGCGTGCCGACAATTTCTTGGTAAGATGAAGTCACGATAAAATCGGCTGCATTCATATTAATTAAATCGGCACTGAATTGCGCTGAAAAATGATATTTTTCCTCTAAATCTTGCCAATAAAGATTACTAAATAAATGTTTTGGCTTTTCTAAAACATGGGCAATATGGCAATGGGTGACTTTCAGCCGTTGAGCTAGGAGAAAAGCGACTAAATTACCATCACTATAATTCCCAATAACGAGATGGGGTTTACCGTGAAATTCTGCTAACAGTTCTTTTTCTGCATCTTGGGCAAATGTTTCTAAATAAGGCCAAATTTCATATTTAGAAATCCAATTATCGGTAATTTCCGGATTGAATTCTCCAAAAGGTACACGCAATATCCAGCCATTCTCTGTCCCAGCAATTTTTTCCCGTCGCAGGTTGCAGAATGTACCTTCACAGTTAGGAATGAGTCTGGTAAGAATAATTACATGAGGTTGAATACCTAAAAGGTTAAGACCAGCTAGTTCAATTTCTTGACGCAGGGTATTTTCTAAGCTACGCGCCTGTTCTAGAACATAGACAACTTGGCCTAAGGTTTCATCTTTACCGAGAACTCCTTCCTGTCCTACCCAACCATGTATGGAAATCAGCACCACTCGGAAGACAGCAGGAACCCGCGCCACAAATGCTTCTAAAATTCCTGGTTGGGGATTTTCAATCAGGTGTTGGAGAAGTTCTAAGGTTTCACTCATCCGCGAGGCTGTATTTCCCCAACCTGGTTCAAAGCCGAGTTTTTCTAATTCAAAGCGAAATTTGGCGTATGGGGTGTCAGGATGTATCTGAGTCAAGAATTTGCGGACTTGCTGCATTTTTTCGGCTAATTGGTCACCGGATTTAATGCGATCGTTAATCAGCAAGCCAATGCCATCATAATTTAATCGATGCAGAACTTGAAATAATACCTCTAAGCAGTATTGCGGATTTGTTAATACCTGACTGCATAGATAACGGTTGAGAAAGCTTAGACCTTGACCAATATTCCTCGGATCGCTAATTGTTGGAGAATTAGCATAAAAAGGATGGAGGTCTATATCTAAAATGTGAGGTTGGTAGCGATTAACTAAACGGTCTCTCACATCTAGTAATGCTTGAGGTGTCATCTGCTCAAAATCACTACCTTCGCCTGTTAATCGCCAAACTTCTTGACTTGCAATCCGGGGACGTGCCACAAACCAAGTACTGTCACCTTCTAAAATAATTTCATGACAGTAGTGAATGAGTTTGCCGATAGCAGAAGCATGATAAAAATAGCTAGGTCGGTGAGATTGCTGGCAATAATCAGCAAAAGCTTGTAAAATCTCGTTTCTCAAAAAATAACGCTTACCAGTAGATTTAATTGCCAAAATTAACTGGTAAAGAGCAATTTTATCATCACTGTTTAAAGCAGCTTGAACTAGTTCATACATGACTAAGTCCTAGAAATGTAAGTAGGTCACGACCTCATGAGTTCTCTGCTCAAAAAATATGGTTTTAGATCGCTGGTGTTTAGAGGTACATTTCCCCTTGCATTTTAAAAAAGAAGTCAAGCCCTTCACGTCTAGCTAGAGGATGAGATAAGGACGACTATGTCATCCCTTAACATACAAATATTGATATGCCCTCGTCCTCAGGTTAGACATTGCAGACATATAAATAAAAAGATGCAGATAGATAAAAATATGAAAGAAATTGTAAATTTTGCTCAAAACCTATTAGATTCTAGCTAATACTGATTATCACGTCAATATTCACCATTGGTTAACCTTAATTTAATCAGAGCTTAATTTAACTAAGAATGTAATTTTGTCGTATTTCTCCTGATTTGTTATAAGTAGTAAAAATTACCACGTAATCACATTTACTGAATTTATTGTTGTTGTATTTTTACCATAATTTTATAAAAAGCCACCTATTTTAAGGATATGGTGAAGAATTAGGTAAATCCGATAGAATTGGGTTTTTTCAAGTTGTCCTTTCTTGACAAAGCAATTGGTAAATGCTTAGTATTCTTGTGTGTGTACGTAGAAGCCTAGGCAGCAGCAAACAATTTTCAACCCTTCGGCTTGGCTAGCTAATTTTTCCCAGGTGGCATCTTATGTATCCGATACAATCTTTTAAATATATTGTCTGTAACTACAAAGTCCCTATATTAATGAGGTGGAGTCTGTCTTAATTACTATTTTAAGGCGGATAGCTAGGCTATACAGGTAAATTCTGAGTTTAGCATTGCAGATCCTGAACTATTAATACTATTCAGTATTTGGAGTTAGGCATTGAGAATTATCTATCTTACATAGAACTGAATCTGTATGAACTAGAAAGGTATCTAGGTTTATTAAGTAAAAGTCGCGGAAGTAGCGGTAATTTTACCAAGTAAATCTAGTTGCTGTAATGTAAAAAAAGAATTTGATCTATAACCGAGACAGATAGAGGTATTGTTCCCTAGTTTTGCGTTTTCTTACAAAGCATTTAGTAATGTCGCAAAAACCAGGATTGGTGTTGACAGTACTGTAATAGTGAGTAGTCATACATTTCTGGATCTTTTTGTGAGCAGTTAGTTATCACAATTAAATATAGATTCTGAGGAATTATAAGCGCAATTTAGGCGATATGAGTAATCGTTAGTTCAGAAAATGATGACACTACTTGCTAATAATTCCGGAGAATTGGATTGAAAAAATTTAATAAAAATTAAATCATACACAATTTTAAAAATTTATTAAGTCTGAGTAATGTATGAAAAAGATATTAGAAGTGGAAACAGGGATTAGTGGAGAGCAAAGTAACAGTCGTCAGATTTTAGACGAGATTTTGCTAAATATACTCTCGGAAAATAAAAATTTAGTATTAAATTTTAGCCAAGCATTTCAACTGAATGCTTTCTCCTTAGGGGAGGAAATTGTTAACTATAGTACATTCACAAACCTAGAAAAATCTGTTCAGATTGAACAAAATAACCAAGGTTTTTACATAGTGTGTGCAGGTCGAGTGCGCTTAGTGGGGTTTGATGTAGCAGCACAAAGGGAAGTACCATCTGCATTACTGGAAGCAGGAGATAGCTTTGGTACAGATGAGTTGTTTAGCGATCGCACTTTAGGTTATCGAGCGATCGCGGCTAGTACAGGTATTGTTGCTTTTATACCCACAGCCAAGTTGCAAACCTGGTGCGCCCAAATACCCAAACTCCCAGATTACTTACAGCACACCACAGCTACCAGGCAAATGTTGCTGTTCTTTAAAACTACAGTTGATTTACATCAACAAAAAGCAGGTTCCAAGATTAAAGAGGATCTGCGCAAACAACAATCGACAATCTCTCAAGAAACAGCAGTCAAAAAAGCAGTTGGGCGTCAGACATTACTTTCAAGCCATACTCTCAAAGAATTCTTACCCTACCTCAAAGAAATCAAAATACCCGCAGGCTCTGTACTCATACAAGCAACCCCAGCCAATAGCGGACGCTTCTTTTTACGGAGTGGAGAGATTCAAAGCCAAAACAACCCTTCACAACCACCGCTGGAAATAGGTGATAGTTGGGGATATCCCCAAGAAATCCCCGCAGATTGGATTGCACAAACAGATTTAGTAGCTTACAAGCTACCCCTAGAACATTGGGAAGCAGCCATAACAATTATTCCCACCCTTGCAGATTTAGATCCCCAAGGAGCGATCGCCACTACCAATAGAAACTCTCACAACCGCACTCGCCGGACTGTCGCACCAACAGTATTGTTTGAACAACCGACATCAACAGCATCAAACCAAAAGCAGCAGCCTCCTACCCTCCTACCCAACTCCCAATCAATCGCCTTTCCCCATCCTAATAAGTATCGCCGTCCTTGGTTTGGCAAACGCTACCCTTTTATTCAACAGCAAAGTACCTCTGATTGTGGTGCAGCTTGCTTAGCCATGATTTCCCAATATTGGGGGAAAAAATTTAGCATTAATATGCTGCGGAACTTAGCCAATGTCGGACGTGCTGGAGCCTCCCTGAAAAGTTTAGCCGCAGCCGCAGAAACCTTAGGATATCAAGCAAGACCGGTACGAGCCAGTTTTAACCGTCTAGTGGATCAGCAACATCCTTGGATTGCACATTGGCAAAGCGATCACTATGTAGTGGTCTATAAAGTCAAAAAGAATCAGGTGATAGTTTCCGACCCCGGAGTGGGACGGCGCAAGCTGAATGTCAAGGAATTTCAAGCAGGTTGGACGGGATACGCCTTGTTATTAACTCCCACACCTGCACTGCAAAACATACCTAATGCGAAACCCTCTTTAGGAAGATTTTGGGGGGCATTTTTGCCTTATCGCGGAATGCTCATACCCATCATCCTCTCCTCTATCCTGTTGCAAGTATTTGGTCTGATTACTCCCCTGTTTACGCAGATTATTCTCGATCAGGTAGTAGTCCACAAAAGTTTAAACACCTTGCAAGTCATGGCTATTGGTTTGCTGGTGTTTAGTATTTGGCGCATTGCTTTGGGGAGTATTCGCCAATACATGCTAGTGAATTTTTCCAATCGAGTAGACTTGACCCTCGTCAGTGGATTTATCCGCCATGCTTTAAACTTACCCTTGCAGTTCTTTGCTTCCCGTCATGTAGGCGATATCCTCACCCGCGTTCAAGAAAACCAGAAAATCCAATCTTTCCTGACCCGTCAAGCAATTGGTGCTTGGTTAGATGTGTTAACAGCAGTTGTATATGTGGGACTGATGGCATATTACAACTGGCATTTAACCTTATTAGTGCTGTCAATGCTAGTGCCCTTAATCTTGTTGACCGTTTTTGCTAGTCCGATTTTGCGCCAGGTGTCGCGAGAAATTTTTAACGAAGCCGCCAAACAAAGTTCCTCTCTAGTAGAAATGCTCACAGGTGTAGCCACCGTCAAAGCCGCCGCCGCAGAGCATGAGTTGCGCTGGCGATGGGAAGACCATTTAACCAGTACGATCAATGCCCAATTTCGCGGTTACAAATTGGGCATTGGCTTAGACGTTATTAGTGAATTAATTAATACCATAGGTAGTACCGCATTACTTTGGTATTCCGCAACATTAGTAATTCAAGAGCAACTGACTATTGGTCAATTAGTAGCTTTTAATATGTTGATTGGTAACGTCATCGGCCCGGTGATGTCCTTGGTGGGTTTGTGGGATGAATTGCAGGAAGTTATGGTTTCTGTAGAACGGTTGGATGATATTTTTAACACCCAACCAGAAGAAACTGCGGAAAAAGCCATGATGGTATTGCCCAAACTTCGAGGTGAAGTGCAGTTTGAAAATGTAACTTTTCGTTATAATGCCGATGATGAGCGCAACATTCTGCAAAATATTTCCTTTGAAGCCCATCCCGGTCAAACAATTGCCATTGTCGGTCGTAGTGGTTCTGGTAAGAGTACTTTAGTCAGTTTATTGCAGGCTTTATACCATCCGACTACGGGGAGAATTGTGATTGATGGACATGATATTCGCCATGTTTCACCCCAATCTTTACGCCGTCAACTGGGAGTAGTTCCCCAAGAATGCTTTTTATTTTCGGGAACGATTTTAGAGAATATTGCTTTATATCGGGAGCAATATGGCTTAGAAGAGGTTGTGGAAGTTAGTAAACTGGCAGAAGCTCATGCTTTTATCCAAAGTTTGCCCCTAGGATACAGCACCAAAGTCGGAGAGAGGGGTTCTAATCTTTCTGGGGGACAAAGACAGAGGATTGCGATCGCCCGCGCATTATTACCCAATCCCCGGATTCTGATTTTAGATGAAGCCACAAGTTCTCTGGATACAGAATCCGAACGCCGCTTTCAAAGAAATTTACAACACATCAGCCGCGATCGCACTACCTTTATCATTGCCCATCGTCTCTCCACAGTCAGAAATGCAGACAATATTCTCGTACTAGATCGCGGCGTGATCGTTGAGCAAGGTTCTCACGAGACACTCATCGCTCTCAAAGGTCTTTACTATCATCTCGCGCAACAGCAAATTGATGTTTAAAATTAATTTTTTATATCAATTTGCTGTTTTCCTAAAAACTGATTAATAGCAGAAAAAATCATGATGATAACTTGGCATGAGGTAGAGAGCCACAAAAGTCAATTCAATTATATTCATCTTCGGCTGACAAATAATTTATATTAATCATGTATTGACAATCCAGCCACATTATATTGAGCAGATAAATTTTGATTAATTGTGCAATTATATTGTCCTGAGTAGAAGATTTAATTAAGATAAAATTAAAAATTTTGCCAAACAGGAGAAAATATTAATCATTCAAAATAATATAATTCAATAATTGTTCCAATTTAGTTTAAGTTGGCAAATAATACTACATTTGGAATTTTTTCTTAAACGAAGAAATCACCAGATTTTTGCTATAAACAGGAATATTTAAGATAAAAGTTGGATAAATCAAGCAGAAACTAAGTATTTTCAGAAAATTAATGCTTTTTTGTTAGCCAGACTACATTTTTTAGAAAAAAATTAGCCAATTTGGCTAACGTCATTCCCAAGAGAGAGTATCATATAAGTATATACGTACATAATGAGTCATAGAGTTTCTACGAATCATTATGTATGGATAGAGAGAGTAGTAATTACTAAATAGTTGCTCAGTTAAAGTTGAATATCACATAAACTTTAACTAAAAAATAGTAGATAAAAATGGATATCCCGAACTTGGTATGCCGTGGTGAACTAGATATGAACCGAGAAGATAAGTTTTACAAATAAACAGTAGAGATAAACTTCATTCAACTGTTAATATTTGTAAGAAAAAAACTGACTCTTCAGTAAAGCTATTTACCCATAAAATTAGCTAAAAAAAGCGAAGTTTCAATTATAGAGAGCTTCCATGAAACAACCTTTACAATCTCTAGTTGATCAACATGTAAATTCATCAGCGATCGCCAGAAAATCTGAGCCATTAATGGCTATTGATGAAGATGACATGCTGCTAGATTTATCATCCGAAACAGCTTACCTTTACGGAGGTACAGCTGCTTCTGAACAGGTAATGACCAAGCAGCGTCATAATTTACCAGAAGATTTTGCGCCAGCAACGCCTAAGACATTTCCCGCTGAATCAGTCGATTGGTCTGGCTCTTTACAAACGGTTTTAGACGATCCACCTTCCTCTCTTCCCTATCACATAGTTTTGGGTGGAATCATCTTTGGTATGTCTGTTGTAGCTTGGGCGACAGTGGGACAGATTGATGAAGTGGGTAAAGCTTCAGGAAGATTAGTACCCCAAGGAGAGCCATATAAAATTCATGCAGTTGTCCCCGGTAAGTTAGCACGGATTAACGTTAAAGAAGGTGAGACGGTAACAGCCGGACAAGTACTAGCACAACTCGACAGAGAAATTGCTTTAAATGAAGTTGAGCGGTTAGCACAAGAGAGTGCATCTTATAAAACTCAACTAACTCAAACCCAAGCTTTAATTGAAAAAACCCACTTAGAAGCAAAAACCCGTGTAGCGATTACTAATGCGGAAATCAAGGCTCAAGAAGCAGTAATTAATCAAGCCAAAGCCAAAATTGAGAGTCAAAAAGTAGCGATCGCTCAAGGTCAACAAAAAGCTGATCTCAGCAAATCACTTGTAGCTCAACTGGATGTTGCCGCTAGTGCCGAACAGGAAAGATTAGAAAGATTAAAATCTTTAGCAGAGCAAGGTGCAATCTCCAAAGACCAAATATTTCAAGCACAGCAAAATTTAGGCGATCGCCAACGGAGTATTACCCAACAATTAGGAGAAAGCCAACAAGCTATTACAGAATCCCAACGACTACAAGCAGACTTACGCCAAGTGCTTGCAGAAGCCCAGCAACTACAAGAACAACTGGCTCAAAAACATGCTGAAGGTAACACAGTCCAAATACAGGCTCAGCAAACAATTCAAAAACTGCAAGTAGAAAAAACTCAGTTGTTTGCCAAAATGCAGCAGACTGAAAAACTTTTACAGCAGTCAAAAGCCCAATTAAGACAGCTTTCTTTAGCTGCACCCGTCGATGGTATGGTTCTGTCTCTCAATGTCAAAAACAGTGGGGAAGTGGTTCAACCAGGCCAAACAATAGCGGAATTGGCTCCTGAAAATGCACCGCTGATTCTGGAAACTGTAATACCTACTCAAGAAGCAGGCTTTATCCAACTAGGAAACCAAGCAAAAGTCAAATTTGATGCTTATCCCTATCAGGATTTTGGTGTAATTACAGGCAAAGTTATCTCTATTTCCCCTGATAGTAAGCCAGATGAGAAGCTAGGAACAGTCTACCGAGTTAGCATAGCTCTAGACCGAAATTATGTGAAGAAAAATCATCAAACTGTCAAATTTAAAGCAGGTCAGACAGCTAGTGCTGAGATTATTATCCGTCGCCGCAGCATTGCAGATATGATACTCGAACCAATTAAGCAATTACAAAAAGGCGGCATTAATTTATAAACCTCCAGTTAGTCCAGTTTAATAAGGGTTAATATTATGAGCTATCAAATGTCTTCTCCTCAAAAGAACTATCATAAAGCTATTAGTCCCGAACAATTGAATCAAGTAATAGAGGCAATTACTGAGGGCAGATATTCTTGGGCTTGCGTGCTACTGCTGCGTTTCGTTGGGTACAATCCATTGCACTTTATTCCCCAAAGAACTTACAGCCGTTTAATTAAGGAAAATAGTCAACCTCAAAGTACAATTGTACCTAATACTAATAGAAACCTATCAGCTAACCTGCCATCTTCCATGAATAACTCAACTCAAAGAGGTGGTTCTCAGGTTTTAAATAAAATTAATGACCTAGATTATCTAGAAACATCCGATAAAAAACAGACTAGTCTTAAGGGCGGTAATAAGGTGTTAGTTTTTCCCGAACCATTTCATCACAAAATGTTTCCCCCATTCTAAAAAATTATTTAAGATAACCCAAAACTCTTGACTCTATTAATCTGAAAATAGCCTTGAATCTTGACAGGAAAAAGAGATTTTCCAGCTTTAGTTGTGTGATTGATTAAACAGCATAGGGCTGATTTAGAGTGTTTCTCAAAGAATTACACCGATAGGGCACAACAATGTTGTGCCCTTAAGATAATTTATACCTAAAATGAAGAGAATCTACTGTATCGCTTGGGATTCCATTATTTACCAAATGAGGATTTTTAAGATATTGGTTAACGGCGGACATAAGATAAGTCTATGCTAAAAAATAAAAAAAAATCTCGCCAAAATGACCACCTTTTTGCAGAATAATTTTCTAATCTATAAATATCAATTAATTTGTTTTGAGTGAGCTAAATGCTGGACTATTTAGCTCACTTACTTGATTAGAAGCAGCAGATCTGCTACAGATTAATGCGTCTCAATAAATAGTAAAATTTGCACTTTTTAATAAATATTTAGAACAATGACAACACAGACCAAAATGATTGACTTCAAAGGACATATTATTTTTCCAGAAGAGATTATTGAATATCTCAAAAAGACTGTGCAAATTAAAGAATTGTGTAATAATATCTTATATCAAAAAATTATTGACAAAGCAGCTCAAGAAAGAGAGATAACACTGACTTCAGAAGAAATTCAGGCTGAAGCAGATCGCTTACGTTATGAAAATCGTTTAGTAAAAGCTAGCGACACTTTAGCATGGTTAGGAGATCAGCTAATTGTTGCCGATGATTGGGAAGCAGGAATTCGCGATAATTTGTTAACTAAAAAATTGTCGCAGAGTTTATTTAATAAAGATGTGGAAAAATATTTTTCCGAAAATCAACTTGATTACGATCAAGTTTTGCTTTATCAAATAGTAGTCCCACATATACAGTTAGCACAAGAAATCTGTTATCAAATTGAAGAAGGCGAACTCAGCTTTTATGAAGCTGCTCACATTTATGACATTGATGAAAAACGCCGCATTAATTGTGGTTATGAAGGAAAATTTTATCGCTGGAATCTGAAGCCAGATATCGCAGCAGTTATTTTTAGCACTAGACCGGGAGATTTGTTAGGCCCGCTGATCATAGACCAAGCAAGTTACATTTTTATGGTAGAAGAGTTCATTCCTGCTGAGTTAACGCCAGAAAGACATCAAGAAATTTTGGATAAAATGTTTAAAGAATGGCTATCTGCGGAACTCAACTATCTTTTAAATGCTTAAGAAGACAACCTTTGTGCAAAAAATATATATTGCAAATATCTAAAATTCTGGCGAGAAGTTAATTAATAATTGTGCTGACTAATCTTTTAAAGATTCAGCTTGCATTACAGTGATTTCAAAGTAATTTAAGGGCTTGGTAGACCCTGATAACCATACCCTTGAAGTCGTTTATCTGCTTTATTTTAATTTTACTAGCTGTCAGTTGGGTTGCCAATTTGCCATTTTGACTGAAGCGGAGAGTTTTGAATAATTAGCAATTCAACAAAAATCAGGATATGATAATCCATACCCTGAGTTAAAAAAGAGTTAACTGAACAGATTTTTGAGTGCAAACGATAGGATTAGTTGCGTAAAATCGCAGACAAAGAACTTTGCTTGCGAATATCCATCAAATCTGCCAAAGACTCTTTGCTTTTTTCCACACGATAGCCATGTTCTGGTGGTAGAACTGTCATGAGCGGTTTTGTCCGAGATTGCATAGAGGCTAGGGGAGTGAGTGATGAGGATGGGACAAAAACCGGGGGATTGTTGGCTGGTGGTGATTTTACTCTCTGTGGTTGGCTTTTGACGGTGCGTGTGGGATAACGTCTAACTTGTTTATGGGCTTTTTGCGCATTTGTAGGACGGTTGAGGACACGCAAAATTATTAAGCAACCACTAGCACAGCTAAGAGCGATCGCTGCAACCATCCACAAAGGTGTAGGATTATTATTCTCAGAGGGCGTATTGTTGACTGCTTCAGCTACAGTTGCAACATCTGGGTTGTGTTTATCTACCTCTTCTGGCTGTTGGACATTGCCAACAGAACCCAGGTTATATAAAGCAAGCACAGCACTTGCAACAAATACTGCTGATAACCCAATCAACAACAGCCAAGGATGGCGTGTAAGCAGATGTATCAGAAATTGCGAGCTACTGAATGCTCTCGATTTACTGTTTGTCAGCTCTGGAGTGACCCCAGTTTGGGTTGGCTCATGCTGTACACTCTGACTATTTTCCATAGATTACTTTCAGATTTGTACCCCTCTCGATCCAAGATCATACTGGAGGAAGCGAGTATCAGGTATCCGTAGTCAAATTTTGTAATCGAGTAACTTTTGTGTGCAGTTTTAGATACTAAATCCCTAAACTTTCTCTGAAAATCTGATTTTTCACCGATTTAAAGAGTGTCTGTTAACTGCATGGTTATGCTTAACTCTTTCCTTCGACTGGCGTATCTCTTTCTATAGCTAGTTGAATTAATTTATCTACTAATTCCGCGAAGGGTATGCCACTATATGCCCAAAGTTGGGGATACATACTAGTTGCAGTAAATCCTGGTAGGGTATTGATTTCATTGATCAACACCTCTCCTGTGGCTTCCACGTAGAAAAAGTCTACTCTTGCCAGCCCAGCAGCATCAACAGCAGCAAAGGCTTTTAATGCCATGTCCTGAATTTGACTAGCGATCGCTTCCGGTATAACGGCTGGTATCAGTAAATCTGCCAGTCCTTGAGTATATTTTGTTTCATAATCGTAAAAATCGCTATTATAAGTAATTTCGCCAATAACCGAGGCTTGGGGTTGATCGTTACCTAAAACAGCACATTCTACTTCTCTGGCGACAACTCCAGCTTCGACAATAATGCGACGATCGTAACTAGCTGCATTATCTAACGCCGCTTCTAATTCTTGGCGCGATCGCACTTTGGCAATTCCCACTGATGAACCTAAGTTTGCGGGTTTGACAAAACAGGGATAACCAAGTTCCGCTTCAATTTCATCGCATAATTTGGGGAATACGCAAGGATTTGACCAAATTTGCGCTCTCGTTACTGCCTTGTATTTTACTTGCGCTAGTCCAGCTTGAGCAAAGGCAACTTTCATGCCAATTTTATCCATCCCCGTTGCTGAACCTAACACCCCAGAACCCACAAAAGGAACTTGCATTAAACTGAGTAACCCTTGAATTGTCCCATCTTCCCCATTCGGCCCGTGGAGAATGGGAAACCATAAATCTACTTCTTGTGTTTGGGGAGGAAATTGCCAAAGGTTAGGAGAAGTTACAGAACTTTGATAAACAGCGCCAGAGTCTAAAACTTGTTGAGCAATTTCCCCAGATTGCCAAAAACCATCTTTTTGGATGTAAAATGGCAGAATATCATACTTGCTAGCATTTTGCTCCGCACTCAAAGCTTTAGCGATCGCTCTGGCTGAACTAATTGAAACTTCATGTTCTCCAGAACGACCGCCAAACAGCAAACCTACCCGCAGTTTAGTCATTTTCAGTACCTAATAGCTTTGTCTCGCAGTTAGCCTATCACAATCGGATTGGTTAGTTGTCAGTTGTCATTTGTCAGTTGTCAGTAGGGGCGGGTTTATTGAGAATAATCGTTGATCGGTGAGGATATTTGTGAACCCGCCCGTACAACAGTCATCAGTCAACAGTCATCTCTAAGTTGTTAATTTTTTTGGTTATATGTGATATAATATGTTGCTTTACATATTAATTTCCGTGTAATCGCTGGTTCACGCGCCTCAATCAGAGTCCATCGGTCAAAGTCTAAATCACAAATGAGACTCAGAAAGAAGAATTTAGAACTCAGCATTAGCCAACGACCCATTGCAGTTGACTTGTTCGCAGGTGCAGGTGGGATGACTCTTGGCTTTGAACAAGCTGGCTTTGATGTACTAGCGGCGGTGGAAATTGACCCGATTCATTGCGCAATCCACGAATATAATTTTCCCTGGTGCAAGGTGTTGTGCCAAAGTGTTGTGGATACTACCGGGGAAGAGATTAGAAAGCGATCGCCAATTGGCGATCGAGAAATTGATGTAGTAATCTGCGGGAGTCCCTGTCAAGGGTTCTCTATTATTGGTAAACGGCTTTTTGATGACCCACGCAACTCTTTAGTATTTCATTTTTATCGCTTAGTTTTGGAATTACAACCAAAATTTTTTGTGATGGAAAATGTTCGAGGTATTACCATCGGCGAACATAAACAAATCCTGCGAAATTTGATTACTGAATTTCAAATTAAAGGTTATCAAGTAGAAGAAAATTACCAAATTCTTAACGCTGCTCATTATGGAGTACCACAGGCGAGAGAAAGATTATTTCTTTTAGGAGCAAGGGAAGATGTAGTATTACCAAAATATCCCCACCACCTCACACAAATAGCTAAACCTCATACATCATCAAAGAAAAAATCATCTGTATTACCAATAAGTCCGACAGTTTGGGATGCAATTGGCGATATCCCAGAAGTTGAGCAATATCCTGAGTTGCTGCTAAGAGATTGGGTAGAAGCAGAATATGGTAAACCTAGCAATTATGCTCTTATACTTCGCGGTATTAGAACTTTAGATAATGATTATTCCTACTCGCGTAAATTTGATTCGCGAATTCTCACTTCTAGCTTTCGCACAAAGCATTCAGATGGGACTAGGGAACGCTTTGCAGCGACAGTTCAAGGCGAGAGAGAACCAATTAGTCGGTTTCATAAATTGCACCCTGCTGGTGTTTGTAATACATTAAGAGCAGGTACAGATATGTATCGAGGTTCGTTTACTTCACCTCGACCAATTCATCCTTTTACGCCTAGATGTATCACAGTTAGAGAAGCCGCGCGGTTACATTCCTATCCTGATTGGTTTAGATTTCATGTGACTAAATGGCATGGATTTCGCCAAGTTGGTAATTCTGTACCGCCACTTTTAGCTAAGTCCATAGCATTGGAAGTTATGAAGGCATTGAATATATTGCCATGTAAACCTGAAGTAATTCAAGAACTAGGCGATGAAAATTTATTACATTTAAAAATGTCGGAAGCTGCTAAATATTATTTATAATTTGTAATTCAATATCTAAAATTAAGTATGATAAATTTTGTGTACGGGTGAATCTATGAGGTGGGATATGACAGTATTGCGCGAGTCACCCTGGTATCAAGAAATTTTGCGTGAAGGCGAAATCCGTGGGGAACAACGAGGTGAACAACAAGGTGAACGAGAACAAGCGCTAGCAAATCTTCAAATGACGCTGGAAATGAAGTTTGGTAATGAGGGATTACAATTAATGTCACAAATTAGCCAAATTGCTGATTTGGATAGCTTAACAGCGATTTTTCGAGGCGCAATCGCATCTAACGCAATTGAAGATTTACAAAACTTAATAACTCAGGTGTGTAATCAGTCTGCATAAAATTGCGATCGCCAACCTATTGATGGAGTGAAGCGGTTCAAACCTAGCCAACACTACTCATATCAAAGGAATAACGATCGTGAAAACTCAAATTCTCTTAAATCTTGCTTGTTCTCTATCTTTATTAGGTGCTGTTACAGTTCCAGCTATGGCGCAACAAGTTCCTAGCGTACCACCTCAACCTCAAGCAATTAGTCAAGAAATTACTATTCCCCAAGATACAGCCATTATTGTCTCATTTCCCACACCTGTAACCGTTGATGTGGGGCAAAAGAAAGATTATCCTTTGACACTTCCTTTAGCGAGTGCAATTAAAGATGCTCAAGGTAATGTTGTAGCACCAGAAAATACTCCGGTAACTATTATTTTGAAACCAACTGATGGGGGTGCTAAAATTATCGCTCAGTCGTTAGTAATTAATGGTCGAATTGTCTCGATTAAAGCATCAAGTCAAATGATTCCTGGTACTACTATTACCCATAAACGAGCTAATGACAAAGCAGTCGAAAACGGTTCTGTTTGGGGTAGAATCACTGGCAGTACTTTAGGTTTTATTAGCAATGGCGATCCGGAACAATTTGATCGAGGTGCAATGTTAGGAAGCGCTATTGGCTTAGTTTCCGGTTTGCGTTCCGCAGAAAACACCAGAATTGTCCAGATTCCCCAAAGCAGCGTTTACGTTTTGTCACTAGAAGCACCTATCCAATTTTCTGGGCGCTAGTCTCATCTTCATGAGAAAAACCAGATTCTTTGGGATGTAATACTGTTAAATGAAAGCCATGTCTAGTTTCGATTTTTAAATACCGTGATTGCAATGGTTGCCACTGCTGCCATAATTGATAACGATTGTCTGCTAATAATTTATTCAGCCCATGCAAATGACTGTGCATATCTGACTTAAAGACATTCTCCAGCCACTCAGTTAAAACTACGCTATCTTGCATCGCGCCTAAAACGTCTTGAATACTTTTTACATCTGCAATGTAAGCGGCGTAAGATTCGCTATATAAATCAGCAAATAACTCCATTTGGTAGCGTACACGTTTAGCTTGTTTACGCAAATCATGTAATGTTTCACCTTCTTTGGTTAATTGCTGTTCTATCTTTTCTGCTTCCCAATTTTGATGAACTTTTAACTGTGATTCGACAAATTCAGTCCCAGCTAACCAACCAGGATGTAATAGAAATTGGCTCACTTCTGGTAATAGTAAATCTGGTAAAACCTGCCCGATACTAATATCAGCTAAATCGTGATAGGTGGGTTTTTCTAACCACTCTTCCATTGATTGTTTGAGTGACTTATAAGATTCATCCTTTAAGGTTGTCTGGACTATAGATAATGCATGTTCCCGTTGTTTGGCGATCGCATCAAATGCTGTATGCAAATATGTCTGTTCTTTATGTGATAACCGTGGTTTATAATCTTTTTCTAAATTCTCTTTGAGTACGTCTAAGTCTCTTAAACCACCAAGTTTGCGAGCAATTTTACCGATATTTTTATCACTGACCGGCTTCGGTAAATCTAAGACTATAGCGAATCTACTGACAGCAGTACGCAAGCGACGCATCCCTACACGCATTTGATGTAAAGCTTCTGGATCTTCATCCTTCTTGACTGATTTTTCCCACTTGAGAATTTTCTTATAATGTTTTTGTACTCCTTCGTAAGCGTAGTCTCCGAGAGTTTGCACTGGAGTATTTTTTGCTAATTCCATAAATTACACCAATTCCATACGCAATCTGATTACTGCATCATAACATTCGTTAAAGATTTGCATAGATAACTTTTGATGTTTTTTAAACTCAAATCTTCATTAAATTTTTTATTGGCACTAAGTATCAGTTATTATCTGCGATCGCTAATTTGATCTTAGCTATAAATGACATATACCGAAATAATACTAAAGGTAAGATTATTTCTATCTCTCCAGCTAGATTTAGTGTAAATTACAATACAAATAAAATGATACTAAGTCTAGTATGCAAATATTGTGCAAATAATACTGTAAGATGTATAACAATACCTTTTTAGAGCAAGTATTTTTAACCTTTGTTGAGAGTTTTGCTAAACACAGAAAAGACCTATCCGCAATCATGCTAACTCCACAACAGCATTTATGGTTAGGCTCGGATGAAAGCTCAACTCTAGAAAGACTCTCGTTAATTGAAAGTAACAAATTTGCTGACCATCAACAATTTAGAATAGCAGAATATATTGATTTACCAGCACCAGAAAGCGAAGAAATTGATATTGAAGGGCTTGCTTATGCAGATTACTACTTATGGTTTGTTGGTTCTCACAGCTACAAACGCAAAAAGCCGAAAAGCAAATATACTGATGTCAAAAATATTGAAAGATTAGCAACAGTTACATCAGAAGCTAACCGGTATATCTTAGGGAGAATTCCCCTAGTAAATGGAGAATTATTCTCATCTTGCTCCCATCCAGATAACCCAAATGAGCAATTAAACGCCGCTAAACTAGAGTTAGCTAACCAGGGTAATTTGCTCATGACAGCCTTAGCAAACGATCCGCATTTAGGATTTTATATTCAAGCAGCAATTCCCGGAAAAGATAATGGCTTTGATATCGAAGGACTCAGCATTTATCAAAACCGCATTTTCCTTGGTTTACGAGGGCCAGTATTACGAGGTTGGGCTGTAATTCTAGAAATAGAATTAGAAAATTATCACCTAGGAGTGATGACATTAAAGCCAATTGATGAACAAAACAAAGGATATAAAAAGCACTTTCTCTGGTTAAATGGTTTAGGAATTCGCGATTTGTGCCTAGATGGAGAGGATGTCCTAATTTTAGCTGGGCCGACGATGGATTTAGACGGCCCAGTGCAAGTTTATCGTTGGCAAGGTAGTCTCCATTCAGCAGAAAATACTCTGAGTTACCCGGAGTTAGTCCAAGATGTTCCCTATGGAAACAGGGAAGATCATGCAGAAGGTATGACTCTATTTAATGATGTGGCTGGTAAACCTTCATTATTGGTAGTGTATGACTCTCCGGCTAAAAATAGGTTAATAGACGATCGCACAGTCATAGCCGATGTCTTAGAGTTAGGGAAATAATTCAAAGATTAGTAGAGATTGCTTGCACGGGACAAGTAGGAATACACTGTTCACAGACAATGCAGCGCGATCGCGTGAATGTCAGCTTGTATGTTTCTGGATGCAGACTCAGCGCTTCAGTGGGACAAACCCCAGTACACAAACCACAGTGGACACAAGTATCTTCATCAATGATAATTTCGCCCAAGGTATGAGAGACATTGATATTTTGCGATCGCATCCATTCAATCGCCGCATCTAGTTGATCGATATCTCCCGATAGTTCGACCACCAATTTGCCTATTTGATTGGGCGCAACTTGCGCACGGATAATATTAGCAGCCACATTAAACTCTTTTGCCAGTCTATAGGTAACCGGCATTTGGACAGCGCGTTTCGGAAATGTTAAAGTAACTCTTTTTTTCACGGATTTGTTAGTTGTCAGTTGTCAATTGTCAGTTGTCACCCTAGTCCCTAGCCCCTATCCCCTAACCGCTTCCGCTAAACTGAAGATGATCCTGCTTAATATGTTTTAATAATTTTGTTATGACACCGGATTCACCTGTTAATTCTTCCGCCAAGCCTGAATCTATTTTAGGAGGGCGTGTGAGAAATTTCTTAATAGCCATAGTAGCGATCGCCCTCAGCGTCGCCTTAGTGTTAGGACTGCGAACCGAGACGACTTCTGCATCTCTGAGCAAGTTAGGTGAGTCCTCTACACCTCTAGAAGTTGCGATCGCTAACGGTAAACCCTCACTGGTGGAATTTTACGCTGATTGGTGTACAGTCTGCCAAAAAATGGCACCAGATATGGCTGAGTTAGAACAGCAATATGCTGACAAACTAAATTTTGTCATGCTGAATGTGGATAATACCAAATGGCTGCCGGAAATGTTGAAATATCGGGTGGATGGAATTCCCCATTTTGTATTTTTGGGTAAGGATGGAGAAGCGATCGCCCAGGCTATTGGCGATCAACCACGTACTGTCATGGCTAGTAACTTGGAAGCTTTACTCACTAATTCTCCCCTACCTTATGCCCAAACTAGCGGCAAGGTTTCTAAATTTTCTGCACCAGTTACACCTACGGCTAGTCAAGATGACCCCCGCAGCCACGGTTCCCAAGTGGTCAATTAACGCCGTAATTCTCAAAAAACAATATATTTTAACTTCTTAAACATGTACTGTTTAAGAGGTTTTTTATTGTCATATTTACGACTTTCATCTTTTTATATTGCTGAGATATCCTGATATCTACTTATTAATAATATAACAGTACTCTGATATTATTTTTTCACAAATATATAGATTATTAATGCAAATAATTGGGCTATTGTAGCGCATTCCAGTAGAGATTAACTAAAGAGTGCCAAAAATCATCCTACGGATTTTCAGAATCCAACTTTGGTATTAGATAAACTCTTGATTGACAAGTCATAACCTTATGAATTTTCCAGTTTGTTCTGATAACTACAACTGCTTGATATATAGCAAAGTATATTCAGAATAAGCTGGCGTAATTACTAGCGTTAATGACTCATAAGCTAAAAATTTAACTGAAAGTTAATTATTTCATTAATTTTTTAGGAATTGAGTAGAGACTTGCATCAAGCATCAAGCAAGTATTTAAAAAGATAACGACCGCAAATCTATATGGTTTGTTCCTAAGTCAATTACTCAAAATTCCCCAAAGCCCTATCAAGTAAAATTCTTATATTTTGTAATATGAACACAACAACCCAAATTAACCATAAACAAACGGCTCTAATTACTGGCGCGGCTAATGGTATTGGCTACGAATTAGCTTATATTTTTGCGATGAATGGCTACAACTTGGTATTAGTAGATAGAATTGCTCATAAATTAGCTGAAGTAGCCGATAAATTCCGCGATAAATTTGGAATTTTTGTCAAAACTATTGTCAAAGATTTATCTATCCAAACATCACCGGAAGAGATTTTTACTGAATTACAACAGGAAGTTATTCAAATTGATGTTTTGGTAAATAATGCGGGATTTGGGATTCATGGGTTATTTAATGAGACGAACTTAACAACAGAACTAGAAATGTTGCAAGTAAATTTAGTATGTCTCACCCATTTAACCAAGTTATTTCTCAAAGATATGGTTAAACAAGGTAAAGGAAAAGTTTTAAATCTGTCTTCTGCTGCTGCGTTTCAACCAGGCCCTTTAATGGCTGTTTATTTTGCCACTAAAGCTTATATTTTATCATTTTCCCAAGCACTAGCTAGTGAATTAGAAGGTACAGGTGTCACTGTCACGGCGTTATGTCCAGGCCCTACACAATCAGCTTTTCATGAGAGAACTGGAATTGCAGGTGCTAGACAGGTAGAAAATAATAATATGATGGATGCACAAACAGTTGCTAAAATCGGTTATCAGGCTTTAATGCAAGGTAAAACTGTGGCTATTCCTGGCTTGAAAAATAAATTACTGGCGGAACTTGTCAGATTTACGCCAAGGAATTTGGTCACAAAAATTGTCAAAAGTATGCAAGAAATTAAATAATTAGAATTGGCTAGGCGATCGCATTTGACTTGGCTTGTGGTTAAAGTAGGTAAAGTGCGATCGCACAAACCCAATGATCTCACCTTTGCACCTTGAAACCCTTTATGGCATAGGATGGAATAGCAAATCTGGGAAAACGAAGTTAAAAATAGCCCAGATAGAAAAGGCGATTGATATCGCTAGAACCGCCAGCACAGGGGCGAGTGAAAGATATTTCTGGAAATAGCCTGTTTGGTTATTTGTTTTCTGCATAGAGAAGCCTCTCATACCATTTGAGTAATTAACTTGGAAAAGTGCGGTAAACGGAACATTCCTATTTTTGTGATACGTAAATCACTGAAAAAATATCCTTCGTTTTCTCAGCAAGAGAAATCCGCGAATCAAAAATTCGACCGCACAACTAAAATATTAATTATTAATAATTTTTGAAACTTCTAACCCAAGTAATGCTTTGTATTAAATTATTTTGTAGTTATGCTTACTTTCAATAGTCAGCACTTGCATTTTTTTACTACAGTAGAGGCTGGTGTACAGCTATTGACAACAAGACCAAGAATTGATTAGTTTTCTATCTTATTTTGATAAGAATCTAAAATCCCACTGCGCATAATTAGCTGCGGCCAAATTAATAAAAAGAAACCCATCCAAATTAATATAGGGATAGAAATCAGAACCGTTAACCAAATAGTTTTAAATAGTAACCAACTACCGCTAATTATGGTTACACCTGTGAGGAGAATAGACCAAGGCTGACACCACCAAGGCTTAAAATTCCAAGGACTTAAGGGCTTATTTTCAGTCATTCTTTTAATTGCGTGAAATTACGAATTATCTTTGCTCAATTATGTTGTGGATTTGGCAATGCCAACCATATCATGATTTGGCTGGGCATTGCTACATAGATTTACACCCATCAAAATACTAGCCCTGAAAAGAAGATTACACTCACACCAACAATCAATATCTTTCTTCCTAGTCCCTAGTCCCTAGTCCCTAGTCCCTAAACCCTACCTTCCGTTAGGTTTCCATTCGGGCAATGGGATGTAATCATCTTTGAGAATATCGTAAACTTGGATTTCACCACCAGGATTTAAGACGCGAAATATATAAATCGTGTCAACGTGGTCTACATGATTCTCCACGACGCGAATGGTGTAGTAAGGTGTCTCTGGCGTTGGCGAACTATCGAGAATTGTCGCTACGCGGATAGTTCCGCGAGAAAGGCGTTCAATTTCTCTGGCTTTGCGTTTGACTTGTGGGAGTTTCTCCACTAACTTTAAAGCAGCTTTCTCATCAAGTTCACTAGGATTTTGAGCAAATTTTATAACCTTATTTGCGACAAAATCAGGAGATATTTGGACATAGTTGATCCCCATTTGAGCATCATTCATCGTGCTTTTAGCGATGGCTGATTGCCCTGCTACTGCTAGAAAAAATGTAATAATTAGAGGACTATAGGTGAACCTCTGCATAACCCTACCTATCAACATTCTGATTTGCTCTAAATGAGAACTCGTTATAAATTCAGCATATCGGCAGAGGAATCAAAATGTCATCTTTATTTGGAATAATGTTGATGATGCTGATAAAGATAAGATAAAGCCAAATAAGAAAGCCCTTGGAGTGGGCGAGAGAAAGTATGCTACAGCTGATATTCATAGTGTTTTTTGTAATTTTAGGTTCAGCAGTTTGCTCTGGTATAGAAACGTCGCTGTTTTCTGTTTCTACCCTGAGAGTAAGACAGTTAGCACAATCAAATAATCCTTCCGTTATTGCCCTGTTGGCGATTCGTGAAAATATGAATCGGCCCATTGCAACTATTGTTATCCTTAATAATACTTTCAATATTATTGGCAGTATTCTCACAGGTAATCTTGCTACTCAAATACTAGGATCTCAGTGGCTTGGTGTATTTTCAGGAGTATTAACATTTTTGATTATTATCTTTGGGGAAATAGTCCCAAAGACAATAGGGGAGCGTTATGCAGAACAAATTGCCATATTTGCAGCCCTACCTGTAACTGGACTTTCTATTGTCTTTACACCTTTAGTATGGATTTTAGAAAATGTGACGGCATCCTTCTCTAAAGGTAAAAAAAGACCAACAACGAATGAAGCTGAAATTAAATTCTTGGCGAAAATAGGTCAACAGGAAGGGATTATCCAGAGTGATGAAGCAGAAATGATTCAACGAGTCTTTAGATTAAATGATGTAACGGCCTCTGATTTGATGACACCCCGTATCATGCTGACATATATACGCGGTCATCTCACTCTTGCTGAGGCTAAAACAGACATTATTGCCTCTCAACATACCCGGATTATTGTAGTTGATGAATCTATTGATGAAGTAATAGGATTTGCCTTAAAACAGAAATTACTCACAGCAATGGTTGAGGGAAAAAACGATCAAAAAATTGCCACACTAACAAGAAAAGTTAACTTTGTTCCAGAAACTATTCGAGCAGATAAACTGCTAAAAAACTTTATAGAAGTTCGTGAACATCTTGCAGTCGTCGTGGATGAATATGGTAACATCGCTGGTGTCATCACTTTGGAAGATGTATTAGAGGTGATAACTGGTGAAATTGTAGATGAGACTGATAGAACCGTTGACTTGCAAGAGATTGCACGCAAGAAGCGAGAAAAAATGTTGCAGTCTTTTGAGAGAATCACAAACTATGCAGACTCCTAGAACACCAGGGTATCAACCTCTTTTTATCTCTCGACTACTTCCCGGACTAATTGTGCCAATTTATCAGCACTATCGGGAATAGCGATCGCTTTTGCTTTCTCTCCCATTTTCGCTAATTCTGTGGAGGAGTTCAACAAGTTTAAAACTTGAGTTTGCAAAATTTCCGGGGTTAACTCTGATTGCTTAAAGGCTAAAGCTGCGCCTGCTTGAGTAAAGACGTTAGCATTATAGGTTTGATGGTCTTCTGCTGCAAAGGGGTAAGGAATCAAAATCGCTGGTGTTCCACACACCGCCAACTCAGTTAAACTACCCGCACCAGAACGGCTAATAGCTAAATTTGCTCGCTGCAACAATGCCGCCATATTGTTATAAAATGGCAAAGCTATATACTGGGGATGTTTTAAACTCTCCGCCTCTGCATCATTCTCGCCAGTTAAATGCACGACATAAGCGCCAGCATCAAACCAAGCTGGTGTGGCGGCGCGAACTAACTTATTTACTGCGACTGCGCCTTGGCTACCACCAAAGACAATAATTAAGGGAACTCCATCAGGAATGGGTAAATCTAGCGATGCATGATGAGTTTCCTCTAAAAATTGCGATCGCACTGGCGTACCCACATATATACTTTTAGCACGAGGTAAATACTGGGCAGCGGCTTCAAAGCCTATCGCCACAGCATGACACCAAGGGCCAAAAAACCGCGTCACTTTCCCCGGTAAAGCGTTAGATTCGTGGAAAACTACGGGTATTCCTAAAGACCGCGCCGCAATCACCGCCGGGCCTGCAATATAACCGCCAGTAGTAAATACGCCTTGAAATTTGCCCTGCTTGAGGATGCGTCTAACTTTGAGAATCGAACTCAGCAGTTTACCTAAAATAGGAACAGAGGAAATGCCAAAACCTTGCTGAAACCCCTCGACTGCAATAGTATGCAATTGATACTGCTTAGGAACAAGCTGAGTTTCTAAACGATTGGGCACACCCAACCATTCAATTTCATATTCTGGCAGTTTTTCTGCCAAGGCGATCGCCGGAAACAGATGTCCGCCAGTCCCACTGGCTGCTACTAATAATCTAATCGGTGTTTCTTCTACCATTAAACCTCTACCATTTAGCGCTTAGCTTAACTAAGATAAAACAATTTCCTACCTTATCAAGTAAAATCAGTAAACTCTTGCCAATGACTAAGATTATTACTTTATTACTCAAACGCCACCGCAAATTCCCCGCTAGCATCTGGCTAATTTTATCCATACTGACAGTAAGTATTGCAAGTACTTGGCAATGTACTCAAGCTAGTACACCGCGTAACTTACAACCAGCTAAAAAACCCACATCACAGAGACTAGCCACAGAGAAATACGCCCAAAATGCACCTGCGCAATTAACAAATTTGTTAGCACAAATTGATGCAGCTGCTAACCAAGGTGATGTGAAAAAGGTAATCGAATTCTACAGCCCTAATTTTGCTCATGGTGACGGTTTAAATCGCCAAACCCTAGAAAAAGCCTTAATTGATCTCTGGAAGCGATATCCAAAATTAAGATACACCACTCAGTTGCAATCTTGGCGCACTGAAGGGAATGCGATTGTCGCAGAAACAGTCACTAATATCACTGGCTTACCTTCTGCTAACAGTAATAATATGGCGCTGAATGCCACAATTAAGTCCCGTCAGCGCATCACAGGTGGCAAAATCGTCCGTCAAGATATTTTAACCGAACGGACTTTACTCACTTCCGGCAGCAAACCACCGCAAGTTGATGTTAAGTTACCACAACAAGTGAGAGTTGGACAGCAATATAATTTTGATGCCATCGTCCAAGAACCTTTAGGCGACGAATTTCTTTTAGGAACAGCCATAGAAGAACCTATTCAAGCAGATAAATATCTCAACCCCACACCTGTAAATTTAGAATTACTCAATTCTGGCGGATTGTTTAAAGTCGGACGCGCCCCCTCTACCCCTGGTAGTCATTGGCTTTCTGCCGTAATTCTCAGGGGAGATGGAATGACAATGGTAACCCAGCGTTTACAAGTTGTGAAAAAGTGAATTGGGCATGGGGCATTGGGCATTGTTTGTTCGCCTTTATCCCTAGCCCCTAGCCCCTAGTCCCTAGCCTCTGTCATTAGTTCCGAATTATTGGACAATGGACAATGGACTGTTGACTATTGACTAACAATGATTTCCCTGCAAAATCAAATCATTCTCATCACTGGCGCAAGTAGTGGTATTGGTACTGCTTGTGCCAGAGTATTTGCTAATACAGGTGCAAAATTAATTTTAGCGGCGCGGCGGCTGGAACGCTTACAGGAACTAGCTGATACGCTCAAAAAAGAGTTTAATACTGAGACTCATTTAATACAATTAGATGTGCGCGATCGCGCTGCGGTGGAATCTGCTATTGCTAACTTACCTCCCGACTGGGCTGATATTGACATTCTCATTAACAATGCGGGATTAAGTCGCGGTTTAGATAAGTTACATGAAGGTAGCTTTGCAGATTGGGAAGAAATGATTGATACCAACATTAAGGGCTTACTTTACCTTACCCGTTATGTGGTGCCGGGAATGGTAAAACGCGATCGCGGTCATGTGGTAAATATTGGTTCGAT
Organism: Tolypothrix sp. FACHB-123; assembly: GCF_014697075.1. GTDB lineage: Bacteria > Cyanobacteriota > Cyanobacteriia > Cyanobacteriales > Nostocaceae > Aulosira. The sequence goes on along the minus strand of NZ_JACJRE010000027.1, from coordinate 5,409 downwards.
CGCCGGACATCAAACCTACCCCAATGGTAATGTTTATTGTGGGACAAAAGCTGCTGTCAGAGCTATTTCTGAAGGTTTAAAGTTAGATTTATTAGGCACGCCAATTCGCGTTACTTCTGTCGATCCCGGAATGGTAGAAACGGAATTTAGTGATGTGCGGTTTCATGGTGATACCGAACGCGCCAAAAAAGTTTACCAAGGAGTTACGCCCTTAACTCCCGATGATGTGGCAGATGTGGTATTTTTCTGCGTCACGCGATCGCCCCATGTCAATATCAATGAAGTAGTCCTCATGCCTGTAGATCAAGCTAGCGCCACCCTGGTAAATCGGCGCACGTGAGGGGTAGGGAGACAAGGAGGACAAATGCCCAATGCCCAATGCCCAATGACTATTTTGCGATCGCAGGTAAAAACATCTGCGATTTTTTATTTTCACAAGTTGCAACTCATAATCATTTCGACTATGATTTATTTAGAGCGACGAAATAAATAACCCCAGCGATGGAAAGCTTAGTCATTGGTGCAATAGCCAGCTTAGGTGCAGGTATTGCCACATTTATTGTTACTTAACCAGTATTATTACCAATCAATCTGACGCAACGCTTAGAAACAGAAGGCACTATGGGTGTGATTTTGGGCTTTGTCATCATGATGTTTTTAGATACTGCCTTATGGTAGTGTCTCTAAACTTTCAATATGATGCTTAAAATCTCTTTTTTTCTGCGTCTCTGTGTGAGATTTATTTAAGTTTATTTAACAGACAAAACAATAATTATTCACCTTACTTTTCTAATTTATCGGAGCAAAGTATGAACATGATTCGCTTTGAACACATTAACCTTTCTTGTAAAGATATCGACGCCACGAAGAACTTTTATCAAACACTATTCCCAGATTGGTATGTTCGCGCCGAAGGTGTATTTAATGGCGATCGCTGGATGCATTTTGGTAATAACCAATTTTATCTAGCTTTGAATGATGATTCACAACAAGAAAGGGTACATAAACCTTATGAAAGTATTGGCATAAATCATGTTGGCTTCGTTATTAACGACGGCGAAGCCATGCAAAAATTGCTGGAAACTAACGGCATTGATTATTACACAATGACAGCCGCCGAAACCAAGCATAGAATTTATGTCAACGACCCCGATGGTAATGAAATTGAGTTAGTTGAATATCATCCCGACTATACCTTGGCTTAGTATGTATGGGGTGCGTTACACTTCGTAACGCACCCTATTTTGGCCTAATTCACATCAGTCCTCATTGGCATTAATTATTTAAATCTATCTAATGGTAGATGCAAAAATAATATTACAATTATTCTATATCATAAGGATGATCTACCAGCTTGCAATCTATTAAAATAAACCGATTGAGTAAGATGGTGATATAGAAGCTTAAAAGCTTCAAAGCGCCAATTTTGAGCGTTTTACGACGCAAGGAAAAAATTGATAAATATCATTAGTAAAAATTAATAGTAATTCTCAAATCTAGAGAAATCCGATTTAATTTTTGATTGAATTTATGAAAAATGTCAGTGTAGCGTGCGTTAATTGTAAGCCGTAACGCACGAAAATTTTTGTTGCAATGGAAAAATCCCACAACTAAACATAAAAATCTCGCTTCCCCTGTGCAATGTGATCTATTTCAAGCTATGGGGAAGAAAAATTTCGATATTTATTCCCTAATTATCTAAGCTATTCTGCTTTTGAGTTGCACAATCAATTGTGAAGGCTGTCAACAATCAACAATCAACAACCCTTGTTAGTAGTTATGCCATTTAGACGCACATTACCTTACCTCAGTTAGTTGCAAACTGCTGTATCAATATTTTGTTTGTGATTTTCGCAACGAAAAAAATTAATATAGGCTTTTTATATCTGCTGGTAATCTATTGATAAGCAAGGTATTCATAGACATATAAGTTTATGTTTTTATGGCGATATAAAATATTTTTGTGAATAGATAAATTAAAAATTAAAGAAGTCAGAGCTAGACTAAACTCGGCTAAAATCTTGAAAAATTCACATCAAAAATATTGCCAAATCACAAATTTTATCTACCCATTTTCATGGTGAATTTTGGCATCGCGGATACAGAAGAACTATTGAGTACAATATGCAGAACGATCATCTCTTCGCATTACCGACTCTCGCACAGGTAATCGATCCCCATCCTTTGACGGTTACACCCGATACTACTGTAATGGATGCGATCGCCTTTATGAGTCAGGCGCGAGATAGAAGTTGTAGTTTAGATGATGGAAAGTCCACATCAACACTGAGTTCTTCCTATTCAGGACTCAATAATTATGTGTTAGTGACAGAACAAGCAAATCTACGAGGTATCTTTACTGAAAGAGATGTAGTCAGACTAATTGCTACAGGGGTAAACTTAGCAAATATTAAAGTCAGTGAAGTGATGACACAACAAGCCATCACCCTGCAATATAGTGCTGCTTACAATGCGGCGATTCCCCTATCTCTGATGCGCCAGCATCAAATTCGCCATCTTCCGATTGTGGATAAGCAGGAAAAATTACTGGGAATTGTCACTCACAACAGCCTGCGTCAAGCGCTCCAACCTGCTAATTTGCTGAAATTGCGCCTAGTTCGGGAAGTAATGCTGACTCAGGTGATTCATGCACGCCATACCACCTCTGTACTCGATTTAGCTCAATTGATGAACCAGCATCGGGTTAGCTGTATCGTCATTGTCGAACCGCAAGCAGCAGACAACAGTGAATTACTTTACCCCATAGGTATCGTGAGCGAGCGAGATATTGTGCAATTTCGGGCTTTAAATCTCGATTTAGCCCATACCCAAGCAATAACAGTCATGAGTTCGCCTTTATTTACTGTCAAGCCAGAGGATTCAATGTGGGCTGCTTATCAACAAATGCAGCAACGTTATGTCCGCAGATTAGTAGTAACAAGCGATCGCAGCGAACTCTTGGGAATTGTCACTCAAAGCAGTTTTCTCAATGCCATCGATCCCTTAGAAGTATCGAGTGTAATTGTCACATTACAACAGCAAATTGCCGACAAAAGTAGTGAACTTGGCCAAGTCAGTCAGCAATTGCAGCAGTTAGAAGTAGAACTGTACCAGAGTAACGAGCGTTTAAAACTAGCGCTAGAGGCTGCTCACGCTGGCTCTTGGGATTGGGACATGGTGACGAATCAGACAATTTGGACACCTTACCATGAGATTATCTTTGGCTATCAACCAGGAACCCCAAACCGCAGTTATCAAGATTGGGCGGATCGAGTCCACCCTGAAGATTGGGAGCATATTCAGGCTTGTATGCAAAAAGCGATCGCCAATCGACAAAACTATATATGTGAATATCGGATAATTCTTCCAGATAATCAGATTCGCTGGGTAAATTCTCGTGGTAGTTTTTATTATAATCTGCGTGGGCAAGCAATACGCATGGTGGGAGTAGTAGATGACATCACCGAGCGGAAACTAGCAGAATCAGTCCTCCGTCAAGCCCGTGAAGAATTAGAAATCCGTGTAGCGCAGCGAACTGCTGAACTATCTCAAGAAAAACAAGCATTTCGAGCGCTAGCAGACAATGCACCCGATATTATTGCTAGATTTGATGCTAATCTTTGCCATCTTTACGTGAATCGAGTGATTGAAGCCGAAACAGGCTTACCTGCCCATGAGTTTATCGGTAAAACCAACGAAGAGTTAGGAATGCCAGCCGCTCAAGTGGCTATATGGAACGCAACTCTCACAAAAGTATTTACCACAAGACAGCCAGAGGAAATAGAATTTGAATTTCCCAGCCCCAATGGTGTGAAATATTACCAAAGTCGTTGTGTGCCAGAATTTGACCAAAATGGCAACGTCGCGTCAGTACTCACAATTGCGCGCAATATTACCAAGCATAAACAAGCAGAACTTGCTCTGCGCCAAAGTGAAGCCAAATATCGCTGTATTGTGGAAACTGCTATAGAGGGTGTATGGGCTGTAGATGCTGAGGGGAAAACAACCTTAGTTAATCAACAAATGGCCTCGATGTTGGGCTATACCATCGAGGAAATGCAGGAAAAATCGCTGTTTGAATTTATGGACGCACAGGGACAAGCGATCGCCTTACAATATTGGCAACGTCGGCAACAAGGCATTAGAGAACAGCACGACTTTAAATTTCGCGATCGCAATGGTTGTGATGTTTGGGCGATTGTCTCTGGAACTCCCATGTTTGATGAAAATGGTGAATATATCGGTGGTTTAGGCATGATTACCGATATCACAGGGCGCAAACAAGCAGAAGAGAAAATGCGCGAACAAGCAGCCTTAATTGATATTGCCACAGATGCAATTTTTGTCACCAATCTGCACAACCAAATCTTATTTTGGAGCTTAGGATCTGAGCGATTATATGGCTTTTCTGTCGCCGAAGCTATTAACAAGACAGGCCAAGAGTTATTTAATGATGATGCATCTCAACTCACAACAGCAATAAAAACTACTTTAGAAAAAGGCTGCTGGTGGGGAGAATTGGAGCAACGTACCAAAGCAGGTACAAAAATTATCGTTGAGAGTCGTTGGACTCTGGTGCAGGAAGAATCAGGAGAACCAAAATCTATCCTGATTGTCAACACTGATATTACAGAAAAGAAGAGTCTAGAAAAGCAATTTTTACGGGCGCAACGTCTGGAAAGTTTGGGAACTCTAGCTAGCGGTATCGCCCATGACCTCAATAATATATTTACACCGATTTTGGCAATTTCTCAACTTTTACCATTAAGAATTAAAACAGTTGATAGCAAAACCCAAGAATTAGTGGAAGTTTTAACTAAAAGTGCTAAACGTGGCAGCGACTTAGTTAAACAAATACTCATGTTTGCTAGAGGAACAGAAGGTAAACCCATCTGTTTACAAATTGGACATTTACTTTTAGAAGTAGCAAAAGTTATTACACAAACATTTCCCAAATCTATTGAAATTACCACCAACATTCCTGTGAGAACTTTGTGGATAGTCAAAGGCCATCCTACGCAAATGCATCAGATTTTTATGAATCTTTGTGTCAATGCTCGTGATGCGATGCCCAATGATGGAACTCTCAATATATATGCTGAAAATCAGTTTATTGATGAAATTTATACCCAGATGGATGTTAATGCCCAGGTGGGAAATTATGTGGTTATTACCATTGGCGATACAGGTATAGGTATTCCCCCAGAATTAATGGATCGGATTTTTGACCCTTTTTTCACCACCAAAGAACCTGGTAAAGGCACAGGATTAGGGCTTTCTACTGTGATTAGTATTGTCAAAAATAGTGGGTTCTTTAGTACTTGTTATGCTAAACTAACAATCAAAATGCCAGTTTAACAAGCATCTAATTCGGAAGTTTTCAAAGTTTCTAAATCCATAAGCCGAGCG
>NZ_JACJRE010000026.1 GCF_014697075.1 Tolypothrix sp. FACHB-123 | reverse complement strand
GCTCGGCTTATGGATTTAGAAACTTTGAAAACTTCCGAATTAGATGCTTGTTAAACTGGCATTTTGATTGTTAGTTTAGCATAACAAGTACTAAAGAACCAAAATTAGAAACTTAAAATATCCAAAGATTCTTCAATTTCTAAATCTAAAATTTTTTCTCTAGCTTCGTTGTGTTCTGCTATCTTTCCTTCTTTCCAATAAATATCTGCTGCTTTTTGGAAATCTTCTAATGCGCCTTGCTTATCGCCAATACCAAAACGAGCATGACCGCGATTATAATAAGCATCAACATAGTTAGAATTTAGCTTAATTACCAAAGAATAATCTTTCATCGCATTGTGATAATCGCCTAAATCAAAATGAGCGTTACCACGGCTATAATAAGCATCCACATAATTAGGATTAATCTTGATTGCTTGGGTATAATCGGCAATTGTACCCTCATAATCGCCTAAATCAGCACGGGCTTTGGCGCGGTTATAATAAGCAAGAGCATCATTTGGATTAATCTTAATTGTTTGGGTAAATTTTTGTTGTTCTATCAGTAAATAACGAGAAATACTGCTATTTTTATCTGTAACGGCATAATGGGGATTAATTTTGATAGCTTGGGAGTAATCTTCAATAGCTCCTTGACGATCGCCTAAATGAGAACGAGCATCACCACGGTTTCTGTAAGTTACGGCTACATGGGGATTAATTCTAATCGCTTGAGTATAATCATCAATTGCTGAATGATAATCTCCTAGCTGATAACGAGCTAAACCCCGTTGGTGGTAAGCTTTGGTATGATTGAGATTAATTTGGATAACTTGAGTATAATCTGCGATCGCACCTTCGTAATCTCCCAAGTGATAGCGCACCATTCCTCGTTTGTAATAAACTTCTGCATTCTCAGGGTCAAGTTGCAAGGCTTGATTATAGTTGATAATCGCTTTATCAGATTCGCCTTGCTCAAACGATTTATCGCCTAGATTTACATATATTAAATTTAAATCGGGTTCTGGTTCTAAAAAAACCTCTTCTTTTTTTGGATATGCAAACAGCTTAGTTAGCTGATGATTATTTTGATTAATTGCTGTAACTTGCGGCGGATGGTAATTATTATTGGTAGATGCTTGTTGAAGCGGTTTATCACCTTGTAACTGTTCCAAATAAGCATATAAACCACCACCATAAAGTAATTGATTAATCCCAAAAGCAATTCTCCCCCTTTTGAGTTTAATCATTTGTGTTGGTAAAAAACCAGCTAAAAAAAGATGATATTCGCTTTGCGCTTCATGTACTTCTTCTTGGATTAAAACACAGACAACAACTGCATTTTTTTCCACTTCTTCCGAACTAACCGACCATCTTACCTTATCAATAGTACCGTGACGAGATTTTACCTCAACCCCAATTGCTGGGTCAGCAGTTAAAGTAAAATCTATTTTACCATCACCACCGAAACGTTTTTCATAATCAACTTCTGTAATAAAATCACCTAAACGCTCTTTAATAACTTCCTCACCGAGTTTCCCTTTTAAATTATTAATAAAAACATCCCGCACTGGCGAAGTACGTTTATATTTTTCAGCCATCTGCCAACAAAAATCTCTGAGTGCTTTTAACCTCTCTCCAGAGATTATAGTTAACTCACTATATTGACCTTCTGTTTCACAATGAAGCAGACAACCAGATGTTAACCTCTTAATAAAATCAGACTGTAGCGATCGCAGTAAAGTAATCCAGTCCATTGAAAATTCTGCGAGTCTTTTGATGAGATTATATCAGGTCATGGGGCATTGGGCATTGGGCATCCCTTCTCTTCGAGACGCTACGCGAACGACTTCGCTCAGGGCGAGTGGCATTGGGCATTGGGCATTTTTCATCTCTACTTCCTCTTCTATTCTCTAGTCCCTAGCCTCTAGTCCCTAGTCCCTAGTCCCTAACCCCTAGCAACAAGTGATCCCCCCTTGCTAGCCTGATAAAGGTAAGCCAGGGAGGATCTGTGAGAGATGATTCAATTAATTGCACTGTAGTATTACGTTAACTTGAAGTGCGATCGCGTGTACAACATCCCTCTAGAGTACACACAACTGCTAACTCTGGGTAATTTTGACTATTAACTAATCAAAATACCTCATCTTCGATACCTTGCCACCATTCGCCCAAGTTCATCATATCTTGGAAGATATCTTCTAATTCCTCAACATAAACTTCTTGAGGAATCTGAGCTTGACGTTCTTGGAGTTTTTTTAGGCGCAGTTGTACTAATAGCCAAGGTTTAGCGATGCTATCCGTGGCTTCCATGTATTGAGCCAGCTGTCTACTATCCATAATTTTTATATTTGTGATGATGCCATTACTTTTTACGATACAAGACGTAGCCGGAAGTGACCATTTTTTATGGATAGTTTAAGTAGGCGATCGCATTCAATTAAAATGGGCATGGGGCATTGGGCATTGGGCATTGAGCAGGGAAGAGGGACAAGAAATTGTACAGACGCGATTCATCGCGTCTCTAACAAATGACTTAATTAAATAAATCTAAGTCTGTCACAGCCCCAACACTGCTAGAAGCAACTAACTTAGCATATTTGGCTAAGATACCTTTGGTATAACGGGGTGGACGGGGTTGCCATTGAGCGCGACGATTAGCTAATTCGGCATTGTCAAGGTTGATTTGTAGCAAGCGCCCATGAGCGTCAATAGTAATACTATCGCCTTCTTGGACTAAAGCGATCGCACCACCAACAGCAGCCTCAGGCGCAACATGTCCGACTACCATTCCGTAAGTCCCGCCAGAAAAGCGTCCGTCAGTAATTAAACCTACAGAATCGCCCAAACCCGCACCAATTATTGCTGAGGTAGGTGCTAGCATTTCCCGCATTCCGGGGCCGCCTTTGGGGCCTTCGTAGCGAATGACAATCACATCACCAGCTTTAATTTTACCTGCAAGGATGGCATCTAAACATTCTTCCTCAGAATCAAATACTCTTGCAGGGCCAGTAATGCTGGGATTTTTCACCCCGGTAATTTTTGCTACTGCTCCTTCTGTCGCCAGATTTCCTTTGAGAATAGCTAAATGGCCTTGCGCATACATCGGATGATTCCAAGGACGAATTACATCTTGATTGGCGGGTGGTTCGTCGGGGATATGTGCTAAGGTTTCGGCGATGGTTTTACCTGTGATGGTGATACAGTCACCGTGAAGTAATCCATGTACCAATAGCATTTTCATCACTTGGGGAATACCGCCAGCTTGATGTAAATCTGTGGCGACATATCTACCACTGGGCTTTAAATCGCATAAAACCGGGACACGACCGCGAATAGTTTCAAAATCATCTAAATTAAGTTCTACACCAGCTGCACGAGCGATCGCCAGAAAATGTAACACGGCGTTAGTTGAACCACCCACCGCCATAATTACAGATATGGCATTTTCGATAGATTTACGGGTGATAATTTGTCGGGGTAACAGTTGATGGCGAATTGCTTCTACTAATACCTTGGCTGATTCTTCCGTACTATCGGCTTTTTCCTCATCTTCCGCCGCCATTGTGGAAGAATAGGGTAAACTCATACCCATTGCTTCAAAAGCTGAAGACATAGTATTAGCCGTGTACATCCCACCGCAAGAACCAGCACCAGGACAAGCTTGACGTTCAACTGCTAATAGTTCTTCAGAGTCAATTTTGCCAGCGCTATATTCACCTACAGCTTCAAAGGAACTAACAACTGTTAAATCTTTACCGTTATAATGTCCGGGTTTAATTGTCCCACCATAAACAAAGATAGCCGGGATATTCATTCTCGCTATGGCAATCATCGCCCCTGGCATATTTTTATCACAGCCACCGATGGCAATCACCCCATCCATACTTTGTCCATTACAGACTGTTTCAATGGAGTCTGCAATTACTTCTCGGGAAACTAAGGAATATTTCATTCCCTCAGTTCCCATCGAAATCCCATCACTAATGGTAATTGTGCCGAAAATTTGCGGCATTGCACCCGCCAGTTTAATTCCGGCTTCCGCTCTTTGTGCTAATTTATTGATTCCCATGTTACAGGGCGTGATGGTGCTATAGGCATTAGCTACACCCACAATTGCTTTGTTAAAGTCTTCATTCTCAAAACCTACTGCCCGTAGCATAGCGCGATTAGGCGATCGCTGTACTCCCTGTGTAATTGCTTGACTACGGAAATTCTCTGACATTGCTTTTTCTACTACTCCTGGGATCTCGATATGAGTATGATATGTAGGCTGTTTTGAGATGTCCAATATATATTAGTTAGCAATTAAGACTTTTAAAGTATTAAAAATATGGAACTACGACACCTGCGCTACTTTATTGCTGTAGCGGAAGAACTACATTTCAGTAAAGCCGCAGAAAGACTGCACATAGCACAACCGCCTCTCAGCCAACAAATTCAGCAGCTAGAAGCAGAACTCGGAGTTAAACTTTTTCATCGCCAAACCAAGCGACAAGTACAGCTAACAGAAGCAGGTAAGGTGTTTTTACAAGAAGCTTATCAACTACTGATGCAATTAGATACCGCAGTCGCCTTAACTCAAAGGATTGGTAGAGGACAAACAGGACAACTGCGCATCGGCTTTACTAGTTTGGTGATTTATGACCTATTACCCTTGATTTTGCGACAATTTCGCGAAAAATTTCCCGCAGTAGAACTAGTGTTAAGGGAGTTAACCACAAGTCAACAAGAGCAAGCCTTGAGAGATGGGGGAATTCATGTAGGTTTTGCTCATCCACCTTTAGAAGATGATACCATATCATACCAGTGTATTCACAGACAAACCTTAGTTGTGGCTTTACCGCCAACTCATGCATTAGCACAAACAGAACATATTTCCGTGCAAAATCTCCTCAATGAACCTTTAATTGTCTTTCCTCGTTATCTCGCACCAGGACTTTACGATTTGATTATGAATATTTTTAGTCAGGGAAATATCAAACCGCACATTACGCAAGAAGCAGTGCAAATGCAGACAATTATTGGACTAGTCTCGGCGGGAATAGGTTTGGCGATTACTCCATCTTCACTACAAAATCTGCAAAGGCCTGGTGTTACTTATCGTCCTTTATTGGAAGAAGCACCTGTAATAGAAACTGCGCTGATTTGGCAGCAAAACTGTTTAACGCCTTTGGTAGAAAATTTTTTACAATTTACGCAACAGTTTAAAAATGGGTATGGGGCATAGGGCATGGGAAGAGATTTTTTTGTGAGGGAATAATTTGCAGCGCGATCGCATTTATCTACTCTATGCTTGATGCTCTACTTGCAAAGATTACATTAAATTTACACCTAATTGAGCCTTAAGAGTCTCATTCACGAGCAAAAAAACTTCATTAGAGATATTAAATTCCAAAAATACCGTTATTTTAGGGGCAAGACTGCGATCGCATATCTGTCTCACCTAAAATCTTTCTCCGCCCTTCTTTTACCTATCGGGTATAGCCTTTATCACTTATACCCAGCACAAAATTATATCATCGCCCGTAGGGGCATCGGCACTACCGTGCCCGTTTAAGTTGAAGATCGTGAAACCCAATAAAACCCCGGTAACGTTGGGTTTCGTTCCTCAACCCAACCTACGCATTTTCTTCCTTCACCTATCGGATATAGCCTTTATCACTTAATATCCAGCACAAAATTATATCATTGCCCGTAGGGGCATCGGCACTGCCGTGCCCTTACAGACCTGGTTTTTTATTTGAAAATCCCTGATAACAAAGCAATCCCAACACCTTGGATGCTTCTGTGCGATCGCAATTGCCTAATAAGTCACCCTTATTGATACTATCAGGCTTTTGTTGTCAACCCCTATTGACCATTCGTAACAAAATCGTTAAATTTAGTTACATAAGGTAATAACCAGGAACAGCAAACCATGTATACAACAATTAACGAAGACGGTATCCTCAACAACTACTCTACTGAACCAGAAATTTACTACGCTGCGTACCCTTCACCTGAGCAGCAAAATCGCTACGCTTTTCAAGCTGGAGTTGCAACTTTATTAGTTGCTGCTTTATTGTTGTTTGCTTTTGGTGTTAGCTAAAATTTTTCCTTCTTAATCGCTATATCAAATCGTCATTAAAACTTCTCCCATCAGCCTCGGCTAGTCACCGGGGTTTTATTTATTGCACTTTGCGTGTCAGTTGTCAGTAGGGGCGGGTTTATTTAGATCATCGTTGATCGGCGAAGATATCCGTGAACCCGCCCGTACAGTTGTCAGTTGTCAATTGTCCGTAGGGGCGGGTTTATGAGAGATTTTTATAGATATTTGAGGATATCTGTAAACCCGCCCGTACAGTTGTCATGGGATAAGTGAAAGGTTTTTACCTCGAACCACTAGCGTAATTGATTGATTATGCCATTCATGTCGACGCCTAATTTTTGTCCTAGTTTCAGCAAGTGATTGCATTGCGAATTACCTCGCCCATGATTAATATTTGAGATACACAGGGGTAATATTTGAGTTTGCAAGCAGCTGAAGTAAAGTTCTTGGGATCGATGCAGAGAGATACCCACATTTAGCTGAGATCCTGTATCAATTAACCGTTCTAAAACTTGGATATCTGCATCCCAATTACCGTTGGGATCGTGCAATAATTGCCAAAGCAAGCGCGTAATCAACTGTTCTAATATCTGTTTGCCTTCGGGAATATCCAGGTGACAGCGTAGATGCTTGGCTTCGTTGGCGATCGCTTCTAATTCTAGGATGTGATTTAGAGTTAATTTCACTTCAGCCATATCTTGCTCAAGCGATCGCAATGTTGTCATGCATCGATAACCTAAAGCAATCTCCGCTGCTACTTGCAATTCTCGCGGTACAGCTAATTCATCCCGGTGAAACGCCGCAATAATCCCGTAATTATCTCGATATGTTTGAGTATATAGCTGGTCTAACCTTGTCAGTGTTTCTTGACTCAACAAACGCATAATTCGGTGGCGTTCCTCGGCAAAGAGATTTTCTAAGCTAAAGGTTTCGTCACTAAATACCTGAGTCATCGTCAAGATGGTTTGGGCAGCACTAGCTTGTTGTAAGGCAGCAAACAGCTTTTCTTTGATTTGACTGTAGTCTCGTCTGCCGGCAAATGGCTGAATGCAGCAGTGAAAATCCCAGCCGCCTAAATGAAGAACTGCAAATACTAAATCTTCGCTTTCCCAAGTAATATCTGACACCAATCGCAAATGACCGACAGCCAAAGTCAGCGATCCCATACGTTGCAACTGGTAATCTAATTCATTTGCCGTATAACAGTAAACCCGTTTTTGGGAAACATGAGGATGTTTGCCATTAGTATCTTGTGCAGATAAAAAATTGTAACTCTCTGTAGGTTTATGATTGGCAAACAAAGAAGTAATCGCATAATGGGCGGCTACTTGTTTTAAACTAATCTGGGCAGTTAATACTAGTTGGCGATAAACTTCAGAACCATGTTTAAACTCCTCAACATTACTAGGGGCTAAACCTAGGCGCTTGAGGAAACCTTTTTCCAACTGCACGCCCGCCACATCTCCCGCTAATTCTAAGGCACGGGAAGCATAACGCAGAATCTGTGTCCCTTCAGGGCGGGAAAGTTCTTCAAAAAACCACCCACAACTGGTAAACATGAACAAAGCGTGACGCTGCATTTCTAATAAACGCAAAGCATCTATCTGTTCGACGGCGGTGAGTTTGTGGGTTTGATGGCGACTGAGAAAACGAGTAACATTAGCAGCAGAGCGATCGCGAATTACTTCAATATATTCATCTCTTGCTAGCCAGGGATCAGAGAAAAGTTGCTTCCCATACTCTGCATACACCTCAATTAACCGATCCCGCAGCCAATTTAAGGCATTACGCAGCGGACGACGCCATTTTTGATGCCAAACACCGCCTTCTCCACCGCAACCACAGTCATCTTGCCATCTATCGACACCGTGGGCACAACTCCAAGCTGTGATGGGTTTTAATTCTACTTCCCAGGTGGGAGTGTTTAAACTCAAGTAATGTGCATAGTTAGTTACTGTCCAACCGTGATTGGGAAACTCACCGATAAAGGCGTAGGCTAAAGTTTTCTCAGTTCCTTTTTTATGGTGTCCAAAGGTTTCCCCATCGGTGGCGACAGAAATTAATTGTGCTGGACGATGATCCCCACGGACAGCAGAACCGATGCGTCCAGCAAAGTGACTAGAACTATAGACAACATCACTAAAACCCATATCCCGTGATATGGGGCCATCGTAGAAGAAAATATCAATATAAGGTAATCCAGCTAAAGATTCTGCATCATCTAATGTTCCCTTGTCAGAGACTGCATCGAGAGGTGAGGATGCAATGCTGAGTGTGGGCTTTAAATAACAACGATAGGGACGGGTGGGATCAATCTGACTACCGCCAACTTCGTGCCATTGTGGCTGGGGATCATCTTTTGTGGGTAGAGGACGACAGCGTTGTGCTTGCGATGGTGCGAGGACAATAAAGCGAATTCCTTCGTCTACCAAAGCTGCGAGAGTGGCGTAATCTACAGCCGCTTCCGCCAACCACATACCTTCGGGATCGCGTCCAAATCGGGAGCGGAAGTCTTCTTTACCCCAGCGAATTTGGGTACATTTATCCCGTTCGTTAGCCAAAGGCATGATGATGTGATTGTATACTTGCGCGATCGCATTACCATGACCGTTCAAGCGTTGGCAACTCTTAGCATCAGCCTCCAAAATTCGCTGATAAACCTCCACATCGTGGCGTTCTAGCCACGACATCAACGTGGGGCCGATATTAAAGCTCAAATACTCGTAATTATTGACGATATCTATGACTTCGCCCCGGTCATTTAACACCCTAGCAAAGGCATTCGGACGATAGCATTCCCAGTGAATGCGCTCATTCCAATCGTGAAAAGGCGACGCGCTAGGTTGGCGTTCAATGGCGTCTAGATAAGGGTTTTCTCGTGGTGGCTGATAAAAATGACCATGCACCGTGACATATACACCCGTTGCTGTTCTCAGGGGATCGCTTTGCGGGGTATGTTTGGAATCGTATTGTGACGTGAATTTAGAGCCAGAACTAGCTGGCAGTTCAGCAGCAGATGTCATGTATATTTATCCAAAATCGAAAAAAAACTTGCAACTGTGACAAATCGGGTCTTTATAAGCTTTCTTCACAGGCTCAAATATAAAATCCGTACCGATAACAACTGTGATATGCAGCCCTTCCAAGAAAGCGGTTTTAGTATAGCGGGAAATCTGCGTTATCGCACAGACCTTTCCCAAAAGCAACTAAATCATTATCCATCGAAAAACTCCTGATTGGGGAGCTTATTTGGTCGAGCCAATAAACTTAATTGTCTTTTAATATATTAAACCGCATTTTTACAGTAAAATATCGACCTCTAGTTATAGTTTTGCTACAAAACATTGCAAAACCTACTTAAAACGCAATCTTATATTACATATCTCACGCAATAATAGAAACCGTAAAATTTCGGAATTGTTAATAGTTAGTTGTCAGTTGTCAGTTGTTAGTTGTTAGTTGTCAGTTGCAACAATGAATACCCAATGCCCCATGCCCAATACCCAATGCCCAATGCCCAATACCTATTGACTATTCCCCCTTGACCATTGACCATTGACTATTAAATCTGTGACTAGATACCTTCTACTTAAAGCGATCGATGTCAGTAAAAAACATTGTCTTTCTCGTACTGTTGTTATTTATACCAGTTTCCTTGGCTGCCCACTATTTGGAATGGGGAGAACTGGTAGTTTTCATCACAGCTGGATTAGCAATTCTGCCCCTAGCAGCTTGGATGGGTACAGCCACAGAAGAAATAGCTGTAGTAGTTGGCCCTTCCTTAGGGGGGTTATTGAATGCAACTTTTGGTAATGCTACAGAACTAATTATTGCTTTGGTGGCGCTGAATGCGGGATTTGTCAATGTAGTCAAGGCCAGTATTACAGGGTCGATTATTGGTAACTTACTACTAGTGATGGGTCTTTCTATGCTTTTAGGCGGGCTGCGTCATAAGGAACAGACATTTCAGCCAATTGTAGCGCGGGTAAATGCTTCTGCCATGAATTTGGCGGTAATTGCTATCCTGCTACCCACAGCGATGCAAATTACCTCTATAGGGATTGGAGAAGAAACCATCCAAAATTTTTCCGTTGCTGTGGCTATAGTATTAATTTTGGTCTATGCTCTCACCCTGCTATTTTCGATGAAAACCCATTCTTATTTATATGATGTGGGTATGGCAGAAACAGAAGAAGAAGAAATCCCCCATAAAAAGCCAAATATTTGGTTATGGAGTGGTGTACTGCTAGTATGTACGCTTTTAGTAGCCCTAGAGTCAGAAATGCTAGTTGACTCTTTGGAAGTAGCTACATCTCAGTTAGGTTTGACAGCACTGTTTACTGGGGTGATTATTGTCCCGATTGTAGGTAATGCTGCGGAACACGCTACCGCAGTTACTGTAGCTATGAAAGATAAGATGGATCTCTCTGTTTCTGTAGCTGTGGGATCGAGTATGCAAATAGCTTTATTTGTCGCTCCCGTTTTAGTGATAGCTGGCTGGGTGCTAGGTCAACCGATGGATTTAAATTTTCAACCTTTTGAATTAGTAGCTGTGGCAGTATCCGTGTTAATTGCCAATAGTATTAGTTCTGATGGTAAATCTAATTGGCTAGAAGGCACATTATTATTAGCTGCTTATACAGTATTAGGTATAGCTTTCTACTTCCATCCCATTATTGAGGGTATCGGTTAGTTACCAACAAACATCAATTTTATGAGCGATCGCCTAAACTTTGATCCAGAGCGATCGTTTTTTTATTGGTCAGTTGTCAGTAGGGGCGGGTTTATGGGAGATCGCTATGGATATTTGAGTATCTGTGAACCCGCCCGTACAGTTGTCATTGGTTATTTATCTCCTTCTTACCCTAGCCCCTAGCCCCTTTCTATGGAACAACCTTTGAACGCACGAGCTACTTCTAACGCTAGTTTGCCCAATTTACGTTTTGGTGACACAGGTGATGCTGTTAGAGTTTTACAACGGCTGTTACTAAATAATCGCTATGCTGTCAAAGTTGATGGAGTTTTTGGTGCATTAACTGAAACCGCTGTCAAAGCTTTTCAAAACCAGCGAAATTTAAAAACAGATGGAATAGTCGGTCAACGAACTTGGCGCGAGTTAGCAGGTTAGCATCAGTCACTCTCAACAATTATTTATACATTCCTCCGCCAAAGATTAACCATCAAGTAACTGTATGCTAATCACCGTAAAATTACAAAATCTAAAATTGAATCATTAAGTATCTATACTAGAATATCTAGATTTTTAGCAGTTTCGAGAACATAAACTGTTATTTCTTTACCATATTTTTTAGGCAAATAGTAACAATTTTTGCCAATCAAAAATCTAATCTGTAGAAATCCAGATTTTCAGCGATATTTCTTAATTACAAATTAAAAATTACAAATTATGAACGGCGATTATTCCTTGATTTTTGTCATTCTTTCCTATACTTTATTCCGGAATAACAGGACTTTGTATTGTCAAAAGGAATATCGGTGTTAGTAGAACGAACTATATGAGTGAAATTGGCCTGCTGATGACGGGCGTGTTAACAACAGGACAAGTATATTTACCGGATATACCGGAGCAACAAACGCTTCATGAAGAAAACGACATACAGAATTCCATCCACAGTCCCTCACCTCAGGTAGTTTCCAAGGTTCAAATTACACCACCAGAATTTATGGAGACAGATGGGGCTTCTCTAAGTAAGCCATCATTTTCTCAATCCAATCAAGAAAATTTATTGAAAGAACTTGACAAGAATCTATCACAGTATTCTCGGTCTGTTATTGCCGATAGTTTAATAGTCAGAGCCAGAGTTAAAAATTATAATAGCCAAACTTTGCCAACTCTACGTTTTGGTAGTTCAGGTATTACAGTCAGGATATTACAAAGGTTGCTCGTTGCTAACGGCTATGGAATGCGCGTTGATGGGATATTTGGCCCTTTGACAGAAGCTGCTGTTAAAGCATTTCAAAATCGGCGGAGTTTATTAGTAGATGGAATAGTCGGTCAAAGAACCTGGCGTGAATTAACATTATAAATAATTCGGGTTCTTCGGCTTCGCTCAGTACAAATTTGTAGTTTATTATTCGTAATTAATATACTCAAATTGAAAAAATAGGATGATAATTCCCTACAAATTTTTATCTTGTAGATATTATTCACCCTACTATAGGAATCCGATTTGATTTGATGAAAAGATATCCATTACATGTAGGGTTGTTGACTGTTAACCGTTGACAGTTAACAGTCAACATTCAACAGTCAAAACCAATATTTTTCACAACTGAAATAGGATTGCTATATGTGCAACTTCACATTAAATTGGTATGACAACTGACCACTGACAACTGACTATTGACCAATTAACGATACTTATGTTGCTCTAATAGTTGTTGCGCTCTGGGCTTGTAAATTAAATAGAATAAAGCCTCTATATAGCGCAGCAAATCTTCTCGATTTTCGTGAGAGGTAAAGTTCCAAAAACCATAAATTCTCGATAAAGAAAGCAACTTGTTTGTGTGAATTTTCCAGGTGTAGGTAGTGTAAACTCTCTCAATGCTTTGTTGAGAGATTTTGTGCCAATAATCTGGGTTATGTTCGCACTTAGTGACAAACTCTAAAATTTTCGTGGCTGTTTCTTCTAAGTGAGTTGGATTAATATAAAATCCATTGACTTTATCTTGAATAATTTCTAAGGGGCCGCCAAATTGGGTGGCGAAAGTTGGTATTCCGGAAATCATGGCTTCAAGAATTGTCAAACCAAATGCTTCAAATAAAGCTGGTTGGACAAATATTCCTTGACTATCGGCTATGACGCGGTATATTTCCCCAGACTCAGATTTAGATAAGCGCACGCCTAACCAGCGAATCTTACCGTGAAGATTGTATTGATCAATAATTTGGTAAAGTTTAACAATTTCGTCTTTTTCTTCGTTGTCGGAAGATTCTTCAACGCGCAATTTACCAGCTACTAAAATTAAGTTACAACGCTCTTGTAATTCTTGGTTTTTACCGAAGCATTCTGCTAAACCTGTGAGGTTTTTAATTCTATCCAAACGTGCCATTGAAAAAATAGGGCGTTTGTCTGGATCATCAAGTTTACCAAATATTTGACTGGGATCGTCTAGGGTGAAAAGCAGTTCTTTAATCCGTTGGCGATCGCTCTCTACTCTGTCTTGCTCGCGGGTATAGGGGAAATAGTAATTTTCGTTCACCCCTGGCGGTACGACATTAAACTTAGGACTGAATAATTCAATGCCATTGACTACATGGTATAAATCGGGCATTGTGAAGCATTTATATGATTCATACTGCCCTACACTATCTGGCGTACCCACAATTTCTTGGTAGGTGCTGCTAATGACAAAGTTAGCAGCATTCATGGCAATTAAATCAGCCGTAAATTGCAAGGAAAAATGATATTTATCTTCTAAATCGTTCCAGTACAAGTTACTGAATAAATATTTAGATTTTTCTAAGGCGTGAGCAATATTACACTGGGTAACTTTCATGCGCCGCGCCAAGAGGAATGCGACTAAATTACCATCAGAATAGTTACCGACAATTAAATCTGGTCTTCCTTGGAATTCTGCTTTGAGTTCTGTTTCTGCATCGATGGCGTAGGTTTCTAAATAAGGCCAAAATTCAAACCGGGAAATCCAGTTTTGTGTCATATTGGGATTAAATTCCCGCAAGGGTACGCGCAATATCCAAGCGTTTTCTGTTCCGTGAACTTTTTCTAAGCGTTGGTTACAAAGAGTACCATCACTGTTAGGAATTAAGCGGGTAAGAATAATCACTTTGGGCTGGACATTTAATCCTTCTAAACCAGCTAGAATGACATCTTCTTGGAGTTGCTTTTCTAAAGACTTAGCCTGATCGAGGACATAAACTACTTGTCCACCAGTATCGGGACGCCCTAATACTCCTTCTTGTCCAAACCAACCGTGGGGAGATACGAGGACGATTTTAAAAATCATCGGAATCCGAGAAATGAAGGCTTCTAAAGCCTGGGGATCGGGAGAATCGATCAGTTCATCGAGAATGTTTAAAGTTTCTAGGGTGCGCTGGGCTGTATTTCCCCAACCTGGCTCAAAACCCATTGATTGTAGGGTAAAGCGGAATTCTTCATAGGGTTCATCGCTGGGGCGATCGCTCACAAAGCTTAAAGCTTTCTTAACTTGTTCGGAAAGTTGTTGCTGTGATTTGATGCGATCGTTAATCAGCAGTTGCACACCATTATATTGATGTAACCGCAAGAAATTCAATAAGCTCTCTAGCCACTGTTTAGCGTCTTGTAATAATTTGCTGGAGAGATAGCGGTTAAGGAAGTTTACGCCCTTTCCGATGTTTTTGGGATCGCGAATTGTTGGCGAATAGTCATAAAACGGGCCAAAGTCTAGTTCTAGCAAGTCCCCTTCATAGGGATGGAATCTGTTGACGATGCGATCGCGCATATCTAACAATTCCTGAATAGTCATTTTATCAACTTTTAGGTCTTCTGTTAGCCGATAAATTTCTTGGCTAGCTATCTTTGGACGAATAATAAAACAGAGATTTGAGTCCTCTTGAATAATTTCTTGAGTATAGTAAATTAACTTTGCTAAATGAGAAGAATTGCGATATTCTTCAGCCTTATCATATTTTGAGCAGTATTCAGTATATGAATTAATAATATCATTACGTAAAAGGTATTTTTTTTCTTGATGGCGCAACTCGCTGATAAAGGAACGCAAATCACTCTTTTCTTCACTATTGAGAACTGTTTGGATTAATTCAGACATAGCATCTCCTTAAAACTTGCGTTACTTTACTTAAAATATCTATTGCTCAATTCTTTTAACTCTAACTAAAGGCAGAGACTTGCACATATTTTTTCTAGCTATATTCGCTCAAAGTCTTGCTATATAATGGTTTTGTGATATTTATTTTTGTTATGTTAAATTAATTTTAAATGTATTCTAGGCCTCAGAGTCAAGACAAATAAACTTTTAAGATTAGTGGCAAAGAGTCTTATTCATCAATCAATCAATCAATCTACTTTCCCTGATTGCTTTCATCAAAGTAAAATTTTATCAGGGAAAAAGGCTGAAGCTGATTTTCTAATGAGTAACCCTGATACTTAATTATTCACCCAATATGAATAGTCATTATTAGCGATAATTGCATTCAATTAAATATTGCCTCAATAAAAGTTAATGATGGTATAAACCATATCTATTTTGAGAACCATCGTTTTTCATGGCTAGTGGGAGCATCTTGCTCCCTGATGGTAGTAGCGGGCAAGACTTCGGCGTGAGTGTTCAGTTGAACGCTGCCTGCACTACTCCAGATTGCAACATGGACGAAGTTTAGCAATCTTATTTGAGATGCGAACACAAGGAAGACAAATATTTGTGACTCATTGAGGATTGCTATATGTGCCAAATTGGCGATGAGATGACAATTAGATGAACTAAGATTAAGTTTTACTATGACTAAGCACCACAACTAAAGTTAAATTAGGTTTATATTTATTACTTTTAGATAATATTTAAAAAGTCATCAAGCAGATAATAAAAGTCTCTGGAAGACGGTGAAAGGCTAGAAAAACCTTATTCCCTATACAAAAATGCAGATTAAGTTGATTGATTAGTGCAGCTTTAAAGTTAAGAAAAACACTTTTATTGTGCGCAAGGGTAAACATTTTCTAACCCAGAAAATACACAGGTTTAAGCCAGTAACTACCTTGGCAAGATAGAGTAGTAGTCTAAGATCAATTAACCTCCCAAGAAATTTTAATGCCATAATGCAGGGTTATTTTTCATTGAACCTTAATGGTAAACTGCAATGCTAACCAGGAGACAATTCAAAAAAATATCTTTTTGGAGCCTTTTTTTATCTGGTCTCAAAGGTTGTGTCAATGTAAACATCACTGATGTCAAATTGAATGCTGATGCTAGCCCGGAACTGTTTATTTTATGGGAACGTGGGTACTTATCGGTAGAAAATCAAGGCATACTTCAGTTAGTTGAACAATGGCAGCTTCATACGGGTAAGAAAGTTAATTTAAAATTGGTTTCTGATGAGTTTATTGAAAAATCATTAAAGGAAATTTTGAAAAATCCCAATAATGGCAAGGAGCCAAATATTGTATTTTCAATTACCTTTAATAAAATAATTGCACCTCTATTGGCATGGGAAGATAAGCTGTTGGATTTATCTGAGGTGATTGAGCCGATCGCGTCAAATTTTCAACCTGACGTATTACCTCAAGTACGTTATCAAAATCGAGTCCTGGGCGATCGCAGTTTTTATGCCTTACCCATTGGTCAATCAGACGCTTACATTCATTATTGGAAAAACTCCCTAGCAGAAATCGGCTATAAAGACAGCGATATTCCCCAAGAATGGCATCAATTTTGGCAATTTTGGCAAACGGCGCAAACCAAATTGCGATCGCGTCAACATCCGGAAATCTATGGATTAGGCTTGTGTATGTCTGCAAGTGGTTTCGACACCACCGCCGCTTTTCAACTGTTTTTAGATGCTTATAATGTAGCGATCGTCAATCATCAGCAAGATTTTGTCCTCGGTGATACCAAGAACCGACAGCAGTTTATTGAAGCGATTGCTGAATTTACCAACCTTTACCGCCAAGGTTATGTACCGCCAGAGGCTTTAGAGTGGTCAGGTTCAGGTAATAATAATGCATTTCTCAATCATCAAATTCTGATGACCGTCAACATGACTTTATCTATTCCCAGAAGCCAAAAATTAGAGAATAACCAATATAATCAAAGTGCGACAAAGCGCTATCGAGATATTGGCACATTAACAACATACCCCAAAAAAATAGACGGTACAACTTTGCAAGTACCTAAAGTCCTGAATCAAATTCTAGTAATTAAACATCAGCACCAATCCAAAGACACCTTAGAATTTCTGCACTATCTGCTACAACCGAATCATCTCCAGCGCTTAATTGATGGATTCAATGGGCGAATTTTGCCAACTATACCCCAACTGTTAAAAAATTCCCTGTGGCAAGATCCGCGCGATCATCATTCCGCCGCAGCGCTGACTATTTACAATCAGTCTCGCCTACCTGAATATGAAAAACTCCACCCCGTTTGGAGCCAAATTTACATCCAACAACTTTGGGCACAAATCTTTCATCGCGTGATTCAAGCAAATGCTTCGCCTACGCAAGCTGCTGATTGGGCTATTGAACAAATCCGCAATATTTGGCACAGCTTTGAGAAAAAACCATGAGCATTTGGCATATTTGGCATCGCCACAGTTTATTGTATCAGTTAGTCTATCGATTTTCGATTATTTCTTGGGTGGCAATTGGGGTAACAGCTGCTAGCGCCTCCTGGTATTCTCGCCATAATTTGCAAACAGAAGTTGTCGCTCGCTTAAACAATTCTCTAGATTTTAAGTCCCAAGAACTCAACTACTGGATTAACTTTCAATTGCGCGATGTGCTGCAACTTGCACAACAAACTGAGATTCGCGAAGCTGTACCCAAACTCATAGAAGCGCCAAATTCTCCCAGTCGCCAAGCTGCTTACAATCGCCTGAAACAATATTTACATCAAACCGCAAAAATTAAAACTAATCTGCGTAATGTTTGTATTACCAAAAATAGCGGGTTTGTGGCTTTTTGTTACCAATATCCCGGCAAAGAAAATAAATATTTACCATTGGGTCATCCTGTTACTTTCCTGACTAAAGAAAATCTCAGTTCAATTACACCTAATTTTTATTTAAACTCAGAACGCAACCCAGTTATTACAGTAGCCACGCCCTTAAAAGATCGTTCTGGGATACAGATGGGAGCGTTAGCCATCGATCTCAATATTACGGAACTCCGTCATTTATTATTAGCTAGTACCTTAAAAACAGAAACTCAAGCCTTTTATTTAGTAGGAGAATCTAACTTAAAAGCCGTTACTTTCTTAAACACAACGACGGATAAATTGCCGAATACAGCAAATTCATCTGTAAATGCACCACTGAAAAGCGAAGCTATCGATCGCGTGATCGCTCAGGAAAATGGTATGGCTTTATACCGCAATCAATATGGCGTGCCTGTAATTGGCGTGTATCGTTGGTTACCCAAATATAACTTGGGATTTATTGCTGAAATGAGTCAAGCTGAAGCCTTTGCGCCTGCTGATAGTTTAGCATTTAGCTTTTTACTGTGTGGCTGTTTAGCATCCGGGCTGTTAATGTTGGCGATTTACTTACTATCACGGCAGATTACCCAGCCAATTCTCAACATTAGCCAAGCCGCCGAACGTTTAACCCAGGGGGAATTGAATCAGTACGTGCCTGTAATTGGGCACAATGAGGTCGGTATTCTTGCTCAGACTTTTAACGCAATGGCCGAGCAATTGAAGTTAGATCGAGAAACTTTAGAACAACGGGTAGAAGAACGCACCTTTGAACTAGCTGTAGCCAAAGGACAAGCGGAATTTGCTAACCAAGCCAAAAGTGAATTTCTCGCTAATATGAGTCATGAACTGCGGACTCCCCTAAATGTAATTCTGGGCAATTGTGATTTATTGCTCGAAGGAATTTATGGAGCAGTGAACGAGCTACAAAAACAGTCAATTTTGACCGTTGAAAATAGCGGACAACATCTTTTAGCTTTAATTAATGATATTTTAGATGTTTCCAAAATCGAAGCTGGTCATTTGGAATTGGTAATTACCACAGTAGCGATCGCATATTTGTGTGAATCTAGCTTGGCATTTGTGAGGCAACAGGCACTACAAAAAGAAATTAAACTAGAAACTCGCCAAGGGAAGGATTGTGGCGAATATATTGCTGTTGACGAACTGCGGATGCGTCAGTTGTTGATTAACTTACTCACCAATGCGATTAAATTTACCCCCAGTGGTGGGCGAGTCACCCTAGATATTTATCTGGAAACAAAGACAGAAAACCAGGGGGAAAACTTGCTTTGTTTTGCCGTTAGCGATACGGGAATTGGTATTCCCGTATCTTATCAAAATAAACTTTTTCAACCGTTCGTCCAGGTAGACAGCAAACTCAACCGCCAGTATGAAGGAACTGGTTTAGGATTAACTTTGGTGAAACAAATTACCGAATTGCATGGGGGTTCAGTCAGTCTAAGCAGCGAACTAGGAAAGGGTAGTTGTTTTACAATTCGTTTACCTGCTAGCTGTTTGCAAATAGATATTTCCTTAGCGAATCCCCCAGCTACATCGGAGAATTTAACACCCAAGGAAACCGATACACCTATAACTGGGGAATATACGCCTTTGGTGTTATTGGCAGAAGATAACGAAGACAATATCACCACCATTTCCCAATACCTGATAGCTAGAGGCTTCCGGTTGTTGGTGGCTCACAATGGAGCAGAAGCGATCGCAATTGCCCAAAGCCAACATCCCGATATTATTCTCATGGACATTCAAATGCCAAGATTAGATGGATTAGAAGCGATCGCCTGCATTCGTCAAGATAGTCAAATCGCCCATATCCCCATCATCGCCCTGACCGCTTTAGCCATGTCAGGCGATCGCGATCGTTGTCTTACTGCTGGCGCTAATGATTACCTTGCCAAACCCGTCAAACTTAAACAATTGGAAACTACTATAAGGCAATTGGTTGACGGTTGACTGTTAAGCAATGCCCCATGCCCAATGCCCATGTTAGTATTGCTCACAACAGTCTATTTCTGACCAATTAGTGAGAATGTATAAGTCTATTTTTTTAGAGGGCGAACGATGGGACTCGAACCCACGAATGGTGGTACCACAAACCACTGCCTTAACCACTTGGCTACGCTCGCCATTAACTACCTGAGTATAACACGTCTGTGCTAATTTGATCCAGAGAATTTTTTTTATTGGAACGGACTCAGTTAATTTGCAGTCTGATGACCAACACAAATCATAGCTGAAAAACATGAAAACATCAACAATTATTGCATGTTTAGGAGCCGCAGCTCTAGCCGTTTTGGGAGCGATCATGGCGAAGACAAATCCGACTCAGGTGGAATATCAAGACTATGCCGTGCAACGGTTGACACAATATTTAAAAACCGATGTTTGCCAGAAAACTCAGGGTATTCTCGAAAGTTTAGTCAAGTTTAATTGTGTAAAAACTGTAGATTCGATTAACCCCCAAATGCGGGACATTATTGCCGCGACTACACAAAGACAGGATTATCTGCTATTTAGTATTTATCAAACAGACTTAAAAGTGAGTTCGTTGATACCTTCTTACAAATTTGAGACAGTAGGTGCGTTTAATAACTTTTATACCTACTCGGCACAACAGCGATAGAGTTAGATACAAGGGGAGAATCGGGAATTAGTTGGGAATACTTTTATGTAGACCCAAGGAAAGCTCTACCTTGTAATGAAACTCTGTCCTAATATTGACTGTTTATATCCCCACAATGTTGACACAGCCAGATTTTGTATTAGATGTGGTAAACAATTGTTGCTCAAAGACCGCTATCATTTGCTACATTTGATTGGACGCGGTGGTTTTGGCATAACTTTTTTAGCTGTGGATGAGCAAGATCCCACCAAATCCCATTGTGTAATTAAACAATTCTGCTGTGAAAGTGCAACGGGGAAAAGCTTTGAGAAGGCGGTAGAATTATTTCGTCAAGAAGCAGTCCGCTTGGGTGAGTTGCAGCATCCCCAAATTCCCCAACTGCTGGAATACTTTGAATTAGACACCGATTTATATTTGGTGGAAGAATGGATTCCTGGGAAGACTTTAGCAGAGGAATTAGAAACCCAAGGACTTTTTAGCGAGGCGCAAATTTGGGAAATTCTTCAGCAATTGTTACCAGTGCTGCAATTTATTCATGTCCGCCAAGTTATCCATCGGGATATTAAGCCAGCAAATATCATGCGTAGATCCGCTGTTGGGGGAACTGGGAAGGATTTGGTGTTGATTGACTTTGGTGTGGCGAAACAAATTACAGCTACAGCTTTGCTTTACACGGGGACAACGGTGGGAAGTCCCGGATATATGGCTCCGGAACAAATGCGGGGGAAAGCGCTTCCAGCCAGCGACCTTTACGGTTTAGGGGTGAGTTGTATTTACTTATTAACGGGGATTTCTCCCTTTGATTTGTTTGATGAAACGAGCGATCGCTGGGTGTGGCGCGATTATATTTTAAATAAGGATGCGGTCAGCAATCGCCTAGCCGCAATTCTCGATAAACTAGTCCAAAATTCCCTTCCTCAACGCTACAAATCGGCGGCGGAAGCCTTAGTAGCACTCAACTGCGCCATCAAACTTGAGTCTTCCCAAGCTGGGAAGCCAAAGCCAGGTGATAATTTAAAATCTCCATTTGGCGTTGATTATCATCACCTGAGAGATTTACTAGTTTTACGACAATGGCAAGCAGCAGATAAACAAACTTGGGCGCTGATGTGCCAAGCTATTAAAAAGCCTATAGGCAGTTATCTATTTACTAGCGATATTGAAAATTTTCCTTGTGAAGATTTAGAAATAATTGACGAATTGTGGAAAAAATATAGTAAAGGACGGTTTGGTTTTAGCATTCAGAAGCAAATTTATGACAGCGTAGACGGTGATTATGGCAAGTTTTGCACTGCTATTGGCTGGAATTTAGTGTTGGCTACCTCTTCTGGACAGCAATTATCCTTTCGCTTGTCAGCACCGCCAGGACATTTACCCTCTCATGCTTGGGCTGCTGGGACTCAGTTGTGGCGACATATGAGTGCGTTAAATGCAAAATTGGCGAACTGTTAAGCGATTTTAGATTTTAGATTTTAGATTTTGGATTTTAGATTAATCAATGCAGTCCTAGGATTGGGGTTGAGCTAAATTTGACATGGATAGGTATTTTTCGTAAATGCTCAGACAAAATCAATATATACGTTGATCCAATCAAATTTCGCTTAAATGAAACTTAGAAATGAGTTGAGCTAATCGATAAATGCTTATAGCTAATCGAATTACGCTTAAATAAAACTTATAAACGGGTTGAGCTAATCGAATTACGCTTAAATGAAACTTAGAAATGAGTTGAGCTAATCGATAAATGCTTATAGCTAATCGAATTACGCTTAAATAAAACTTATAAATGGGTTGAGCTAATTGAATTACGCTTAAATAAAACTTATAAATCGGTTGAGCTAATTGATTAACGCTTGTATGAAACTTATAAATGGGTTGAGCTAATCGAATTACGCTTGTGTCTAATTAATTTATTTCTGGGTTGTCGCAAAGGGCGGGGAAACCCATACGTGTTTTTTTAAGTTAAAAATAGCCTTTGTCTTAGCTTTGCTATCCGCCTGAGAATGAATGAAGAGGCTAATAGTCCAAGTAGGGGCGGGTTAAGCGAGATAGTCGTGAATTATTGGAGCATATCTGTGAACCCGCCCCTACTAAAGTAGACTCAAGATTTTGAGCATATTTAGCCATCTTTAGATGACTTTGGCTATTAGCAAGGAACTTCAGTTCCTTGCGGTAAGCGGGATTCGCGGAAAATGCGTTCGCGTACTTAATATTTAGTAACATATTATGAAGAACTACTAAAACTTCAACCCTTGCCCATGTCCTCTGCATATCTGCTGGTATCTCACGGAAGTCGCGATCCCCGTCCGGAAATTGCTATCCAGCAGTTGCTGGGGTTGATACGAGAGCAAGTAAAAGAAGATATATTTGACAGTGCTTGTTTAGAACTTCAGCCGGAACCTTTGCACGAGCAGATTAAAAAATTTGCTGTCACTGCTTTAGCTGCTGGGTACAATCGCCTCCAGGTGATACCCCTGTTTCTCGCGCCGGGAGTCCATGTGATGAAAGATGTTCCCGATGAAATAGCATTAGCACAACAAGCCCTTGGTCAAGATATGATTGTGGACTTACAACCATATATAGGCACTCACCCAAATTTAAAATGCTTACTCGCCAAGCAAATCACGCAAAAAAATACAGCTACATGGATTATTTTAGCACATGGTAGCCGTCGCCCTAGCTCTCAAGAGCAAGTAGAAGCAATGGCACAAGATTTAGGTGCAGTTGTCGCTTATTGGTCTATAACTCCGAGTTTAGAATCAAAAGTTAAAGATTTGATTGCTGTTGGTAAAAGAGAAATTGCAATTTTGCCATACTTTTTATTCCCCGGTAGCATCACTGATGCGATCGCCCAATCGATAGACACGCTAAAATTACAATTTCCCCTTGTAAATTTTTATTTAGCACCGCCCTTGGGTGCCAATACACAAGAATTAGCCCAGCTAATTTGGGATACAATTAATACATGAACGCCACAGATACGCAGGAGAACAAGTTTTTGGGAAAAGTTTATTTGTTAGGTGCGGGGCCTGGAGATCCAGGGCTAATGACGCTCAAAGGTAAAGGTCTGCTGGAATGTGCCGATGTTGTGATTTATGATGCATTGGTGAGTCCCGCAATTTTGGCGATGATTAACCCCCAAGCAGAACAAATCAATGCGGGTAAGCGGATGGGAAGACATTCGCTATTACAAGAAGATACAACCAAGCTGCTAATTGAAAAAGCTCAAGAACATGCCATAGTTGTACGCCTCAAAGGTGGCGATCCGTTTATTTTCGGTCGCGGTGGCGAGGAAATGGCAGAGTTGGTAGAAGCGGGAATTTTTGTAGAAGTTGTGCCCGGAATTACATCGGGTATCGCCGCCCCAGCCTATGCAGGTATTCCCTTAACCCATAGGCTGTATAGTTCTTCTGTAACTTTTGTAACTGGACACGAGTCAGCAGGTAAGTATAGACCGAGCATTAATTGGAGTGCGATCGCTCAAGGTTCAGAGACGATTGTAATTTACATGGGGATTCACAATTTACCTTATATTGTCGAGCAATTGACCGCCGCCGGCTTAAGTTTAGACACGCCAATTGGTTTAGTCCGTTGGGGTACGCGCCCAGATCAAGAAGAATTAATTGGCAAAATCGGCACAATAGTTGAGCAAGTCGAAAAAACCGGATTTGAAGCCCCTGCGATCGCCGTTATTGGCACAGTCGTGAACATGCACAGTATTTTATCTGACTGTCGTCCAAAGTGAGGGCAGGGGGCAGGGAGCAGGGAGCAGGGGAGATAAATTATGGACTAATGCCCAATAACCTATTGTTAAAATGTCACTATTCGTGATACAATACAATTCCACCTGGTTGCTGATTGAATTGCCCTCAGTAAATCTTCAGGAGTAAAAGGCTTAGTTAAATAAACATCGGCACCTTGTTTCCTCGCCCATAAATTATCAATTGCCTGATTTTTATTGCTACAGACAACTATTGGCACTTTTTGATGAGTTAAATGGATTTTCAAAAAGCGGCATAATTCAAAACCGCTCTTTTGTGGACTCACTACGTCGGTAACTATCGCATCTGGTTTTTCTTCTAACGCTATTTCTAAAGCCTCTTGAGCATGAGAAGCTTTAATTATTTTGTAACCCCAATCTTCGAGATAATGACTGATTATTTGCCAATCTCGCAAAGAATCTTTGATAATCAAAATTTTCCCAGCCCAAGTAATACTCAACCCTCAACCCCCCACATAAATATGTTGGCTTGGTATGGTTATACTGCTGATTTGGAAATTACACCACTTGCTTACACCATGCTTACACCATGTGCTGAAAGATTGTTTTGAGTAAATCTCCTTGGGTAAAAGGTTTGGTTAAATAACCTGAAGCTTTCACCATTTTGGCTTTGGCTCTATCAATTAACCCGGTTTTTCCCGTCACCATGATTACAGGTGTGTTTTTGAATTGTGAATGTTTTCGCAATAGGGAGCATAACTCATACCCATCTAAATTGGGCATGGTAATGTCTAATAAAATTAAGTCTGGTTTGGTGCGGAGAATTTCCATTAAAGCTTTTAAGGAATCGGTGACACCGACAACAGAAAACATTTGCTCATCCAAAAAGTTTTTGATGATATTCAATACACTGGGGCTATCATCAATGCAAAAAATTGTGTAGATTTTTTTGTCATTAGTAGGAGGAGAAACTTGTTCTACACTATGACCGCGGTTATAACCATAATTCGGCATATAGTGAGGTCTTTCTGCTACCTGAGTGCTAGGATTACTCAATGATGATGGAACTTTCACAGCAGGTTGGGATACTTTTTGGCGAGAATTTGGGGAAGAGAAATTTCCTCCTGGTGTGGATACGCGCCCAACAGATTCACCCCGATATCGTTGACATTGTTCAACTAGTAGGCGCAAATTTAAATGGCAAAATTTGGGTAAATCATCTAAAAAGCTTTCGGGAATAAATTCGTAACTACCTTCTTCTATTTGCAAAAATGATTCTAAAACTTCTAGGGCTAATTGTTCAATTAAAATTCCTGCATGGGTCGCACTGATGTACTTTTGATTGACTAACCAACAAATAGCTAGATAATCTGGATTTGGTATGGCTTGATTGTCAATTCCCGTTTCAAATATCGCACGTAACTGCTCGTCAATTTTTTGGGGAATCGTGGGAATTTGCTTACTTAAACGCTGCAAGTTCCGATAAAGCGGCTCAAACATTTTTTCGGAATAGCAAGCATATATGAGTTTACCTTCATCTATATATATTGACCAAGAACCTGATGTACTAAATACTTGTAAGCATCCGGTAACAGACTTATTAGTGATTTTTTTTAAAAGCGATAGGGGCTGAATCTTTTGAAAAAACCGATATCTACTAATAGGAAGTGTCTTCATTGGGAACGGCTCTAATATAAAAGCAATATTTGCAGTTGAATTTTGTGGAAACCCTTTCTCAGCATCACAGGGATAAAGTCACAAGCGCCTTCAGTTAAACATAGCGCTTGACAATTGCATGAGTGTAGGCAATTTGCCCAATCTCCAACTCCCCACTCCCTGTCACACTATAGTGCATTAACCTGCACTCGTGCTGAAGTAAAACAGCCATGCGATCGCAAAATAGCAAAATGGCTATACTCGTAGCTAGGAAACAGTATTCCAAAAATCAGCTTTACTTTCTGTATCTTTGGCTAATCTAGCTCAAATCGCAGTTACGCAAATCCTTACAAGTAGAGTATCGCCTTCACAGTGTGAAGCCAAATACAGCGCTACTGGTAGGAGTTTTTACGCTCTTAGATTGCAGCTAATTCAGCCTTGGCTTTAGCTCCATTTAAACTCGCCGTATTTATTGTAACTAAGTGAAGAACCAATTGATGATCCGGCTTACGTAAGTGTCTGCTAATTTCTGGTTGAGACTGTCAATATTCCATAGTCCACAGTGGACTTTTGACAACCTCCGCCTTGATTTATGAAGCCAATTGCGTAAGTCTTAAATAATTTTATTCCAGGGGGAGATTGTGGAGATTTTCTCTGTCTACTGGGATAAAATTATTACTTTTACAATAAAAGGCGACGCATTTAAACTGTACCTTGACTCACGAAAGTTATGTTCTGTGGTGACACAAAACAATAGGTAGATGATAGTTTCCGCTAAATAATGCGCAATTTAGATGCACATTAAGGCAGCGAAGATGAGTCAGTTAAAATTTTAGGCGATGTTTGTGCGAATTAGATTGTATCGTGACCGACTTGGCAGAAACTAAGTCTTTTACAAGCATTCAGCAGATTTAACTGTTATGAGAGGAAATTAGCTAATATGCATGATATTAAGTGCTAAATTCTCGAATTTATCAGGAAATTCCCAGCATTACATAGCTATTCTCAATTCAGTTTGCTACCTTTCCTGAGGCTTGTTTTCTGCATTTAATTGGTGTATCTAGATTTGATACTCCAACAACATACAAAAATTGATGTTAGTAGCGCCTACAAGGAAATTTTTGCAGTTTTTATTGATCCATAGGCTGATGTGAGAGATTAAAGGAGATTTACATAGCAAGTGGCTGAAATATAAGGTTTTTCAGCTTAATGGTAGATATTAATTAATTTGCTCAATAAAAACTAGGTTACTGCAAAATTTAGAAACTGGAACAGAAAATATGTGAAATTTATAATAAGTAAATCTGGGAAATATGAAAAAAAATTTATTTAATGATTGCTATGGGGATCTGTCAAAAATGTACAGTGAATTATCAGTTTTTAGTTATTAAAGCATATTTATGCAAGAATCCAACAACAGACAAGTTAAAATTTTTATCAGAAGTTAAATAAAATTTAGCCCTAGAAATTATAGAGAAATTATTGCTAGTTCGCTGAGGGGTGAGACACCTCATAGCTAAATAAGATTTATTAGTTATAATCGAGCGCCGAAAAAAAGCTTTGATTTGTTAGAATTAATTAACATCAACTCAACTTGCAGCACTTCAAGATAGGGGAATTAATTCAGATAAATTGTGAGCGAATTTAATTTACAAGTCCAAGCCAACAGCGAACGCCTCGATCGCTACCTTTCGCAAGAATTACCTGATTTATCACGTTCCCGAATTCAACAGTTAATTGAACAAGGTAATGTCCAACTTAATGGTACAGTTTGTACGTCCAAAAAAATTAATGTGAAAGTAGGCGATCGCATTTATTTAGAAATTCCCGCAGCCCAACCGCACCAACTGCAAGCAGAAGCTATTGCTTTAGATATTCTCTATGAAGATGACCAAATTATAATTCTCAACAAACCCGCAGGTTTAGTTGTTCATCCTGCGCCCGGTCATCCTGATGGTACCTTAGTTAATGCCTTATTAGCCCATTGTCCCAACCTCCCTGGAATTGGGGGCGTACAGCGTCCGGGAATTGTCCATCGTTTAGATAAGGATACAACAGGCGCGATCGCGATCGCCAAAACAGATATCGCCTATCAACATTTGCAAGCCCAACTCCAAGCCAAAACAGCCAGACGAGAATATTTAGGCGTAGTTTATGGTGCGCCAAAAACCGAAAGTGGTACGATAGATTTACCCGTTGGTCGTCACCGCCAAGACCGCAAAAAAATGGCTGTAGTTCCCATTGAAGAAGGCGGACGTAATGCTGTCACCCATTGGCAAATTCAAGAAAGGCTGGGAAACTATACCTTAATTCACTTCCAACTCGAAACCGGACGCACCCATCAAATCCGCGTCCACAGCGCCAAGATAGGACACCCCATAGTTGGCGACCCTGTTTATGGTTCTGGTCGTTCCGTGGGTGTAAATTTACCAGGACAAGCCTTACATGCTTGGCGACTCAAGTTACAGCATCCCCTATCAGCAAACCTCATTGAAGTTACAGCACCCCCACCGCCAACATTTTTAAAACTGCTGGAAGTTTTGCGCAGACGGGCTGATATTGGGCATGGGGCATAGGGCATTGGGCATTGGGCATTGGGCATTGAGAATAGTTATTTTTCCGCCTTATCCCCTTTCTCTTGCAGATACTCAATTTCCTGCTGAAGATTGCGGCGGGCAATTTCTTCGGCGGTTGCATACATCAAGGGGGTAAAATAAATGCGATCGCGTTGTAAAAATCGCTCTAAAACTTGCTGGCGACCTACAATATACTCAGCTTGTGGAACCCATGCATATTCTTGGCGGATGGCTGTGGCGTATTCCTGATATTGTATTGAGTCAGCAGCTAATATTGCTAAATCTGCATCGAGTAAGACTTGGCTATCAACATCATCCGCAGCCGCTTGATGGTGTTTGGTATGCAAAATCAGATTTTGAATATCAGAAATATTGTTATTTTTCAAACCTAAATTTGGCAATAATTCACCAGCATATTCTGCACTTTTTTTTTCATTATCTTTAGCAGAGGTATCATAGATTATATCATGAAACCAAGCGGCAAGTTGTACAGCTTGGAGGTTTTTAGTATAGGTTTTTAGATTATCAATAGTAATGAGAATGTGTAGAAGATGTTTGCATGTATGGTAGTAACGGTCAGGAGTAGAATAGGCTGTGATTATGTCATTAAATATTTGATTAGCAGCTATTTGATTAAATGGTAAATGTTTAATTGTTTCTTGCCAGCGAGATAATAAAATATTGTGTAAGATTTCTTGGTGCATATAGCAATCCTATCTGAATTGTGAAAATACAGCAGATTGCTAGTTGGTGAAGTACAGATTATATCGTTGATTGTAGGGGCACTGGCACTGCCATGCCCCGAAGCGCGCATTTACCTGAAATCTGCTGTATTTTTTTAATGAACCGCCAAGAACGCCAAGAACGCCAAGGATAAGAAAAAAAACTGAGAGTTGGTAAATTTCACAAATGATTTAGTATTTGTATGGTGGGTATTGCCCACCATATTTTTGAATTTTGAATTGTTATTTTCTCTTAGTATTTTTTACTTTTGAAAAGACAGAATCAAATAACGCAGGATTCCTAAGCGACTGATGATTTCAGTCACAAAGGTAGAATTTGCCGATTCTGGATTTCCTGTTTCCGTTTGCAGTCGTCTTAGCAGTGGATAGGTAGGTATAGTATTGGTAGTAATGTCTTCTTCAATGAGTGATTTAAAGCCTGTATTTTTAGCTAGTTGACGGTAATCAGAAAGGGTAAAAGTACTATCAACTTGTCCGTATGTATTACCAATTACTGGGCGCAGTACTTTTCCGCCAATCTTCATCAGGGGACTGACAAAGTCTTGGGGAACAAAGTCACAGATAGCGAGTTTTCCGCCTGGTTTGAGAACTCGCCACGCTTCCTGGAAAAAACGCTCCCGACTGGGAAAATGGAAGATACATTCAACAGCTAAGACTAAATCAAAGGAATTATCGGCAAAACTTAGCTGACAAGCATCTCCCTGGACAAATTTTATCTGGTTGTGGTTGCGGGGTTTAACTTGATCTCTCGCTCTTTCGAGTTGGCGATTGTCAATATTTACACCAGTTAGCTGTAAGTGATGGAAGCGATCGCTTAAACTGGCAATAGTCCCCCCAAAGCCACAACCACAATCTAAAATACTTTGTCCATGCGCAGCACCACCAGCATCGCAGACTTTTCTGGTTAAATTTTCTGCGGCGGTAGCAAAGTCATCAATGGAACCATCTGCTAATGCAGGATTCGCCCAATAACCCCAGTGTACATGCAGACCAAAAGCTTTGATAACTTCTGTATTTCCTTTACCAATGTCTGCTAATAACTGGTCAAAATAAGGTAGATCCACTGGCTGATTGTTAATCATGTGATTTTTCTCTAACTCTCCCCAATTTCTACCACGATTGGGTAGCATATCTGTTTGGCGATTCCTGAAGTGAACTTTACACTCTGGAAATATGGTGAGTACAAAATCTAAGAGTCAAAATAGAATACAGAGGCTTGGAATTACAAGCCTTACCTGGAATTAGGAGTTTACTATCCGTGGTATTACAAGTACAAACCAGCACCTACGAAGCTAAAACCCAAGAAATTGCTAAACAACTTCTAGAAGTAACCCAAGAAAATCGCTCGTTTTTTGCTTCCCTGCGCGATCAAATGCGCTGGGATGATAAATTACTAGGTTGGGCGATGAGCAATCCAGGTTTACGGGTGCAATTATTTCGCTTTATCGATACATTACCAGCTTTACGCAGCAAACCGGAAATTGCTGCCCATTTACAAGAATATTTAGGGGATGAATCTGTAGAATTACCCGCAGCTTTAAAGGGAATGCTGAATTTTGCTAACCCTGATTCTATGCCGGGACAAGTCGCAGCCACAACAGTTGCAACAGCTGTTGAAACTCTCGCTCATAAATATATTGCTGGGGAAAATATTACACAAGTTATCAAAACTGTTGAACGGTTACGTAAAGAAAAAATGGCTTTCACCATTGATTTACTTGGTGAAGCGGTAATTACAGAAACAGAAGCTAAATCTTACTTAGAACGCTATTCAGAATTAATTACCCAATTGGTAGCTGCTGCGCAAAATTGGAAAACAATTCCCGCAATTGATGAAGCGGATGGGGAACAGCTAGCAAAAGTCCAGGTTTCTGTAAAGTTAACGGCGTTTTATTCCCAATTCGATCCTTTAGATGCTGAGGGTAGCGAGGCGAGAGTTAGCGATCACATTCGTACTCTTTTACGTCATGCTAAAGAATTAGGGGCAGCTGTTCATTTTGATATGGAACAGTATGCTTATAAAGATATAACTCTTCACATCCTGAAAAATTTATTAATGGAGGAAGAGTTTAGGCAAAGAACAGATATTGGCATTACCATCCAAGCATATTTACGCGATAGCGAGCAAGATGCTAGAGATGTCATCGCTTGGTTGAAACAGCGCGGTTATCCTTTAACAATTCGTTTAGTTAAAGGCGCATATTGGGATCAGGAAACTATTAAAGCTGCCCAAAAACATTGGCCTCAGCCTGTATATAATGACAAAGCCGCCAGCGATGCTAACTTTGAGGCGATAACTCAGCTATTGCTAGAGAATCATCAATATGTGTATGCTGCCATTGGTAGTCATAATGTGCGATCGCAAGCTAGAGCTATTGCCATAGCCGAAAGTTTACAAGTTCCCCGCCGTTGTTTTGAAATGCAAGTTCTCTACGGTATGGGCGATAAACTGGCGAAGGCTTTGGTGGATAAGGGTTACCGAGTTCGCGTTTATTGTCCCTACGGCGATTTATTACCGGGGATGGCTTATTTAATTCGGCGTTTGTTGGAAAATACGGCGAATAGTTCGTTTTTAAGGCAAAATTTGGAGAATAGACCTGTTGAGGAATTGATAGCGCCGCCGAAGGTGGATTTGGCTCACGCAGAGACGCAGAGGCGCAGAGAGGAAGAAGCAGGATTTGTGGGTGCGGCGGATACTGATTATGCTGAGGAGGAGGCGAGAAGGAAGTCTGCTGCGGTTTTTGCGGCGGTTCATCAGCAGTTGGGAAGGACTTATTTACCGTTGATTAATGGTGAGTACGCTAACACTTCCATATTTATTGATTCTCTCAACCCTTCTAATTTTAGTCAGGTAATTGGTAAGGTTGGACTGATTAGTATTGAACAAGCTGAACAGGCGATGAAAGCAGCAAAGGCGGCTTTTCCTGCTTGGCGGAAAACTCCAGCGAAGCAACGCGCGGATATTTTACGCAAAGCTGGGGATTTGATGGAACAACGTCGCGCTGAACTTTCGGCTTGGATTGTGTTGGAAGTTGGGAAGCCGGTAAAGGAAGCAGATGCAGAGGTTTCTGAGGCGATAGACTTTTGTAAGTACTACGCCGATGAAATGGAACGGTTGGATAAAGGGGTAAATTATGATGTTTCGGGAGAAACCAACCGTTATATTTACCAACCACGAGGAATTGCAGTAGTAATTTCGCCTTGGAATTTCCCGTTAGCGATCGCATGTGGTATGACTGTAGCAGCATTAGTTGCTGGTAATTGTACTCTCCTCAAACCGGCAGAAACATCTTCGGTAATTACCGCCAAACTCACAGAAATTTTAGTAGAAGCAGGGATTCCCCAAGATGTTTATCAATATGTACCCGGTAAAGGTTCCCAAGTTGGTGCATATTTGGTAAATCATCCCGATACCCATGTAATTGCTTTTACTGGCTCTCAAGAAGTTGGTTGTAGAATTTACGCAGAAGCTTCTATCCTCAAACCCGGTCAAAAGCACATGAAGCGAGTCATTGCTGAGATGGGTGGGAAGAATGCCATCATTGTGGATGAAAGTGCCGATTTAGACCAAGCTGTTGTCGGGGTAGTGCAATCAGCCTTTGGTTATAGCGGACAAAAATGTTCTGCTTGTTCGCGGGTGATTGTCCTGGAATCAATTTATGATAGCTTTGTGGAAAGGTTAGTAGAAGCCACAAAATCCTTAAATATTGGCGAAACCGAGTTACCCGGTACCCAAGTCGGCCCGGTAATTGATGCCAACGCCCGCGATCGCATTCGCGAGTATATTGAAAAAGGGAAATCAGAAGCAAAATTAGCTTTAGAGTTACCAGCACCAGCACAAGGATATTTTATCGGCCCGGTTATCTTTAGTGAAGTCCCGCCCAATGGGATAATTGCTCAACAAGAAATATTTGGCCCTGTACTCGCTGTAATTCGCGTCAAAAACTTTGAGGAAGCATTAGCCGTAGCTAACGGTACTAACTATGCTTTAACCGGGGGACTGTATTCGCGCACCCCATCCCACATCCAGCAAGCACAGCAAGAATTTGAAGTCGGGAATTTATACATTAACCGTACCATCACAGGTGCGATCGTTGCCCGTCAACCCTTTGGTGGCTTCAATCTTTCTGGGGTTGGTTCCAAAGCAGGCGGCCCCGACTACCTGCTACAATTCCTAGAACCGC
Source organism: Tolypothrix sp. FACHB-123 (assembly GCF_014697075.1). GTDB lineage: Bacteria > Cyanobacteriota > Cyanobacteriia > Cyanobacteriales > Nostocaceae > Aulosira. The sequence continues at coordinate 74,149 of NZ_JACJRE010000026.1, read as the reverse complement.
GCACCATCACAGAAAACATTCAACGCCAAGGTTTCGCACCAATCGAAGGCGCAGATTAACGTAGGGGCGGGGTTTCCCCGCCCTTAACTTTGCTTTATTGAACCACAGAGACACAGAGAACGCAGAGAAATGGCAAACAGAGATTTAATCATTAAAACAGTTGAATCTCCAGAGGAATTTACAGCAATCAAATCAATTAGAATCGCCGTATTTCAACAAGAACAAGGAGTAGATTCTGCCCTAGAATTTGATGGTAAAGATGAAACATCTCAACATTTAATTGCTTATTTAAATCAGGAAGCTGTCGGTACTACGAGAATTAGATATTTAGATAATCAAACAGCCAAAATAGAAAGACTCGCTGTTTTATCTCACGCCAGAGGAAAAGGTATTGCTAAACAACTGATGGAACAAGCAATAAAAGTTATTGCTAATCAAAATATCCCCGAAATTGTAGTTCATGCCCAAGCATATATCAAAAGTTTATATGAAAATTTAGGTTTTATACCCGAAGGAGAAATCTTTATAGAAGCGGATATTCCGCATGTAAAAATGAAAAAGAAATTATCATAATAATATAAAGATATATAATCTAACTTTTCAAAAAAAACAAGTATGCCTAAATTCCTAGTAAATTTACGGCAAGAAAAAATATTTCTTATAAAGATGCTTATCAGCGTAAAAATTCTGTAAATAAGCGCTTCTAAGTCTTTTCAATCTGTAAAAAATGACGTTAATTTATAAACAAATGTATCCAGAGATATCAATCAACAATGCGATTAACAAAAACACAAAATAACACAATTAAACAGTTACCAAACTTAACAGAACTCAGCGATCGCGATTTAGAAATAGTAGTAGGCGGGGCGCGTACGTGGCCTGATAGTAATAATGGCAGTAATAGTCCTGGTGGTGTTAAAAGTTGGTAGTTAAAACAGTGATACCAATTTGAAAAAAGAATGCGACAGATGGTAGGGGCATTGGCATTGCCATGCCCTCTAGAATATATTGATGTGCCGCAAACACTATTTAAATTGGTATGAATTCATCTAAGTAAATATAAATTATTGGTAGGGTGTGTTATTCAGTAAGCTAACGCACCTTAAATTATTAATTATGCATTGGTGCGTTGCGCTGTGCGACAACACACCCTACTTATAAATGTCTTTAATTTTGAATTATTAACATCTACTATCCTCATCCACCGAATATGGTTGATCCGGGAGAAAAATGGTAAATCTACTGCCTTTACCTAAAGTAGATTCTACTTTCACATCACCACCATGTAACCGTGCTAATTTGCGCGTTAAAGCTAAACCTAAACCAGTACCTTCATATTGACGATTTAAGCGACTATCAAGCTGTTTAAAAGGTTCAAATAAAAATTGAAATTGATTAGCATCAATCCCAATCCCCGTATCTGCAACTGTAAACGTAATTCCATCGCTGACTTTTTCCACCTCTAAAGAAACCTCTCCCTTAGCAGTAAATTTAATCGCATTAGTCAGCAGATTCAGTAACATTTGCTTAATCCGTCGCTCATCAGCAACGCAAATATCAGCTTGGGGAGCAATTATACTCTTGATTTGCAATCCTTTATCTAACGCTTGATCGCCAACGGTAGAAATTACAGAGTTACATATATCTGTAACTAATAAAGGTAATAGTAAAAGTTCCTCTTTACCTGCTTCTACTTTCGATAAATCAAGAATATCGTTGATTAATGCTAATAAATGTTCGCCGCTGCTATATACACAACTAATATATTCTTTTTGTTTTTCATTGAGGGGCCCTACCATTTCTTGTTGCAGCAATTGCGATAATCCCATAATTGCGTTTAGAGGTGTACGCAATTCGTGACTCATCGTAGCTAAAAATTCGCTTTTAGCACGACTACCGGCTTCAGCCGCAGCTTGAGATGCACGCAATTTTAATTCTGTTTGCTTGCGTTCGGTAATATCCTCAATCATAGTTAAGAAAAACTCTGGTTTACCATAACTATCGGGGATAACGGAAACCGATAGCTGAGTCCAAACTAACCCTCCCTCTTTATGTAAAAATAGCCTTTCCATTTCAATGCGATGTCTTTCCAGCAACTTTTGCGGATCTGAACTAATTCCAACAATCAATTGTTCTAAAAGCTCTAAATCTCCGGTTTGTGGGGAAACATAATTTGTGAACTGCTTACCACATAATTCATCGCGACTGTAACCTAGCATTTGACATAATGCTGGATTCGCATCAACTATTTGTGCTTGCATATCTATCAGTCCGATACCGATAGAAGAACATTCAAATATTGCCCGAAATTGCGCTTCACTCTGACGTAGTGCGGCTTCTGCGGCGTTGCGTTCGCTGGCTTCTATGGCAAGGGTGACAAAATCTGCAATCGAGCCGGCAAAATTCTCTTCTTCTAATGTCCATTGACGAACTTCTCCGCAGTGTTCATGGGAGACTAAACCAACTAACCTACCTCCCAGCCAAATTGGCGCATTCAATAAAGATGCAATTCCTAATTTACAAAGATAAGACTGAGATAGTTCTTGCGTTCTGCTATCGTTGATGGCATCGTCGGCGGCAAGGCTACGTTCTGCTTCCAAGGCTTGGAAATAATTAGGGTAATTGGCTTTTAGCAGTGATAAGCCACAGGTGTGTTGTTTTGTCCTGACATCATACAAATCGATGCATTCTAGGGTTGAGTGGTCTTGGTTATATAACCAAACGCCTACTCGCTGTACTGAAATTGTACGTGCAGCCGCTTCTGTAATCTCTTGGAAGGCTGCCTTGAGATTACCTTGTTGAAATGTCTTACTTCTTGCTAGTTGCACCAGTGTTTGGCTTTGTTTTCTGCGAGCATGTTCTCGGATTTGTAACAACTCTTGGGACTGTTTGCACTCTGTAATATCTCTAGCCCCCACAACATGCATTTTTTGACCTGCGTAAGAAATAACTTTGCCTTGGAGTTCTGCCAAAAAGGTAGAACCATCTTTTCTAACTACAATGACTTCACAAGGAATCTCTGAGCCAGAAAGTATATTTTTTTTCATTAACTCTTGTGATTCTAGCGCAATCAGTTCTTGGCTATTTTTACCGATCAGTTCTGCAACTTTATAACCAGTCATTTCTGCCAGGACATAATTAGCAGTTACAATTATTCCCCGATCGTGTATCATTATGCCTTCAAACGTTGCTTCAGACATAAAACGCTATTGCGAGTTAGCGAACGCACATCAGAGATGGTTTTTAAATCTTTATCATCATTCACGGATAAATTCAAGCCTTTTGACGATTAATATTTTACCCAGACATCTCAGTTTATGGCTCAATCTTGACAATACCAACTGGGGTATTCCTTTAGATAGAGATACGCTACCGCATATATTTTGCGACAATTGAATTAGAGCAGCTGTTGCAGAGGTGGAGCGATGAAAGATAACAGTGTAAGAATTGTCTCTCTCATTCCCAGTGGAACGGAGATTTTAGCAGCACTGGGTTTGACTGATGCTATTGTTGGGCGATCGCATGAATGTGATTATCCTCCAGAAATTCAAAATCGCCCTATTTGTACCGCAGCCCGATTAAATAGCAAGGCCGCCAGTCAAGAAATTCACAATCAGGTGAATAATTTATTGCAATCAGCTTTGAGTATCTATGAAATCAACACTGAGGTTCTCGAGCAAGTCAAGCCCACCCATATTGTGACTCAAGACCAGTGTGATGTATGTGCCGTGAGTCTGCAAGAAGTAGAAAAGGCAGTTGCCAATCTAATTGACACCTCACCACAAATTATTTCTTTGCAGCCCAATTTACTGGAAGATGTTTGGCAGGATATCGAGCGGATCGGTAACATCTTTGAAGTTGACTCGGTGAAGTTGCTGGAAAATCTCGAAGCGCGCGTTAAGATTTGTCAACAAAAAATCCAAGGACTGTCTTTAACAGAATTACCTACTGTCGCCTGCATCGAATGGATAGAACCTTTAATGGTAGCCGCTAATTGGATTCCTGAATTAGTCAACTTGGTAGGAGGACAAACTCTCTTTAGCGCCTCAGGTCAACCATCGGCTACTATAAGTTGGGAAACACTCCTAATCACTAATCCAGATGTGATTATCTTTATGCCCTGTGGTTGGGATTTACAGCGCACTCGCCAAGAAGCGCGATTGTTAACTCAACGTCCAGAGTGGCAAGAACTCCATGCTGCCCAAAGTGGCAGAGTCTACATTACTGATGGTAATTCTTATTTCAACCGTCCAGGGCCAAGGTTAGTAGATTCTCTAGAAATTTTGGCAGAATTGTTACATCCAGATATTTTTGATTATGGTTACAAAGGTACTGCTTGGGAAGTTATATCCGCTGATGAGATGATTCCTTTGGCTGTTACTAAGTAACTTTTTGAGAGCATGTAAATTTGGAAGTAATACTTTTTAGCGACTTGCAAATAAAAAACATCCCAATCATTAACTTACCAAACTTGTAACTTGTAAGGGCGGGTGACCCCGCTCCTACAATTTGGCCTTTGCTGGCTTTAATTCATATTGCGCGTGAGAAGTGTTTTCCTTTCGCTCTCATGTGGTTATCGAAAATCACAGCAATATTTCTCACCAGCAAGCGACCAATGTCTGTAATTAAAATGTAGTTTTTTGAGATGCTAACTAGCCCATCAGCTTCTAGAGGCTTTAATATCTCTAATTCGTGGGCGAAGTATTCATCAAAACAGATTTGATATTTATCAGCAATGTCTTGTTTATGTAACTGAAAGTGAGACATAATACTCATGATGACATCCCGTCTAATAATGTCATCTTGATTGAGTTTGATACCTTTACTCAAAGGCAAAGTATCCGTAGAAATTGCCTGATAATATTCCTTCAGTTGCTTGTGATTTTGGAAATAAGCATCTTCTAACATGCTGATAGAGGTAGCACCAAACCCAAAAAGTTCCGTTTCCGCGTGGGTGGTGTAGCCTTGGAAGTTCCGCTTCAGAGTGCCATTGCGTTGCGCGATCGCTAATTCATCGTTAGATTTAGCAAAATGATCCATCCCAATAAACATATACTCATTATTGGTTAATTCTTCGATGGTCATTTTGAGAATTTCTAACTTTTCCTGGGGTAGGGGTAAGGCTGATTCGGGAATATTTTTTTGTGCTGGTTTAATCCAGGGAATATAAGCAAAATTAAAAACTACAATTCGGTCAGGATCTAATGCAATTGTCTTTTTGATTGTTTCCCGAAATGTTTGCCGGGTTTGGTAAGGTAAACCATAAATTAAGTCTACATTTACACTTTCAAATTGAGCTTCTCTAATCCAACTCATGACATCAAATAGCATTTCCTCCGGCTGGATACGATTGATTGCTACTTGAACTTCGTGATTAAAATCTTGAATGCCAAAACTAATGCGATTAAACCCAATATTTCTCAGAAATAAAATGTAGTCTCTATCTACATAGCGGGGATTAATCTCAATAGAAATTTCCGCTTTAGGGTCAATAGTAAAGTGTTGGGTAATGTGTTTCCAGATAAATTCTACTTGCTCAGGCTCTAAGTAATTAGGCGTACCGCCACCCCAATGAATTTGCAGGACTTTGCGCTCAGAATCAATTAAAGCTGCGGTTTGCTGAATATCTTTAACCAAATTCACTAGGTAAGGTTTGGCAATATTCTTGTTGTTAGAAATTACCGTATTACAGCCGCAAAAGTAGCAAGCACTTTGACAAAAGGGGATGTGGAAATATAAAGATAAGGGCGTTTTTCTTTGATTTGAAGCTGCGATCGCATTTTGTAAATCATCTAAGGTGAATGCTTCGCTTAATTCAGTAGCAGGTGGGTAACTGGTGTATCTGGGTGCAGGTGCATCATACTTTTGGATCATCTCCAGATCGAATTTGACACCAGGTAAGAGAAAAACCATCAAAACCTCCGAAGTAATGCGACAATGCGACCTTGCGGCTTTTGCTTGTATGGGGATATGCTTCGACTGCGCGGTAGTTGAGCGGAGCCGAAACTCAGCAATCAGGATATGGGGAGATACCCTGCTGCTGTAGGCGCTCATCTGCTCTTGTGTCCGCATTTTTCCCATGTGTGAATCGAATAACTTATTGAACTCAGGACTTACGCAGGTGTTGAAGATTTGTGCTTCCTTCATGTTCAATCGTCAGCACTCTCGGCAAATGAGCCACAGTTCACAGTCAATGCCAGAGCTTGAGAATTGTTATTCTGGGGTAAGGCAGGATTCGCATCACTCTATCCAGCACATATCATGCCGATGCTTAGAACCAATGGTTCTTGCCCTAAGGCATCGCTGCCATTTTTCTTTCTCCCAAAATTATTTAACTATTTCTCTTTGTATAACTATTAAGCTATTAATATTTCTTTATCTTTGTCTGTGTGTGTAGGCACATATTAATGGGCATGGGGCATTGAGCATGGGACAACAGTCAACAGTTAACAGTCAACAGTCAACAGTTAACAGCGCCGCACTGAAGCTCACTCGAAGTGTCAACCGTCAACCCTCCCATTTGCAGAACTTAACTATTCAGAACAATATTTTATGCTTATATAACTATTGGGAGATTAACTTACTAAAGGATTCGCATGGTGAAGTCCCTGGAAACGCCGGAGCCGCAGATGCTGAAGCCAGGTATTAAAGCGCCTGTGCAGGAAACATTATTAACACCCCGGTTTTATACTACTGACTTCGCCGCAATGGAGAAGTTAGATATTTCCGCCAATGAGACTGAGTTATTAGCAATTGTTGAGGAGCTAAGGGCTGATTATAACCGCCATCATTTTGTGCGAGATGATGAATTTAAACAATGTTGGGATAGTATTCAAGGAGAAACAAGACGTTCTTTTATTGACTTTTTAGAACGTTCTTGTACTTCCGAATTTTCTGGGTTTTTATTGTTTAAAGAACTGTCGCGCCGCCTGAAAAAAAAGAACCCAATTTTGGCAGAAGCTTTCCAATTAATGGCAAGAGATGAAGCACGCCATGCAGGTTTTCTCAATAAATCAATGGCTGATTTTAATCTTTCCTTAGATTTGAGCTATCTGACCAAAAGTCGTACCTATACATTTTTTCCGCCAGAGTGGATTATTTACACAGTCTACCTATCGGAGAAAATAGGGTACTGGCGCTATATTTTAATGTATCGCCATTTGCAGAAAAATCCCCAATATCAATTCTATCCCCTCTTCCGAAAATTTGAGAGTTGGTGTCAGGATGAGAATCGACATGGAGATTTTTTTAAAGCATTACTCAGGTCACAACCAAAATTATGGCAGAACTGGAAAGCACGGTTGTGGGTGCGGTTCTTTTTGCTGACGGTGTTTGTTACCCATACAATTACAGTCTTTGAACGCGCTAGTTTTTACCAATCCATCGGTATACATCCACGCAAGTATAATCAGCAAGTGATTCGCGAGACGAATAATACCGCCGCCCGTGCATTTCCCCTGATTTTAGATACTAATCACCCGGAATTTTTCTGGCGATTAGAACAGTGTTTTGAAAATAATCAGAAATTGGCAGAGATTAACAAGAGCGATCGCTCTAAGTTTCTCAAGTTCTGGCGGAAAGTACCAGCGATTACCGCTATTATCTGGCATATGTTGCGGATTTATCTGGTTAAACCAATTAACGCGGAGTTGACACGGGAAATAGTTCTGTGAACAAAGCAGGAAGCAGAAGAACTTTGACTATGTTACTAGCGGCCATTGGTGTCAACTTAACATGAAACCCTCTTGGCGACAACGTTCTGCCCTCACCCCCAGCCCCTCTCCCAGCAGGAGAGGGGAGCAAGAGATTTAATTCCCCTTCTCCTGGGGGAGAAGGGGTGAGGGGATGAGGGCGAGGGTTTTTGTACAACACGCGCTGTATATAGCTTTTAGCTTAAGTTGACACGTATAAATAGCGGCGTGCGCCTACCGTGTAATCTTTCGCAATTACTAATTACTAGTCTGTCAGGGTCGAAATGAGGGACAGTAGTGTGAGCGTCTCGCTCACGCGGGCAAGATGCCCGCACTACCAAAAACCCCTCAATAACAAAATTGACAGACTATTACCTTTTCACCGGTCAATACGGGTTTTGGCTTGTAAGCCAATTAGGAATAGTTGCATTGCCAGTAACAAAGCAATAGTTTTACCGAGAATATCTTGGCGTTGGCGTTTCATGTGTTTGTACCTCAAAGAGTTGGTAGCTAAAGCATCTCTTTGGGGTTGTGTCCTTAAGCAAATACCCCAAACTCTGGGGAAATGCTTTAAAATCAGGATTCAAGAAGCTTGGGGTAGTAGTTTTAAACTGGGGTAGCCCCAAACTTTCTGGTCGATTTTGGCAATGCAATGGCGCGAGAACCTAGTAAAGGCCCTGATCATGAAAAGCGAGTCAAGCGTCTGTTAGAGGCGTTGCTTAGTTTTGTGGCTGGGGAATTTGAGGATGACTTTAAGATTGAGTACGACTGGAAACAAGCAGATAGCCCTAACCCCAAGCTGACTATAAAAACAACTCTGCATACTTTGGAGTGGTTGACGCAAAAAGACAAATATCCAGATAAGTTAACTACAGAGCAAATTCGCGAAGCGCTGAAATTGCTCAAGGATTTTGTCAAAATTCTGGAAGATAACCGTACCCAAATCAAGGGTTCTCGATTATGGCACTTTACATTAAAGCTATGGTCAAGGGATAAACAAAAGAACCTGATACAGTTTAATAAGGTATGGCAAAGCAACAAACCAAAGAAATCTAAAGAACTAGAAGCGATTTACACTGAAGATGAGGGTGTTGCTGTTGTTCCCCAAACTAAACTGGCGATATTTCAAGCGCCACCATTACCTGCACACTTTGTTGAACGCCCAGAATACAGCGATGATTTAAAGACTCGCCTGCTCACAGAAGATAATCGCACTTTGGTAATTACGGCGATTCACGGTTTGGGTTCTGTGGGTAAATCGACCTTAGCCGCAGCTTTAGCAGTAGATGCAGAAATACAAACTCGGTTTTGTGATGGGATTTTGTGGGCTACATTAGGTCAACAGCCTGATGTGCTGTCTTTAATTAGTGGCTGGGTGCAAGCATTAGGAGACTATAGCTTTAAACCTACCAGTGTAGAAGCAACTACTAATCATTTACGGACGCTGCTTTATGACAAAGCTGTGTTGCTGGTGGTGGATGATGCTTGGAATACGCAAGATGCCCAAGCGTTTAATGTGGGTGGGCTGCGGTGTCAGATTTTAGTCACAACTCGTGAAGGGGCAATTGCCGAAGCTTTAGCAGCCAATACCTACAGCCTGGATATCATGAAACCAAGTCAGGCGATGGCATTGCTGACGAAGAAATTAAGACGCGAAATTACAGGTAAAGAACGTCAGTCAGCCGAAAATTTAGCTCAAGGTGTTGGTTATCTCCCCCTAGCGTTGGAACTTGCAGCCGCCGAAGTTGCTAGTGGTACGACTTGGGATGAACTATTGGCGGATATTCGGCAAGAGGTAGCCAGATTAACCAGTTTTGACCGACCGGAAGCAGAGGAAATTACCGATGAGGCGAGTTTAAAACGCCTGAGTTTAACGGCATCATTAAACTTGAGTGTCAAGCGAATGCCTCAAGAAAAGCAGCAGCATTTTGCTTGGTTGGGGGTGTTGCCGGAGGATGTGAACATTAATAAGGTGATGGCGGCGACACTGTGGGCAATGGATGAGCGTGATGCTGCCAAGATATTGCAATATTTACGGAATAAAGCATTGTTATTAACAGGAGTACCCCTTGCTGATGGTACGCCTACCTATCGGTTACATGACTTATTCCATGATTTAGCCTGTAATTTGTTAACTGCTGTGCCACAGCCAAAGCGGATAGGAGATTTGCCAGGGTTAGGTTTAAAACTTGCTGATGCTCATACTGCTTTGTTGGAGAAGTATCGGCAGAAAACCCACAATAATTTATGGCATACCTTGCTTGATGATGGTTACATTCATCAGCGTTTAGTATGGCATTTAGAGAAAGCGGGACGGGTTGAAGAAATTCACTCTTTATTGCGGGAGGAGTCGGCAACTGGCAATAATGGCTGGTTTGAAGCGCGGGAGAAGTTGGGGCAAACTGGGGGTTACATCACAGATATATCTCATGCTTGGGAATTAGCAGAAGTGGATTGGGATGAGTCAACATTGCCACTAGTGGTGAGTTTGCAGTGTCGCTATGCTTTGATTACGGCTTCTCTTAATAGTTTGGCAGCTAATTTACCATTAAAATTGCTGGTGGCGCTGGTTCAAAAAAAGGTGTGGACTCCTGAACAAGGATTAGCTTATGCCCTGCAAAACCCAGAACCAAAAGAGAAAGTGAATGCCCTTGCAGAGTTAGTCAACTATTTGCCGCCAAATTTAGAAAGACTAGCACTGTCAGAAGCACTCGTTACTGCTAGGGCGATTCAGGATGAGAGAGATCGCGTCTATACTTTGAGTGCATTAGTTGGCAAACTTCCCGAAGTTTTGCCAGAAGCATTGGCTACGTCTACAACCATTGAGAATGAGTATTTTCGCGCTGATGCTTTAAAAGCTCTAGTCAACAAACTATCGCCTGTGCAGTTACCAGAAGTACTAGCGGCAACTAAAGCGATTCAAGATGAGTCAAATCGCACTGATGTTCTGAGAGCTTTAATTGACAAACTACCGCCACAGTTGTTGTTAGAGGCGCTAGTGGTTGTAAGAGCAATTCATAATGAGTCAAATCGCACCGATGTCTTAATTGCGATAGCCAAAAAACTACCAGAAGTTTTACCCGAAGCCCTGGCGGCAACTAGGGCTATCCAGAATAATAATTCTCGTGCTGATGCCCTGATAGCTTTAGCAGATCAACTACCAGAACTGTTTCAAGAAGCATTAGCAGCTACTAGAACAATTGAGAATAAAAATTCTCGTGCTTTTGCGTTAATAGCCTTAGCTGCTAAACTGCCAGAACTGTTTCAAGAAGCACTGACAACTGCTAGAACAATTGAGAATAGAAATTCTCGCGCTTTTGCTCTGAAAGCCATAGCCGACAAACTACCAGAAGTTTTACCCGAAGCTCTGGCTGCATCAAGGGCAATTCAGAATGATTATTTTCGTGCTTCTACTTTAATTGCAATAGCTGACAAACTGCCAGAAGTTTTACCTGAAGCACTAGCAGCATCCAGGACGATTCATTATAAAAATTACCGTGCCTCTGCTCTTTCTAACCTAGCAGATAAACTACCAGAAATTTTGCCAGAAGCTCTTGCTACAGCGAGAGCTATTCAGGATGAGTATTCTTGCATCTCTACCATAGTAGCAATAGCAGACAAACGATCAGAAGTATTGCCAGAAGCACTGACTACGGCCAAGGTGATTCAAGAAGCAAATTTACGTGCTTCTGCCCTTGTAGTCTTAGCCGATAAAGTACCAGAAGTAGTGCCAGAAGCGCTGGCTGCGGCCAGGGCAATTCAGGAAATGAATTTACGTGCCTCTACTCTGATAGCCTTAGCCGATCAACTGCCAGAAGTATTGTCAGAAGCGCTGGCTGCGGCGAAGGCGATTCAGGAGGAAGATCTACGTGCCCAGACCCTTGCTACCATAGTCAAAAAAGTGCCGCCACACTTTTTGCCAGAAATACTTGCAGCTGCCAAGGAAATTCAAGATCATTATGATCGCGTCTATCTCCTTTCTACAATAGCCGAGCGACTTCCAGAAGTATTGCCAGAAGTACTAGCGGTTGCAAGAGCAATTGAGGATCACGATTATCGCGCTCATGCTTTAAGTTTGATAGCCAACAAAATACCGGAAGTTTTACCAGAAGCGCTGGCTACAGCAAGGGCAACTCAGAATGATTATTATCGCGCTCATGCTTTAAGTTTGATAGCCAACAAAATACCGGAAGTTTTACCAGAAGCGCTGACTATAGCAAGGGCGATTCAGGATGAGTCAAATCTGGCCGATGTCCTAAGTTCGATAGCTAATAAAACACCAGAAGTGTTACCAGAAGCGCTGACTGCGGCAAGAAAAATTTATGATAAAAATTCTCGTTCTAAAGCTCTGACTATCATAGCTTCCGGTCTGTCACAAATACCATCTGCTAAACTTTTCCCCCTCTGGCAAGATACGCTTCATCAGCTATCTCTTCGCACTCGCCCTAATTTACTGTCAGATATCAAGGCATTGTTTCCAGTTATCTTTGCATTAGGTGGTGAAGTTGCAACGGCAGAAATTGCCCGTGCCATTATAGATGTAGCGCGATGGTGGAAATAATTCGTAATTCGTAATTTACAGGTTTAGTGGTGTAATTGTGAATAATTGGTACTATTCATCTAGTCTCAAAAGTATTGAGTGCGATCACTGCTCGACAAAATGCGATCGCTGTTCACTACTCCAGAAAATGCGATCTCTGCTCAACAAAATGCGATCGCGGTTCACTACTCAGAAAATGCGATCGCTTAACCTTGTAAGATTCGCACTCCATCTCTTCACTGCGATTTCTATCACCAGCCGATGCAGCATCTACACCAAATCAGCCTTCTTTCCAAAAATTACCTCATCCATAGAGAAGGCGATCGCATTCATAACCAATGTGATCGGGTTGTCTATCAATGAGCGCTCATCCATAGAGAAGGCGATCGCATTCATAACCAATGTGATCGGGTTGTCTATCAATGAGCGCTCATCCATAGAGAAGGCGATCACATTCATAACCAACGTGATCGGGTTGTCTATCAATGAGTTCCCATCCATAGAGAAGGCGATCGCATTCATGACCAACGTGATCGGGTTGTCTATCAATGAGTACTCATTCATAGAGAAGGCGATCGCATTCATAACCAACGAGTTGATTTTCTGCGCTAAGAGACTGCACCAAGTTGGGGAACTCCAAGGGGCGATCGCTATCGATTACGCATAATTACAGAATTTATTCCTAAATAATTGTTAAAAAAAGCCAAATATTTGTGATTTTCCCTGAGCCGGAATATTGCTGTTTTAAGACAAGCTAACAGTAGTACTGCGAAGCGAAGTTCAAAATTCAAAACAAAGTTGATTTTTTTACGCCGTGCTGTACGAGAAAATTTCATCAGGAGTATAATCTATGACCCTACCCAAACGTTCATCTCGCATTCTTGAAAAAGCTCAACAGAGAGTTTCTGGAATGCAAACTATCGATCCGAATCTTAACTTTGGCGATTCTAACAACCTGCAAAATATGCAACAACAAATTGAGCAATTACGCAACAAGCTCAACACCCACAACAATGCTCTGTCTGTAATTGATGCTTCTAGAACTGATATTGAACAGCTAGAAAAAAGCTTGAGCGTTTTGTGTGAAAATATGCTGATGTCAGTTGCAGGCAAATACGGCAAAGACAGCGCCGAATATGTCAAGGCTGGTGGTGTGCGTAAGAGCGATCGCATTCGCAAAGGCACTAACACTCGGATAAAAACTGGTGCAGAGCAGGCGGCTGTTAAGTCTGAGCCAACTACATAGTATCATTCCATTTTCACAAAGAAGCGATCGCCCAATTACAGCAATTTTTAGGTAAATAGACCACGCGGTAGGGGCACGGCATCAGTAAGATGATTGTACATACCAGAAGATTGTCGGTGCCGTGCTCCTAGAAAAGGATCTGTGGTTTAATTACTTTATCTCCAAAGCTTTGACTTCCTTGCATATACTCCTCTAAGCTAAACGAATCTACTTGAATCGCATCATTACGGGCAAATTCAGCTTCACAGATGAGTTCAACATCTTTCTCGCTAATTACCCCAGCTTTCAAGGCTGCGGAAATTAACTCATCGGGTTTTAGCTGTGGTAATTTCCCTGCATGGCTAGCATTTTTGATAGTTTTGAGTAGTGGTTCAGCTTGGGATAACAAGGTAAAAGCTTTTTCCAAACGTCCTAATGCTTCATCGCTGCTGCGGGGAATATGAATACCTGCGGTGAGGCGATCGCGTATTTGTCCAGGAGTTTGTAATTTATGCGCAACTTCAGCACCAAGTTTGTCATCAGGTAATGAACCAATGGGATTAAGTCGCCACCACCAAGTCAAGAAATTACCTAATACTGGTACAAATAAATTTTGGAAAATCCCCTCAAACGCTTCCTGCATCTGCGCAAAAGCATATTGCATCGCCCAATGCACAAAAGGTAAATCTTCCGCTTTGCGTCCTTCGGCTTCAAAACGTCTTAGGGTTGCTGTAGCTAAGTACATCCAAGTGAGAATATCCGCAAACCTTCCTGTCAGTTTCTCTCGTCGCTTCAAGGTTCCACCGAAGGAAAACATGGCAATATCAGTCAGTAAGGCAAAGGTAGCAGCAGCCCACTGTAATTTGCGGTAATATTTAGCTGTCGCACCTGACACTGGTGAAGCTGCTAAATTCCCACGGGTAAGATAGAGAAGTTTGGCGCGGAAAGTATTACGCACCGTCAACCCTAAATGATGCCAGAAAGCTTGATCAAAAGCAGTCACATCTGATTGACTTAGGGCTGTAATTTCCTGATAAACATAAGGATGACAGCGAATCGCCCCTTGTCCAAAAATCATCAAGGTGCGGGTGAGAATATTTGCACCTTCGACGGTAATGGAAATTGGAGTTGCTGTATAAATATTTGCCAATAAATTTCTGGGGCCTCGGCAAATTCCCGCACCGCCCATAATATCCATACCATCGTTGATGATTTTGCGGGAAATTTCCGTCAAACTGTATTTGGCGATCGCAGAAATTACCGCAGGTTGTTCGCCTTTATCTACCGCACCACAGGTATAAGTTCGCGCTGCTTCCATTAAGTAGGTCAAACCGCCAATTCTCGCTAAAGGTTCTTCCACACCTTCAAACCGACCTATCGATAAACCAAATTGTTGTCGTACCACAGCATGGGCGCTGGTAACTCTCGCTACTAACTTCGCCACACCCGTACAACTAGCCGGGAAGCTAATTCCCCTACCTGCGGCTAGACTTTGCATCAACATTTTCCAGCCATTACCAGCCTGTTCCACACCGCCGATAATTTGCTCAACAGGAATAATAACGTTATGTCCTTCTGTAGGAGAATTGTAAAAAGGCACACCCATTGGGTCATGTCTTCTACCCATAATTACGCCTGGTGTGTCCGTGGGGATTAAAACGCAGGTAATGCCAACTTCTTTACCTTTGCCTAAGTAATTTTCCGGGTCGCGTAATTTAAAAGCTAGTCCTAAAAGAGTTGCGATCGCAGCTAAGGTAATATATCGTTTCTTCCAATTCAACCTGAGATACAGTTTCCCATCATCACCTCTAAATACCGTTCCTTCTGACTTAATACTAGCTGCATCTGACCCCGCTGTCGGTTCTGTTAGCGCAAAACAAGGAATTTCCTCACCCCTAGCGAGACGGGGTAGGTAATAATTTTTCTGTTCTTCTGTTCCGTAGCGGAGTAATAATTTTGCAGGGCCTAATGAGTTAGTTACGCCCACAGTTGCAACATGAGTAAAAGAACGCGATGCTAATTTAGTCATCACATTACTGTAGGCGAAATTAGAAAATCCCAAACCGCCATACTCTTGGGGAATCATCATCCCTAAAAAGCGTTCTTGTTTGAGATAATCCCAAACTTCCGGCGGTAAATCTTTGCGACGGTAAATTTCCCAATCACTCACCATGCGACAAACCTGTTCAACGGGGCCATCAAGAAACGCTTGCAATTCTGGTGTAACTAAAGGATATGGTTCTTGATTAATTCTTTGAAAATTTGGTTTACCTGAGAAGAATTCCCCATCTACCCAAACATTACCCGCTTCAATAGCTGCGCGTTCAGTATCAGAGATTTTGGGTAATAAGTTAAAGGCTTTAATAGCTTTGATTAACGGTGATGTGATGATATTTTGGCGGATAATTGGGATATTGAAAATAAGAGCGATCGCACCAAAAATCACCCAAGTCCAAATAGGGGCGCGAACAGTTACTAGTAATGCTGCAAAATAAAGCGACCAAACCCACAAAGGAACACCGATATAACCAAGCAATAGTAATAGAAAAACTAGCGTTGAAACTATTATGATTGGATGAATAAAGTTCATTATGCTTTCACCCATATAAATAAAGGTTGTAAAATCTCACCCAGAGGCACAGAGGCGCAGAGAGTAAGAGCAAATCTTCCTTAAAAACCCTCCGCGTAACTTTGCGCTAACCTTCGCGCCCCTCTGCGTTAAAAAAAGAAAATTAAATCATCAAATTCTCAAACACCGCCGCAGCACCCATTCCCCCGCCTACACACATCGTCACCAAACCATAACGGACGCTACGCCGTTTCATTTCGTGAAATAAGGTAGCTGTAAGTTTTGCACCAGTACAACCGAGGGGATGTCCCAAAGCGATCGCACCACCGTTAACATTAACAATCTCTTCATTAAGTCCGAGTTTGCGAATTACAGCTAAACTTTGAGCCGCAAAGGCTTCGTTGAGTTCGACTAAGCCGATATCGTCTAAAGTAAGACCAACTTGTTTTAAAACTTTGGGAACAGCTTCCACAGGGCCAATACCCATAATTTCCGGGGCGACACCTGCAACTGCATAACCTAACATTTTACCCATTGGACGGACATCGAGCATATGCACCATGCGATCGCTCATCACCACTGTAGCAGCTGCACCATCGGACATTTGCGATGAATTACCCGCCGTCACCGCACCACCCATGCGAAATACAGGCTGCAATTTCATCAAGGCTTCCAGACTGGTATCTGGACGGGGCCCTTCATCTACCGTCAATACCTTTTCTATCGCTCTGGGAGTACCATCAACATAGAGTACTTCCTGAACTGTCAGCGGTACAGTTTCCTCTGCAAACCGCCCTTGTCTAATAGCAACCACAGCCTTTTGGTGTGAACGCAGCGCAAAAGCATCCTGTTCTTGACGAGAGATTTCGTAATGCTGCATGACATTTTCGGCTGTAATCCCCATCGTGCAGTAAACCTTGGGTATATCCACCATCATGTCTGGATTAGGCGCTAAATAATGTCCTCCCATTGGAATCAAACTCATCGATTCCGCACCACCAGCAACAATGACCTCTGCATGTCCTGCCATAATTGCTTGAGATGCGATCGCAATACTTTGCAATCCCGAAGCACAGAAGCGATTCACAGTCATCCCGGCGACAGAATCAGGTAACCCTGCACGTTGGGCGATTAACCGTCCAATATTAAACCCCTGTTCTGCTTCCGGGAAAGCACAACCCATTATTACATCATCAATATATACAGGTTCTAAATCTTTAACTCGTTCAATTGCTGCTTTAACAACCACTGCACCCATATCATCCGGGCGCATATTATGTAATGTACCTCGTGGCGCTTTTCCTACAGGCGTGCGCACGCTACTTACTATATAGGCTTCTTTCATAAATAACTCCCACCTATTTTTAAATGTTTATTTATCGAACCGCCAAGCCGCCAAGAGCGCCAAGAATTTGTACAATGTGCATAAGTCCTAAATGATTCAGAAAATTCTCTCTTTCTTCTCTTGGCGTACTTGGCGTACTTGGCGGTTCATAAAAAAAGTAATTCTCACAACTCACATAGAACTGCTATTACTCTCTCTACCCTTAATTCCGCAAAGGCTTCTTTGTCTTTAACGTATGAGCAAATCTTTCTTGGGTTTTTGCTTGCTGCAACAATGGTAAAAAGGACTCTCTTTCCAATTTCGATAAATAGTCCTCATCAACCAACGCAGGCGCAGTTAATTCCCCTCCAGTCATGACATACGCCAAACGAGTTGCTAAATAATGGTCATATTCAGAAATATAACCGCCCTGCTGCATCACATAGGCCGCATGTTCCAACATCGCCCGCGCCTGACGCCCTAACACCATGATGGCGTTACGTTCTGTTGGTGGTGTATAACCTATCCGATCCAAACACAGCACTTCCTCTTTCGCCACAGATAAAAGTCTGTCGGAATTCATCACAATCTTGGTTGTGGGTGAAAGGAAACCTAATTCTTGTCCTTCATAGGCGCTACTGGAAACCTTCGCCATCCCAATCGTTTCAAATACTTTCCTTAAGAAGGGTTGAATATCTTGTGGTGATTCACTAGCGGCTTTGTCATTAGCCCAGGTAACCATGCGCATAATCCCACCAGCGCCAGGAATTAAACCTACACTGAGTTCTACTAATCCGATGTAAGTCTCTGCTGCTGCTACCACATGAGGACAAGCTAAAACTAATTCACAACCTCCACCTAACACCCGCCCCACAATCGCTGCAACAATTGGTTTGGGGAAATATTTAATGCGTTGCAGTAATGCTTGGAATTTAACGATTAAATCAGCAATCCCTTTACCGTTATCTGTCTGCGCCAACATGGCCATTTCTGCCAAATTCGCGCCACCAGAGAAGTTTGCACTTTCATTTCCAATGACTAAACCCCGGTAATCGCTGTTCTCGATAATATCTAAGACTTGAGCTAATCCTTCTACGACTTTTAAAGTTAGGGTATGTCCTTTGGAATGAAATTCATATAAAACGACTCCATCACCCAAGTCTAACAAAGAAGCTTCTGAATTTTCCCACAAGATATTTTTGGTATCTTCTTTGATAGCTGGTATCAGAATTTCGTCTGTTGGCGCTTTTGGTTGTTCGCTAATACAAACAGCACAGGCTTCAACTACCTTTTGTTCAGCCCAAGATAGTCTGTCTTGACGATAGAAACTATGCACTCTATTATCATGCATCTTTTCAACCCAATCTGGCACAGATATATCAGCCGCTTTCATGTCTGCTAATACAGTCTCAAAGCCGAGGACATCCCAAATTTCAAAGGGGCCGAGTTCCCAACCAAAACCCCAACGAATCGCCCTGTCAATATCTGCGGGTTTATCAGCAATTTCGGGAATGCGACGGGCGCTGTAACCTAATATTTCCAAGGTGGATTGGCGGAAGAATTTACCAGCACGACCAGGATCGTGGTAGAGTTTGCGCAGGCGATCGCCTAAATTACCAATCTTCCCAATTCCCTCAATATCCCCTAAATCTAACGGTTTCGCTGCTTCATAAGCTAAAGTCGTCGGATTAATCGAGAGAATTTCCTTACCTTGCTTTTTGTAAAATCCTTGACCTGTTTTTGCACCTAACGTCCCAGTTTCTACAAGTTTTTTCATTAACGCTGGTACTCGCAAAACCTCCCGGCTTTCATCGTTGGGAATAGCTGGGTAAAGGTTCCTAGCCACATACATCAATGTATCCAAACCTACCAAATCAGCCGTGCGGAATGTCGCTGATTTTGCTCGTCCGGCGATGACTCCTGTTAAAGTATCAATTTCTTCAATTGTATAACCTTGCTCAGTCACACCCTTAATCCCCAACATCGTTGCATACATCCCGATGCGGTTAGCAATAAAGTTGGGTGTATCTTTAGCTACTACCACACCTTTACCTAGATGTATCCTCCCGAACCATTGCATTCTTGCGAGGATTTGCGTATCAGTATCAGGTGTAGGAATTAACTCTAATAATTTAAGATAGCGAGGAGGGTTAAAAAAGTGAGTACCTAAAAACCGCTGACGAAAAGACTCAGAACGCCCTTGAGCAATTTGATTGATGGGTAAACCACTAGTATTAGTAGATACTACAACCTCATCCCGAATAGTACTTTCAATTCGCGCCATCAAATCTTGTTTAATAGCGAGATTTTCCACGACAACTTCAATTACCCAATCAACATTAGCAATGCGGTGAAAATGTTCGTCAAAATTGCCCAAAATAATGCGTCGCGCTGTTTTTTCTGTAAATAAAATTGGCGGAGATTGCTTGAGTGCTTTTTTAAAAGCCGTTTCTACAATCTCATTTTTATTGTCGCCTTTAGCCGCAATATCTAATAATTGAACTGTTAAACCAGCATTCGCTAAATGGGCGGCGATTTGAGTTCCCATCACCCCCGCACCTAATACTGCGGCTGTTCGGAACGGCTTAAACATACATCACCCTTCCTTCTTCGATTTTAGATTTTAGATTTTGGATTTTGGATTGAATAAAGACTTATTTATCAAAAAATTACGTTACTAATGCAAAAACTCCTAATAAATTTCCTCTCTTGGCGTACTTGGCGCACTTGGCGGTTCATTTCTTAATAATCTTCACCACCTAAGCATTACGAATTAAGAGACTGCGCAAACGTAGGACAAGAAAAAGTCTGATTAGCCGGACATAACTCATTTATTTGTTCTATTGTGACATTTCCTGCCTTCACTGCCCTCTTTTCTTCATACATCGCATTAATTTCTTGAGCAAACACCTCTAAAATTTTGACCCTATTTACCTCCTGAGTTGATGTCAACATACCATTCTCAACATTCAGGTTAAAATTAATCAGATGGAATCGTTTTACATTCGACCAATGGGGTAAATGACAATTAGCTTCATCAACCAACGCTTGATATAAAGCGATAATACAAGGATGTTGCAGCAACTCTTCATCTGATACATCAATTCCAATAGCTATAGCCTGTTGATGTAAATTTTCTAAATCTGGAAAAATCAGCATCGAACAAAACTTACAATCAGCGCCTACAGTCACAGCGTGCGCTATTAAAGGAGATTTTTCCAGCTTGCTTTCTATCGGTTGGGGTGTGACATACTTACCTGTAGAAAGTTTAAACCGACTTTTCTTTAAACCAGAAATCTTCAGAAAACCGTCAGGGGTAAATTCTCCTAAATCGCCTGTATGTAACCAACCTTGAACATCAATTAATTGCTGAGTTGCTGTTGAATTGTTGTAATAACCTTGAGTATTGTAGGGACTTTTCGTAAGAATTTCCCCGTCTTCAGCAATCGCAACTTCTACACCCGCAATGGGTACGCCTACAGTTCCAGCACGATTAAATTGACTGCGATTACAACTTACGGCTGAACTAGTTTCTGTTAAACCATATCCCTGTAAAATTTTCATTCCCGCAACCGCAAATAAATTTACAATCTCTGGTTTTAAAGCTGCACCTCCACTAAGTAGATATTTAATATTCCGACCAAAAACAGCCCGCCATTGAGAAAATACAAAACTATCTGCTACTTTCAACATCAACGCATCGTGATGTTGTAATTTTTTCCCCAATTCATATTTATGAGCTAATTTTACTGCCCATTTCATCATCGATTGGGATATGGGAAGATAAAGTTGTCTGGTGGAAATCGCATTACGAGAAGACAGTAAATGCGTTTTTAAGTTTCTCCCCGTGGTAGACAATTTTAAAGTAGCTTCTCGCAGGTTAGAAAGTGCTGTTTTCGCCTCACTTGCAGTCGGAAATCTAAAGGGTAAGATGGTAACGCGCTGATGTGGTAAATTTTCTTTTACTTTTTTACTCGGTTTTGGGTGTTTATCTCCTACGTCTATCAACTTTGCATAAACCTTTTCTAACAGCAAAGGAACGGTAGCAAAGATTGTTGGCTTAACTTCTTTCAGGTGTTTTAATACCTTATTGGCATTACTAAAATAAATACTATGCCCATAGTTAATATGACCGTAAACAAAAACACGGGCTAAAACATGCGTTAATGGTAAAAAAGAAAGAATTACCTCCTGAGAACCAAATTTTAAATCAGGAATTCCTGTAAACATTGCGAGTGCATTTGCAGAGAGATTTTCATGGGTAAGCATTACCCCTTGAGGTTCTCCTGTAATTCCCGGAATGTAAATAATAGTTGCTAAGTCATCAGCTATGATTTTGGCTTTGAGTGCTTCTACCCTAACTTCAGAGTTTTTATCTCTACCTTGAGAGCGAATTTCATCTAATGAAAAGACTTTCATTCCTATTTTATGTTGTTGATGCCAATCATCAGGCACATCAGCAACTATGATTGTCTGGAGATGAGTTGTATTTTCTAAATAAGGCAGAATTTGAGACAATAATTCTAAATTAGAAATAATCAGCGCCTTTGCTTCTGTGTGCTGCAAGATAAAAATAATGTGTTCAATTGTTTGAGTTAAATCAATTGGCACATTTACCAAACCTGCGAGTAAGGAACCCATATCAGCAATGCAAAATTTGACATCGCTGTGCATGAGTAAAGCAATACAATCGCCTTTTTCTAGCTCCAAATCCAGCAAGCCTAAAGCCAATTCCGCCGCAGCCGTGTGCAATTCGTGGTTAGATAAAGGTTCCCAGCCTTTGTCTGTAAACTGGTTGAAAGCGCTGGGGTTAGGAAAGCGATCGCACGCTTCATCTAATAAAGAAAGCAAAGTTCGCCCTAAAATTACCTCTCCAGAATTAGGAGGCGCTCTATAAGTCTTATTTGTAGATAACATTTGATTACAGAAGAATTTATCATTCTTCCCCTCGTTATCAGTTATCAGATGTTTTTATGAGTTATTTTCTGATAACTATGATTTTGTCAATCAACAGACTTGAATATCAAATTTGGTGAATAACTAATAATTCAAAAATCCCAGCTTTACTCTGTCACTGAGCCTCCGCTTTTGTTTTAATTACCAGCGTTCATCCTCACAAGATATCAGTTTGATTCAATAATCAATTATCTTTTTCTACTTCAGCCAAATAAATGCCAGACGAGGTAATGTCTCAGATGCCGACTTTTGATACCTAACGCCTGAAGACTGCTAAATTTACCCTTTTAATTTGATTCTATTAAAGACAGGATTATCAGTTTTTAAGACATCAGGCTATTACAGAGCCATTGCCTTAAACTCTGCTTTTCTGTACTAATAATAATGTAGAACATGCTGGGGATCAACGACAACCTTTGTATCTTTTTCGCAAAGAAAAACTTTACCTGGTAAAATTTTCAGTTTGTAAAGTAGGTATTTTTATCATACATCTGGCAGATGGATTGTCTATTTCTGTATCTAAATGCTTTTCTAGCCAATTCACCAAATCTCCTAGTACTTTTTGGTAATTAACCTCTAGGTGGAAGTCGTGATAGTCTCCAGGATATTCATAGCATTCTTTGTCTGGTAAGCTGACTTTTTGGAAAAACGCCATGCTACCTTCTGGGGGTGTAATGGAATCGGCGCTGCTATACATAATTAACAAAGGAACTTGTAATTCACTAGCATGGCTTTCTACCCATTTTTCTGTCGCGAAAAACTCCGCAGCTAGTCTAGCAGTGCCATACTCATGGCGTAATGGATCTTGAGTATGAATTACATTTGCACTGTGTAACTTAGAGTTTTTATCCAGACTTACTTTCAGGCTAAAGTTAGGCCAGACTTGGGAAAGCATTCGCCCTAATGCAACTTGCAGCACTGGGAGGTTAACTTTTCCCAAAGCTGGTGCTGTTAAGACTAGGCCCTGCAAACTTTGGGGAAAGCGTAAAGCATAGTCTACTGCGATCGCAGCTCCTAAACTATGACCCCACAAAAAACACGCACAACTCGGCCCTCGTTCCTGAATTCTGGTTAAAAAAGTATGTAAATCTTCTCGTAACTCAGCCCAGGAATTAATATGTCCTCGTTGTCCGGGCGATCGCCCATGTCCTCGCAAGTCAAAAGCGTAGGTAGCATAACCTCGCGGGAGTAAATGCTGTACTGCATCGACAAATAAGCCGCTATGCGCCCCAAATCCGTGGACTATGGCAATAATCGCCCGTAATTCCCCCTCTGGTTGCCAGCTTTGGTAATAAAGGTCAAGCCCTCCTGCTCCTGTGAAGGTGCCTTCGATGTGTGTCATTGCTGTACCTACCAAATGCGTTTTTCTATTTTTTGAAAATTTATGTCTCAAGACGCAATTGGAGATTTTTTCATGTAGTTTCTGTGATTAGCATTCAAGTGCATATCCCTGACTACAAATTATTAAAAATAATTCCTCTATACTTAGTAGTAACTTTGCCAATTAATAGATATTGTTTTGCACCCTTCATCTCTACTTTTAGGGGTATGACAATACTATACGGCTTGCCGTTTAACTAAGTACAAATGCTGGTATAAACAATCTACGTTTTGAGACCTTAAATCCAAATTGAGCGAGCAATCTGTCAGGTCTCAGGGCTAAGTTTCAAAAGTCTTAGAGCATCTTTTTATATTGTATTAATTCTATTCAATTCAGTTGGAAGTCTCAACAATTATTAGTGCTTGATCGAAAAAAGGCAGAGAGCAGAGCGCAGGAAACGCCCAATGCCCAATGACGCCACTTGCTTCAAGTCGGGAAACCCGTCCAACGCAGTGGCTCCCCCATGCCCAATGCCCAATGCCCCATACCCAATATCACTTTGATTCTATGTCCATTGTCATAGACAGTTCTTGATTCATGGTAGTTTCTTCTACAGTGCCGACAGCGTTTTGAGTCATCTCTGTATTACTTACTAAGGACATAGTTGATTTAATTGGCATCAGTTGATTAAGTGCCATAATTATTTGCCCCTGACCGGTGCCTTTATAGGATTTAAGATTTAATGTCACTCCTTTAGGTAATCCCGGTGTAGTCAACTTTTGGGGTGATGCTATCTGTTCTACACCTACCTTGAGAGTAGCTACACCATCTTTGAGATTTTCTAACTGATAGGTAGTGATTTGTTGAAAATTCATCCCGCCTAAATTTAGTGTTGAGCTAACTCGCCACTGAGATCCTATACCTACTGCTTCTTGAGGAAGTGGAGAAGAGAATTGCTCAATCGAACTCAACATTTGTTGCATCATTTGTTTGAGGTTTGGATCTAACCCCGTTGGCACATCCATATTAGTTTTTTTGGTGTAGCCGCGATTATCTACAATTGCAGTACCTTTGACACCGCGTAACTTTTGGATTTGCGAACGTAGTTGATTAAGTAATTGTGGTGGTAAATTTGTATCGCCTACTAAATCTATATCAGAGTAAGAAAACTCGAAGTGAATATCACCATTGGCATCGATATTGGTGACTTTTGACTGTATTGTTGCTACGGTTGCTGGCTGTTTGATGCTGGGTAAGGCTTGACCTGCTATCAACATTTCCATGTCTATTTTCATAGTCATATTGGAAGTTTGCTGAAAGTTGACTTGAGGTTGAAAGCGCAATTGCTGCTTGTCTCCCGTTCCTGGGTTGAGCAATTCTACTACTATAGGCTTGTTTTTGGCTGTAGGGGAAGTTTTTGGCGGGTTATTGATGACTTGTTTAGCTTCTAATGAAGTTTCTGCTTTGACGGATGTGATTGACGGTTGTATTGCCAAGCCGATAATCACAAAAATCGTCCCAGCGGTCAAAAAGTTTCTTTTCATAAATTTTCCCAAGTAAAGTTATATTTATTTTGCTCGATCTATTTATAGCCATTCTGGATGAAGATGCGATCGCGAAAATTCAGAAAACCGAATTATCTAGCAAGCCTATTTGATCTTTGAACAAAAAAGACAAGGGTGGTTATATAGAGAATTTAGCGCAACTTCACAAAAAAATGGGGACGGAAAAACTTTTATGTTGGATTGGTTATGATTTGTCATTTTCTCATTGGTGTTCCTGGTAGCGGAAAGTCTACTTTTGCAGCGGAGTTAGCAAAGTTGGGCAATTATCGGATTGTTTCTACTGATACAATTCGTCAACAACTGTATGGGGATGCAAGTATTCAAGGTGATTGGTTAGCGATTGAGGAGAAAGTTATTGCTGAGATTGTCGAGGCGTTAGCGCCGCTTACCGAAGGTATCGCTCAGAGCTATGGTGTAATTTATGATGCGACTAACGCTAAGCGGATGTGGCGGATGCTTTTTTTGATGAAACTCAAAGCGCTGACTCCTGCTGCTGTGTGGATGGCTTGGTATTTACGCACTCCCATCGCCATTTGCAAATTACACAACCAACAGCGCGATCGCCAAGTACCACAGGTAATCATTGAGAGTATGTATAAATCTTTGCAAGATTTTCCACCGATAGCAGCAGAAGGCTTTGCGGCGGTAAAGGAAATTAATATTACTTCACCAAGTTTCGACTTTCAGGAAATATACCACCACATCGAACAGCTTCCCCATAGTATTATTAACCGCGCTAACCGCGATCGCCACATTACCTTACACCCCTACAGCGAACTAGTAGATTTTGAACGGTTAATGCATCTGATTTCGCTGATTATTCGCTATCCAGGGATAGGAAATCTCCAAGCAACTCAACCCAGCCAGCTAGAAAGTATATTTGGTAAGCTTCCTGAGTTTGCCAGTTCTCTGGAAGAAGTTAGCGCCTGTATGGGGAAATTGTGTGGTAGCGTCTACGCCGATGCTCAGGCGATCGCATCTGATTTACACTGGTTACAAAAAAATAATTTCATTGGTGATTTATCAGTAGTCAGTAGTCAGCGATGCTCTGAGATTGCCGAAGTGTTGTCAGTTGTTCATCCCTCTGTATCCCCCTCACCGCCTCACCCATATTCTGATTTAGCGACGTTTCAAAGGTTGATGCAAACAATTCGCTGGATTGTGCATCATCCAGTTGTGCCAGATTCGGGTGAAGAAAGCCTGAAAACGCTGATATCTGCGCTCAAGGAAAACGGCATTATTGATGGTGATAATTTAGACCATCTCCGTAATGATATTGAAAATGTATTAAAGCCGTATAAAATATTTCCTAACTTACCTGTACAGGATGGTGATTTTGGGGAGACGAATATTTTGCATGTGTATGGTGATTGAAAGCGGTGAAACACCACGCTGTAGGGGCACGGCACTGCCGTGACCTGAAGATATATTGGGATTGAAGCAATTTACAATCTAATACCAATTCAAATAATCTTTGCAACACATCAAAATATTCTAGAGGGCATGGCAGTGCCAGTGCCCCTACAATCTGTCGTATTCTTTTTTCCAATTGGTATAATTTATATTTAAATTTATTGAAAATGCGATCGCATTCATCACAATCAGGATGCGATCGCACTTTTCAAATTCAACGCACTACTTCTAATGTAATTGACATTGCCGCTAGTTTTTTCACATCAACGCCGCGCACCCCTGGAGGTAACTGTTGAGCTATATTACTTGTACCGCTACGTGTTGCAGTATCTAAATCTTGGAGGATTTTATCTGCTACATCTAAAAATTCGTCAGTTGCAGCAAATGCAGAACGTTTAGTAGTATCTCCTCTTTTGGCAATTCTTTGCAGCGCTTGCAATGATTCTTTTAATGGGGATGTACTCGCAATAATTAAAGCTTCGGTAATGCCAAATGGTTCGCTAATAGTCAGAGTCATCTCATCATTTTCGGGAATATTTCGCTTTTCGCCTGGTTCTATTAGCACTGTTTCTGCTGAATTAGTTACAAGTTGATTATCCGGAAAAATCACCGCCATTTCCCCTTCAGAATCAATCACTAAAATGCTGAGATAAAGCGGGACAGATTCTAAATTTTCCACTTGAAAAGCAATTTGCGTATCTACAGGTAATCTGGGAATTCCATTATCTGTGGTATCAGTTGTAGTTACAGGTTGTTTCGTATTATCCCGACCGCGAACTGTAAAAGTTTCACTTATAACCTGTTGACTATTAGCAATCTTCATCGAAGCATTAACTTTCAGGTGGGATGAATTGGTATTACCCACCATATTTTTGACAATTCGCGCCGCTAATAATGATTTTAATTTAGATTTTAAGCGTTCTACAGCCGCAGTTACAGTTTCATTAGCATTACCAAAAGATTTGGGAATAATTTGGTCTAGAGAGGGGAAAAATAAACCTAAACTGCCGATAGCGGGTAAATATGGGGACTTAAATTGTTGTAATTCCTGATATCTTTCTTGAGTCATTCGACCCAAAATATAATGTACTTCTTGTTGTCTCAAAGGTACGGGAGTAATGCGGTTCAGAGCTTTTAAAGCTTGTGTAGCTTGGGCAGCAGTTTTACTATCAAATAAGTCATCAACGCCAATTTTTAAAGTTATATCAGTGGGAATACCCCGCACCCGTTCTTGTAAAAGCATTCCTGGTTGTAATTGAAAAACTCCTTTGGTAATTATGCTGAATTTGCCTTTAGCAACTAAGCCTTGACGCGATTTTAAATTAATTAATCCCCGTTCTCTACCGTTACTATCAACAAAGTTAAAAGCTGCATTATCTTGGTTAAATGCTTCTAATGATTGGGGATCTAAACCACCTAACCATAATTCAACTTCATTACCTTTAGTTTGGGTCACAACTGCATCGGCGTAGGCTGTTGTAAAGGGAGTAAAGTAAAGCGGTGGGTTAGAATTTTCTTTGACATTAATTCCTAACTCTGGGTATTGCATTGCATAATTTTGATATGCCAAATTCGCCGTACTCCGACTGACATCAGCAAATACTTTTTTAACAGATTGATTTGCTGGTTTTTGCCATAAATACTGAGTCAAAGCATAAGTAAATGCGCCAGCAGCAAAATCGCTAAAAGTTGCATCAACAGCATATTGATCGCGTTTAGCAGAAGCCAGAACAACTCCTTTAGCAATATTTTGACGACGCAAATTGATATATTCTTTTTCTGATAAATTCAATCGCTTTAACCATTGGCGCTGATAGGCGAATTCTGCATCCATAGCGCGATAATCTGTTCCTCCGGGAAGAGTGCGTAACAGAAAATTCCCCCGCTTTGCACCACCAGAATGACAGCAATCTAAAACCATAGTGACGTTATCTGTTTTTAATGCATACATGAGTAAAAACAGCGTATGTCCCATGATATCTTGAACTATACCACTGCGATCGCCAGGAATTATTCTGGAATCAATGGGAACCAGCGTACTGTTGAGTCCATCCTCCTCATCCTTATCGGGATCAACTACTTGCGAACCATGTCCAGAAAAGTGAAAGACAACAATATCGCCAGGTTGAGCCTGATTAATTAAATGTTTTTCAAACTTTGTTAAAATATTTTGGCGCGTAGCTTGTGCATCGGTGAGTGTGACAATATCTTCCGCTTTAAAACCAAAGCGGTGAATTAGTAAATGTTTTTGTAACTGCACATCATATGTGCAACCAGAAAGTTGCGGAATTCCATTTTGATAGTTATTAATTCCCACCAGTAACGCCAGTTTGCGCTGAGAAGTTTGGGCTAAAACTTTGCCGTATTTATCTCCCTGCTGCATAATATCTAACTGGCTAATACCCATTGTCGCCAATGCGGAACCAGCAAATTGCAAAAATTGACGGCGTTTGATTTGAGACATAGGTTTTAAATTTTATCTTGGGAATTTACTGCTTATTTATAGTTCTGGAAGTATGGAAGCTATGCAAATTTGTCCATCAAAAAATTGGGTAGGGTAATTACATCAAAGCAACATTAAGAAGGCAGAAGTACGATAGCGCAGCGTTAGCGAGTCTTCGAGCGTCGGGCAGAGGGCAGAAGGGAATCCCCATAAATAAATTTAGGGAATTTGATAAGTCCGCTTTTTTCTTGCGCTTGCGCGTCTCGAAAAAAATATTTTTACTTTTTTTCATAAATAAATTTAGGCGGCTCAATACCCTTTTGACATCGGGCAAAAATTGTATTTCATCATAGCTGCCTCCTGCCCTCTGCCTTTCTTCAGTCAACAGTCAACCGTCTATAAAACTACTGCACGACTTTCGCAGATACAACTTGCTGCTGATTTTGCTCGTTTTTACATAATTTATCTAATAAATCTTTTGTCTGTAATGATAAATCCTGTGCCAAATTAGGTACAGAATAAACTTGCTGTAAAACATCAGACCTTAAATTATGTTCTGCAAAAAAAGCCGCTTTTTCTAAAGCAATTGTTTTTTCATCTGCACCTTGGGTTTGCAATCGCTTTTCTAAAGCCGCCAAGCCATCAGTAATTTTTTGTCTTTCTTCTCCATCCAATACTTGAAACTTGGCAAATAGAGAGGGATTTTTATGTAGGAAAGCTTTCCATTGATATTGTTCTCCTGGTTCTAATGCTTCTGCACCTGTATAAGTTGCTAAATTATCCTGTGTCAAATTGTCTGCATTCCAAAAATTATTCCGGCTGGGTAATTTCGCCACAGCAATTTTATTTAATTTTCCCTTCCATAAAAAGACCGGATTAGTACTATAAATTTTTCCCTGGGGAGAAACAAGACATAAGTCACCGCGGGAAATTGGCTTTTGTTTGCGATTCTTGCCGAGTAACCAATCAATAATTCCTGTTAATGATGTACGCTGAACTCTGTTTTGACCAATAGTGACTTCTGGCATCATTAACAAAGCAGGAACAATCATCACCGATGTTAAACCTGCCAACATTAACAACCGAATTGCAGTAATTTTATTAAGCATCTTTATTCCTCAATACCGATAACATATAAACCCAGAAAGTAGCAGATGGTAAAAACAAAGGTACTAACAAACTTAAGGATATATACATTTGCATAGCTAGCAATGCATAAATTACATTACCACCCACAAGTAAAGCCATTAATAAACGACTACCACCTTTACTTTGTTGACGTTGCAATAAGAATAATTGTGTCCCTTTACCCAAAAATATCATTATTGCGATCGCCCACAAGTCAGGAATAGGAATAATCAGATGTTGTTTGATGAGATTTTGCATCATGTAAGCATTGATTTCGACTCCAGTGATATCTCGTAACAAGCCCGTTTGAGGATTTTGCATCCGCCAATAAGCCACCCCCAGTGGTAGGGTAAAAGTATCGCTATGGCCATTCGCTAATCCTGATTCTTTATAGCCAGCCGCACCAATTAAGACAACTTGCTGTTTTAAATTTTCTTTGTTTATAGTAGTTTTATTATCTAAATAATTGCCTGCATTTATTACCTGATAAACTTGATTTGGCGGTAGGGAAAAATCAATAATGGGGTATAACCAGGCTTGTCCAAAATATTCAGAAAAGCTACTAATTTTTGCTAAACGTAATTTATCTAATTTTTGATTTAACGATGAATTTGCTGGGCGATCGCCTAAATATTGCATTAAATCTGTACGTAAATCATGGTTCCTCAAAGCTTGTGGCTGGGGTAGGTTCTGCGGTAAGTTTTCTTGATTTAGCCAAGATACTAATGTGATTAAGTAAGTAAAAGGACAGCTTTGCAGACAATCTTTATTTGTACTGACTAATGATAAATGACCATTGCGGTGATCCACATAACCTTGCTGAGTTTGATTAAGATTAGCAACACTCTTAATTACTCTTTCCTCTTGATGATGGCGATTTAATATTGAGCCAAAGATAAACCACGTACCGTTTTTATTGAGAGAATTTATTATTGACTTTGCTAATATACTATCTTCATCGGTGACTCTATCAAAAAGATAGTCTATACCAATAACTTTGGCTTTATCGATGGTCAATTTATCAATTAACCTAGCAAAATAGCTGCGATCAAGGGGATTAAATTTATTAGCTTTAGTATTAACTGCATTTAACGATTTATCATCAATATGAATTAATATAACTGGGGGTGTTTTGTCTTTTGGTAATTGTTGCGTCACATCTCGATAAACTGCTTGCATTCCAATTTGTGTATCGAGTAAAATTTCTCTGACAGGCGTAATCAGACTTAAAAAAATTAATGTACTTAATGCCAAAACTTCCCGGCGTTTTGGTAACAATTTTTCAATAAAAGGTTTAAATCCAAACGGTTGCAAACGAAATAATTCTGCATTGGGATGACGAAATAAAGAAGGAACTAGGTAAGCACTAGGATAGGTAAGATTTTTTTCAATTTTGAGATAATCGCTAGCTGTTAATAATGCTTCGTGAACGTCCTGATATTCTTTAAGTGCATTTAAAAATTGCACAAAAAATTCCCCGGCTACGCGATTGTTGATTTTTTCGCGCATAATTGCTACTTGACTTAAACCTAAGTCAATTAATTTATTCGCTATGCTTAAACCATCACAGGAATTAAAGATAGCGAATTTTAAACCACGATCAATTGCAGTAGTTAGCGGCTTTTCTATTTCGCTTAAAGCAATAGTCACATTCGGCGCAATTGAAAGTTGTCCACCAGTAAAAGTAGTTTCATTACTGTGACCAGCGAAAAAAAGCATATCACAGTTTTCAGTAGTTAAAGCAGTAACTATTTCATCTTTCCAATGATTAATATTTTTCTCTTTTTGCCAGCGAATAACTTTAACTTTAACATTAGCTAGTTTTTCGAGTGATGCTATAGCGCGAGTTTCTTCGGCAAAGCTTAAACCAGTGTCATCGCCAAAAATCGCGAGTATTTTAGATTTTCGATAACCTGGTTTTTGAGTAGTTGTCACTGCTTGAAGAATATTCAGCGGTTGACGCACAATCCGCAGTTTAGCGGCAGTAAATTCGGTGCTGATTTCCCATGCTTCCCAAGGTAAATGTTCTAATTCACATGAGTTACAACTAATAAAAATATTAATATTGTTAGGATGATTTCCTTTTAATTCATGCTTATAATTATCTACAGCTTGCTTAGTAATTTTTTTGCGAATATCATATAATTGTTCACTACGTAACCATTGATGAAAGTCATATAAAAGTTTAGCTTCCGCTTGCACCAATTGACCTTGCCAATCTACAGGAGGCGGTATAATTACACCCTTATTGACTACTTTCCCCCGCAATTGGCTACTATAAAAATTAATATAAGTTCTCTGCCATTGTTCGTGAGAAGTGATGATATTTTGTGGATAATTAAGTTTCGCAATTATTTGCTGATGCAGACCCCAAGATAATTCAAATAAGCAGGTTTGCTCAACTTTTTGAATTTTTAAATAAAAATTAGTCATAAGTGATTAATTATTAATAAATTTCATGGATGGAAAATCCCCCGATTACTCTGACTCACCTACTAATGTAAACGCCGCCCAATGTATGGGATGATCGTGCTTTTTCATTGTCTTTAACATCGCTTGACGTAATGCTTTAGCTTTATCTGGATTTTGCTGCAATTGTTGATAAAACTCTACCATTAACTCTGCGGTTGAATTATCTGGAACCGACCACAGCGACACAACCACACTTTTTGCACCCGCAGTCAATAAAGAACGGGATAAACCCACCACACCATCACCAGTAATTTCACCTCTTCCGGTATCGCAAGCACTTAAAACTACTAAATCTGCATTGAGTTTTAAATCAATAATTTCCGTGGTTTTCAATAGTCCTTCGTTTGCTTGCTTGGCTGATGGGGGAGAGTCGGGAGAAAGTGCGATCGCACCCGGTACCCGTTCCCCAAAACCATCGAGTAAACCATGTGTAGCAAAGTGAATAATTTTGGCATTTTGGATTTTCTCTAATACAGTAGATTTCGTTGCTTGTTTACCAATGAGAGGTTGAGTGTTGAGTAATTTAGCAATTGATTGGGCTTCTTGTTCTGCACCAGGTAAAGGAATCAATTGTTTAGGTGGAATACCAATAAAAGGCATAATTGGATTGCCAATAATTAATGCATTATCTGTTGATAAAGATTTAGTTTTTAATGCTTGATTATTTTGTTTATTTGTGTATTCTAATACCTGAATTGCTGGGGCAGTCAGGATGGTATGTTTTTCAATTAGATATTTATCATTAGCATCTTGAAGCGCTGGGAAGGGAACTAAAAATAGGGATTCATGGGGAATAAAAATTACCCGTTCATCTGGGTTATTGGGTAGATGTTTGGCAATAGGTGCGATTAATAATTGATGAAGTTGCTTTAACTTTTCGGCTTGTTTAGTTCCTCCTTTATAATCTACCCTGATACCACGTCCTACAACACCAATTGATTCGCGGCTTGATTCTACTAATTTGCGCAGTGGTGTTTTGATAGATGTTAAATCAACTTTTTGAAAAGCGATATCACCTGTGGGTTTAACTACCCAAATGTAGATTTGTGAATCGTCAATTATAGAATATTCAACAAATGTCGCTTTTTGCTTTTGGGCAATTTGTTTAAGTTGAGCAATGGATGGATTAGATGGTTTAAGGGTTGTATTTTTTGGAGAATTGTTTGAACGTGATTCTAATAAATCAATAAATGCTCTAGCCCTACCACGTTCAGAAATTTCTAATGCTTGAGCAATTTTATTTTGAGATATTAAGGCTATTTGTAGAAAGAGATATGTTTTAGCTTGTTGTTCAAATATGGATATTTTCTGGTCATCAGTTAATTTAGTGCGTAGCGAATCCAAAATATCAATAGCCGCAATTAGGGATTTTTCTGCTTCAGAATAATTACCATATGCAATATAAGAATATCCCATGTTATTGAGAGTAATAGCTTCATCTTCCTTAGCACCAATTTGTTGAAAAATTAGTAATGCTTTTTGACTATATTCTAATGACTTCTTATATTCTCTTAGCTTCATGTAAATCGCACCAATGTTATCGAGAGTAATGCCTTCACTATTCTTATTCCCAATTTTTTGAGAAATGGTTAAAGCTTGGTGATAATAATCTAATGCTTGTTGGTAGTCTCCCCTATCGAGGTAAAATCCTCCCAAATTGTTAAGAACAGTAGATTCATTAGCTAAAGCACCAATTTGTCTAAAAATAGCTAATGCTTGTTGACGATAATCTAATGTTTTTTGGTATTGTCCTAAGCTATGGTAAATGTTAGCAATATTATCGATAATTACAGCTTCAGCAGCCTTGTTACCAGTGACTTTGGCAATTTCTAAAGCTTTTTGGTAATAATTTAATGCTTGTTGATACTGTCCCATTTTTTTGTAAACTAGCCCAATATTATTGAACCGATTACCTTCAGCAGCTTTATCACCGATTTTTTGAGCAATGACTAAAGCTTGTTGATAATAAACTAATGCTTTTTGATAATCTCCCAGGCTGTCGTAAGCTGCCCCAATATTGTTGAGAATTACACTTTCACCTGTTTTTTCACCAATTTCTCTACAAATTACTAACGCTTGTTCATATAACTCTAAGGCTTGTCGGTACTGACTTCGACTATAAAGCTCAAATCCCTGTTTACTTAGGGTAATAGCCTCTTTTTGGCGCTGTTCTCTTGTTTGCGCTTGCGCTGTTAATTTATCTGTTCTCCGATTCCCAGTTTGCTTCACTTGTGATAGCGCTACACTAGGGGGGAACGCCAAGGAAAGTAAGGCGATCGCTACTACCACCTGGTAAAACAATATTGACAAACGATTTTCGCGGTTTTTATCCAAATCTAGCTTATGGCGCATTGATTAGTCCTTCAGCATCTGTGTAATTACTCTTACTTCTCAGCCAAGGGGGGGTATGCAGTTTTGGCGGTTAAAGATATTGTCGAGTATTTCTTTAAGTAAGAATGCTGAAGATTTCGTGAAGTTGCCGTGAAAATTGCCAAAATTGCAGAAAATAAGCTTTTGTTAACCGTTGATGACACTGTAATGACAACTAAAAGCAATTTGCTACAAGTAACAGATACCTCAAAGTCGTGTTGAGGTACTTCAAAGTCGTGTTGAGGTACTTCAAAGTCGTGTTGAGGTACTTCAAAGTCGTGTTGAGGTACTTCAAAGTCGTGTTGAGGTACCTCAAAGTCGTGTTGGAGTACCTCAAAGTCGTTTTTGGGTACTTCAAAGTCGTGTTGGAGTACCTCAAAGTCGTTTTTGGGTACTTCAAAGTCGTGTTGGAGTACCTCAAAGTCGTGTTGAGGTACCTCAAAGTCGTTTTTGGGTACTTCAAACTGTGTCTTACTGCGATCGCATTTGACTTTTAAGCTAGTCAATCACAAAAACTCTGTTTTCCCAGTCAACCGACAACCGTCAACCGTCAACCGTTTTTTACCTTGTAATATCAAAAGCAAACGGCTGTAATGTCACCTCTACATCATCACCTAAACTTGCAGTCACAATAAACTTTTCATCCCAACCGCCAACCAAACAAGTATATAAGTAAGAGTTGCGCTGTTGTGGATTCACACTGTGTTCTGTTAATATCCCAGTTTTATCGCTGACGCGAAATTTAAAATTTTCTGGTAGGGTATTTGGGGAAGGCGCACCTAAAATTAACAACAAACTCCATAAATTGGGTTCGCTTATTGTCGAGGAATTCCAGGCTACTGCATATAATCTTAAGGGAATTCCAGCTAAGAGAAAACTTTGATATCCACTCCTAGCTACTAAAGGAATTTCTACACCTTGTGTTTGCAATTGGAATGCGATCGCCTGTAATTCTTCGGCTGGACTGCGCATTTCTCTAGTTGGTGTTAATCTTGGTAATAATGTCCAAGATAATGATTCCCCTATTTCGTCTAATTCATCCCATAACCAGCGTCCGACATTGATGGCTGGTTGTGTAATTAATTTAATTAAATCCCTAATAGATGTTGCTGATAAAGATGTTTCGCTGGAGGGATTTTCTATATTTAGATTATTA
This sequence comes from Tolypothrix sp. FACHB-123, assembly GCF_014697075.1. Lineage (GTDB taxonomy): Bacteria > Cyanobacteriota > Cyanobacteriia > Cyanobacteriales > Nostocaceae > Aulosira. The sequence continues at coordinate 37,976 of NZ_JACJRE010000026.1, read as the reverse complement.
GTTTGTAATTTATAAATCCAATCCAGCAATTCATCAGAAGTTAAAACGGCGCTTCCTTGTTGCCAATTTAAAATTTGCCAAAGTTCGGTATCTGGTTCTTGTAATTGCAAAAGTAATGATACTAATTCGCTTTCTAGAGCGGCTAATGTTTGCTGGCGGTTGGCGGGTATAGGGGGTAAGGTAATCCCATCTGGTTGTAAAGCACGTAAATACAATAATAAGCGGTTTGGTTCGTTGTTAAACCAAGTTAGAGGTATTTCATAACTCCAGTCTGCTTGGGGTGATATTGTTGGAAAATTATTGAGATTTTCTTGTAGTTGAGGATAAGAAATAAATCCCCTAACTACTCCACATGCTTGTTCTTCTAAAACTTCGATAAATACATAGAAATGGGGAACAAATTCGGGTAAGTCTACGACTAATCTAGATAAAGAGATTTGCTCATTCCAGGAATTACCAATGGTAATTAGACAAAGTTTAAAATTCCCAGTCTGTAAATTAGTGACAGTAGGAATAATATTTGTTAAAGCTGGTTGGTTAATTGTTGAATCTTCCCAATTAATGCTGAGATTGGTATCGCGTTCTTGCAACCATTTTTTAAATATAAATAAACCCAAAGCATTTAAGTAAGTTTGCCACTGATGTGCATCATTGGGAATGTGGCGACTAAGTTCTATTGCGCGATCAATTTCTTGATTGTCTAGGTTAATGGCTTCGGTTGGTAAACTTTCAAATTCAAAGGACATGGGTAAGGTATTCATGATAATAGTAAAAATGCGTGAATATTGATTGTGAAGACTGAGGGCAGAAGTTAAGAAATTTTTTTAACTTGTTTAAAATTTTGTAGTTTTCTAAATTTAAAATTTCTGTTTATTGAATCAAATTGTTATCTAATTGTTGGCAAAGTCTTTGAGAAAAATTACTCATTTGGGGTTGATGGTGCATACTTACAGCTTCAATTTCTGCTTGGTTGATTAAATTAGTAATCTCTGCATTTAATGCAGCGGTAATTTGCTGATCTAAGTTGGCTAAACGCTCAGGTGTGGAGTATTCCTGGGCTAGTTGAATAACAGCTTGTTTTAATTTTTCTAATGTCTTATGTTGCACATCAGCACGGAATTCTTTGAGTTTCAATAAGCGGGTGACTTTATATTGCGCACCTAAGCCTAATTGTTGGGCGATCGCACTCATTGATAAACGCTGACAGTGAAACAATTGTAGCCCTAGTAAAAATCTATTAGCTTGAGTTAAATCTTTCTTTTTCAGCTTGTTGATACGGGATTTTGTCACCTCATTTAAGGCTGAATCTAAACAAGTTAAAATTTGTTGTTTATATAATTTTAAAAATTTTTCTTCTTCATCAATATCATCCAGAATATTTCCTGAATCTGGAGCAGCGACTTTCTCTAATAAAGAGTAATTTTCTTGAAAATTTAAATCTAAAGATTCTGTAGGTAAAAACCCACCCCTAACATGAATGCGGTACTGTCTGAGTTTTGCGGCGAGATTTTGTAATTGTCGCAGCACATTTTCAGGAGATAAGCGAGATACGGCTTTTGGCGTTAATTTTGACTCTAATAATTGTGCCATTTGTTGTAATTGTTGATTTGTTGGCGGTTGGCATTTTACTCTACTGCCCTCAGCTAGTTTTTGCCAGCGTTCAGCACGATATATTTTGTGATAAACTGCAAGCAATTTTTGCGCTTGTTCAACTTCTTTGGGCGTGAGGTAATGAAATTCACCTAAAATTTTTGGTAATTGTTTTGGTTGGGTATCATTCAAAATTGCCCAATCTCTTACAAGATACAAGCCACATTCTAAAAGAAAAGTTTCTAGTTCATCGTGCTGTTTTAATTTGCGGCTTGTCCAACTACTGAGTAGGCTTTTTTCGGGGTCAAATGTTTGTAAAATTTCTCTAGCAAAGGATTGATAACTAGTTGATGGTTGTAAACTTCCATCGTCATCAAGAACATAAGCTAATAAATCGCCCTCAGTAAATCCGTGAAAATCGCCAAATTGGCGGGCGAGGTTGGAACAAGCTTGTTGAATTTGCCAGGATATAAAACAGAGTAAACAGCGTTGGGCTAATAAGCTTTGCTGCGATTCAGGATGGCGAGATAATTCCAGTAATCGCTGTTGTATAGCTGTGTCTGAGACTTCATTAATATTTGGGAAATCTGCAAAGGTAGCAGCAAAAAAAGACTTGGCATTTTCCAATTCTTTCGTTGTGCGATGTCTAGCGACAAGCCGCTTTGCGTCTACGCCTGTGCCATCCAGTATTACTAGTGTCCAATATTTTAACTTGCTCATTGGTAATTTGGTCTTGTTAATTATTAGTTGTTAATTGTCTCATCTCCCCTGGATTCCAGTCGTTATTGTTTCTTAACTCTGGGCGAGTGGGGGATATGCAGTTTTTGGGCGGCTAAAGCATCGATTCAGTCATCAAAAAACCCCACAAATCCCTTTCTTAGCCATAAGTACTTATCGCTTACCCGAATTTCCGCCGTCACCCTATAAGGGTGCGGCTAATAGAACAAAGCCGGCTTTAGCAGGCTAAAGAAATTGAGCCTGCGAAGCCGGGCTTTGTAGAGTTAGCCTCAGGCTTCCAGCCTGCGGGCGTTATTTCGGGTAAGTGAGAGAACTATTTGATCAGGATTGAGTGAGGATTTTTCTGTAAAGCGAGAATTTCGCGTTAAAACTTGCATACCTCCCCTTCGTCCAGAAATATACATAGATATAAGACAATAATCTAGTATTTCTCCGTAAAAACACGAGAAATACTGATTGTGAATCTTGTCAATCAGAATACCTTAGGGTTTGAACCATGAACTTTCGGCTGAAATATATTGTTCTTATTGCATCTTCTCTGCTTTTATCCGTTGCAATTCCTTGTGTATCTAAAACAGGCGAGACGCTGATATCACAGGCTTTTGCACAAAACCTAACAAGCGACAACCGGAAAGTAGAAGCAGATAAACTATTTCAAGAAGGGGTACAGCAATATCGGCGTGGGGAATATCCCAAAGCGTTGCAGACTTATCAACGGGTGCTAGAAATACGGCGACAGTTGGGGGATAAAGCTGGAATCGGAGAAACCCTGAATAATATCGGACTGCTTTACAACGGTTTACAGCAAAACGACAAAGCATTAGAAATTTTACAACAAGCTTTAACAATTCGTCAGGAAATTAAAGACCGTGCTGGCGAGGGCGAAACCCTAGATATTTTGGGTGGGGTTTACCTCAGTTTGTCACAAGATGAAAAATCGCTACAAACTTTACAACAAGCCTTAGCAATTCGTCGCGAAGTAAAAGATAGAAATGGGGAAGCAGTGACTCTGAGTAAAATGGGATTTACTTATTTTTTCTTGAAAAAACAAGAACAAGGTTTGAAACTTTTACAGGAAGCACTGGTGTTACACCAAGAACTAAAAGACAAGTTTCAAGAAGGATTTACTCTATTTAGAATAGGACAAGTTTATTGGAATGCAGATGATTATACTCGCGCTTTGGAATGGTACAACAAGTCACTAACAGTAAACCGAGAGGTAGGAAACCGTGCTTGGGAAGGTAGAAGTTTGCAGCAGATAGGAGCAATGTATTTTGAGCTAGAGAAATACGAGCAAGCAATTCAGTATTATCAGCAGGCTTTACCTCTAATTCGAGAAGCAGGAATTAGCCCAGCAGAAGAAAATATTATCTCGTCAATAGGAAATGCCTTAAACGATCTTAAACAATACGATCAGAAAATAGCCTTTTATCAGCAAGAATTAGTTAATGCGAGAAAATCTAATAATAAATCCTTGCAAGGTAATATTCTTCAATGGATAGGAAATACTTATTTTACTCAAGAAAAATATGACCTTGCTTTAGAATTTTTTCAGCAAGCACTAGTATTTGCACCAGAGATAAGATATAAGGATTTTAAAGCTAATATTATTGCTGGAATAGGAGATTGTTATTTTAGGAAAAAACAATATCAACAAGCAATTAATTTTTATCAACAAGCAATTGTGGCTGCGAGAGAAGCAGAAGAGACTAATATTGAAGGTAAAATCATCAATCAAATAGGAAGTTCTTACTTTCTCCAGGAACAATATGACTCAGCTTTAAAATTTTATCAACAAGCACTTTCACTTGCCAGAAAAGCTAAAAATGAATCTCTGGAAATCAATATTATTTCTAATATAGGGAATACTTACGGTAATCAAAAACAAGATAAACTGGTGATAGCTTTTTATCAACAAGAATTACAAAATGCACGAAAAGTAGATAAAAAGTTAGTACAAGGTAACATTCTCTTCTTTTTAGGCAATACTTACTATGATAAAGATGATAAAGCGCGGGCTTTAGAATTTTATCAGCAGGCATTAACTCTTTTTAAAGCAGTTAATGCTCAGGATATGCAGCTAAAAACTCTGATATTAACCATGCGATCGCACTACTCAATCGCTTTCTCTGCTAAAAACAAAAAAGATTATACTTTCGCTATCAACGAAGCTCATAAAATTATTAATTTAGCACCAAAAGGGTTAAAGATTGCCAAAAATTTGAAACAAAAATCAGATGAAAAGGAGTCTATTAGAATCCAAAGCAACGCTTATACTTTAATAGGAAATATCTATCAAAATTTAGGAGATTTAAATAAAGCACAGGAATTTGCTGAACAAGGTCTCAAACTTGCCCAACAGTCTGAAAATTTGGAAGCGGAAGATTTTGCTTTATCTATTCTAGCTATAATTTATGGATCACTAGAAAATCAAACCAAAAAAATTGAACTCAATCAGCGACAGTTAGAAATTGCTCAACAACTTAAAAACCCGATTTGGGAAGTGCTAGCTTTATTAAATATTGCCAGTAGTAACCAGGTACTAGGAAACTACCAAAAAGCGATTGAATTGGCAGAGCAAGCTTTAACAACGATAGCAGCGATTGATATTAAAAAATTATCTCAAGAGCAACAATCTAATGCTTGGCAAACAAAATCATTTGTTTTTTCAAATTTAAGTAGGTCTTATCTTGCATTAGCAGAGTATGATAAAGCTTTAAAATTTGCTCAACAGCGTCTTGATTTAGTACAGACACTAAAAAAACCAGAACTAGAAGCACCAGCATTAATTAGTTTAGGTGATTTATATGCTGCGCTGCGAGAATTTGATCGGGCTATTAAACTTATTCAACAAGCTGTAGATATAGCTAAACAAATTAAAAATTCTGCTATGGAAGCAGATGCATTAAAGCAACTTGCTACAGTGTATGTTGCAATGGGAAATTATTCACAAGCTACGGAATTAGCAAAATTACTGTTGGAGACAGCAGACAAAACCAAAAATATCAAACTTAAATTAGATGCACTGAATATCCTTAAGGATGTTTATACTGCTCAAGGAAACTTGCAGAAAGTTCTGGAATTATTACAACAAAGCTTAACAATTGCCAAGCAAGATAAAAATCCCTTCTCTGAATTTTTGGCACTAGTTAATCAAACCACATTTTACGTGTCCCCACTTGGAGATTATCAAAAAGCCCTCGATTTATCTCAACAGGCGTATTCGACAGCCAAGAAACTGCAAAACCCCCAATTGGAGGGATTGAGTTTATTTTTGCTCGCTTATGTACACTTTGCTAAAGGCGAACCGCAAAAAACTATTGAATTGGCTAATCAGGGGTTAGCTATTTCTCAAAAAACAAAGACGATTTGGTTAGAAATGTTAGCGAATGTAGTACTAAGTGTAGGTTATGGTGATTTAAATAATGACCAAAAAGCAATGGAATCAGCCCAAGCTTACCTAGCACTTACGAGAAAAGCTCAAAGTCCTAAAGATGAAAAAACTGCACTGACACTTTTAGGGCTGATTCATCACAAATTTGGTAGAAAGCAAGAGGCAATAAATATATATAAACAAGCTTTAGCAATTAAAGTTTCAGCGAAAGCTGTAGGTGATGATTCCAGTATATATGCTGGATTAGGTCGTGCTTATGCCGATTTAAATCAACCTGAAGAAGCGATTAAAAATTTTAGAGAAGCTTTCATTCGTGCAGAGGAAATAAGACGCGGTTTTCAAGGACTGACACCAGATTTACAAGCATCTTTTTGGCAAACAATCGCTGGCTTTGACAAAGTAAAAACCGTTGATATGTATCGTCAATATGCTGATTTATTACTTAAACAGGGACGTACAGCAGAAGCACAGCAGGTATTAGATTTAATTAATGTACGAGATCTCAGAGAAGCGAGAACTCAAGCAAAAAATAACTCTTTAATTGCTTTGGGATTAAAGATTAAAGAATGTGATGAACAAAAGAAATGTTCCCCAAGTGAAAAAAGTCAACTTTTAGACCAAGTTGAGGCTATCAATACCCAATACGATCAAGACTTAAAAGCAATCGAAGAAGAGATACGTTCCCGAATTGAAAAAGATGATGGTGCTTTTGATCCACGAATTAAAAGTAAAGCTATAGAAATTGTGGAAGCCCAACCAGGTACAGTCATGATTTCTCCTTTTGTTCTAGAAGATAAAATGTGGTTGCTATTGACTGCACCTGGAGGAGTACATAAGGCTGTTGAAGTGCAAGTTAGTAGAAAAGATTTAGGAAAAGCAGTCAAAGAATTTCGGAATTTGATGGAACATTGTGAAAAACCTGGTGTTGTTTGCACGGCTGCTGATATTCCCAAAATACAATTAGCTAGTCAAAAGCTATATAACTTACTGATTAAACCCTTAGAACCAGAGTTGAACGCAAACCCAGTGAAAAATCTTGTATTTGCGCTTGATAGGGTGGTGCGTTATGTTCCTATGAGTGCATTGTATGATGGCAAACAATATTTAATTGAAAAATACAGCGTTCACAACCTACTTTCATCGAGTCTAACAGATGTTAAAGAACCCAACTTACAAGCAGGTAAAGATACTCAAGTATTAGCAATGGGTGTATCTGAAGCTGTGGGACAATTTTCTAGTTTACCGAGTGTTCAACAAGAAATTGAAACCATTGTTAAAATTTATCCGGGGTTGCAGTTCCTGAATAAAAAGTTTGACTTTCGGACTCTACGAGATAATCTTGCTGGTAAGCAAATTTTACACCTAGCTACTCATGGTGAATTTGTATCTAACAAACAAGCTAAGAAATACGAGTCATTTATACTCTTAGGAACAGGCGATTATTTAACGATTCCTAAAATTAAAACTCTGACTGGCTTGGGAAAAGTTCATTTAGTTGTACTGTCTGCTTGTCGTAGCGCCCTTGCTGATTCACTTGAGCAAGATGGGATAGAAATTAACTCTACGGCTCATGAGTTTATGGTACGTGGTGCTAAATCTGTAATCGCTTCTCTATGGTTAGTTAGTGATGCTAGTACTGCCCAATTAATGCAAGAATTTTATAAAAATTTAGCTACTGGTAAAATGACAAAATCAGAAGCATTACGGCAAGCACAATTGAGTTTATTACACGCGAATAAAGTTACGAAAGGAAATGATAAACAACGTGGTGGTATTGAAGTTAGACCCAAGCCTGGTGCATCTCCAAGAAATCAAGACAATGCAAATAATTATGCACATCCTTACTATTGGTCACCATTTATTTTAATGGGTAATGGATTATAGTGGCACATCAATAATATTCTAGAGGGCATGGCACTGCCATGCCCATACCATATGTGGCTTTCTTTTTGCAAATTGGGATAAAATTCAGTTACAAATTCCCCTATTGCCAATGATGAAATTCATCATTGGTATTGCGCAATAAGGAACTAATCTGCGCCCGTCGGGTTTCAAAGTTAGCAGCGATAGAAATCAAAACTATCCCCACAAACAAGCCAACTACCCATTTTAAAAATGGATAACGCAGGCTGAAAATTACTAGCTGGTAAATACTAGTAAATAAAAAGACGGCTGTACCCACATAGAGAAAGGCGCGAATTCGCAATCCTAAGCCGGCGAAAATAGCAATTAAGCTGAAAATTCCCGGTATGACGGCGGTATCTTGATTAAAGAAAACAGCCCAACCGCAAATTAAGCCACTCCCCACCATCCTTAAACTGTGGCGAGTTCCTTTACCTTCTGGTAGCCTGAGCCAAGGATCTATTTGGGCAATATACAGTAAAGATAAACCAATGACTGTGACATACCACAAACTATCATTGAGGCGTAAGTCAGCAAACCAGCGACATAACGCCCAATCAATTAAGGCGGCGCTGATATAGGTAAAGCGGATGTTGTTTTCTATTTTGGCGAGGAAGATATAGTAACAAGCGGCGATCGCTAAAGTAATCGGGTAAACTTTCAGGCTGGTTTCCGCTAAAATTATCAGTGGGATAATATATGCAGCGTTGCGCCAAGGTCGTCTTGACCAGCCCCAATCCTCCCAAGGTAAAATGTAGAGGAAGTAGGCAAACACACAAGCGATCGCACCATTCCAAGGTACTAATACATGACTGAGAAGATGCTCGACAATTGTCCCCCGCCAATATATTCTCAGGGCGGCTAGTTGTAATAAACCGAGGTACACCCACATCTCGGCTATGGTGATGTTACCCAGGATTTGGCTAGATGCAGTAATATTCCTGCCTTCAAATATTGCATACTGAATCAAGACAATTCCCGTACCCAAACCTAACAGGCGATTCACTTCGATGGGTGCAAGAATTCCCGCTAATAACAGAAAACTACTCCAAGCCCAGTGCAGATGAGTAATGGCTTTTAATTGTCTGGGAGTTAGGCGTAAATAATCCCCTACCCAAGGTGATAAAATCCGGTAGGCGTACATAATGCCTGTACCCAAAGCTGCCATTGCAATTAATGCATCCCCATAAGCGCCACCTTTGGCTTGGGACATTTGGTAAAACAGCAGTTCATAAGCAGAAAGGGAAACACCAATAATTCCCAAATACAGCAGGGGTTGGAATTTCTCGGTTCTGCGCCCAACACCAATGAAAATTAAAGCTACGCCAAGAGAACATAAGCCTGTCCAACTTTCAAAGGTATCTAAGCGTAATATCACACTTAAGACAGCGTACACCAATGGCAGAATATGCAAGCTGCTGAGGCGTACTTGATAGCGTCGTCGCCACCATTCTCCCACAACTTCGGCGCTTAAACCCAAGGCAATATTCGCGATCGCCATATTTACTGTCGAACGTCCCCAAAAGCCAAGGATTTCTGCTACCAGTAATTCTAAACCCCAGCCGATACCGTAAAACGCCCAGTTATTAGGTTCGCGCCAACTGCGATAGACAATACCCGCCAAGGTGATGGCGATACTAGTTAAATATAAAACTCCCGGTGTCTGAAATTTCTCGTAAACAGCCAGGGAATGGACTGTCAGTAAGAATAATTCTAGACTACAAAATGCGATCGCCCATTTATCGCTAGCCTTTGCATATATAGTTGCGAGTGGGTTGTTTTGGCGAATTAAAACTGCCCGCCCAAACCATAAACTAAAAGTAGCGATCGCGCCTACTAAAAACCAACCTGCAACACTTAAATGGGGTAATCCAGGTATTCCTTTCCACAACAGCGTCCCGATAAAACTCAGTCCAAAGCCTAGAGTAATTGCGGCTGTTAGTTCGTAGCGTAAATAACTCGTATTAAAATACATCACCGCCGTAGCTACTGCTAAAGCGATTAATCTTGTCCCTGGTAAATGTATAGTTAGTAACTGCGCCAATCCTAAGGAGACAATACTCAAGGTAGTATTAACTCTGCGCTCCTGGGTATTGTTACGGCTGGCGATAGCTGTGAGAGTTAACGGCGTAACTAACCAGATAATTCCCCACTGGTGCTGACTGCGCACCTGACCATACCAAGCTGATTCGCCATTTGCCCAAAGTAACATATAACTGGCGGCGGCTAATCCTAAACCAATCAGCCAAGCACTTTGTCGCCAAATTCCCTGAGTTAGACTTAATCCTAACTCCACCACCATCAACACTAACAAAATAGTTGCCCAGAATTCCCTACCCAAAGTTGGGAATAACCAATTCACAGTCGAGCAAAGCGTCAAAACTCCCATGATGTGGGTGAGATATACCAAGGGAGAAGATTCTGTTTGTCTGGGTAAGCGGCGTTTGGTGATGTTAACTAAAGTGATGGTAGATAATAATAAATTGAGCGATCGCAATATCGGATTTACCAAGGCGATTGTCGTTAACACAGTCCCTAAAATCAGCGTCAATCCATCACCACAGATTACCAACTGGCGCTTTTGCTGACGATAAAACAAATCCGTCAACCCCGCCATTAAAAGCAGGTAGGGAAAGAAAGCAATACTCAACAAAGCCCAAGGTTCATTTTGGGAATTAGTTAATTGTGTACCAAATGCGATCGCTTGTGCTTGGATATTTGCAGGTACTAACCGCCAACCTAACCAAATCGCCTGTAAACCAATGACAAATACTGCAACGAAATCAGTCTGTAAACTATACCTTTGCAAGCGACTTCCATAAAACTGCAAAGCCAACCCACTCACAGCAATAGCTTGCCCCGGATAGTTGAAAACTGCAACCAACCAACCCAAGAATAGTACAATGCTGCCCAGTCTTTCCCAGATGATAAAGGCAGACAAGGAAGAAATTACTCCCCCTGCTCCCTGCTCCCTGCTCCCACCTCGCAGGCTGAGCGGAGCCGTTGGCGCAGCCTCTCGCAGAGAAGCCTGCTCTGTTATCTCCCGCTGCGCCAACCAAGTCATTAACCAGCCGCAAATACCAATCGCTAACCCCAGCTGAGTAACATCTACTTGGACAATAAAAATTGCCCGCATTAATAGAACTATCAGGGCATATACAATAATCGCAGCTGGTAAGCGAATTCCTAAACTAATGCGGCTACTACCTTCAGTCGGTGTAGCATCTGGAGTTTTCTGTCTGCGGTAGCGATTATGATAAATAGTAATAATAGTGGTGCCAATCATTGCCAAATAAACGGCAATTAGGGGAAAATTGGGTAATTTCCAACCCCAATGTAAGAAAGATAAGCCCAGAATATTAACTAACAGTAACTTATCAGTACGTAAATTAATCGAAAATAGACGATTACTGAACAGTAAAGTAGTCATCACTGTCAGGGTTGGAGCTGCGATCGCCACCGTAATCCAATCTAAAGGATTGTGCCACAGTTTAAAACTGTCCATTGCCCAAAAATTGACAGGAACTAATAACAGACTCACCAAAAGTAATGTTTGCGCCGTCAATCGCAAGTTATTTTGTTTCGCCGCCCAAAAACCGAAGCCCCAAAAGCTTAAAGTATAAGCAAATAAAACCCCATACTGTCCCGAAGCCGGAAACCTTTCCCATTGACTCGCAGCCAGTACCCCAGAGGATACCACTACTAAAAATACGCCTAAAAACAGCAACCAACGGACACTCAATTCTTCACCCAAAGACTGCAACATGGTCGTGAAAAAATTGGGTTTTGCTGGCTTAGCTGGTTCTGCTGTGACTGGCGATACTGTTGATGGTATAGAAATTCCCTGTAACATCTCTACAGGTAATGGTTTCACCGGATCGACAGTTGCTTTGACTACGGGAACCTGCACTGTTATCGGACACACAAGATATTCGCGACAAATTTGTCTAACTTGGCTATCCGATATCAAACCGAAACGCAACCATAAGTCCAGTCCCTCCAATAACTGAGGATGGTAAGATGGCAGCTTAATTTCAAATCTTAGCGGGATATCTGGTAACATAAACCGCATCTGTATAAGGATATACGTTTATCAAATCTTGCTAGAAAATATATTGTGGCTGGATATGTGCCACTTAATTTACCTAACCAATACTCAGTAAGCCTACGATAGGGTAAGAGCAAAGCATCAATTTATTTATTAATTGTTAACAGTTGACTGTTGACTGTTGACTGCGCCGCACTGAAGCTCACTCGAAGTGTTGACTGTAATTTAGGTATTGGTGCGTTGCGCTAGGCGACAACACACCATACATTTAATACTTTATATTAATTACGAATTACGAATTAAAAATTATTTTTCCGTTGCAATAATATGCAAATCAATATTTTGTTTTCTAATTAACTCCATCAATCGTTGGGTAAAAGAGCCTTTAATCCATCTTTTCCATCTAGGCTGTTGAGTTTCACCAACGACAATTTGAGTGATGCGATACTTAGCTGCAACTTGAGCAATTTCTTGAGCTACATTCGGACTCTTAACATGTAAAAATTCTCCACCAAATTCTTTACATAATTTTTCGCAAGTATCGATGTGTAAACTTTCTTTTTTCGTCAGGAAGCGTTCGGGGTTGGCGACAAAAATGGCATAAAGTCGCCCATTCATATAATTAGCAATACGTGCGCCTCGACGCAGCAATTGCACGGAATTAGGATAAGTTGATATACAAACTAAAACTCGTTCGTGAATATTACAGCTTTGTGCTTGTAAAGGAGAAGTGTTTGCTTCCTCCTCAACTGTATCTGCAACTTCTCTTAAGGCGAGTTCGCGTAAAGAAATTAAGTTACGACGCTGAAAGAAGTTTTCTAAGGATTGCTGGATTTTTTCAGATGCATAAATTTTGCCTTCCCGCAAGCGTTCTTCTAGAGTTTCGGGAGTCACATCAATAACAATAACCGCGTCAGCTTCATCAAGTATCCTATCAGGAATCCGTTCACGCACGACAACGCCTGTAATTCTAGCTACCAAGTCATTTAAACTTTCTAAATGCTGAATGTTGACGGTGGAGTAAACATCAATACCAGCAGCTAAGATTAGTTCTACATCTTGGTAGCGTTTTTCGCGCACCGAGCCAGGTACATTAGTGTGCGCCAGTTCATCGACTAATACAAGTTGAGGCGATCGCTTGAAAATTGCATCAGTATCCATTTCCTGCAAAGTCACTTGTTGGTGAATAGTGATTTTTTGAGGAATCACCTCTAAACCTAGAGCTTTTTCTGCTGTTTCTTTGCGTCCATGAGTTTCCACAATCCCGATGACAACATCAATCCCATCTTCCTTGAGCTGATGTGCTTCTTCTAGCATTTTGTAAGTTTTACCGACACCGGGAGCCATACCGATGAAAATTTTATGCTTCCCCCGGCGATCGGGGCGGATGTAAGAACTATCAGGGGAGATTGTATGGTTATTCAAAATTTATCTTTAGGCAATTTCAACAAATAAATTATCGAAGAAAAGCAAAGAGCTAGAAAAAAATTACACAGGGACAACAAGGGATCGCATTAAACACATACCCCATGCCCAATGCCCCATTGGCTTTTTTGCTTGCTATGGCGGTAATAGCGATCGCATATGATTGTTATGAGAATGGTGCAATCGCTACTGTTCAAACTAACTTACAGTATCCAGGGTGGTACTCCAAGTATTTCGACCAACAATGCCATCATTTTGTAAATTGGTATACCGTTGCTGGAATTTTATATGATTGCGATTTTATGCCTTGCTGTCTCTGTAATACTGACTTTAGATAGATAACAAGTAAACCTCTTGACTGATGAAAATTTTCATTTGAGAAGAGAGACTGTAACAGTAATTGAACAAATGTGAATACATTTGTCATAGTCTTAGGAGGAAAAATGACAACTCAACAATACAAACGTGCAGTTGGTACATTTTCTAACCGACAAGCAGCCGAAGAAGCTTTAAATGAACTGCGAAATTCCGGGTTTTCAATGGATCAAGTTTCTGTATTGGCGAGAGATACAGAACGCAATGAGCAAATTGCTGGTACCCAGGTGAGAGATACAAGTGATAATGAGGCTAGAGAAGGTGCTGGTGCTGGTGCAGTCACAGGTACAGTATTGGGAGGTGTAGGTGGCTTACTTGTCGGTCTTGGAAGTTTAGTAGTTCCAGGCGCAGGCCCATTTTTAGCAGCCGGAACCTTGGCAACTACCTTGGCTGGTGCGGGAATTGGCGCAGCAGCAGGCGGTATTATCGGCGCGCTAACTGGTTTAGGTATTCCAGAAGAAGAAGCCAGACGTTACGGCGATCGCGTCTCCCAAGGTGACTACTTGGTAATGGTAGAAGGCTTTGGTAATGAAATTGAGCGTGCTGGTTCAATTCTCAGAAATCGTGGGGTTCGTGATTGGAAAACATATAACATCTCTAATGCTCCCAATCGCACTCCTGATAGAGCCAATGAGATGTATGGCGATCGTCAAAGAACTGTAGATACTCCCGCTACCAGCAATGATTCCACAGTAGAAATTGTTGATAAGCGTCAACAGATGCACTAATTGCAGTGCAATTTTGCATAGCGATCGCAAATGCATTGAGGAGAAAACTTTATTGATGTCCACCAGCAATAAAGCACAATTTATTGCTGGTAGTTTCTTTAAAATTTTTGGCTAGTTACAGCTAGCGTAAGCACTAAATTAGAAAATTACACCCATTAATTTATTAACATGAATGGAGAAATAACCGTAGTTTGGAAGCAAATTCAAGGCATGATCAATGGATTTATTGCACTGCTTCCAAATATGGTGTTGGCATTAATTGTCTTTGTCGTCTTCTTTATCATAGCTAGGGCAATTAAGCGCCTGGTCAAACGAGTAACACGTAACCGTCGTCAAGCTCGTAATTTAGGACTGGTACTAGGACGTTTAGCACAGGGTACAACAATTTTAATAGGGCTGTTTATAGCTCTATCAATTGTGATACCGACATTCAGAGCAGGCGATTTAGTGCAACTTTTAGGAATTAGTGGGGTAGCAATTGGTTTTGCTTTCCGTGATATTTTACAGAACTTTTTAGCTGGAATTTTAATTTTACTCACTGAACCTTTTCAAATTAATGACCAAATAGTCTTTAAAAACTTTGAGGGAACTGTAGAAAATATTGAGACACGCGCCACCACAATCAGAACCTATGATGGTCGGCGGATTGTAATTCCTAACTCCGAATTATTCACCAATTCTGTAACTGTAAACACTGCCTTTGAAAGTCGCCGCTTAGAGTATGATGTGGGTATTGGTTATGGTGATGATATCGACCGAGCCAAGCAATTAATTATGGAAGCAATGCAGAGTGTCGATGAGGTGTTGTCAGACCCTGCGCCTGATGTATTGGTAATGGAATTAGCTGAAAGTACTGTGAATATCCGCGCCCGTTGGTGGGTTAAACCACCAAGAAGGGCAGATAATTTGATTTCACGCGATCGCGTATTAACTGCAATCAAGAAAACCCTCACCGCCAATGGCATAGATCTGCCTTTCCCCACACAACAAATTTTATTTCACGACCAAACCGAAGAAACAGATGGCGATCGCTCCCGTCAGCGTGAAGGTTGGCCGGCTGGGAATCGGGAAGTACCAAAACCTCGCCGCATCAGCGATTCTCTGAGGTTCCTGGCGCAAAAACGTTCCTCTAATGATGGGAATGGCAACATAGATTCTCAATTTGAAGAACAATGAGAAACGTTAAGTTAAGCAAGCTTTGGGATCAGCTCCACTCAAGCTACTGGTTTATTCCCGCAGTTATGGCGGTAGCGGCTACAGCTTTGGCATTCATTATGCTAAGTCTTGACCGCTCTGGCAATGCAGATATTAATTACTGGTGGATTTATACTGGTGGTGCCGATGGAGCGCGATCGCTACTGGAAGCTGTTGCAGGTTCGATGGTGAGTGTTGCTGCTACAGCCTTTTCAATTACAATCGTCGCCCTTCAGCTTGCTGCATCCAATTTTGGCCCTCGGTTGCTACGTAACTTTATGCAAGATACGGGTAATCAATTTGCTCTGGGTACATTTCTTAGTACGTTTATTTACTGCTTGCTGGTACTGCGGACGATTCGTGGCGAGGGAGATGGATACAGCCAATTTGTGCCGCAACTATCTGTTACAGTCGGTATTTTACTAGCAATTATTAGCATTGGTGTCCTGATTTATTTTATCCATCATGCTTCAACTATTATTCAGGCATCCCACGTCATTATCAATGTAAGTGATGATTTAGAGAAAACAATCAAGCGCCTATTTCCCGAAAAAGTTGGAGAAGGTAAAACCGAACAAGACGTTACTGCATCAATTCTCATTTCTTTTGAGGAAGAATCATACCCCATTCCAGCAATGAAAACAGGTTATCTGCAAGCCATTGATGACGAAGAAATCATGAATATTGCTTGCAAGTATAATCTATTGATAGGCTTGCAAACACGACCAGGAAAATTTTTAGTTAAAGGTAGCGATTTAGTCAGAGTTTTTCCGGAAGAAATAGTGAATGCCAAACTTGTCAAACAAATCAATGATGCTTTTATTTTAGGGATAGAACGTACAGAGCAACAAGATATAGAATTTCCCATCGATCAATTAGTAGAAATTGCCTTACGTGCCATCTCTCCTGGTATCAATGATCCATTTACAGCAATTCGTTGTATTGACAGACTTAGTGCAGGTTTTTGCCAATTAATTCAAAGAGATTTTCCTTCACCTTACCGCTACGATCACAATCACAAACTGCGCGTTATTGCGGAAGGAACTAATTTTACAGAATTAATCAATCGCGCCTTTAACCAAATTCGGCAGTATAGTAAGTCGGATGTAGGAGTAACTATTAGGTTGTTAGAAGCTCTAGGGACTATTGCTAACTACACAAATAATCGCCAATATTGTGCATCCCTCAAGCGTCATGCTGAAATGATTTTGCAAGATAGTCGAGAAGGACTTGTGCAAGAGCAAGACCGCCAAGATGTAGAGCGACAGTATGATGCGATTATTAAAGCTTTAGACTACAACAATGCTATTAAAAATTGGAATTTTGTAGAACATAAAAAAACCAGATGAAAAGTATAACTTGGCGAGGATATCGAGCGATCGCTTGGGTAGGACAGGCAGTATTAGCAATCTTTGTAATTTTTGCATCAGTTCAGGGTAATTGGTTAAATGCCTTAGCTTTAGGATTTTTTCTGATTGCATCTTTGGTATTTGTGATTCGGGATGACAAATTACCCACTTTATTTGATTTTTTATTTGTAGTAGCAGCTTTGGTAAATGCGATGGGCTGGGTTTGGGGTTTGTTTTATATGCCGGGGCCCTATGACGAAATTGTTCATGCTTATACAACTTTTGCGATTACCTTAGCACTGAGTTTTTTAGTTTATAGTTCTATATTGAATATTTTTCGGAATCATACACTTTTGTATTTGGTAACTATTGCCAGTTTTGGTATTGCCATTGGTGCTATATGGGAGGTTACGGAATGGTCGGCTGGCAAAATTTTGAGTACTGAAGTAATTGGCAGCTTAGATGATACTATCATCGATTTAATTATGGACTCTTTAGGGGCTGGTTTAGCAGCTTTAATTAGTCTTTGGGCATTACAAGAATGGACAAAGACTCATGCAACATCTGAGTATTCAATTACTCATAGAGGTAGGTAATATGTCAACTGAAGGTTGAAGTCTAAAATTACCTGAATTATCAAGCGGAAAGCCTAAGGTATCAAATATATGGACAGACTTTGCAATTAACAGTCATACCTGAACTACTACCATCACAACCTAATACCCAGCCTTAAATTTATAGGCCAATACAGTTCAGTTAGCGCCAAAAACATTAAGCTGCGTAGGTTGGGTTGAGGAACGAAACCCAACATCTCCAGGAGTTTGTTGGGTTTCACTTCGTTCAACCCAACCTACAATTATCCTTAACTGAACCGTATTAATTTATAGGCAAGTTTTATGTGATAAACTCAGTTACTTAACTAGTGAATTAGCTTGCTTATTATCTGTAATTACAGGTTGTGGTGCTTGATTATCTTTCTTATGTTCCTGCCAATTATTGAGTATATCTTTTACTAGAACTTCTTTGATCCAAGTTTGCAGCACAATTACCAATGGTACAGCCAGAAACACACCTAAAAAGCCAAAAAAGTTACCACAAATTACTACTGCTACCAAAGTAACTGCTGGCAACACATCGGCCTGACTTTTCATAATGAAAGGTAGTATAACTAGGCTTTCAAACTGCTGGATACCAAAGTATAGAGCTACCACCGCAGCAGTTTTCCAAGGCGCTACACTCAAAGCTAAAAGTGCAGGTGGAATTACACTCAATGTTGGGCCTAGGTTGGGAATAAACTCTAGCAATCCAGCTAAAGCAGCGTTTACTAGTGGTAATGGTATTCCTAAAATTAATAGGCCAATATAGCTCAATGTGGCGATAAGTAACATCGTCAAAAGTGTGCCTTTGATCCAGCCAGTTAAAGATGCTGCACACTTGTCTAAAATTTGATCAATCCGCCGACGATAGAAAGCAGGAAATAAAAGTATAAATCCTTGGCGATATGGCGCTGGATTAACTAAGAGCATGATAGTGAGGGCAACAAAGAGCAATAATCCTAAAGCAATGCTCAAAGACCTACTAAGCAATGAAAAGAAGTTATTAATTAGTTGATCTAACCAAGATTGTAAACCTTGAGTTATATATCTCAACCCTCGAATATTTTCTAGCATTTGGTCAGGAATAACATTTAGTAACCAGTTATTCCACGATCGCAACCGTTCTAATGCCATAGGCATAATATCACTAAATTGTTGCAATTGCTCTACAAGACGCGGCACAATCAGGGCAAAGAAACCAACTAAAACAAGCAGCACAAGCACAACTGAGATAGTAACGGCAATACCCCGCTTAATACGAAATCTTTGGAAAAAAATCGCGATTTGATTGAGAATTGTCGCTAAAACTATGGCTGCAAATATCACTAACAGAATTTGCCGAATTTGCCACGAAATGTAAAGACATATAACAAGAGCGAGAAAGCCGATTAATTGTCCCAACCCCACAATGCACCCCCAAGGTTGCTGTTATTTTTAGCAATTTTGTCTACCTATGTAATTTAAAATAGCTACTAAAATACTGATATTAAATCCACCTAAGGTTGATTTCGTTTTAAGAGGTTAAAAATGCGGTTGATAAGTTTTGCACCTAGGATAGGCTTACTCAAACAATCATCAGCGCCAACTGCAAATAACTGCTCAACAATATTTGCATCTAAACTATCAATAAGACACAACACTGGTAATAAGTTAAAGTTGGGTTCATTGCGTACTACCTGACAAATATCGATGCCATTTATATCAGCCATATCTACATCTAAAATCAATAAATCGGGAGAAAATTCTAAGAAAATTTCCCAAAAGCGTCGTGAATCATTCAAGGTATTTAATTTCACTCCCCAAGGTGCCAAATGTTTTTGTATATCAGTTAAGACTTTTGGATCATCATCAACAACCATGATTCTTTTACCAGTAATCTGAGTTGGTTGTATGACTTGAGTAATAGCCTGTAAAATTTGCTGGGGTGGCAAAGATTTCTGCAAAAAAGAGCATCCGCCAGCACGCGCTACTTCGAGACGCTCAAGAAAATTATTCTTGTCTGTAATTACTAATGTAGGTATTGCAGGCGATCGCCTAGACAACTCCTTGAAAAAATTTAAGCTATCTTGAGTGTAATCGCCAACACTCAAGTCAAGTAAAATTGCATTGGGGTTGGAAGATGCGATCGCATCACCTAAAGCAGCAAGATGATTGACAATCTTCACTTCCATTCCCTCAGTCGCAGCTTCTTTAACTAAGGGTTCTACTACTTCTACATCATTGCTAACTACAAGTAGCAGGTTTTGACGAGGTTCACTATTTATTAGCTCAACAGGAGTTTTATCTAACTCCTGTTGTAACTGCATCACGAGTTTATCTAAACGTAAACATTGTGATAATGAGATAAATGCTTTACCTTCAAGTAAATTTTCTATTTCCTCAGCTAATTGTGAACCCTCTGTAAAACCAAAACTTCCCAAAGAACCAACTAGCTTATGAGCTTCCTGTTCTGCTTGTTGAAGCAGTTGAGCGTCAAGGGTACCCTGTCTGCAAGTATTGGCTACTTGCTCTAATACAGCAATGCGCGAGCCAACTTTAGCTTTGAAAGCCTCTCGCGCCTGAGCAACTGCTGTTAACAAAGTTTGCTGCTGCTCTTGTGTTGCTTCTTGCTCGATTTCCTGGCATAAAAGTTTTAAGCGATAACCCACACCATAAACCGTTTCAATAAAATCATAGTTACCACCTGCTGCTTTGAGTTTTTGCCGCAGACTTTTAATATGAGACTTAATAGTATTTGCTACTGGTGGATCTTCTTCCGCGCCCCACAATAAGTCTACGATTGCACTCCGACTATATACGCGCTGGCTGTTGCGTAAAAAAAGTTCTAAAATACTAAATTCTTTGCGGTTAAATGTAGGGTTTGGCTATCATAAGTAACTTCAAAACTACTCGGATCTAGACGCAAACTCCCCCATTCTAAAACTGGAGGTAAAGAAGAATTTCCCCGACGAAGTAAAGCACGAATACGAGCCGATAACTCTTGAAAATCGAAAGGTTTAACAACATAATCATCTGCTCCTGCATCTAAACCCATAACTTTATCAGTCTTGGTATCTTTTGCAGTTAACAGAATAATCAGCATTTGATAGCCTTGTTGCCGTAATTGTTGACAAAGGCTAATCCCATCTAGCTTGGGCAGAACGATATCGAGCAAAATCAAATCATAGTTACACACATTCACAAACTCCCAAGCCTCTTGCCCATCAGCAGCAATATCAACTACATAATGTTGTTGAGCAAGAACTGTTGCAACAGCTTGAGCCAGGGAACTATCGTCTTCAACTATGAGAATTCTCATTCAAATATTTTGCCAATAACAATCTCCACAGATAAATTATGTCTATTTTTACGCGCTTAAACATCTATCAAAGGCAAGGAGGAATGCTGAATATTTTTGTAAATGGTAGCCTGACTGTAAATGTCGCTCCTTTTCCTATTCCTTTGCTTTGGGCTGTGATTGTACCACCATGAAGTTCTATCACATGACGTGCGATCGCCAATCCTAAACCTAATCCTTTATTTGAGCGAGTATCAGTACTGTCTGCTTGACAAAAACGTTCAAATAAATAAGGCAGAAAATCAGGACTGATACCGTTACCAGTATCGCTGACTTGAATTTGGGTATAGGGCAAGAGCCAATAGTCATTACTTATTTCTCTTTTGCTCCTCTGCTCCTCTGCTCCCTTGCTCCCTTGTTCTCCCATCCCCACTCTCTGTGACAAGCGCACCTCAACCCGTCCGCCATTGGGTGTAAATTTGATGGCATTGGTAAGTAGATTTAGCACAACCTGTTGCAAGCGATCGCTATCACCCCAAATCGGATTTACTGAATCATCAAATATAGTCTCAAGTTGAATAGTCTTAGCATCGGCTAGTGATTGTACAACCGCAACTGCGGCTGTAATCACTTCTGCTAAGTCAACCCAACCAAAGGAAACAGAGAGTTCACCCCTGACAATTCGGGAAATATCAAGTAAGTCTTCAATGAGTTGCATTTGCAACTTAGCATTACGCTCAATCGTCTCCAGAGCAACATCAGCCTTAGCGTTATCCAGCATACCCGTTTGCAACATCCCCACCCAACCGATAATTGCAGTCATGGGGGTGCGTAGTTCGTGAGAAACTATTGCTAAAAACTCGTCCTTAGAACGATTTGCTGCTTCTGCTTCAGCGCGGGCGGCTTGTTCGCTTCGTAGTAGTTGTTCTTTTTGCGATCGCGCTTGGCGCAGTGCAGAGTTGAGTGAGCTAATCAACAATCCCACTAACACAAACTGAACTAATCCCACTACACTAAACCCACTCACCGCCAGTGAATCCAAAGGCGGTAAAAGGAAATAGGCGCAGACGATAGCAGACAAAAGAGTAGCCACCAATCCTGGCTTGAAACCACCATACCAGGAACTCACCATGACAGCAGCTAAAAATAATGGATAAATAGAATTTAGTCTATGTAGTTTCCATAACAGCAGTTTCAGCACTAAAGCTACTAGAACGCTGAAGCAAGCAATGCTATAGCCTAGAATTTGCGATCGCCTCAATCTCCACATTGCTTATTAACTCTAAATTATGCCCTGAGGTTGATGTTGGTTCTACACGAGTTTTCCACTTTCAAGTTTTACCTTTGAAAATCAATCTTAAGAGTATGGTAATTA
Organism: Tolypothrix sp. FACHB-123; assembly: GCF_014697075.1. Lineage (GTDB taxonomy): Bacteria > Cyanobacteriota > Cyanobacteriia > Cyanobacteriales > Nostocaceae > Aulosira. The sequence goes on along the minus strand of NZ_JACJRE010000026.1, from coordinate 15,985 downwards.
TAAATCGTGGATCTTAGGAATTAAAGTAGTCAGAAATAATAATTTTCCACAGCAACTAAAATAAGAACGATGGATACTAAAAAAATTTTAGTTATAGATGATGAAGAAGACATCCGCCAATTGATTCAGACTTGTCTAGAAATAATGGGTGGTTGGAATGTGTTGACAGCTAATTCAGGTAGTCAAGGATTACTTTTAGCTCAGTCATCTCGACCAGATGCCATACTTTTGGATTTAATGATGCCTGATATGGATGGTTTGACAACTTTTCAAAAACTGCAAGCTAATCAATTAACTAAAGATATACCCGTAATTTTATTAACAGCTAGAGGGCGTACATTTGATCAGCGTTTATTTGTTAAAATGGGTATTAGAGGCATCATCAGTAAACCATTTAATCCTCAGAAACTAGCTCTTCAAGTAGCAGCAGCTTTGAAATAAATACATAATCAATCAGAAATATTATTGACTATTTAGCTATTGTTAGCCCGAAATTATGACTAATCCTGCCATATAATTATGGTTTATTTGCTTAACAAATAATCTATCTATAGTTTGAGCAAGGTCTTTCCCAAGTAGTAATTTAAGCAGAATATACATATTCTCCACTAGTTTTCCACTTTTAATCTTTAATTTATAAATAGTTCATTTTTGATTTTAATTTGACTCTAAATTAATCCGATATTTTTTAATTAAAATTTGCAAGATTAAGCAATTAAAGTCAGCAATGCTTTTAAATTAGCTACTCTGAACCCTTGATGAAATAATTATTATGAAGTGTAAATGTTAAATAATTTAAAATCATTCTCTAATCCACCCAGCAAACAAGAATTTGCAGTTACTTTTCGTTTAGTAAGCCGAATTACTTTTTGGGTACCTTATATCTTGCACTTATCGGGATAAACCACTAATACACAAATAGAAGCGTAAAAAAGTGACTCCAGAAGTGAGATGGCATTTAAGTAGAAAAAAGTAATTTATATAACTATAATAAATGCCTAAATTGAAGCCGCCTGATGCCACATCGTCTACCTTCCGCCCTACTCACTCCTCCTCAATCGGATTGAAAAGTGTTGGGCATGGCTGAAAAGTAGGGTTCGTAAGTTGTTACCCAAATCCGATAATTTGCGTGATGCAATAGAAACCGTTCTCAAGCAAGCAGCGTCCTAACTCATGTGGCTACAGCTATAATTACGAATTACGAATTATACCAATTTGAAAAAAGAATACGACAGACGGTAGGGGCATGGCAATGCCATGCCCTCTAGAATAAATTGATGTGCAGCAAACACGATTTAAATTGGTATTACGAATTACGATTTAAAGCTTCTTGCTAACATATTCAACAAAATTTTGCGGGGAACTATTCTGGCTAATAGAGTTCTAATTTGAGTTTTGACATCTCCAATCACAACGGCTGGCTGCGAATTTCCCAAAGCTTTTAGGGTTTGTTGTACTACTTCTTCACTAGTAAACATTTGCTCGCTACTTCCTGCCAAACGAGGAGGAAAATTAGCTTGGGCAAAAAAGTTAGTTTCTATGGGGCCGGGACAGGTAACAATAACTCGAATCCCATAAGGACGATTTTCTGCCCATAATGCCTGACTAAAGCTGACAATAAAAGCTTTGCTGGCAGCATAAACAGAAAGATATGGCATAGGTTGAAATGCAGTAATTGAAGAAACATTTATTATGCTTCCCGATTGACGTTGCCGCATTAAAGGTAAAAATTTGTGAGTTAAATCTACTAAAGCTAGAATATTTAATTGCACTATCTTGACTTGCTTTTCTCCATCAGAACTTGCAAAATCGCCATAATCGCCGAAACCAGCATTATTAATTAATAAATCAATAGTTAGTTCTTTGGCTTGAATAATATCAAAAACGGCTTGTGCTGCATGAGGTTCTGTTAAGTCTTTAACTATAACTTCTATGTGAATCTGATAATTTTCTTGTAGTTCTTTCGTGATTTGATAGAGTTTTTCTTGCGAACGGGCAACTAAGACAAGATTTGTATTCTGTGCTGCTAGTTGTTGGGCAAAGGCTTTACCAATACCACTAGAGGCACCTGTAATTAAAGCAGTTGACATTCTAGGTATTTTGATAAAAATTAAATCAGCTTATAAATATTAACCATAATAATTAACATTTTTAACCATCTAGAGTAATATGCCAAATTGGTCATTTTTCATTTGTTTGACTCTTGACTCTTGACTGCTAATTTTTGACCAATAGCTGGGAATACTAGAATTATAAGTTACATCTTGTGTCTATGTATCGGTTAAATAAAAGAGCCTGGCAAATTTTGCGTGTTGAAGTTCAAAGATGTAGTGGTAACGATCAAGTCAGCAAAATTGAACAGGAAATAGTTAGTAAGCGCCTAGAAAAACTCTCTCAGGAAAAAGGTTCGCCAGCAGAGTTAGATGAATTGCGGGATAGTGTTATTGATATATATCCCCAATTTAGCGAGAAGGTACTCAAACAAGCCGCAAAAGCTAATCAACCAGCTGGTATTTTTGGCAAAATCAAATGGGCAACTATACTTTTAGGTAGTTCAGCAGGGATAGTATGGGTAATTAATTTACCTTATCCAATGATACGCTGGCCTATTGCGAAGACTGCGCCGATTCTATTGTTGCCTAGCTATATCAATATGGATTATCACTATCGCGAGGCTATTAAAAACTTAGAGCAAGCTGATCAGTTCATTAATCAAGCTACTAGTGCGGTTGATATTGAGCAAGGTTCCCTAAAAGCGAAAGCAGCACAAAAAAATTTAGATAATTTACCAGTTTGGTTTTTAGGTTACTATCCTCAAGCTTACTGTAATTTTTTTGGTTGCACTTGGAAGTTTACTGTAGATGAGTTTGAAGCAGCGCGCCGACGAGTGGCGCGGATAGAAGCTACAGCTTTTCAAGATAAGAATGCTTTGACACCACTGGTTCAAGGGGAACAGCTGGTAAATATAGCACGCCAGCAGTATGAAAAAGCTATTACTATTAAGGATAAAGAAAATGCGATCGCATCTTGGCAAGCAGCCATAGATCAATTAGAACAAATCCCCGACTCCACATTTGCGGGAGAAACTGCACAAGCTAAACTCAAAGCTTATCAACGCGATTTTGATCATGCACGTATCGGTACATTTATCGCAGCTGCACAAGAATTTGATTTAGAAGCAGAAAAAATTCAAGCTACTCAACCTAAAGCTGCATCTGAACTATGGGAACAGGCGGTGAAGCGTCTCAACCAAATCCCCACAGAAAATCCTCGCTATTTAGAAGCACAACGATTACTAGCTGGCTATCAAGTCAAACTCAAAACAGTTGTTGATCCGCGTAGCGATACATATATAGAAGCAGCAAAGCAATTTGCTTTAGCCGCCGCCAAAGCATCACAAAATCCCCCCCATTCTGTAGCTAAATGGGAGCAAATCGCTAAATTATGGCGCAAATCAATCGATCAGCTTGAAAACATTCGCGTTGAAGAACCTGGCTATGTTGCAGCACAAAAATTACTCGCTGAGTATCAAACTAATTTAGGTATTATCGAAACTCGCCGCACAGCCGAAAGTGAAGCACAAGCATCTTTAAAAGCTGCGAATGAGCAAATCCAAAGTTTAATTGCTTCTCCTCCCAGCGATCCTCAGCAGTTCAAAGGTAGAATTCAAGGCATTATAAATCGTCTCAAAACTATCCAAGCAGGGACAACTGCCTACCCTGAAGCCCAAAAACTGCTAGCATCTGCTCAGAAAAGATTGCAATAATTAAATGCTTGCTTATCGTAAATAGGTATGCTAACGTTGATAATCGTGAGTTAAGGACGTATAGCTCAGTTGGTTAGAGCGCTACGTTGACATCGTAGAGGTCACTGGTTCGAATCCAGTTACGTCCATTATATTTTTATAGTGACTAATTACTGTCGTTGTGACTTTACCCATAAATTTGCCGCGATGGCAAGCTTATGGTTCCAATAGAGGGCGGCAAAGTTATCCTTGCAATTTTCCATCTGTAAAGACAGAAGCTAACTAAAGTCTACCCTTTTTAAGTTTAATACCTTTACACTCCAATTTCACGTCGTGTTTCATTTAAAGCAGCACGAACCTGTTTGTAACGGAGATATCCAGGATTAGGGACTTGCAACTAAAAAAATATACTATCACTGTGTAGGCAGAGGGGCAGGAGGCAGGGTGCAGGGGGAAAAATAACAATATCTTCTCTGGGAAATTGGATAATTTATTTTCTGGAATTCCCTTAATTCTCCAATAACCTCTACTATCAAAGTTTACGAATGTAAAGACATCAGAAATAAGGTGTGATATTAATTAATTCTCTCAGTGAATTTTTCTAGTTATTGCAAATGCGCGATCGCGGAAAAATTATCGATCAATCGTTCTCTAAATTAAGGGCGATCGCCTTGGGGAATAAGTAAAATATTTGCAGACTCTTGGTAGTCAGTCAACCAAGGATGCAGCTGATGAAAATTTTGCTGGTAGAGGACGATATATTACTCAGTCGAGCGCTGGTAGAGTTGCTAAGTGCAAATAATTACAATATCGACATAGCCAATAATGGGCAAACTGGGTTAGATATGGCTATATCGGCTGAATATCAGTTAATTTTACTGGACTGGCAAATTCCTCAATTAGATGGGATTAGTTTATGTAAGCAACTGCGATCGCAAGGTTACAATAAACCAATTCTGTTGCTGAGTGCGAAGAATAGTAATGTCGATGTTGTCACGGGTTTAGATGCGGGAGCTGATGATTATGTCATCAAGCCTTATGACTCGGAAGGATTGCTGGCAAGGATTCGCTCTTTGTTGCGGCGTAGTGGAGCCATCTGTTCGTCAAAGTTAACTTGGGGAAATCTCTGTTTAGACCAAATCTCGGCCAAAGTTACTTATGAACAGGAGATAGTTCCCCTGTCGGCAATCGAATACAAGATACTGGAATTATTTTTACAAAATCCCAATCGCATCTTTAGTAGACAAGTCATTCTCGATCGCCTCTGGGACTTTGATGATGCGCCACTAGAAAATGCAATTACAACTCATATTAAAGATATCCGTAAAAAACTCAAAGCTTCTGGTTTAACTACAGAGATTCTGGAAACGGTGTATGGAATTGGCTATCGGTTAAAGCCTGCACCGGATGTTGCTGTGGCGAGTTCTGGGGTAATTGTCGATGAGCCAGAAACCAAAGCACCACCCCAAAGCCAAAATTTAGCTACAGTTAATCGGGTATTAGAAAAATTTCGTAATTCATTTAGTCAAAGGTTAGCAGTGCTAGAGGAAGCGAAAACTGCACTTTTGACTAAAAATTGGCACCAGGATTTACAACAGCAAGCATTACAGGAAGCACACAAGCTGGCTGGAGCAATGGGATCTTTTGGCTATCCTGAAGGTTCCAAGCTGGCAAAGCAATTAGAAGAATTACTTATGCATAACCATTACCAGAGTGATGAGGAAATTACTCGCTTTTCTCATTTGGTAACGGCATTGCAAGAGGAATTAACTAAGGAACCTGTAACTGTAACTACTAAACCTGTACCCATGCGCCAAACTTATCGGGTACTGGTGATTGATGATGATACTACTTTAACTGAAGGATTGCTGGCAGAAGCTGATGCTTGGGGATTGCGGATCAAAATTGCTACTGATTTGGCGACTGCTCGCTCGCGCTTAGCTTTGGCAATGCCTGATGTGGTACTACTAGATTTAAGCTTTCCGGGTACAGAAGAAGATGGCTTAACGCTGTTGCGGGAATTAAAAGAGCGATCGCCTCAATTACCGATTATTGTCTTTACTGGGCGTGATAGTCTCATGGATCGCTTAACTGTGTCCCAATTAGGCGCAAGCCAATATCTGCATAAACCCGCAACCATCCAGCAAATTATGCAAGCGATCGCTTATGTGCTACCTCAACGCCAAACCTCAGAAGCGAAAGTATTAATTGTTGATGACGATCCGGTAATGCTAGCTGGCTTATCAGCCTTACTCACTCCTTGGGGGCTGGAAGTTACAACTCTTTCCCAACCGCAACAATTCTGGGAAGCACTGAAGGCAAATGCTCCAGATTTAGTGATATTAGATTTACAAATGCCGACAGTTAATGGTTTAGATTTGTGTCAAATCATTAGGCAAGATGCTGATTGGGGAAATATACCGATTTTGGTGGTGACAGCCCATACTGATGGAGAATCTCTTCAGCAAGCTTTTGCAGCTGGAGCCGATGATTTTATTACTAAGCCGGTGCAAGGGCCGGAACTGGTGACAAGAATATTTAACCGCATTCAGCGCGTGCGTAGTTGCATGGCGGCTGGTCGTCGCTAGAAATTTGCTAAGTTGGGGTAAATATAGCGTAGCTGACACTAGGGGCAAGATGGACTGAAAGTATTGCTGTATAAGCTTTTAATTATCGATTTTTGATAAATCATCCAAGTTTTGTTTGCTTGTTGTTAGACAAGGTTATAACGAAATAATAAGGGTTTCAGTCCTGTCATTGGCATACTACAAACCTTGGTTTTAGGTCAAATTGTACTATTTTGCCCCTGATGTCAGCTACGCTAGATCTACGCCGTAACGGCTAACAACGCTACCCAGAGAGAGTTTAAAAAAATTTTTCAACTTTTCCCTTCGCGTAAATCTTCCGCGAACCTCTCCCCCTTTTCCACATCCCGTGAAAATTCAGATCGACCAACTGCTTTTAACCACACCCCTGATTAATTGAGTTACAGCCTGTACTAAAATATCTGGGTCTATAGGTTTGGATAAATGCTTTTGGAATCCAGCAGCTAAAGCAAGTTGTTCATTGATTTCACCCGCATAAGCTGTCAGAGCGATCGCGGGAATTTGTTTGCTGCGTTCTGATGGTAGGGAACGCACTTGTCTCATTAGTGTATAACCATCAACTTCAGGCATACCAATGTCACTGACCAAAACATCTGGCTGGAATGATTCTATGGCTGCTAAAAATTCGGAACCAGTAGCAACTGTCATTACTTCTGCGCCGTAATAAGCTAGCATAATTGTGAGAAAATCACGGCTGTCTACTTCATCATCGATAGTTAAGATTTTAATACCTGTAAGATTGAGTTCATCTGCGGATAACGCCTCAGTGCGATCGCTTTCTGGTTCAATGTTGATCAGGGGTAAACTGACAGTGAAAGTGCTTCCTTGTCCTTCGCCTTGACTGTCAACAGTCACTGTACCTGCATGGGCTTCGACTATGTGCCGCACAATTGCTAAACCTAACCCTAATCCGCCATATTTGCGGGTAACTGAGACATCTTCTTGACGGAAAGATTCAAATATGTATGGAAGAAAATCGGGGTTGATACCTTTACCGTTATCTGTGACTATGATTTGGGCTTGGTTGTCTAAGCGTTGTAACCGGATTTCTACCCGTCCCTCATTAGGAGTAAACTTGATGGCGTTGGAAAGCAAATTCCATACTACTTGTTGTAAGCGCCCAGCATCACCAGATACCTGCCCAATATTGGGTAACTCTGGATGAATCAGAATTGATTTAGCAACAGCAGCTGTTCTGACTGTATCAATGGCAGCTTCAATCACAGGTGTTAAATTAACGAGGTTAGAGTTAAAGCTGAGTTTACCGCGCAAAATTTTGGCAACATCAAGTAAGTCATCAATCAGTTGAGTTTGCAACTTGGCATTACGCTCGATTGTGGCTAAGGCTTCAACTGTTTTGTTTTCATCCAATCTACGACTTTGTAGCAGTTTCGTCCAACCAAGGATAGGGTTGAGGGGGGAACGCAACTCATGGGAGAGAATTGCCAAAAACTCATCCTTGATGCGGTTAGCTCTTTCAGCTTCATTGCGAGCTACTTGCTCTAATTGCAAAATGCGATCGCGTTCAATTTCTAATTCTTTTTGATCGTGAATGTCTGTACAACTACCAAACCACTTCACTACCTGCCCTTGTTCATCTTTGAGTGGAAATCCTAAAATTAAATGCCAGCGATAACTACCATCTGAGTTTCGCCGGAAGCGGTATTCATGTTTATAAAATGTACTATTTGCGACGGCTAATAACCACATAGCTTGGGTTGATTCTAGATCTTCTGGATGTACTGCCGATAGCCAACCAAATCCCAAGGCTTTCTCAAATGTTAATCCAGTATATTCACATAATTTTTGGTTTACATATTCACAATTACCATTGGCATCGCAAGTCCAGACGAGGTGAGGAATGGTTTCTGCTAAGAAACGGTAACGAGCTTCACTTTGGCGAAGTTCTTCTTCTGTTTGTTTGCGAGCAGTGATATCCATTGAGAATCCAATCATACCTACAGGATTCTGATGGCGATCGCGCAGTAAAGAAAGTGAGAGCAAAAGCTCTATGGGTTTACCCGATTTGCTTTGTGCTGTAACTTCTACCTCATGGCTACCTTGAGCTTTTAGCGGCTCGATCACTTGACTTTGTAAAAATTCATGCCTTTGGGGTGCATAAAGCATCTCAATTGGTTGACCGATTGCCTCTTGGGCAGAGTAACCAAAGACTCTTTCCGCACCTTGATTCCAACTGGTAATGTAACCATTAAGATCAGTGGATACGACACAGTCATGTGTTTGCGCTAGGATTTGTGCTTTTAGTTGCAGTTCTGCTTCGGCAAGTTTGCGATCGCTAATATCTTGATGAATACCTGCCATCCGCAAAGGCTGACCATTCTCATCTCGTACTACTACTTTACCGTAGTTACCAATCCATTTTGGTTCCCCAGATTTTGCGATCACTCGATAATCAAATTTGTAAGGTACCGAGCTATCGAGCAGATGGGCGTTTAAACGCTCTATGACAAAAGGTTTATCTTCTGGATAAATCAGTTTTTTCCAAGTATCAATGTGACTTGGCAGTTCCCCAACTTGATAACCAAGCATTTCTAGCCACCGGGGGCTGAGATAAAGCTCATCAGTGACTATGTTCCAGTCCCATAAACCATTACCCGATCCTTCTAGTGAAAGTTGCAGACGCTCTTCGCTAGATTTGAGTAACTCTTCGGCAAGTTTGCGATCGGTAATATCTAAATCTACACCTGCCATGCGTACAGCTTGCCCTGCCTGGTTGTAGAAAACTTGAGCTTGGCTGAGTGCCCAACGAATATTGTGATTGGGATAAACTACCCGAAATTCGATCTTATACTCTGCGTTTGTAGTAATGGCAGCATTAATTGCTTGCTGTACGCGATCGCGATCGTCTGGATGTAACCTAGAAAAAAACATTGCTAAGGAGCCATCAAACTCTCCCGCTTCCAACCCAAACAAAGCCTCTAAGTTCTCAGACCATTTAATTTCACCTGTAAGAATGTTCCAGTCCCAAGTCCCCATATGGGCAGCTTTCAGAGCTAACTGGAGTCTTTGTTCACTTTCTTGCAAAATCGCCTGAGTACGTTTGTGTTGGGCTAGTTCATGTTGTGCTTGTTGTAAAGCTTCAAACTGGCGGATGGCAATACTTATATGATTTGTTAATTCCTGAAGCAAATCAATTTCTGACTGTTGCCAATTTCGGGGTGCGGCACAATGATGAGCAATTAAAATCCCCCAAAAGTAGTTGTCGTGCACAATTGGCACTACCAAATTTGCCCGGACTTGAAACTGAGCCAGCAGTTCTACGTGACATTGGTCAATAGTACCATCATAGATATCTGTTTTGAAGGTAACTAATCCCTGACGATAGCGTTCGATATAAGAATCTACAGCAGTTGGATCGAGGTTGACTAATCCTTGATGATAGCGTTCAATATAATCCTCTGCCAAACAGGGATCTGTCATGGAATAATTGATAATAGGTTGCCATTGTGCCCCTACAGATTCTGCAATTACCTGGCCGTTAGCATCTGCATGTAATCGAAAAATGATTACCCGATCCGTTTGTAGGAATTGCCGCACCTCGTTGACAGTGGTTTGAAGAATTTCTGGCAAGCCAGAAGATTTATAAATTTGTTGGATAATTTGGTTTAATAATCGCTCTTTTTCTAGGCTCCTTTGCAGTTGAGTACGTAACTTCAGCTTTTCAATTGCCCCATTTACTGTTTGTCGGAGTTCATGGGCAGTAATTGCGCCTTTGACTAAATAATTTTGTGCGCCTGCTTGCATAGCCTGCACAGCGATCGCCTCATTTCCTAGGCCTGTTACTACAATTACAGGTAAGAATGACTGGCGGATCATTGTTTGCAATTGTGTGAGAAATTCCACTCCATCGAAGTCTGGTAGTTGGTAATCTAGCAATACAATATCCGGTTGATGATCCCGCCATAGTTCTAAGCCTACTTGCCCCAATTCTGCTACCAAAATATTGTATTGGTATTCCCTATCTTGTAATAAATACCGCTGATACAGATCACAGTCTTCTGGGCTATCATCAACAATTAAAACAGTACGCTGTTTCTGGCTCATAAATCTTTTATTAATTAGTAGATAGCTCAAAAATACTTAAATATCCAGACTAATTCTACCAGTGATTAAATATTTTGATAATAATTATGATTAGCAAACTCAGTAAATTCTATCTGTGTTTGATATTGTTTTCTGTGAAATTATTGTTAGAGGATGTTTTAAAAGTCTTTTCGTTGGTAGCAAAAAGTTTTAGATCCCCCTAAATCCACACCACTTGCTTCAACAGGGGGAACCACCAAGGGCGCAGTGGCTCCCCTTATAAAGGGGAACTTGGATTGTATTTCTCCCTTTTTAATGGAGGTATGGGGGATCGATTAGTATCTAAAATTACAGCCAACAACTTTTCAAACAATCTCTTATAAATCTTACAAATAAAGCAGGAGCTTTCAGTTTTTTGTATAGAGATGGCATTGATAATTAGTTAGTTGAAAATGAGATTTAATACAAATTAAACTAAAATAGACAACTAATCAATTGACTATCAATTTCAGTTATTTATTATGTATTTGTCCGAATATATTAAAGTTTTATAGTTTCTTGATTTTGGAAGTTAAAAATTTTATAAAAAATATTTTTAAATAATTAGACGTTGCATTAATTTATCGTATTATGATTTACATCATCTAAAATTTTACTATTTTTTTAACTCATTTTTAGAGAATTTCAAAAATTAAATCACTATTTTTTGATGTAAATAATTATTATACAATTATATGTAAATCAAATATAATATCAAAATTTAAAAATAATTCAGATGTAGTTAAGAGATTCGTAAGGATTCATGTGTGTGACTTAAAGGCATTGTTTGCCGTTTTTTCAAGGATAAAGTTGCCGTGAGTCCATGAATGAATAAGAGTTTTGGGCTTTGCGCTCGCGCCATGACAAAGACAAAAGCTAGTTAGGCTCTGGGTTTGGCAAAGATATATAGGGTTAAAGAACATTTTCTACATTTTCCCTACAATCATCTGTTTATCTGTTCCTCAGCAAGTTGCAAACAACTGTAAGTAAATAGCTCGGTGTTAAAAATTGTCGTTATGACAAGGCAGAAGGCAGTCCCAATGAAACAAGTTTCACAGCCAAGCATGAAAGTTTGGTGTGGGACGGATCTATATAGATAATCATCTAAATAGCACTATAAAGCAACGACTTTGTTTAATAACGGAACAACTTTGTTTAATAACGGAACAACTTTGTTTAATAACGGAACAACTTTGTTTAATAACGGAACAACTTTGTTTAATAACGGAACAACTTTATTTAATAAAGCAACAACTTTATTTAATAACGGAACAACTTTATTTAATAACGGAACAACTTTATTTAATAACGGAACAACTTTATTTAATAAAGCAACGACTTTGTTTAAAATTGCGTCGTTCCGCTAACCTACCCTGGGGGAATGGCTTTGTTTGGGGTGTTTATCTTCCAGAGCAATGGCATATCGCCAGTAATTGAGCGCAAATGGTGTCAGCAGAATTTTTCAGTCTGACGATCATGACTGACAGAGGATTTTATTAAGTAATTTGTCAAGACCCTAGGGGTAGGATTTTGTGATTTTTGGTCGTGATAGCCTATAGTGATCCAACATCCCTTTAGCAAGCTTGTGCCAGTGGGAGTAATGATTATATCAGCAAGCCGATGTCAGGTCGGAACTTATGATGCGAGTAATTAACTGCATTCAGCGAGTGCGCTCCCGCTGGCAGGTAGTTAGAGCCAGCAGAGGTAAAGAATTATGAGATACGATCGCCGATTATTCTCTTATGCGATCGCAATTGGTTCAACGGCGATCGCACTTTTGCTGTCACTTTGCCTAGAACACCTAATATCACGGACTATTGGGACTTTGTTTTATATAGCGATCGCAGTGACTACCTGGTATGGTGGTTTTCGTCCAGGGATCGTCACGGTTACCCTTTCTACGTTAGCAATCAATTATTTTTTCATCCCCCCGCGATTTGAATTTTCTATCTCTAAACTAGAGGATGTATTTCGCCTGGGTCTTTTCCTACTAGTTGGCTTGACAATTAATTTTATTACGGGCACTCTTTACCACAGTAGACATAAGATTCAGCAACTAGGGCAAAAATTAGCGCAGGAAAATGCCGAGCAACTGCGGATGGCTTTATCGGCGGCGCAAATGGGAATGTGGGATTGGGATATGGTGACAGCTAAAATTACATGGTCGCCAGAACATGAATATTTATTTGGCTTAACTGTTGGTAGCTTTGATGGTAAATATGAAACTTTTGATGCTTGTTTACATCCAGACGATAGCACTTTAATTTACCAGGCACTACAACAGGCCATGCAAACTCATAGCGTTTACCAGCGTGAATATCGCGTAATTTGGCCTGATGGGAGTATTCACTGGGTTGAGGGACGAGGACAAGCATTTTATAACGCCACAGGTGCGCCTGTGCGCATGAGTGGAACTATCATGGCGATTGACGAGCGCAAACAAGCTCAAAGCATAGAGCAACAACAATTTGAGCAACAGCGCTTAGTGATGGAAATGACTCAGCGCATTCGGCGATCGCTTAATTTACAAGAGATTTTGCAAGCTACTGTTGATCAAGTCAGGCAGTTTTTGGAGTGCGATCGCGTTACTATTTTCCAATTTTCTCCCGGTTGGGGTGGCACAACTGTTGTAGAATCGGTAGCTTCTGAATGGATGTCTATCTTACCACTTGAGATTTACGACCCTTGTATTGGCGAAGAAAACGTTGAACCTTTTAAACGCGGTTTAGTTACTGCTAAATCTGATATTTATACGGCGGGAATCAGTCCCTGTCACGTTGAATTTCTCGCCAGTCTCCGGGTAAGAGCTAATTTAGTAATTCCCATTCTCTTGGGCGAAGAACTATGGGGATTATTAGCGGCGCATCACTGTGCGGCTCCCCGTGAATGGCAATCAACAGAAATTGAGCTGCTGCGACAGTTAGGCGCGCAGGTGAGCATTGCCATCCAGCAAGCAGCTTTGTTTGCACAGGTAGAAACTGAACTGCAAGAGCGAAAAAAAGCCGAAATAGCTTTGCAGGAAAGAGAAGCAACTTTACAGTTATTTGTCAAGTATGCACCTGCGGGTATTGCCATGTTCGATCGCCAGATGCGCTATGTCATCGCTAGTCAAAGATGGGTAGAAGAGTATCATCTTGATTCTATTGAATCCCTCATCGGGCGATCGCACTACGAAATTTTTCCCGAAATTACCCAGCAATGGCGACATATTCACCAACGCTGTTTGGCTGGGGTGATTGAAAAATGCGATGAAGATTTGTTTGTCCGGGCAGATGGTAGCCAAAAGTGGTTATGCTGGGAAATTCACCCTTGGCATACAATAACAGGTGAAATTGGCGGCATTATCATTTTTGGGAACGATATTACAGAACGCAAACAGGCACAAATTGCTCTGGAGCAAATGAATACCGAGCTTGAAGAACGGGTAAACCAGCGCACAGAGGAATTGAAACAAACCAATAATCGCCTGTTAGACACAGTAATTCAGCAGCAACAAACCCAACTCCTGCTTTTAGAGCAGACACAACTCCTAGATTTGGCACATGATACCATCATGACCAGAGATTTAAACGGGGTAATCGGCTTCTGGAATGAGGGAGCCGAAGTTATGTATGGCTTTAGCAAAGCTGAGGCTTTAGGGAAAATCTCCCATATTCTCTTAAAAACCCAATTTCCCCAACCATTAAGTGAAATTGAAGCGGAATTTTTAGCAACAGGTTACTGGGAAGGAGAACTAATCAATTTCCGCCAGGATGCTCAACCTGTAACTGTTTCCAGTCGTTGGGTTTTACAAAAAGATAATGCTGGTAAACCAGTCAAGATTTTAGAAATTAATAATGATATTACAGCACAAAAACAAGCCCAAGCTGCTGTACAAAAGTATTTACAAGAAGTTGAGGATCTTTATAATAATGCGCCTTGTGGTTACCATTCCCTAGATGTGGATGGTAATTTTATTCGGATCAATGATACAGAACTCCAATTGCTGGGATATACCCGTGAGGAAATACTGCACAAGAATTTTTCCGATTTCCTCACCCCCCAAAGTAAAAAATTATTTCACGATAATTTTCCTAAGTTTCAGCAACAGGGTTGGATTAATAATCTGGAGTTTGAGCTTTTCAACAAAGATGGCACAACTCGATGGATCAGCTTGAATGCAACAGCTATTAAAGATGAAGCTGGCAATTTTATTATGAGTCGCTCAACATTGTTTGATATCACCGAGCGCAAACACATCGAAGCCGCTTTGCGCGAAAGTGAAGAAAAATTCCGCCAGTTGGCAGAAAATATTCAAGCTGTATTTTGGATGACAGATAAGGACTATCAGCAAGTTCTTTATATCAGCCAAGCTTATGAAGCTATTTGGCAACGCAGTCGTGCAGAGCTTTATGAAAACGTTTTAGCTTGGATAGAAGCCGTGCATCCTGACGATCGCGCTCAAGTTAACCTGGAAATGGTAGAACAGCTAAAAACCGGGCAATTTGAGCAAAAATATCGCATTATTCGCCCTGATGGTTCTATGCGTTGGATTCGCGATCGCGCATTTGCGATTAAAAATGAACTAGGAGAAATAATTCGGATTGCTGGGTTGGCAGAAGATATTACCGAGCAACAAAAAATTGAGGAGATGAAGAGTGAGTTTATTGGCATTGTCAGTCACGAACTGCGTACACCTTTAACCTCAATTCACGCCTCTATGGGCTTATTAAAAAGTGGGATCTACGCTCAAAAACCAGAAAAATCTCAGCGGATGATTGAGATTGCCGCTCAAGAAAGCGAGCGCTTAGTCCGCCTAGTTAACGATATTCTTGATTTAGAACGCTTAGATTCAGGTAGTGTAACTTTACAAAAAACCATCTGCAAAGCTGCCGATTTAATTGAACAAGCAGTAGCAGCACTACAAGCGATCGCCAAACAACAAAATATTACCTTTGATATCCATGCTAGCAATGAGCAAGTCTGGGCAGCAAACGACGCTGTAATTCAAACGCTCACAAATCTTTTAAGTAACGCCCTCAAATTCTCCCCTGCCGATTCCACTATTACCATAAGTGCGCAACAGCAAACAGATACAGTATTATTTAAAATTAGCGATCGCGGTAGAGGAATTCCCACAGACAAATTAGAAGCCATCTTTAACAGATTTCAGCAAGTAGATGCTTCCGACTCTCGTGTCAAAGGCGGTACAGGCTTAGGTTTAGCCATCTGTCGTACCATCATCGAGCAACATGGTGGGAAAATCTGGGTTGAAAGTACTCTAGGTGTAGGTAGTACATTTTTCTTCACCCTACCCATCGCTGTCTAGCCAAGGGAGCAGGGGGCAGGGGGCAGGGGAGAAATAACCAATCTCCAATGCCCATTAATATAGCGGTTTTCGGTTGAGTCCAATACACACGTAAGGGCACTGTCGTGCCGTGCCCATTGGTGTCAACTTAACGTGAAACCCTCTTTGTGACAAGGTTTTGCCCTCACCCCCAACCCCTCTCCCTCAGGGAGAGGGGAGCAAGAGATTTAATTCCCCTTCTCCCTCAGGGAGAAGGGGTTAGGG
>NZ_JACJRE010000025.1 GCF_014697075.1 Tolypothrix sp. FACHB-123 | reverse complement strand
TTTTAGCGATCGCTCTCTTCACCAGTTATATATAGTTCTCTTGTACTACTCAAAACACACCTCTACTTAGCACTTTTCTCTATTTAGATGCGTTTGCCCTGCCAGCATCGCCGCCTAAACCATTATCTTCGCTAACAATATCACTGCTGCTATCAACGATATATGTATCATTACCTACACCCCCAGACATGGTATCATCTCCAGTACCGCCATCAAGGGTGTCGTTACCGCTACCACCATTGAGGACATCATTACCTTGATAACCATAAAGGCTATCATTACCAGTACCACCATTGAGGATGTCGTTGAGTGATGTACCTTTAATTTTTGCCATTGTTTTATTCCTGTAAAATCTTGAAATTCTGAATGAAAAAACTTTGTACTGAAAAATAAGGGATAATTGAGCGATCGCACTTTTCATTACCAACAAGTGCGATCGCGTCAGGTTATTTCCCCAGCAGTTAAGCTAGATTAAACAACAATAAAATTATTCGCGCTCAGTAATAATCCCGTATCCAATTGGGCAAATTGTACCTGACTAAATTCTGTAGCATTACCATCTCTGTCAAAGTACAAAGCGCCTGTGACATCATTGTAGATAATTTGCTGACTGCTGTTTGCGGCAGATGCACCGATGGTAAATTTACTCGATGAGAGTACACCGGGCGATAAGCTATAAGCAAAACCATAAACAGTCAGCTGTATTAAATCATCAGCTGTGTTAAAGTCAGTGATTGTATCAATACCGTCAAAATTCTCGAAGGCAAAAATATCATTACCACCGCCACCAGTTAGAAGATCGTTGCCATTGTAAGAAATAAAGGTTTCATCTCCTGCTCCACCGCGAATAGTGTCATTGTAGAACGTACTTTTTATTTCTAGTCGTTCGATATTCCAGAAGCTCGTAGAGTCAGTACCATCAGTAACTACGCCACTAGTCGCGGTTCCATCTACAGTTATCGTGCTACCATTTCTACCATTAAAGTAAGACACCGACAATAGATCGTTACCTGCACCGCCATCAACTCTATCATTGCCCCCAGACATAAGAAAGGCATCATCGCCATTGCCACCTTGAATGCTGTCATCGTAGGATGTACCTTGGATGGAGAACTGTTCAATACTCGAAAAGCTCACAGAGTGAGTCTCACCAGTGATTGAGCCATTAGTAGTAGTTTCATCCAAGGTCATGGTGATGCCAGTATTAAAAGTAAAAGTAGCAAAGAACAGGTAATCGTTACCTGCACCACCATTAATGGTATCTTTGCCATCATTACCCCCGCTTAGGGTGTCGTCACCATTGCCACCTTGAATATTGTCGTCATAGCTTGTACCGTATATGGCTAGGCGTTCGATGCTTTGGAAGCTAACAAATTTCGTACCGTAATTAATCGTACCGTTAGTAGTGGTGGCATCTAAAGTCATAGTAATGCCACCATCATCAGTCTCGTCGTAACTAACAGTTAAGAAATCTTCACCTGCACCACCATCGACGATATCATTCCCATCGCCACACCTGATGCTATCATTGCCATTGCCACCACTGAGTACATCATTATAATAACCGCCAGATATGACATCATTACCATCACCGCCACTGGAGACATGACTACCATATTCGGCTCCCCTGAGGGTATCATCGCCATTTCCACCATTTAAGGTGTGATTGCCACCAGAGTCATCTTTTAAACTGATAGAGTCGTTACCATTGCCACCGTTAAAAACTAGCTCGCCATTATAATAATCGAATGTTAGGGTATCGTTGCCCTCACCACCGTTCAAGGTTTGATAGCCAAAACCATATTTCATAAAGACGTAGTCATTGCCGTCACCCAAGTTGATAGTCTGATTACCATCAGGAAATTCGGCAAATACTCTATCGTCACCTGTACCAAGATCTATGATGTTGCTGCCTGAAGATTCACTAAAATCTACATAATCGTTACCTGCGCCTGCATTTATGATGTTATTGCCTGAGGAGTTAAATAAGATTAACCCATCGTCACCAGCACCACCATAGATGGTAATATTATTCTCCATGCCTTCGGCGTAGACGCGATCGTTACCAGCACCACCATCTACGATCTGAGTAAATGATGAATCGGATGTCTCACCACTGGAGATATAAAAGAAGTCGTCACCATTCCCGCCGGAAAATTTATTAGCGCCTGTAACTTCCTGTGCATAAAAGCTATCATTACCATCACCGCCAGATAAGGTATTATTACCGCTAGATTCGTTAATCTCAAAGTAATCATTCCCGCGATCGCCATTGAGTCTGTTATTCCCTGAGGAATTATTGGCATACAGCCAATCGTCACCAGATCCCCCTTTGAGGGTATTATTGCCACTGGAATTATCGGCGTTTAAGGTGTCATTTCCAGAACCACCATCTAAAGTATTATTTGTTGATGAGAAGGAAACATCTAGGCGATCGCTACCACTTTCTCCGTACAGGCTATTCTTACCTTGATTATCAAACAGGTAGTCATCATCGTCACCACCGTAGAGCTTATCATTACCTAGCCCACCATATAGTGAGTCTTTCCCCGCTAGCCCTTCAAGGGTATCATTGCCATTGCCACCATTGAGGATGTTGTGATATTTATTACTTGTAATTTTATTATTGAGTGCGTTTCCTGTTCCGGAAATTGCTCTGCCAGTTAAAGTTAACCTTTCAATATAATTCCCCAATATCCAGTCAACAGAAGACCTAACCGTATCTTTGCTACCACCAGCATCACCGCCGGAACTCTTATCCTCTCTGACAACATCAGCGATGTTATCAACGATGTATGTATCATTACCCGCTCCCCCGGACATGGTATCTTTGCCACTGCCACCATTGAGGGTGTCGTTACCCCTTCCACCATTAAGGCGATCGCTTCCTTGATAACCATAAAGGCTATCGTTACCACTACCACCATTGAGGATATCGTTGAGTGATGTACCTTTAATTGTTGCCATTGTTTTATTCCTGGAAAATCTTGTATTCTCAACTAGAGAATTTTTTATGAGGGCACAATCCCCACCCTATAAAGCAAGTTAATTAAGCGATCGCACTTTTCATTACCAAACAGCGCGATCGCATTTAAATATATGACTTAATGTAAAGACATTTACCACCCCAATCGATAAAAATTACTTTTGAAAAACTTCACTCTTCTCATCTGCGAGAGGCTATATGGAACTTTGTGCAGTTCAGGTTTATGCCAATATTTTCATTACGCCTACCTACTTAAGTAAGTTTTTTTCATTTACTAGAAAATTACAAAAAATTTTTTGTCAGTTTTAAAGTTTTAACTAAATTTTAACCAATTTATAACCTGACTACTTTATTTATCATAATTTATCTGGAAAGTTCTTAACTTTATCTAATCTTTAAAAAGCGAGCAGTTTTTCAATCAAATCCGGACAATTAAATTTAAATCAATGGTGAATTTTGAAATTTTTATTTGCAAGATGAAATAAAAATTATCAGGTTGTCAATCACTAGGCGTAAATATCAATCGTGAAAATAAGGCAGCGCAAAAGCCCAACATAAGCTAACATATCCCCTAATTCCTTTTAGGTCTTTACACGGGGAGTCGTAGAAGTTCAGTATGAGTACAATCGAAGATATCAAAACTCAAAGTACGAATCATTTACAGGCGATCGCAGAACAATTTACACTTCAAGGTAATGTTAGAGATATTCAAGCTTTTGGGAGTGGTAATATTAATGACACTTTTTTAGTTACTCTAGATGGAGCAACTGAACAGCATTTTGTGTTGCAAAAGATTAATACACAAGTATTTCGTCAGCCGGAATTGATTATGCATAACATGTGTACTTTCACTGAGCATATTCGCCAACGGCTACAAAAACACCCCCTCAATCGACGCTGGGAAATACCGCGAGTACTTTTTACCAAGGATAGACAAGATAACTGGAAAGATGCTAATGGTTCATTTTGGCGGGCGATTAGTTTTATTAGTAATTCCCAGTCATTTGATCAAATGAGCGATCGCTCTCAAGCTGGCGAAGTCGGTTATGCTTTGGGAATGTTCCACAATTTAATCAGCGATTTACCACCGGAAAAACTAGCTGATACCTTAGAAGGGTTTCATATTACGCCGCGTTATTTGGAACAATATAACCAAGTGTTGGCGACAACATCTGTAGAGAGAACAGCCGAGGTAAATTATTGCTTGCAATTTGTGAGCGATCGCCAAAATTTTGTGCATACTTTAGAAGATGCCAAAGCTACAGGTAAATTACCTCTGCGTTTGATGCATGGCGATCCCAAAATTAATAACGTCATGTTTGATACTACAACTGGTTTAGCTGTCAGTGTAATTGATTTAGATACCGTTAAACCTGGTTTAGTACATTACGATATTGGCGATTGTTTGCGTTCTGGTTGCAATCCATCGGGCGAAGAAACAGCAGATTGGCAGAGCGTTATTTTTGATACTGATATTTGTCAAGGCATATTACAAGGATATCTTTCCGTAGCTAAGGAATTTCTCACCGAAAATGATTATGCATATATGTATGATGCCATTCGGTTAATAGCTTTTGAATTAGGGTTAAGATTTTTTACAGATCATTTAGCGGGGAATGTCTATTTTAAAGTTAAGCATCCAGAACATAACTTAGCTAGGGCGCTAGTACAATTTGGCTTAACAAAAAGCATTGAAACTCAGGAAAGTCAAATTCGCGCCATAATTCAGGATGTAAAATGAGCAATCAATCATTTTCTCTGCAACCTTTCCCCGGTATTGGGCAATTACTTAATATAGAAATTGCCGCTAAAATTGCCCGCAACCCTAATAAATTGACGATTGAATATACTTTAATTGGTAATATCAAAGAAATTGTCATTGGTTCACCATCACCAACACCATCGCGCAAGCATCAATTATGGGAAGATACTTGCTTTGAGTTTTTCTTAGGAATGCAGAATTCTCCAAGTTATTGGGAATTTAATCTTTCTCCATCTGGTGATTGGAATGTTTACCACTTTGATGATTATCGTCAAGGAATGCAAGAGGAAACAGCTTTTTCTGCATTGCCATTTATTGTGCAACAGCAAGAAGATAGTTTACAACTGACTCTAGAATTCAATTTAAATAAAATTATTCCTTTAGAACAAGCTTTAGAAGTTGCGATTACCACTGTAATTAAACGCAGAGATGGCGAAGTAACTTATTGGGCGTTGATTCATCAAGGTGCTGAGGCTGACTTTCACCGCAGAGATAGTTTTATTTTGCAAATATGAGCGAAAATGCGATCGCCATAGCATTTCCTTGCCCAATTGTTAGTAACCTCAACTTCTCTATATTTTCAGTAACTTTTGTTACTTTTACCGCAAAAGTCGTGAATAACGCCTATATGTTGCGGTTTCCTGCACCTTGACAACGATTTGGTTTTGTTATTTGATGCGATCGCATTCCTTAATCTAGGATTCTACTGATAATTAAAAATTAATCGCGAATATTTATCACAATACAAACTTATTACCGAACCAAGACAATAGAAAAAATCGCTGACTTTAGCCTGTACCGATGTGCCTTATAAATCAGTGTATAAAAAGTGTCAGCAAACCCTCATAAAAACCATGATAGAAAATCGAGAGAGGCATGATAAGTTTTAAATCCATCGTCCTCCCTTAGAGCTTTGCCTTATGCATCTGCACTATTTACACCCGCAACACCTTGAGGAATTAGTCAATAGCAGTGGCATAAATTTACACCTTGCGAAGCTCAATTTTTTGTCGCTGGAAGGAATCAACGCCTATGAATATCTGTTGATTTCCGAGTTACTTCCCCGCACCAATAGCGGTATGGTAAAAAATGCCTGGTTACAACGTTACGCCCACACTACAGCAGGCGGTTGGTGGTGTTCGGGACTCGATCCCCTCACCGATTGGCAGACAATGGAATGGGGATGCTTTAAGCCTAACCAACCGCGCCTGAATCAAAATGGTAAGGCGATTAAATACGAACATCCACCCAGCACAGCAACGCGGGTATTTTGTCTGCGAGTGACATTAGAAATTTGGCAGCAAGTCGCCCAGCGTTACAATCTTCCTCTACCCAATAATATTACTATTGCCCCACATGGTGAAGCTGTCGGTTTTTGGCAATGGGTAATGGAACAGAAATTACCCGTGATTATTTGCGAAGGTGCAAAGAAAGCCGCCACACTCCTAACTCAAGGATACGCTGCGATCGCAATTCCGGGAATTACTAGCGGCTATCGCGTTGTGAAAGATAACTTTGGGAAAGTTACCCGTCGTCAGCTAATACCCGATTTAGGAATTTTCGCCCTCAAACAACGCACCTTTTATATATGCTTTGATTTTGAAACCAAACCCAACACCATCGCCGCAGTTAATAATGCCATTTCTCAACTCGGTTTTTTATTACAAGAAAAAAACTGTCCTGTGAAAGTTATCGAACTACCAGGAATGGAAAAAGGCGTTGATGAATTTATCGTAGCGAAAGGTGCAAGTAGTTTCGATAAAGTTTATCGTCAAAGCATTGATTTAGAAGTTTATCTCGCCCAGACAAAACCCCATACAGAATTAACGATTCCGGCTGCAATCACCGTTAACTGTCCTTATTTAGGCGAAATTCCTTTCCCCACATCTGGATTAGTAGGAGTTAAATCAGCCAAAGGTACAGGTAAAACCACAGGCTTAAAATCTCTAGTCCATCGTGCTAAAAGTAAAAATCAACCAGTTTTATTAATTACCCACCGCATCCAATTAGGACGCTTTCTCTGTGAAAAAATCGGCATCAACTGGGGCATCAATTACACAGAACGCAATCCACAAAACCATGCCCAATGCCCAATGCCCAATGCCCAATGCCCCATGCCCAAATCATTTGGCTTATGCGTTGATTCTATTTGGAAACTTAACCCCGAAGATTGGCAAGGTGCAATCGTAATTTTAGATGAAGTCGAGCAATCTTTATGGCATTTACTCAACAGCAATACTTGCAAACAAAAGCGCGTCAAAATTCTCAAAATCTTCCAACAATTAATCGCCACAGTATTTAGAACAGGCGGCTTAGTTATCGCTCAAGATGCCGATTTATCGGATGTATCCCTAGAATATTTACAAGGATTAGCTGAACATAAATTAACTCCTTGGTTAGTCTTAAATCAATGGCAACCTCAACGGGGATGGGATGTAACATTTTACGATTCTCCCAACCCAACACCCTTAATTCATCAATTAGAATTAGATTTAATTGCTGGGCGAAAATGTTACGTTACTACCGATAGTCGTACAGGACGTTACAGTTGTGAAACCATCGAACGTTATTTAAAAGAACGTTTAGAAAAACTCCGGCGACAATTTCCAAAAACTTTAGTCGTCAGCAGTCAAACTACAAATACACCAGGACACCCAGCCGTTGATTTTGTCGCCGCAATTAATCAAAAAATTCCCGAATATGACACTGTATTTGTTACCCCGACAATCGGTACAGGAATTAGTATTGATGTGCAACATTTTGATAGAGTGTATGGCATTTTTCAAGGCGTAATTCCAGATTCCGATGCGCGACAAGCCTTAGCCAGAGTCAGAGATGATGTTCCCCGTGTGGTTTGGTGTGCTAAACGAGGTATTGGCTTAATTGGTAGCGGTAGCACCAATTATCGCTTGCTTTCCTATTGGTATCAGGAGAATCAAAAAGATAATTTAGCTTTGCTCAGTCCCCTACATAAAATCGATGTAGATTTACCCTTGGTTTACGATCCGATTCATTTACGCACCTGGGCGAAATTATCTGCAAGGGTAAATGCTTCCATCCGCCTTTATCGCCAATCTTTACAAGAAGGCTTAATTGCTGACGGACATCAAATTAGAACTAGAAGCAACGCCGTACATAATAATATTATTCGCGATTTACGCCTAGCATTCTTAGCAACAGATCCGCAAGATTTAGCGAATCGCAAACGCTTAATTTTAGAAATTGTCAAAGTCCAAAAAGATTGGACAGATAAACGCATTAAAGCGAAAGAAATTAAACGCAAAATTCGCGATATTAAGCAACAAAATCAATTATTAGCTGCTAATGCTGTCGCCAAAGCCAGAGATATTGATTATGTAGAATATGAGCAGTTATTAGCTAAACATTCCCTCACCGATGATGAACGTCACGCCATGCAAAAATATATCCTGCGTCAACGGTATGGTCTGAAGGTGACACCGGAATTAAAATTGCAGGATGATAAAGGCTATTATGGACAACTGTTAACGCACTATTATTTAACCCACGAAAGCGAGTATTTTCACATTCGCGATCGCCAGGAGTGGCATCAACAATTATATTGGGGAGAAGGGCAAGTTTTTCTCCCAGATATCAAAACTTATACCTTGAAAGTTGAGGCGATGAGAGCCTTAGGGATGGTAGATTTTCTCGCCGCTACAAAAGAATTTACCGAAAACGATCCAGAATTGATTTTGCTGAAAAATTTAGCAAGTCAAAATAGTAAGCATATCAAGCGAGTCTTGGGGATTAATTTGAGTAGCAATACAGAAAATATCTCCGCGATTAAGATTCTCAGCCGACTGTTAAGTTTGTTGGGATTAAAGCTGAAGCGAGTCGATACAGGATATCAAATTGATTTAGAAACCTTATATGATGGTAGAGATAAAATTTTTGCAGTTTGGCATCAAAGAGATGAGTTAATGTTAACTCATTTGCGCAATACGCGAGAGGAAACGAGTCATAGCAATTCGCAATTCATGAGTTTAAATCCGGTAAACATTTCCTGAACTGCGCAAATATGATTTAAATGGTATTAGTTTAGTGATGATAGACTTACTGAATGGTGCATTGTTGCACAGTACAACGCACCCTAAGCAATTTAAGCGATCGCAGTCACATGCAATTGTCTCCTTTATAATTAGTCATCTTGCATATCTAATTTCTCTGTTAATTCTATAATTCTCTCAAATTGGAAATTACTGGCTAAATCACTCAAATATGTTTTTAATGCATGGTTTTCTGGTGGAATTTGATTGAGCAAGTTTAAGAGCATATCGTCACTACATTGAGCAGCGGCATGGTATATTTCTTTTAACAGTACAGTTGGCATTTGTGATAGTAAAGACAATAAATCAGCAGGTGGTAAAATTTGTGCTGAAGTTTGCCTTGCTGTGATTAATTGATGGTTTTCTTGTTGATAAAAATATTTTACTCCTAAATATTGGCTGAGTTTTTCTAAGAGAATTTCTTCGCGGAATGGTTTATTAATTAAGTCATCACAACCAGCTTGAATCATGGCGGCTCGTTGTTCTTCAAAAGCATTGGCGGTTAAAGCAATAATGATCGTTTGGTGTTCGCCAGGAGAATTTTGAGCTTCAGTAGCTTTAATCACTCTTGTAGCTTCATAACCATCCATGATAGGCATTCGCATATCCATTAAAATTAAATGGGGCTGACATTCTTGCCAGAGTGCGATCGCTTCTTCACCATTAGTAGCTTCCCATACGGTAAATCCAATAGATGACAGTAATTCTACTAATACCAAACGACTTTCTGCGGCATCGTCAACTACTAAAATGCGATATTCTTTGTGAGGTGGTTCTAAACCAATCGCTAAAGATTTAGTTAGCTGAGTCTGAATTTCACTAGCTGAAGCAGGATGAATTTCAATATCAAAAGTAAATTTACTACCTTCACCTAAAATACTGCTAACAGTAATATCTCCCCCCATCATCTGTACATATTTACGGCTAATTGCTAAACCAAGTCCTGTTCCTTGTTGGGATTTTCTGCCGGTTTCAGTTTGTCCAAAGGCTTCAAATAATAAGTTAATTTCTTCGGGAGCAATACCGAGTCCAGTATCTTCGACTTCAAAGAGAATGTGGGAGGAACAAGGAGGATTTTCTGTTTGCATTTGCTCCTGTTCCCCAGATGTAGTAGTAACTCGTAAGATGACGCTGCCTTTATTAGTAAATTTGATGGCATTACCTAAGAGATTAAGCAAAACTTGTAGTAGTTTACTTTCATCAGTTTGTACATATTGGGGAATATCAGGAGCATATTCAAATATTAGCTGGAGGTTCTTAGAAGCGGCACGTAAGTGTAACATTTGTTCTAAGCTTTTTAACAGGTTAATTAAGTCAAAACTGTTAATATTTAAACTGCTTCTACCTGCTTCAATTTTCGACATTTCTAAAATGTCATTAATTAAGCTCAATAAATGTTCGCCAGCACGATTAATAATTGCTAGGTGTTGTTGATGTTCATGAGATAAAGAATTTTCCCGGCTCATAATTTGTGTGAACCCCAAAATAGCGTTGAGTGGAGTTCGCAATTCATGACTCATATTGGCAAGAAATTCACTTTTGGCACGATTCGCCGCATCAGCTGCGATCGCGGCTGCTTGTAATGCTTGTGATTGACTTTGGGTTTGTGCTAACAATTGTACTTGCTGTAAGGCTACTCCTAATTGATTGCCAATTTGCACGGCAATATTAATTTCTTCTGTTTTCCATTGCCGGGGGCTAGAATTGTGATAACTAGTTAATAATCCCCAAAGTTGATCGCCACATAATATGGGTACTGTAATATAAGCTTTGGTCTGAAAACGCTCTAATAAATTGATTGTTTCCGGTGAAAATCCAGCATGATGAATATCTGCTACACATTGATAGAGAACATTTTGCTGTGTGGGTAAATCGGGATTGGGTAAGATATCTGTATTCAGTAATAATGTCATAATGCCCCGATCGTTTTCTAATTTGAGATTGGGGTGATTTGCTTGGAGTTCAATTAAAGAAATCCAACCAGTTCCTACAGATTCGGAAACAAACTCGCCATTACCTTCTAAATCGCAACGATAGACCGCAACGCGATCGCAATCTAAAACTTGGCGCAATTCTTGGGTAGTAGCGGCGAATATTTTCTCTAAATCCAAGGTTTGACGCATTCTTTGAATGACTTGGGCGATCGCTTTTTCTCTTTCTGCACTTTCTTTTAAAGCTTCTTCGGCTAATTTCCTTTCGGTAATATCTGTCACAGTACCGATGTAGCCTTTAATTTCGCCATCATCGCCAACTTCTGGTAAACACTGAGACAATACCCAAACAATCGTGCCATTAGTACGGACAATACGATATTCTAGTTTATACCCATGCTTTGCTACTCTGGCTTGATTCCATTTGCTCAAAACTCGCCTGCGATCCTCTTGATGTATTGCTTTTGTCCAAGCTTTACGCAGAGATTCAGCTAAGGAAAGTCCAGTAATTTCCGTCCAGCGTTGATTTAAATATAATACATTGCCTTCAACATCAGTGTGAAAAATACAAGCTGGCGAGGCTTCGGCTAAAAGTTGATAGCGTTGCTGACTGGCTTGCAAAGCTAATTCTGCCAATTTTCGCGCATTCACATCCGCCCAATAACCCACACATTCTATGGGTTTACCTGCTTCATCACGAATTAACCTTACCTGCTCGTATAACCAATGATAAGTTCCATCAGCATGTAAAAAACGATATTCATAGGAACTGTATTCTTGCTCAAATAGCAGAGAAAATTTGCTTAAAATATACTCAACATCTTCTGGGTGAACGTGACGCAACCAGAAATTGGGATTTTCCAGAAATTCCCGTGCTTCATAGCCGAGCATAGTTTTCACGTTCTCGCTCATAAATGTGTGCCCAAAATCCCCGGAGATTTTGCTGCTATAAATAACTACTGGGCTGGAAGTGAGCAGATATTGTAAGCGTTCGTTGGCTAAACGTAATTTTTGTTCTGCATATTTGCGCCCGCTAATTTCTACCATTACCGTCCCTACACCCGAAGGGCGATCGTCTTCACCGGGAATGGGAAAATAAGAAATTAAAAAATGACGAACCGTCTCTGGTTTTTTGGGTGAGGGAATACTGACTTCTAGATTGAGAATTGGTTGACCAGTTAGTAGCACCTGCTTGTAAAATGGTGCAACAAAAAGAGCCATTTGGGGCACAACTTCATAAATAGTTCTACCAATGTGGTCTTTTTGCGGTTTACCGTGAATTTCTGCCAATAATTCGTTGATTTGCACAAACCGCAGTTGTTTATCTAAAATATCCATTCCCACAGGTGCGCCAGAGAAAAAAGCATTGAGACGAGCTTCTCTGAGGGCTATTTCTCGTTCTAGGGTTTTGCGTTCAGTAATGTCTTTGTGTGTACCTGTCATGCGCAGCGTTACACCTTGTTCATCACGCTCAAAAATCTGAGCGCGAGTTTGAATCCACTTCCAAATCCCAGAAGCGCAGCGCATCCGAAATTCTGCTTCATAAACGGGAGTAGCACCTTGAAGATGCTTTTCTAAAGCTGATTTGACTGAAGCTAAATCTTCTGGATGGACTAATTCCTCAAAAGCTTGTTGATTTTCCTCAATTTCATTTTCTGCATAACCTAGCATTTTCTTCCAGCGCCAATCCCGGTAGATTTTACCAGTAGAAAAATCCCAATCCCACAATCCTAAATCGCTAGCTTCTAAAGCTAGTTGTAAACGTTCTTCGCTCTTTCTATGGGCTGCTTCTACTACTTTGCGTTGAATTAATCCGCCTAATTGGGAAGCTACTGCACCCACTAGCAATAGTAACCGCCGATCCACTGACATGGCGCTGCTTTTAAAGAATACTAAAACAGCTAATACTTTATTAGCAGCGAGAATGGGAACGCCAAAGACAGCTTTTAAACCGATGTTGGCTGCTTGGGGCGATCGCATAAAAATTGGTTGGGTGACAAGGGAAACATCTTCAATCCATTCTGGCTGCTTGCTTTGCCAAACTCTTCCGGGTAAACCCTCACCTAAAGCTAATTTCAGGTTTTTACTATCTAAGCAAAATTCTTCTAAGCTGTTATGATCGCCATACCAACCCAGACTATGTTCTAAAATCGCCCCGTCATCGCTTGGTATCCAGGCTTCGCCAAAGTCCCAGTCAATATTTTGGCAAATTAAGCGCAAAACAATCGCTAAAGCACTGTTAACATCAATGGCGCGCGTCATGGCTTGGGTTGTCAACAGCAACAACCGACTTTCATTTTCCGCTTGCTTGCGCTCGGTGATATCTTTGGCTGTAGCTAGTATGTACTTTTTTCCATCAATTTCGCTCATTTCCGCACTCAACAGTGTTGTCTTAATTTCCCCTGTTGCAGTCCTGACATCAACTTCATGGTTGCGAATCACTTTTGTTTGTTGCAACATTTGGCGGAGGAAATTAGACTCTTCTGGATTAGTCCAAATCTGTAATTCTTGACTGGTATGACCAATTATCTGCGAGCGAGAATAGCCAAAAAATGTACAAAAGCTATCGTTAACTTCGATATAGCGCATATCCGGAAAAGTAATCAGGCTAATCGGATCAGGAGAGGATCTAAAAGCCGAGCCTAATTTCTCTTCCGACATGCGTTTTGCTGCTTCTGCAAGTCTGCGTTCCCTAGCTTCTAAAGCTAAAGAAACTAAATTTCCTAAGGAACGAGCAAAATTTTGGTCTTCTAATGTCCAATGATGGGCAATGGCTACTGCTTCTAAGCATAAAACGCCTACAGTCTTTCCTCCTAGCCGGATTGGTGTATCTAGCATGGAAGTGATGTTAAATGGCGTGAGGTAAGAATCTAAAAATTCCTTGGTGCGAGGATCTGTAGCGGCTTCATGGGCGACAATAATTTGGTCTGAGTGCAAAGCTTGAAAATAACTCGGATAATCTGCTGCTAGCAAAGAAGAGCCTTCACTATGTTGCTGTTGACTTTGGGTAAATAAATCCAGACATTGCAAAATGTTGTCGTTGTCTCCATACAGCCAAACACTAGCGCGCTCTACTTCAATATTTTTTGCACCTACTTCTGTGATTTCTTTGACAGCTGCTTTCAAGTCGTCTTGATAAAGTACTTGATTTTTAGCTAGTTCTGTTAATACTAAGTTATGCTGACGCAGTTTAAAGGCGCTGGTATGCAGTGCCTGTTCGGCGCGTTTACGTTCAGTAATATTACTTGCTGTACCTGTAATACCAACAACAGAACCGTCGTGATTGCGTACAGCGATCGCATTAATTGTTAAATACAAAATGCTACCGTCTTTGGCAAAACAAGTAACTTCTTCCTGAAAAACAGACTCTCCCTGTAACAGACTGGCAAATTTTTGTTCAATTAGAGATACTTGATCGGGGAAAATAAAATCAGTAAAGTTACGCCCAATCATGTCTTGGGGTTCGTAACCAAAAAACTGTTTAACCGCTGGGTTAATAAAAGTAATTAAACCATCTCCATCCACAGACCAAATCGCGTCTTGAGATGTCTCAACTAGCTGACGATATTTACCTTCGCTAGATTTGAGGGCGACGAGGCGCGCTTTGCGAGAAGCTTCGCTGACGCGAAATTCTTGCTGGAGTTGGGTAATTTGGGCTTTGAGACTATCCTCTGCTTGTTTGCGTTCCTGGGCGATCGCGATCGCGGTGGCGACTGCTTGTAAAATGGAAATTTCCCCAGCTTCCCAACCTCTCACTTCTACACAGTTATCAAAGCCAATCAAGCCAAAAAACTCGCCGTTGACAAACAGCGGAAACATTAAAATCGCGAAAACTCCTTGAATTTCTAATCTTTCCCGTTCTGCGTCTGCACATTCGGTGACAATCTCCGCAATCATTTCACCTTGTGATAATAAAGCCGCCCAACCTACAGAAAAATCTTCCGCAGAAAAAGTTTTGCGATTTGGGTGGAGAATTTTCGGCGGAATTCCTGGCGCACACCATTCCGCACATAGATTAATCGCAAAGTCACTTCCAATTAATGGGTGATTCTCATAAATGTATACACGACTAGCTTTTGATACGGGGCCAAGAATCTCTACTATTTTCTTGTAATATTTATTGCTGCTATCACAACTTAATAACTGATGTTGAATTTGTCCCAAGGCTGCTAAATAGCGTTCACGAGATTTTTGGCGAGCTTGTGCAAGTTGATGGGCGCTGATATCAATCAGAGTAGTCACCACAAATTTGCCATCATCCTTTTGACAAATCGCTTGGATTGTTTCTACAGTTAACCGCGAACCATCTTTACGGGTAATACTAAATTCTCGTTTTTCAGGCTGAGCATTGAGAGAGATAAAATTTTTATATTGCTGAATTAAATGTGCTTTTTCCCCAACTGTTGAATTAGCATAATGGATTGTAAATTGTTGTCCAATCAGTTCTTCACGAGTCCAGCCATACATTTGACAATAATCATGATTCACCTCGACAAAATAGCCATTTTCATCCGTGAGACAAATTCCTACTTTGGTAGCATCTAAAATAGATTGATTATGCCTATTTTGTTTGATTAGCTCTCGTTTTCTGCTAATTAATTGGTGTTGATGCTCATGATAACGAAATTTAATCTTTTGAAAATTCAGTTGTTTTTGCAGCCGTAATAAAACTTCTTCACGACGTAATGGTTTAGCAATAAAATCAACTAAATCAAATTTATTAGGTAATATTTTTTGAATTAACTCTTCATCAAATCCCAGAAAAATAATTGGTATGTACTTTGTCTCTTTGTGAGACTGAAGATGTTGCCAAACCTCATAACCATGCATATCTGGCAACATCAGATCCAGCAAAATCAAATTAGGCAAAGAAGCAAGTGCCGCATTGATAGCCAAATTTCCCGCAGTTACCCTTTGTAGTTGATAATCTGGCGCACCGATAATATTTGCTAAAAACTCCCAGGTTTCGGGATTGCTATCTACCAATAAAATTGTGAATTGCTGATTATTAATTGCCATACCAATTATTAATTTAATTTCCCATCATTCATAGATGTTTGATTGCGGATGAGCCATTGTGAATTCAAAGCACAGGAAACACCAGGACAATGTGAAGATGCCAAAGGAAGGAAAGGGCGAGAAATAATTCAAAATTTAAACATACCCAATGCCCCATACCCTCACAAGTTCCTCAAAATCTAGAGATAAATTTGTAGTGAATCTAAATATTGAATAGATTTTTGATACCAGTGTATGTTTGATTTCCTGAAGAGGCAAGTATGAGTGCAACCCTATCTAGACAGCAGCCACAGCATTCTGCGGTTTACGGCCCGGTAAATTCTTGGCGATTTGGGCGATCGCTTGGTATCGATCCGATTTGTTCAGTATCTACTTGTTCTTTTAACTGTGTCTATTGTCAGTTGGGGAAAATTCAAGTAACTACCACACAAAGGCAAATTTTTGTGCCAACAATGCAAATTTTCGATGATTTACGCGCTAAATTGCCTTTAGAACAAATAGACGTGGTGACTCTCAGCGGTAGTGGTGAGCCGACCTTGGCATTAAATTTAGAAAAAATTATTGGGGTAGTTAAGAAAGTTACTAGGCTACCAACAGTAGTCTTAACTAATAGCACAATGTTGCACGATCCGACAGTTCGCAGCGCTTTAAAATTAGCAGATATAGTTGCCGCAAAATTAGATGCAATTTCGTCAAATCAATTGCAGCAAATTAATCGTCCTGTAGAGACAATTAATCTGCCAGACATATTAGCGGGAATCGAGCAATTTAGGCAAGAATACCAGGGCCATTTGGCTATTCAAACAATGGTCTTGTCTCGTTGGACACCCGACATGGTCAAGGATTATATCGAAATTATTCAACGTCTCCAACCTAATGAAATTCAAATCAACGTGCCTTCCCGTCCCCGTGTTTTGGTAAGGCAATTGGAGGCACGCGGTAACAATATTGCTCAATCTACTCCTTACCTTGTTCAAAACCTCAAATGTGTCAGCGGTGACATCCTTGCTGCTGTTGCTACTCAAATTCACGATGCCATCAATATCCCGGTAACTTACCCGGCAGTGGCTTAACTATTATCAATGGTTAACATGTAACGCTTTTAAGGAGGAAACAGATGGAAACAAAATCCAGCAACCCATCGCTAGCATTAATAGAAATTCCCCCTGAGCATTTAAACATCATGGGTTATGTTGATGAATCAGAAGTCAACGGGCCTGGTTGTCGTGCAGTTGTTTGGGTGCAAGGTTGTCTTCGAGAATGTCCTGGCTGTTTTAATCCTGCATCTTGGCCATTTGAAATTAATCAATTGGTAACTGTTGATACTCTGGCTGCAAATATTCTCAAAAACCCAAAAAATACAGGTGTGACTTTTTCTGGTGGCGAACCATTTTGGCAAGCACCTGCA
Organism: Tolypothrix sp. FACHB-123; assembly: GCF_014697075.1. Lineage (GTDB taxonomy): Bacteria > Cyanobacteriota > Cyanobacteriia > Cyanobacteriales > Nostocaceae > Aulosira. The sequence goes on along the minus strand of NZ_JACJRE010000025.1, from coordinate 95,344 downwards.
TTAGCATCTTTGGCGCGGAAGTTAAAAGCTGCTGGGTTAAATGTGATGTCTTTTACAGGATTTACCCTGAAGCTATTACAATCGGAATCTGCTCCGCCTGGTTCTCAAGAGTTATTAGAACAATTAGATATTTTGATTGACGGGCCTTTTGTCGAGTCTTTGGCAATTCATTCTCCTACTTCTCCTGTCTCTTCTAGCAATCAACGAGTACATATTTTTAATCCTGATTTCCAAGACCAAATTTCTTGGGCTAGCGATCAGATAGAAATCCATGTCCTCAAGGATGGTAGTCGGATTGTCACGGGCTATCAAAGTTTATGGGAGAAGTCAGAATAGGTTAAATAATTTCGTAATTTATCATTCGTAATTTGTAATTTATAGTTTCACAACCAAGGTTGAAAATGGGTGATAGGTAATCAACTAAGGTGCAACCCGCTAACCCGCTCATCAATTGCTCTAATCTGGAGGCTGAATTCTATATATTGGTCTGGTAATTCCAAAATTACCCATTACGAACTCCGAATTACGAATTATCTATTAATTTTTTGCAAATTCTCAATTGTTAGATACAGTTCTTCATCAGCCATCTGACTGTCGTAATCGATGTTAATTTGGGTTGGGTAGCCAAATTTGGAATCGTACTGCACAGTCAGGTTAGATGCTTTTTTAGCGATCGCATCCTCGATCAGATTGAAAAGCTTGGGAACTGTATCGTATTGTTGGAATAATTCTCGTTCTACGGCTTTACCAGCTCCATCAGTAATCCACGTCCTCCGCGCTTTTCGGACTGTCACCATCACTGGTTCTCTAGCTTGCGGTACGCAAAAGCAACTGCGGCTCAATTTATAGCGATAGTTGCGGATATTTTGCTTTCGCCATAACTGACGGTTAGCAGTTAATTGCTGTAACTGCGAATTAGCGATCGCAGGTGATTGGGGTGCTGGGTTGACAGGTTGCGAGAGCACAGGAGTATTTAAACTCAGAGTCAGTAATAATCCTGTCGTGATCAAAATAGGTAGGCGCATTTAAGTCGATTGAATTCGTAAGTTATGAGATTTTGACAAAGTCAGGAAAGTTCCTGCTGGACTTTGTCAAAGCCAAAATTTTAGTTTTTTTGTTAACTTGGCTACTCAGTAATCACTACGTTCCCTGTATTCCAAGTTACATAATAGAGACAATATTCGGTAGCGATCGCTAAATAAAAGCAATATTCAACTTAAAACAATCATATTTTGCAGGTTGTCCATTTCTGAAGCGGGGAGCTATGCTGAGATTCCTATAACTCTGACTCTGCAAGGATCGCTGCTTTTGATCTAGAGCTTTTTTCATAAAGCCAAGATAAGTATGAGATTATACTATATCACCTCTATTTACGTCTTATATCTAAAGATAGAGAATAATGGTTAATTCAAATTTGGGAATTATTACTTGAGAGGGGTTAATTCTTAAATCAACCCGCTCAAGCAAAACTAGCCTATCTATCTTTTAGTGCAACCGAGGTCAGATGACGCAACCTTTAAATCCAGTCACCGAATGGGAACAACGTCGCGATCGGGCAAGCCGCTACTACAAGCGGGGGGAGTTTCAAGAATATCTCGCACTAGCTACCGAAAATTTAAAGTTAGCTCGCATTATCCCAGATCGAGCTAGAGAAGGTCATACATTAAACGACATTGGTTTAGGTCACCTCGGTTGCTGGCAAACTCAAAGAGCATTAGATTGTTTTGTGGAAGCATTGGAAGTGGCGCGAGAATTTGGGAATCTCCGAGCCGAAGCCACAGCACTGAGCAATTTAGGTTCTACCTATAGCCGCCTAGGCAAGTTTACGCCAGCACTAGAATATTTTGATGGCGCACTACAAATTTTCCGAAAATTAGAGGACGCTCAAGGGGAAATTTCCACACTTAATGATGTGGCATTAATTTATACCAGATTGGGAGAACCAAAACGAGCGCTATTGCTACAAAACCAAATTTTAAGGATGCGGCGCTTACTAGGGGACTTTTCTGGTGAAGCTACAACACTAAATGGAATTGGGTTTGCTTACAGTGCTTTAGGCGACTATCAGCAAGCTCTAGAATATTTTCAAGCTGCATTGCCAATTCAAAGAGCTGTCAAAAGTTTAGTTGGCGAAGCTACCACCATGAATAATATTGCCTCAATGTATAGCGATTTAGGGCAACCTAAACAAGCACTGTTAATCTACTATCAAGTACTATTAACACGTCGGGCATTAAAAGACAGAGCAGGGGAAGCCACAACCCTCAACAACCTTGGTTTTACTTACAATAACCTGGCAAATCACTGGCAAGCGCTCAAATGCTATAAACAAGCTGTGGCAATTTATAAAGAATTGGGCGATCGCTTAGGAGAAAGTTCTACTTTCTTAAATATGGGTAGCCTTTACGCCAAAAGAAGACGCAAAAAATTAGCCCTATCATGCTATTGCAACGCCCATGATTTAGCTACACAAATCGAATATCAACCGCTTGTAGAAAAAGTACAACAGTTCATCAACGCCTTATCCTAGATTTCTAGGAAGGCTAAAGCTTAGGGAACTCCAAAAAATAAACTACAGCTTCATTTTGTTGACGGTTCACAGTCAACCGTCAACCGTCAACGGTGAACAATAGCAAGAGAATATTTTTTGACTTGGAAATCCCTAAACTAAAATTTTTAAACACTGGCTAGGATGGGGTTAGCCGTAAAAATTCTCTTGAGATTTTCTGGATGTATCACTGCTAAATATTCAGCAGTCATTTCTGGTGTGAGCAATTCTAACATTACTGTGTTCTCCAACCAGAACTCAATCACATCAAAAAAACCATCTCGATTACAACGCAATACCCGCCAACCTTCTCGTTTACCAATTGCTTCAATTTCTTCTTGGCTAATTGGAACAGAGATAGCTGCATGAGTAGCTGTGATCCCTCTAGAGTCATTAACCTGTACAAACTGAGACTGCTCATCATCTGTACCCGGTACTAGCTGAGTTTGTAACGGTAGCACTTCAATCACTGTTCCATGTTCATCCATAGGTAAAGCCATGTAACTACCTGGACAAGGAAAGAACGGAAAAGCTTGTCCTCGCCAAACTTCAGCGATAACTTGGGCAACATGTAGGGGGTTTTGAACCGCAATAGAAATGTGATGAATCATACAATTAACTTCCTAAAATATGGCTAAGTTTGTTAGTAAATAGATTCTCTAATTATTAAGTGATTGAAGGTTCGATTATTGTAAGCTTCAAAGCCAAGTTTCCAATTTTCGGATTTTTTGTTACCAAACTTTTATTAGTGTCGCTAAGTTGCAAAAGCAAGAATATTGAGCCGCCTTCTTGCAAAACTCACTAAAAAAATCGTTATTATGGTTAAATTTTTGAATATATTGCTCGATGTGATTTAATATCAGCTTACTGCGATAATCTTGAGCGTTATCTTCATACTTTGGATTGCGGCACACAGTTGTTGAATGCTGGCGACTGATCGTGAAAGTATGAATTTTCAAGTAAAATTCCTCCTTTGTGCTGGTTTCTTTGCCCAAATGTTTCGCTAAAATATTAACTAATCTAACTAATTAAGCAGATTATTCAATACTTTTATCGTTTTATGGAAATAAGTTAATAACATATTTTCTTATGTTTTTTAAGCAAAATAATTAAGTTTCCCAAAAATAAAAACCCAATTTTGCTGTTCATTACTTTGAAACTTTTTGTTATGATTTCCAGAATGCGTAAAAGTCTTTCTGTCTTACTTGGTGTAGGAACTGCTGTAGGCGTAGGCTTCACCTCCCTGACGCCAGCTAATGCAATTCCTTGGGAGCGGCTAATATTTAATGGGGTGCAATTATTACAACTGTCCAACATTTCCCCACAGCAAACAGTCGCCTTAGGACAAAATATTCACCAGCAGGTTAGACAAAATTATCGACTAGATTCTAATTCCAAAACCAATGCTTATGTGAACCGTGTTGGTCAACGCCTAGCTAGAGCTAGTAACTGCTCTCAAGTTCCCTTTAAATTTTACGTAGTTCGAGACTCTAGTATTAATGCCTTTGCAACCACAGGTGGATATGTATACGTTAACACTGGGCTAATAAATGCAGCCGATAATGAAGACCAATTAGCATCTGTGATCGCACATGAAATTGCGCATATTTGCAACAACGACCTGATCGATAAGTTGAAACAAACACAACTGGCTCAAGGTGCAGCCTCCCTTGCAGGTTTAGATCAAAGTGCTGTCACCGCCATAGCTTATAAGCTGGCTGTGGACTTACCTAATAGCCGGGAAGCAGAATTTGACGCTGATGACAAGGGATTGCAGTATATGAGAAGGGCTGGGTACAATCTCAATGCGATGCCTGCATTTATGAGAAAATTAGTGCGTCAATCTTCTGCACCATCGTTTTTGAGTAGCCATCCAGGAACTCAAGAGCGGATTTCGGTGATCGAAAGAAAAATTCGTAATGGTAGGTAATCAAAAACAATTCTAGGGAATTCCCTACAATAAGCGATCGCACTTTTAACTGTTTTCTACCATGACAAAGCTGAGTGCGATCGCTCTGATGGCGAAAATCACAACCTTCAGTAATTTCCCTCAACCAGATTTGCTGGGCATATTATATACTCATTGGCTTGGGTAATCGCCCTGAGTCAAAAGGTCAGCATAAATGACTAGCAAACAGTTCGCGCTCGGCACAGTTGCATTATTTATTACCATTGGAATTATCCATGATCTTGGCTCCGCTAAAGTAGCAGCCACCTGTCCTACTCCCCTTTTGGATGGCGATTTTGAAGAACAAATCAGCCCAAAAGTTAGCAGTCCTTGGGTTGCTGAAGGGAACACTGCTGTTGATTTAGCCATAGGAAACAGCAATTCCGGTCAAAACAATATTTCCATGCGCAATATTAATGGATGGAATGGTATCAGCCAGCGCCTTAAACTACAGCCTAATACCGAATATGAGTTAAAAGCCTACGTGCGCACATCCGAAAATGTCACAGATGGTTCTTTTGGCGTGCGAGATGCTAATCAAAAATCATTTGTAGAAATCAAGTTTGGCAGATTACCCCAATACCTACCCTTAACACTAAGATTCGTCACAGGTAATGAATCTGAGTACCACATCGTCACGGGATTCTGGGCAATAGGTCAAGATAGCTGGGTTCAGGTAGATAACTATACCCTCACAGGTGGAACTTGCAAACAAGAGCAACAGGGAATAGAAGGGCAAGGGAGATAAGAAATCTTATATTTTGGAAGATTTTGGAGCCACTGCGCCCTTGGGAACCCGTCCAACCACTGGCTCCCCCATGCCCAATCCCTAAACTTTCCCAGCTAAATTAATCAACTGTTTGAAATTGACCAAGTAAATAATGTTATTTGTACTGTCAATTTCAATCCAGCCTTTTTCATGGAGCTTGTCCATAATTTTGCTAGTTTCATCAACACTAATTTCTGTGACTTCCGCTAAATCTTTAAAGGGAATGTTAAAAATTTCTCTTCCCTTGTCAGATTTTTGACCGTAACTTTCTCCCAAACTCACTAAAGTCTGAGCTAGTTTGACGGCTGGTGGTGAAGAACGCATTTGCAGGCGGAGGTTGATTTGTCGCAATCGCCGCACCATCAGTTGTAGCATTCGGTGATGTAAATGCGGGTCTTTAAACAATATTTGAATAAAACGCTCTCTAGCAACACTCAGCAATTTTACCGTTGAAAGAGCAATGACATCAGTTGAGCGGGGAGATTCATCTAAAACTGCCATCTCTCCAAAAAAATCGCCTCGCCCTAAAATTGCTAAGGCGACAAAATTATCTCCGGATGTGCGCCGGACTTTCACCCATCCTGAAACCACGAAGTAAACGGCATTACCCCACGCATCTTCCATTAAAACGGCTCGTTCTGCTGGGTATTCATGTTCAATCGCAACATTCAGCAGCCACTCTAAAGTTTGGGGATTGGCTGTACTGAGTAAGGGGAAAAGTTCACTAAAAACCTCAGTCTGCATGAAATATCTGTAAAAAATGGATTTAGGAGGAGAACATTAGAGCGGATATTTTAAGTTTTAAAACCGTAATCAGCAGATGAATACGGTAGGAATAGGATCGCAAATTAATTGAGAAGTTTCAGATGTTTATACCAATTTGCTCCAATTCAGCCAGACATTTCAGTCTAGAAACTTAGATGCAATCTGAAGTCTCTTAATTAAAAAGGAGAAATTAAGAATTGGTATAAGGTCTGATATTCTAGTACAACATAACAATTATGTATGGGATCGAAATCAGCGGTTTCACTGACACAGCAGAATGTTAGTTACTATTTTTAGGTGGCTGAGTATCCCCAGCTAAGACGTTGAGTTGTTTGTCTAAATTTTCTACTAGTTGAGTTAGGGTAACCACCGCTTTTAATTGCTCAGATTGCATATTATTGTTGGTCACTAGCCTTTTTTCTAGTTCGTGCAACTTGAAGCTGAGTTTTTGGGCCATAACCAAAGTATCGCGACTGAGACGATTTAACTGTTGCTGCTGATAAAATTTTAATGCGGCTCCCCGCAACACTTGTAATGTTGCCTCTTCACCATAAATTCCCGGCATTACCCGTAAACGTAACAACAAATTATTATTTTTATATTTACATTCCTTTTCTACCTGTTTTGGTTCTGACAGCGCGGCTATAGGTAAACCAGCAAAGTTCTTGAATTCATTGATTATGTCTTGAAAAACCGAGGTAGGCAGATTTTCTACTACTGACTGCAAGACTCCGTTATCACTCCAGAGTATTCTGCCTTGATCGTACTGTCTTTCCAAATACAAGCGACCAATTCCCCCACGCACAACTCTAGCTAATAACTGTTCTAATAATTTCCTCGGCGGTAAATCGATGAGAAATTCTAGGGGCCTGGATATCTCTGAAGTTTGCAATGGTGGAACAGTTAGGCGGTTTGGCGGTATTACCTCAGCAGTCTTTTTCTGTTCATTCTGCTCCGGCTTAGGGTTGCTATTTCTAGAAACACTAGGGTTATTTTCTTGATTTTCTTGATTTTCTTTTAAAGATGTATCTACTTGGGGAAAAGAAGCTGGTGCAATTTCTTCTGGTGTCTCAATATATGTAGTGGCGTAAGTATTAAACTGATCTATTGGATCTATAGGGGGATCTGCTTTGTGATTGGAAGTAGAGTTGACTGGTGGCGAGGATGTGTTTTTATAGCTGAGGTAGGCTGAAAGAGTAGCTTGGTGAATTTCTTTGGGAATTACCCGATCCACTATTGTGTACTGAAGGGAGGAAAAAATTCGATTAACGTAATCTAATGCTTCTGTATCTTGTGAATTAACCATACCTAGTAAAAGTTGCTTGTCTTTTAACTCCAAAGGTAAAATTTGGTGATACAAGCAAACTTCTAAGGATAAAAGACGATCTATTAAGGAAAAGATCTGCTGGCGATCGCGAAGTAACTCCTCAAGATTCGTTAATTCTAATTCATCTGTAACTGGCACGCTGGCGTTGTTATCAGTAAAATTGCCTTCTGAAGACAACATATGTTTAATTATTTAATATTTTTTTTATTTGTTTATTATTCTATTGTGCGTCTAAGTTCTGCTTTAGTAAATAAAGATACTTTATAGATGTTAGCACTAGTGAAATTAAATACTAATGTCTATAGTCCCTATCAGCCAGACCCAGAAAGTGATTCTCCATCCAAATACCTATCTAGCAGGAACTAGAGCTAGGATTGTGGATTTGGGATAAATCCCTAATCCAAAATCTAACACTTGAATCTGTCGATTTTTGCAATACTTAACTTTCAGTGTTTCTATTTATAAATAGATTATCAGGCAGTATAAGTATTACCTAAGAATCGCTGCGTATATACCAGGATTATATCTAAATTTTGTTACTCCTGAGTTCTTAAAGTTTGGGCGGCGAGATAGACTTTAGCCCATTCTCCCATCACCTGATGGGTTTTTAGTTTTAATTGTTGTGCTGTGGCTTCAATAGAGTTACCCGCTTTGCGTAAATTCAAAACCTGCTGTCCCAGATGAGACAATTGGGCATAGAGTTGCTGCCATTGGTTTTGTGTAAGCCCTAGGTTGTGTTCTTGCAAGGAAATTGCTAACCAATTATCTACTAGTTCCGGTTTACCTTTGAGGGCAAATACGCGCACGGCATGGTAGCTGATTTTTTCCCGCAATCTGTATACTTCTTTAATTTGCTTGTTGAGGACTTTGGCGATTTCGTCTTGAGACTTACCTTGCAGATACAGTCGCAGCCACTCTACTGCTTCGGTTCCCAGATTTTCTTGTAAGTATACTTCAAATTCTTGTTGGACGGACTGACGCAAAATTTGTTGCTGTTCTAGTTCTTGCGCTTCTTCATATTCCGCGATCGCTTGACTATCAACTAAGTTAATCCGATTATCGCTGTCATCTGTGAGGATTTCTTCGGAAATTAGGCGAATCAAATCGCTGCTGGGTACTTGAGTTAAGCCTCCTCGTTGAGTCCGACGGAGGTAATTGACGAAGCGATAAACTAGCAAGGGTTGATTGCGTACTGGGCGCAAGCAGTATTCTTCGATACTAGCAAATAGCAAAGTATCTCGTAAACGGCGATCGGTGGTAATTTCGGCGATACAAGCCATTTGGTCTTGAATGTAAGAATCGCTTTGTAATAATTCTTGGATAATTTCTTGTAGTACATCCATGACACTGCGCTGGCGATCGCGGCTTAAAGATACCCAAGTTTGAATTTTGTTCCTTAAGGTCATCAAACTGGCTAAGCGTGTGATGAGGTTACGATAAGCACGTTCTCTTCCTGTACCTAAGTAACGTTGTAACAAAATCCGGTAACGATATTCCATTGCTTGCTTGGCTATCTCAAGTTCTTTGGGATTGAGCATATCAAAGCGTTGGTTATCACGCCCCAATAACCAAAGGACTATACTTTCTATGGCTGCCTGACTTTGTTGTGGACACTCACTTACAAGACGTTGTCGCCAATATTGTGCCAGTTTGTCGGCTTCTGTTGCCATAGTGAGATTGTACTCCTCAAAACCCTGTTTTAAAGTTTGCATTACAACCCCCATTTTCTGCACTTAACTTATTAACTGGCAGCTGCCCCTAACTGAATCTTCTAGGGAAGATTTTTTAGTGATTCCATTTTTATTACGTCTCAAAGGACTAAACTTATGCAGAAATTATCCTTTGTCGGTCTTAACTGTCGATCGCCAACTACTGGAAACCCAACTAATTGAGGCATTTTTCTCTACTTTGTAAGTTATAAATTTTTGTAAACTTAATAAATTCACAACTGAGAGAACCGACCTGCGCAGTGTAAGTCAATTAAGATACACTTGTCTTCTAGAGGGGTCAAGAAAAGCTGGCATGTTGCAAGCGATCGCATGAGTGAATAAAATTCACCTCAAATCCAGACGTAGTTTGATTCATATAAGTTTCATATCTCCAGAGTCTCTCTGTGAGAATATCAGCATTTTTGAACTCTCTTCAACATTTTGCCAACCTTATTTAACTTAAAAGCAAGATATACCACCATTATCTAATAGGATTACTGGAAATTTGATAGTACCCATCAGGGTAATATCCTGCTCTATATACTTAAATTTCTCATAAATGAAGATTTTCTTCAGCTTTCACAGCCTCTGCGATCGCGTTTATGTTACATTGTGTTGCTGACAATGTCCGCCAAAATATAGTAGATAGCACAGGGCAATCTCCAAAAATCGGTAATAAATATGTAGAAATATAATTAATTGCGTCTTGGCAAAAGTTAATTGTCAAGGCGCAGAGGGTAATATTTTATTTCTACTTGGGGCGAGAAACGATGAAATTAAATCTAGCGCCCGTTGCCAGATCTGATAATGGGGTTTTCTACAGATTCTCTATACTGTTGAACCGCATCGGTATAGCCAATAGGTAGAACAGCTTCAACGTTTTCATGAGGTCTGGGAATAATTACCCAAGATTCCAAGGTACCACCATAAACATTTTCAGCAGCTTCCACACCGGCAGCCATAGCGGTTTTGACTTCCGAGACATCGCCGCGAATATTGACTGTAAAACGAGCGCTACCAACGCGGATATACCCTACAAGGGTAACTCGACCAGCTTTAACCATTGCATCTGCTGCGGCTAACACAGCAGGAAAACCTTTAGTTTCTAGCGCTCCAACTGCCTGTAATGACATTAATAATCTCCTGTATGAATAAACTTAGGTAGTGTTACAAGTTAATTGTACGAAGCTTCGCTACAAATTTTAAGCGCAAACTTGTTTAGAAGAGACGGAATGGTTCAGAGTCTTCGGTGAAGTGAATAGGAAGTATGGTTTCCACATTCTCTGGGGGATTGGGAACTATGTAATGGGTAATGACTGTACCCTCCTTTACTTGCTCACCTGCGGCAATTCCTGCTTCCACAGCTGTTCTGACTTCAGCAACATGTCCCCGAACTGCAACTAGCAAACGAGCGCTTTCTGCTTGGCCATAATACACCAGCGTGACTGCGGCAGATTTTACCATTGCATCTGCTGCTGCCAACACCGAAGGAAAACCTAAGGTTTCTATTACGCCAACCGCCATTGGCATGGCTAGATTCTCCTGAGTTAAATATAAGTGATATCAATTGTACGAGGCTTTAGTCCCAATTTTGACATTTGCCTCAACTTTCTTGGATACTTAGTCATTGGGTATGGGGCATGGAGCATTGGGCATTGGGCATTGCGCATGGGTCATTAGTTATTAGTTATTAGTCAGTAATTACTTTTCCTCTGCTCCCTGCTCCCTGATCCTCTGCTCTCTCTGCTCCCTCTACTCCCTCTGCTCCCTCTGCTCTCTTCCCTATGCTGTTTCTGCGTCTGCCGTTGACGAAAATTACCCTGCGGTGGGTACTAGTGATTCCTTTTGTATTGCAGACAATTGGAGCCGTTGGACTTGTGGGTTATTTGTCTTATCGCAGTGGTGAACAAGCGGTTGAGAATTTGGCTAATAAGTTGATGCACGAAGTCAGCCACCGGATTAGCGATCGCCTCGATAATTATTTGCAAACCCAGCAGCAAGCAATGGCGATTAATGCCCAAACTGTTAAACAAGGGGCGTTGAATATCCGAGATTTTACGCAATTGCAAAATTACTTATGGCAGCAAATTACTCTAGCTCCATTGTTGGGTAGCAACACTTATGTAAATGAGCGGGGAGAAGAAATTGGCTACGGAAGACTCCAAAGTCAAGAGTTAGTGGATATAGCCAATAAGCTAACTGGGGAAAACTTAGCAATTGGCACTGTCTTCTTGGCGGAAATTAAAACTACTCACTTAGGCAAACGAAAACATTATCTGGTTGATTTTCAAGGACAGCCCAAAAAATTAATTTATACTCTGGACTTTGATAGCCGCCAGCTGCCCTGGTATCGTTATGGCAAAGCTGCAAAAAAACAAGTTTGGTCGCCAATTTTTGTGTCTAATATTGCACCAACTTTAGTAATTCAAGCAATGGCTCCTGTCTATAACAATGTTGGCGAATTTCAAGGAATATTTTTTTCTAATATTAGTTTATCGGAGATTGGTACTTTTTTAAATCAGCTAAATTTTTCCCCTTCTGGAAAGGCTTTAATTATCGATCGCTCTGGAAATTTAGTAGCTACTTCTACATTAGAATTGCCTTATATAGCAAAAGCTAAAGGAGAACCGCAAAGATTACCAACCATCCAGAGTCAGGATGCACAAACGCGATCGCTCGCTCAACAAATAGTCAAAAAATCCGGTGGTTTTCGTCAGCTAGAAAACACTACCCAACTGAGTTTAGAACTCGATGGGCAAAAGCAGTTTGTGCAAATCACCCCTTACCGCGATCGCTATGGACTGGATTGGCTAGTGGTCACGACTGTGCCAGCATCCGACTTTACGAGAGAAATTGAAGCGAGCAAGGCTCAGACATATATCTTATGTTTATTTGCATTATTTGCGACAATTATAATTGGTATATTTACTGCAAGGCTAATTACTAAGCCGATTGTGCGTTTGAGTCAAGCTAGTCAAGCTTTAGCACAAGGACAATGGCAGCAACCCCTATCAGAAGAAATTGCGATCGCAGAACTCAAGCTACTTACCCAATCCTTTAACCAGACAGCAAAAGACCTCAAACAAGCGTTTACAACTGCCCAAGTGGCTCTGAATGAATCAGAGGATAAATTTGCCAAAATTTTCCGCAACGGCCCCGATTTTGCCCATATTATTAGCTTCGAGACAGGTTGTTATGTAGAAGTGAACGATCGCTTTTTAGAAATGACTGGCTATTCCCGTGCAGAGGTGATTGACCATACTCCTTTAGAATTGGGAATAGTTGCCAACCCTGAAACAATAAAACAGATGTGCGATATATTACAGACTCAGCAGCGAGTGCAGGATTTTGAGTTGGAATTGCACACTAAATCGGGGGAACGGAAAATAGGCTTAATTTCTTCGGAATGGATTGATTTCGCAGGAAAGCGTTACATTCTCTCTGTATTTAAAGACTACACGGAACGCAAACAAGTAGAACTGGAACTGAAAACAGCCCGTGACTTGCGAGAAGCCATTTTTCATGAATCTACTGATGCTATTTTCTTGGTAGAACCACCCCCAAATAGATACATTCTCGATTGCAATCAGCGCGCTGTGACTCTGTTTGAACTAGACAGTAAGGCTGAATTAATTGGACTTCAAGGAAATATTCTCCAAAAACGGCAATTCACAGAGGAAGAATTAGCTGCAATTGGCATGGAAATCGAACAGCAGGGATTTTGGAGCCTAGAAATAGAATATCTCACGAAAAAGGGCAATTCCTTTTGGGGCAATTTAGCGGTGAAGATGATTCAGGTTGCAGGGCAATCAATGTATCTTGTGCGCGTAACAGATATTACCAATAGTAAACGTATTGCTACGGCATTACAGCAAAGCGAAGAAAGATTCCAACATTTAGCAGCCGCTTCCCCAGGAATAATTTATACCGTTGTCGAATACCCTAGTGGCCAGGTGCGTTATGAATATCTCAGCCCAGCTTTTGCAGAAATTCATGAAATTTCAGTAGTCTCAGCGCTGGAAGATGCCAGCATAACTTTTAACCAGATTCATCCTGAAGATCGTTTGGCATATCAACAGGCAGTGGCATACAGTATGGAAAATATGCAGCAATTCAAGCATGAATGGCGCATAATTACCCCTTCAGGCAAGATTAAATCGATTGAGGCGAATTCTCGACCAGAAAAACGAGAAAATGGAGAGATTGCTTGGCATGGCATAGTCCAAGATATCAGCGATCGCCACCAAATTGACCAAATGAAAGACGAGTTTATCGCCGTCGTCAGCCATGAATTACGCACGCCATTGACAGCTATTAATGGCGCTTTGGGAATGTTGATCGCAGGAGTATTTGACAAACGTCCCGAAAGAGTCAAAGAAATGCTGACGATTGCTGCAAATAACTGCGATCGCCTAGTACGTTTAGTGAACGACATACTTGATTTAGAACGCTTAGAATCTGGGAAAACGCAGCTAGTCATGGAAAGCTGTCAAGTAGCAGATTTAATGCAACAGGCGATAGAAGCAGTGCAAGCGATCGCTACCCAAGAGGGAATTACTCTAGAATTTAAACCCCTGTTTGTGACAATTACCGCTGCACCTGATGCGATCGTGCAAACTCTCATCAATTTATTAAGCAATGCGATGAAATTTTCTCCTAAAAATAGCATTGTTTGGTTAACCGCAGAGTTAGAAAATTCTTTTGATAATTCTGATATTCTTTTTTGTGTTAAAGACCAAGGTAGGGGTATTCCTAAAGATAAATTAGAAACTATTTTCGGACGATTTCAACAAGTTGATGTCTCTGATGCGCGACAAAAAGGAGGAACAGGACTAGGACTAGCAATTTGTAAAAGTATCGTCCAACAGCATCGCGGCCAAATTTGGGTAGAAAGCGTCGTTGGGGAAGGAAGCAATTTTTATTTTACATTGCCACTGAGCCAGGGAAAATTATGACGAAACGCCTTTTAATTATTGATGATGAACCAGATATTCGTCGTATTCTTCAAGTATCTTTAGAAGAAATCGCCGGATGGCAAGTGAGTACAGCGGAGTCTGGTAGTCAAGCATTAACGATAGTTAAAACTGGACAATGGGATGCGATTGTTCTCGATATTTCTATGCCTGATATGGATGGATTTGATGTCTTTAAACAGCTGCAATCAGATCCTTATACACAAGCTATTCCCGTAGTACTATTAACAGCAAAAGTCCAACCAAGCGATCGCCGTCGTTTTGCGCAGATGGGTGTTGCTGGTGTGATTGCCAAACCTTTCAACCCAGTGACTATCTCTAATCAGGTGGCGCAAACTTTAGGATGGTAATTGTTTTCATGCGCTTCTGAATCGCACTCCATCTCAAAACAACAAAAAGACGATTTTACTGTAACTAATGTACATGTACAATGTTGTAAACAGTTGCGGACACAACATGGTAAACTAGATTTTATGTTTGCAAGTTTTTTACCTACAGCCGTTGGGCAACTAAAAGAACCAGCCGCGATCGCCCTAGCGCAGAGTATTCAATCTCAAGCGATCGCCACTCCTCTAACCAATCAACCAATCAATACTACCTATGTACATCAAGGTAGTGGTGGCGTACCAATTCTCTTAATTCACGGCTTTGATAGTTCTGTGTTAGAATTCCGCCGATTACTACCGCTATTAGCCGCTAAAAATGAAACTTGGGCGATGGATTTGTTAGGTTTTGGTTTTACAGAAAGATTGGCTGATATTCAATATAGTCCAACTGCTATTAAAACCCATCTTTATTATTTTTGGAAAACCCTAATTAACCAACCTGTAATTTTGCTAGGTGCATCAATGGGAGGTGCAGCAGCGATTGATTTCACCCTCACTTATCCAGAAGCGGTGCAAAAACTCGTGTTAATGGATAGTGCAGGTTTGCAGGGAGGTTCGCCTATTAGCAAATTAATGTTTCCCCCTTTGGATTATTTAGCCACAGAGTTTTTGCGTAATCCTAAAGTCCGCGATCGCATTTCTCGCGCTGCTTATAAAGCCAAACACCTGGTATCAAATGATGGTGTAGATTGTGCCGCATTACATCTACAAATGCCAAGCTGGAGTCAAGCTTTAATTGCTTTTACTAAAAGTGGTGGTTATCGAGCTTTTAAAATTAAAAAACTAGCGGAAATTACCCAACCTACATTAATTTTATGGGGCGATAACGATAAAATTTTGGGTACTAAAGACGCACAGAAATTTCAAAACGCCATTCCCCAAAGTAAACTTTCCTGGATTCAAGATTGTGGACATCTTCCCCACTTAGAGCAACCACAAATTACTGCGCAAACTATTTTAGAATTTGGCAATAATACATAATTATCCAGCCAATAGAGAATTAAAATTCAAAGATTTAAATGTCTGATGCGTTGCCCTATGCAACAACGCACCATCAACATATCAGATTCTCTTACCTAACAAAAACGTAATTACGAATTACATATTAATCAAGCAACCACATCTGAGAAGAAGTATCTTCTGATTCGTCTGGTTGGGTTGTCGCTAGATGTTCAGAAGTCCGGTAAGATTTTCTGTAGTGATCTTGATTATAGGTATGTTTTACTGGTTTATAAGTTTCCTTTGGTTTAGTTAATGCAGTAATTTCTTCTGTTAGCTGAGAATTAGATGCAGCAATATTTTCCTTTTCTTGCTTTAAAGATTTAATTTCTTCGATTAGCTGAGAATTAGATTCAGCCAGATGCAATGCAGCTTTTTTCGCTTCATCAAGCTCTTTTGTGAGACGTTTTACTACTGTTTTTTGTTCTGATACAGATGATTGTAAATCTGCAACTTGTTTTTGCAGGGAAGCTTCCTGCTGCTGAGATTGTTCTAGAGATTCTTTTAATTCTTTGATAGTTGCTTCTAAATCAGCCTTGGTAGGAACTGTGCGCCTAGCGGTTGTTCCTGTTTCTGGTGCTTGCGTAGGTGCTTCTTCTGCTGCAACATTTTCTTCTGTCACTGGTTGTGCAGTCACTTCAATAGCTGATTCACCGTCATTGGGTGTAAATTTTTGTGCTTCTTCTTGTAATAAGTCAGATACAGAGACACGTTTCTTAACCATTATTCCCTCCAATCGAGCTGTAATTCATTAGCCACACGGCGATAATCAGATTCTGCTTCCCGTGCGTTGTTTCCGCGCCATTGAGTAATTGGTACACCCTCAAGTGCTGCTCTTTCGTGAGCTTTATAAGCACGGATTAAGTTTTTACATACAGGAATTCCTAATCCCATGAGAGTTTTTTGCGCCTCAATGGCTTCCCCCAGACTCCGCGTATCAACTTTGGTTAGCAACACCTTATGGGGAACTCCCACAGGGATGACGGCTTTTCTGACAGTCTCAATCAAGACAGCGAGATCCATTGCTGCTGGGGGTGTAGGTAAAACCAGATAATCTGCGATCGCTACTACCGTCGCCAATGCTTCAGAGCGCAGCGCCGGAGGCGTATCCACTACTACTAGATCGTAACCTGTTAGCTTTCTTAAATCACTTAAAAGTTTTGGATTACTTTCTTGAGCCAGATCAAATCCCATAGCATCCTGATTGCGCCCGAACCACCAACTGGCAGATCCTTGAATATCTGCGTCAACCAGAATCACATTTTGTTTTCGGGCAAAGTTCGCAGCCAGATTGACTGCTGTCGTCGTTTTACCGACACCTCCCTTACCGTTGAGTATAGCGATAATTTTTGGCACTTCACATTTCCGACGCTGCTGTCATACCAGAATATAATGCTTTGTGCCTCAAAGACTTACTTTGCTAACACTTACTTACAATTGGGTTGTAGGGAGATAGGGTGACGCCAAGACATAGGGAACCGAGGAAACAAGAAGAAAAGCTTGATTTGGATGAATGATCAACAACTCTAGTTATCCCATAAGCCTACCCCATAAGAGTTTCTCGATTCGCCCACCATCATGTACGTTTAAAGTTTGGTATGTAGTGAGAATATGATGCCAATATTTCCTCACTACCAAAATCAAATTTGTCAGAACTCAATGTTGGATAGAATTTGGATGATTGCGAGGAAACTTTTTCAATTTCAAACCAGCTAAACCCAATAAACTAATTAAGCCAACAGTAACAGCTGGTTCAGGAACGGAAGTAGTATCTGTAGGTATACTATCCCAGAGCATACCTTGTTGATAAAATCCTTGTTGGGCTAAATAATCTGCTAAATCTTGTGTTTGGTTTAAGGTAGTAGTCGTGCTAGCAGCACCCCAACGATTTTGATTGAACATATTGTTAATGTCAGCAGTACGATTGATACTAACTGCTGACTGTGATCTACTTATTGCTTGGCTTAGCATGTCACTATGGGATAAACTCACATTTCTTGTTTGCCAACCAATCACATCAAAAACTGTTTTATCTCGCACATCAATGTCACGATATGTACCCATACGTAAAGCAGGTGTCATCACACCGATAGTGGTATCGTAATTCTTCCAATGGCTCCCCTGAAAGCCATCACCTTTTAAGCTATTTTTATCTGTTCCAGTAGATAAATATCCGATGCTACTTGCACCACGATCAAGAGAGAAATATGTATCATAACCATTACTGATATCGGATACTTTGCTATTAGCGCTGTAACTAGAATAGCGGAACAAATCAAAGGGGGTAAAGATTTTTTTGCGGTTATTCATATCCCAGTAGTTGTTTGCATTAACACCGTCTAAGCTACTGACAAAACCGAGAATATGACCAATTTCGTGGATAGCAACACTAGTCATATCAAATTGTTGATTACCTACAGTGTTAATGACTTCACTAGTTGCCCAAGAATAGTTAGTGTTGTCTAACTTATTCAACAGAATTACGCCATCCAAAGCACTGTTGTTATTACTCATTAAACCTAAAGCTTTGGCATTGGCTGTTGTTAAACTGAGCGTGCTATTAGAAATTGAACTAGTGTTTGTAGATAATGGATCTCTGACAACTGCATTCCAAGAGGTACCAGCAGATAAGTTACTTACAGCAGTATTATCGTAGGTTGAAGTCTTGTCATTATTCAGTGCATTCCGCAAGCTACTATAGCTGACATTATTCATAAAAGCTGGAATAGCACCACCTAGTACCCCACTGGGCATTTGCACAGAATTAGCAAAATCTACGTGGATGTTGACCGAGGCATCATCAGCTAGGTTTTGAGACCAATATATTCCAGCGAATTCAAAAGCCTTTTTTTGCTCTTGTGTAACATCATCATTATATGTGAAGTTAAATGTTACTGCTTGTGCAGGTAAAGTCAGAAAAATTAAGGCATTTGCAGCAATTACCAGAGACATCATCTGAGATAAATGTGTTTTTGCTGCCATCATTTTGAGATTATTTTTCACGGAAATGTTTGATTTACTGCTAAGATTTTATGATAAAAACACTATATATCCATGTGTTTATTATTTGTATTTTCTTTGGATAATATATGGATAAAATTTTAGTTTTTTTATAATAAAAAAAGCTTCAAATATCCTCACAAATCATGGTAATTACTTACAAATGGATATTTATTGATGATATAATATTTATATAAAAATACGGATTGATATTTAATAAATTCAAGTTGATGCGATCGCCACAAAAAACGCTCTGAAAAACCTAAGATTGAGAATATGCTGCAAATTCACTGCAAAAGTAGATGAGCCGCTAGGGTTGACTGTCAATTTACGAAAAACTTGTCACAATAAAATCCAACACTTATATTCTGCATTGATATGACAATCACAAACAGTTTACCGGATGGGCCTAGAATATCGCGCTTTCTGCGGCTGGTTAAATTTATTACTCAGCCAATAAAATATGTAGAAGACTTTGCCAAAGTTTATGGCGATCGCTTTACTATTTGGGGTAGCAAAGATGTGCATATTATCTACTTCAGCGATCCGGAAGCCCTAGAACAGATTTTTACTGCTGATTCCAAGTATTTTAAGTCTGGGGAAGGTAACGGGCCTTTAAGGTTTTTAATGGGCGATAACTCGTTAATTTTACTAGATGGCGATTGCCATCAGCAGCAACGTCAATTATTAACCCCTCCTTTTCATGGCGATCGAATGCGGGCTTACGGTCAAGATATTCGTGTAATTACCGAGCAAGTAAGTAGCAAAATCTTGATTGGTAAACCTTTCAATATCCGCAATCTAATGCAAGAAATCACCTTGCGCGTGATTTTACGAGTAGTATTTGGCTTAGAAGAAGGAAAGCGATTTCAAGAACTTCAGCATTTACTATCTTCTGTTTTAGATTTCCTCGGTTCTCCTTTATTATCTGGCGCTTTATTTTTCAGCTTCTTACGCAAAGATTTAGGTGTGTGGAGTCCTTGGGGTAAAGTATCGCGTTTATTAGGACAAATCGATGAATTGATTTATGCTCTCATTGCGGAAAGACGCAATGATACTCAGGAAAATCGCCAAGATATCCTCAGTTTAATGATGGCTGCTCGTGATGCAGATGGGCAACCAATGTCTGATGTAGAATTACGTGATGAATTAATGACATTGTTAATCGCCGGACATGAAACTACAGCTTCTGCATTAACATGGGCTTTTTACTGGATTGACCGATTACCAGAAGTTCAAGAAAAGTTACTGCGAGAACTAGATACTATTGATATTAATGCAGATCCGAGTAGCATTGCTAAGTTACCCTATTTGACAGCAGTTTGTCAGGAAACATTGCGGCTTTATCCTATTGTGATGAATGGGGTACCGAGAATTGTTAAATCCCCAATTGAAATTAAAGGTTATACAATTCCTGAAAAAAATGTAATTATCCCTAGTATTTACTTAGCACATCATCGCCCAGAAGTTTACCCTAATCCTAAACAATTCCAACCAGAACGCTTTTTAGAAAGGCAATTTTCTCCCTATGAATACTTACCTTTTGGTGGTGGTAATCGTCGCTGTATTGGTTTAGCATTTGCCCAATATGAAATGAAAATTGTCTTAGCAACAATTCTGTCAACATTTCAAATTTCGCTGGTGAATAAACGCCCTATAGAACCTGTAAGGCGTGGTTTTACTGTTGCTCCACCATCAGGAATGCGGATGATTGCCAAACCTCAAGTTAAGCGTGCAAGTAAGCCAGTAGGGGTTTAATTTGTAATTAAAAATCAGGGTGCGTTCATGACTAATAACGCACCTACAATAATTTTAATATTTTACTTTTGATTATCAATACTGTGAACTAATAAATTTGTATTTTTCTGCTCATTTGCTAGACGTTCATAATGTTCCTTATCACGATATTTAATTATTCTCATTGGTTGATTACCCACAATTGCTAAGGGTTCAACATTGCTAGTAACAACTGTACCAGCAGCGATGATTGCTCCACCTCCTATAGTAATTCCGGGAATAATTAGCACATTATCACCAATCCAAACATTGGGCCCAATTACCACTGGTTTATGAATATAAACATTATATTCATAAGGCAGGTCATTACTTTGATAATCATGGTTTGCAGAGAGGATGACAACATTAAATCCAATTGTGCTATTGTCACCAATAGTGATACCACCACGCCCATCTAATAATACATCCGGGCCAATGTAGACTTTATCACCTAAAGAAACATTTTGCGGGTGGTTAATTGTAATATCTCGCTTAAATCGCACATCTGCACCACAAAATTTTAATTGCGGTTTCAATTGCTGATGTTTATAACGCCTGATTTTATTTTCTAAATATTCTCCCCACTTGACTAAACGGGGTATTAAATATTGTTCTAATATTCGCTCTAATTTATTTGTAACTTTATTTTTGAACTGCTGCATAAAACTTTACATATTTTAGGAAAATAAACAGGTATTAACTGAATAGTCATATTTGTTATGTTTCCCAGGTAAGGCGATTTTCTCGCAGTTAAAAGCAGGCTATTTGCTGAGACTTGACAACAAGCCAATAGATGTAGCATGATTCGATTCAAGTCCCTTTCGTACCACGCTGTAAAGTGGATAGGAGGCTATGCATGATTGGCAATATTTCTTTAACTGCGATCGCACTTTTCTAAATCAAGATAATTACCGCATCTTTGAGCCAAGCTGGAAAACCGAAATTCTCCAATGGTTTAGGCGAGAGGATGTAGCTAAGGCGCAAAAAGAAGCATTTATTCAAGCTTTAATAGATTTTGATGATAATTGCGGCGATTTTTATCGTTACCGCGCCTACTTTTTAGCGGCTGAAGCTTTAGCTTACTTCCCTGAATGCAGTTTAGGGGATACGATTGTTGCACAACTGCTGAAATGGAGTTATGGCTTTTTTCGTCAGGATAAGCGAGATTGGCAAATAGTTCCAAAACCTTTAGTGAAAGCAGCTAGAAAAACTCTGGAATTAACCGATAGAAAACGGGTAGTTGCTGGCTTTGTGGATTTGGTTCATACTACTGAAAGTCGCACAATTATGCGTCTAGCAGCAGAGAAATTAGCACAATTCGATCCGGGTAATAAAAGTGCATTAGCAGCTTTGGCGCTACTACATTCTGTTCCAAGTCAGGAGAAAATAGCTGTTGGCGGTGAAAGTGCGTTCGTCAAAGACGTTGGCGCAGCCATCGCATCTGTAATTCAAATGATGGAGACAACGCCAAACAAGTATAATTGCCTGGAGGCGATCGCAACTTTAGGAAAAATCGCTGTCGGTAATCAAACTGCGATTGCATCTCTCGTTAAATTCTTGCAAATCAACCAAGGCGATAGAATCTGTTTAGATGCAGCTAAGGTACTTTGGCAAATCGATCCTGGTAATGCTGCTGTAATCCAGGCTTTAATTTATCTTCTGGAAAATTCTGCAAGTACATCTATCAGAGAATGTGCTGCTGTGTATTTACTCGAAATTGAACCAGCTAATCAAGTAGGTATTGATGCTCTATGCGATTCAATTAAAAATATCGCCAAATTTTCAGAACATGTAGATTATGCCAGATATATTGCATGTGTAGCAACTGAGAGATTGTTGGAGGTTCATACCAGCCTGAATGAAGGAAATCAAGCGGTAATTGCAGCATTAATCGAATTGATTTATACTACGAAAAATGATTACCTATTATGCGATATAGCCCCTACTTTAGGTAAAATTAATCCCGGTAATGAAATAGCCATCCCTACTTTATTGCAAATAATTGAAACTACTGAGGATGAGTCTATTTGTTGCCAAGCTACTGCTTACTTAGGAGAATTAATTCCCGGTAACATCTTCGCAATTAACAAGTTATCTCACCTAATTACAACTACTCAAAATGAGTGGGTGCGGATATCTGCTACTCAGAATCTCTTGAAAATTGACTTGACTAATCCAACTGCGATCGCTACTTTATTCCAAATACGACAAAGCAATCTATGTCAATATGAATCAATCCTATTTGCTACAGTTCTTAATTTAGAACAACTTCATCTGGCAAACCAAATATTACCAGAGAAATTGAACAAAGTTATCTCTACTCTCATCCAATTTATTCAACCATTGACGCCAGATGATGACAATCAAAACTGCTTCAACAGTCAAACCACAAATCAGCCATCCTACGAAGATTATTTAATGGATATAGCTGATGTTTTGACAAAAATCCTCCGCACCGAACATCTTCCGCAAGTCATCACAGCTTTAAAAGGCTACCTCAGCGAACAGTTTGCTAAAAACAGTTCTTATCGCTACGATGCTGTGTTTAATATTATCTGGCATTGTGCCAATAATCTAAACTATCCAGATTTTTATACAGCTTGGCACAATTAATAAACTAAAAAATAAGCGCAGAGTTATTTATCTTCCTCTGCGATACTCTGCGCATACCTTTGCGTACCTTTGCGTTAAATTACAATCTCTTCCCTCATCCTTTGTTCTAATAATTCTAATAACCCATCAACATCCTTACCAACTTGCTCAAAACAAACAGGTGGTGCTGGTTCTGGCGCAAACTGAATTAACTTAATTTCTCCCTTACCAATACCAATCATCACCACTTCTACTTCTGGTTTATGATTCTCGATAATTCCTATAATTTCTTGCAGTCGATTCTCAACTCGACTATTTAATTTTTCTATCTCATCTTGCGGACAATAAACAAAATGCGGTGCAGGTTGTAAATCAATCCCGATAGTACCTTGACTATTACCATTTTCTAACCACAATCCCCAAAACAGCGCCGCCAATTCTGGTTGATTTGCTTTCACAAATCTATCCAATTCTTTACGCCATTTACTATCGCCTGATTCCGTTTGGCTAGTACCAAAAAACATAAATAATTCGTAGTTTGTAATTCGTCATTTGTCATTTGTCATTTGTCATTTGTCATTTGACTGTTGATCAATGTAAGGGCGGGTTCACAAATATTTTCACCTATCAACGATGATTCTCAATAAACCCGCCCCTACTGACTTTTGACTATTGACTTACCGCAACCCACTTTGTACGCGCCAGAGACTAGCGTAAACGCTATCTTGCTGTAGCAATTGGTCATGGGTTCCAGATTCTACTAGTTTTCCATGTTCCATGACATAAATGCAATTGGCATTACGGATAGTAGAAAGACGATGAGCGATCGCAATTGTGGTTCTATTAACTGTAATCCGTTCGAGCGATCGCTGAATAGCAGCTTCTGTTTCATTATCTACCGCCGAGGTCGCTTCATCTAAAATCAAAATTGGGGGATTTTTTAACACTGCACGCGCGATCGCAATTCTCTGTCTTTGTCCACCAGATAACTTTTGTCCTCTTTCCCCAACAATTGTCTCATAACCTTGGGGCAGGTGCATAATAAAGTCGTGAGCTTCTGCTACCTTCGCCGCAATCATAATTTCTTCTTCTGACGCCTCAAAGGTACCGTAAGCAATATTCTCGGCTACCGTGCCATGAAATAAAAATACATCTTGACTAACTAAACCAATACAACGGCGTAAATCTCGCAAGTTTAAATCTTGTAAGTCAATGCCATCTAGGGTAATATTGCCAGTTTTGATTTCATACAGCCGTAACAAAAGTTTAACTAAAGTACTTTTACCCGAACCTGTAGAACCAACAATGGCGATCGTTTGTCCGGCAGGAATCTGCAAAGATAGATTTTTAATCACTGGTAATCTATCTTTATAAGCAAAAGTCACATTTTTAAATTCCACCTCACCGCGCACCGTCTCCACAGGTAAAGCCATATTCCCTGGATGAATGGCGACTGGTGTATCTAATAAATCCATGACGCGATTAGTAGAAGCCATTGCCCGTTGATATTGGTCAAAAGTTTCCCCTAATCTAGTTAAAGGCCACAGCAAGCGTTGAATTAAAAACACCAACACGCTGTAAGTACCTACAGACATAGTACCTGCCGCCGCCGCCATCCCGCCGTACAATAGTAAAGCTGTAAACCCTACCAAAATCAGCATCCGAATTAAAGGTACAAACGCCGCAGATAGTTGAATAGCTTTAGCGTTACTTTGTCTGTAAGCATTACTGTCTTGTGCTACCCTAGAATTTTCATAATCTTCGGCGGTGAAACTTTTAATCGTCGTAATTCCGCTTAAATTATTCACCAATCGCCCATTCAGGTAACCCACCTTTTCCCGTATATTGGCGTAACGTGGTGCTAACAACTTTTGAAATGCAAAAGAACCCCAGAGAATAAATGGCATTGGTGACATCGCCATCCACGCTACACTAGGAGCCAAAACAAAAAAAGCACCACCGATAATTACAACTGTTGTGGCTACTTGGATAATGTCATTAGCTCCCACATCGAGAAATCGCTCTAGTTGGTTGATATCATCACTGAGAATCGACATCAAACCGCCAGTACTGCGTTCTTCAAAATAAGCTAATTCCAAATCTTGCAAATGTTTATATGCATCCAGACGCAGGTTATGCTGAATATTTTGTGCTAAATTTCGCCAAAGTCGAGCGTATGCGTATTCAAAAACCGATTCTAGTATCCAAATGATAACCGTCAGCAGGGAGATAATTAAAAATTGTCCAAAAACATCTTTTACTCCCCATTGAGCAATAATAGAATCCTGTTGCTTAACTACCACATCCACCGCCACCCCAATTAAAGCCGGTGGTGCTAAATCAAAAAACTTATTGAGGATTGAACAAGCAATAGCTAGCCAAATTTGTTTACGATACTGATGCCCAT
This sequence comes from Tolypothrix sp. FACHB-123, assembly GCF_014697075.1. GTDB lineage: Bacteria > Cyanobacteriota > Cyanobacteriia > Cyanobacteriales > Nostocaceae > Aulosira. The sequence goes on along the minus strand of NZ_JACJRE010000025.1, from coordinate 70,145 downwards.
AGTCTAAGAGACGCTGGAGGGGATGCACAGAATGTCTACGCCTTCTTGATACCTGATGAGATTTAGATGCTGTAGCCACAATTAGTCTCAGTCGCGTGCAACTGATATTACCACGATTTATACAAGGTGATGAGGGAGATTAGGCAAGGGGGCAGGGAGCAGGGATCAGGGGGACAAGGAATTTTAGATTTTAGATTTTAGATTCAAACCCAATCCAAAAGACGCTCGCGGACTCGCTAACGCTGCGCTATCGCAAATCCAAAATCCAAAATTGAATTGCCCAATGCCCCATGCCCAATGCCCATATCATAAGGAGATAACAATTTGAAAAATCAGCAATTTGCGAATTGGCAAACTACAGTTTTAGGAGTGGTGTTAGCCATACTGGTGAGTATCGGTCTGAATTCCTTTATCATTATTAACCCAGGACAAGCAGGAGTAATTAGTATCTTGGGTAAAGCTAAAGATGGAGCCTTACTGGAGGGTATTCACTTAAAACCGCCCTTTATATCGGCAATTGATGTATACGATTTAACAGTGCAAAAATTTGAAGTTCCCGCCGAGAGTTCTACCAAAGATTTGCAAAATTTATCGGCACGATTTGCCATTAACTTTCGTCTCGATCCTACCCAGGTAGTAGAGGTGAGAAGAAAACAAGGTACCTTAGAAAATATTGTCTCAAAAATTATTGCTCCCCAAACCCAAGAAGCATTTAAAATTGCGGCTGCGAAAAGAACCGTGGAAGAGGCAATTACCAAACGTAGCGAATTGAAGGAAGACTTTGACAACGCCTTAGGCGATCGCTTAGATAAATATGGGATAATCGTGCTGGATACTAGTGTAGTTGACTTGACTTTTTCCCCAGAATTTGCCAGAGCAGTGGAAGAAAAACAAATCGCTGAACAAAGGGCACAACGAGCAGTGTACATAGCGCGAGAAGCAGAACAAGAAGCACAAGCAGAAATTAATCGCGCTAAAGGTAAGGCGGAGGCGCAGAGGCTGTTGGCAGAAACCCTTAAAGCCCAAGGTGGGCAATTAGTGCTACAAAAAGAAGCGATAGAAGCTTGGAAAGCTGGTGGTTCGCAAATGCCAAATGTTTTAGTTATGGGGAACGACGCCAAAAGCAGCGTACCTTTTATTTTTAACCTAGGGAATAATCAAAATCAGCCTTAAGTTTGTCAGTAGTTAGTAGTCAGTAGTCAGTTGTAAAGATATATTGAAACTACTCACAAATCGCATGGAGTATGAAACCAGAACAAACAAGATCCGCCAAATGCAGTACATCCTCTTAGGATAGTAAACAATCTCAACCGCAAATTCCTAATCGTCATCCAGAACTCCAACCAACTACATTCATGTCAACTCCTAATCATCCCAATCTCACAGTTGAAGACGCCAGAAAGGTTCTCAATAAATTTACTTGTCTCGATATTGCTCCCATCCTCAAGCCATCAGAAAAAGCTTCCGTGAGGCGAGCTTTAATTTTGATCGCCAAACTTTCCGATTACCAAATTTTGGGTATTTGTGCTGATAACGCCGAAGCAGGTAAGCTAGCAATGAAAACCTATACCCACGCTTTAGGTTATGAAGTTCCCAGCAACTTACCCGACATTGAAGGCCCAGTTTATATCAAATTAAATGGTAAGAATGGCTTATGTTATATCGATTCCTATTCTGGACATCATCGTGGAGTCTTAGTTTCTTGCCAATCTCACAATCCTGGAGGAATTAACGAAATGTATGGACATTTACCTCTGGATTTATTTCTCTAAAATTTGCGTTTCTAGGTAGGGTAGATATCTTACCTAGAACATCAATTTGCACGACCAATTACTAACTTTTATGAGCGTTATTACCCTACAATCAGTTAAAAAAGATTTTGGCATCAAAGAAATTTTAAAAGATGCCAACTTTAGTTTAGATGCAACTGATAAAGTTGGTTTAATTGGTACTAATGGTTCTGGTAAATCAACTTTATTAAAAATGATTGCTGGGCTAGAACCAGTTGATAGCGGACAAATTTTAGTTAACTCTGGTGCCAAAGTTATCTATCTCCCCCAGCAGCCAGATTTAGACGAAAATCGCACAGTATTAGAGCAGATTTTTGCTGATAGTGGCGAACACATGGCTTTAGTGCGGGAATATGAAGAACTTTCTGATAAATTAGCCCATTATCCCGAAGATAGTCAGTTAATGTCCCGGCTTTCGGCGGTAATGCAAAAAATGGATGCAACTGGCTCATGGGAATTAGAAACTAATGCCAAAATTATCCTCACCAAATTAGGAATTTCTGACTTTGATACCGTAATTGGCACATTATCAGGAGGTTATAGAAAGCGGATTGCTTTAGCCACAGCTTTGCTATCTGAACCTGATGTTTTGCTCATGGATGAGCCAACAAACCATCTGGATGCGCTTTCTGTAGAGTGGTTGCAAAGTTATTTAAATCGTTATCGTGGTGCCTTATTTTTAATTACTCACGATCGCTATTTTTTAGATCGTGTCACCAATCGGATTATTGAAATTGACCGAGGTGATATTTACACCTATACGGGTAACTATTCATATTACCTCGAAAAGAAAGCTTTAGCTGAAGAATCTGCTGTTAGCAGTCAACGCAAACACCAAGGCGTATTAAGGCGAGAATTAGAATGGCTTAAACGCGGCCCTAAAGCGCGGAGTACCAAACAAAAAGCGAGAATTGAGCGCGTTCACGCCATGCGCCAAATGGAGTTTAAACAAGCTCAAGGTAAAGTAGATATTTCCACAGCTAGTAGGCGCATTGGCAAAAAAGTTATTGAGATAGATAACATTTCCAAGGGCTATAATGGACGCACCTTAATTAAAGATTTTACCTACGAATTTAGTCCTGAAGACCGCATTGGCATTATTGGTGGTAATGGTGCGGGAAAATCCACATTAATGGATATGATAACTGGCAGAGTACAGCCAGATTCAGGTAATGTAGATATTGGCTCGACAATTCATATCGGTTATTTTGACCAACATTCCGAAGAATTACTCACAGCTTTAAACGAAAATCAGCGCGTGATTGACTACATCAAAGAAGAAGGCGAATTTGTGCAAATAGCTGATGGAACGAAAATTACAGCTTCCCAAATGTTGGAGCGATTTTTATTTCCTGGTAACCAGCAGTATGCACCAATTCATAAATTATCTGGTGGGGAAAAACGCCGCTTATTTTTGTTGCGCGTCCTCATGAGCGTACCTAATGTCTTAATTTTAGACGAACCGACTAACGATTTAGATGTGCAAACATTAGCCGTACTCGAAGATTATTTAGAAGATTTTTCTGGATCTGTAATTGTAGTTTCCCACGATCGCTATTTTTTAGACAGAACTGTAGATACTATTTTTGCCTTTGAAGAAGGTGGGTTGCTGCGTCAATATCCTGGTAATTACTCAGTTTATCTTGATTATAAAAAAGCTGAGGAAGCCGCACAACAAGAAGCCACAAATAAAGAAAAATCTAACAAGGTAGAGGCAGAAAAACCTGCATCTAAACCGCAAGATACCGAACCGAAAAAGCGGCGCAGGATGTCAAATTGGGAAAGAAAAGAATTTGAACAATTAGAAGGTAAAATTTCTCAATTAGAGGATGAGAAATCCGAAGTTGAAAAAGCTTTATTGAATGTTTCACCGGGAAATTATAGCCAAGTACAAAAATTATACGAGCAGGTGGAAACGTTAAAGCAAGCAATTGATAAGGCGACTGAGCGGTGGTTAGAATTAGCCGAAATGGATTCTTAAATCATGGCAATTTTCTGCTAACTTAAACAAGTTTGTTTGCTGCAATCATAAAATATATCAAATTTGATATATTTGATAAATGGACGCAAGCGACAAACCTTTAGTCTGGTTACATGGCGAGATTAAAACTTCTCCCTTTAGCCAGGAAGCACGTATAGAAGCAGGAGTATTACTCAGGCGCTTACAGCAAGGTGAAAATCTGGGATTGCCACATTCAAGACCAATGCCTAGTATTGGAAAACATTGTCATGAACTGCGGATTCGGGATACAGGTAAAAATTGGCGAATTATTTACCGCGTTGATGACGATGCGATTTTAATTCTGGAAGTCTTTAATAAAACAACTAGAACTACACCAAATAGCGTAATCGACAACAGCAAAAAAAGACTGAGCCAGTACGAGCAGGACACACAGGATTAATATTATGGATGAAGCTAAAAGAAAACGTTTAGAAGAAAAAGGCTGGAAAGTTGGAAATGTTTCCGAATTTTTGGAACTAACACAAGAAGAAGCTGCACTTATTGAGATTAAACTTGCACTTAGTCGTAATTTGAAAGAGCGACGACAAAAATTAATGACTCAAACAGAATTAGCAGAGAAATTGCACTCAAGCCAGCCTCGTATTGCTAAAGCTGAAAATTGTGACTCTTCTGTTTCCATTGAACTTTTGATTCGCGCAATGTTAGCGACAGGTGCAACCCCTCAAGAAATTGGCAAAGTTATTGCACAGGTAGGATAGTTTTAATTTTAGATAGATCGGCATGTTTACAGAGATATCGATTATCCAGCAGATAGAGAAATTTAAAAACTACTTTCTTTGTTGGCGAATTCTGCGATCGCTCTTTTGTTTTCTATTTCACGAGGTGAGAATCCCAGCACAAACAATCGGCAGTATACTCAACGTATAAACATTAGATCATAATGCTCAACAATGGAATAATGCTCAATATCCCAACTCAAGAGTTACGCGATCGCGCTATTTATTTCTTAGAACAAACTCCACAACAACGGTTAAAAATACTCCAAAAATTAGGTATATCTCGGTATATGTTTTTAACACAAATAAAGCTAAATACAGCGAATATCACCTGTATTAGCCGTTTTTTAAATAATCCCAGCAATCTGAAATTTCCTAATTTGAGCGGCGCAGATTTATCTGGGTTAAACTTAGAATCAGTTAATTTTATTCGTGGTAATTTATCAGGAGCAAATCTCCAAGGTTGCAGTTTAGTCAATGCAGACCTGTTATTTGCAAATTTTACCAACGCTGATTTACGTAATGCAGATTTAAGCGGCGCAACCTTAAATGAGACGATTTGGTTGAGTGCGCTTGTAGATGAATGTCAGTTTAGTAATGGTACGGGTTTAACCCCTCAGCAACGTAAAGATTTACAAATACGTGGTGCTAGGTTTAGAACTTCGACCGATGATAATTAAACGTAAAATCAGAAAATCAGATTAATGAATAATTCGATTAAATTACCTAAAAAATTAATGCTATTGGGTGCGGGAGAATTGGGTAAAGAGTTTGTCATTGCTGCTCAACGCCTGGGTAATTATGTAATTGCTGTTGACCGTTATCCCAATGCACCAGCAATGCAAGTTGCTGACTGCTCAGAAGTGATTTCCATGCTCAGCGCTGATGATTTAGAAGCGATAGTCACTAAGCATGAACCTGATTTAATTATACCGGAAATTGAAGCGATTAGAACCGAAAAACTTTTGGAATTTGAGCAGAGGGGAATTACAGTTATTCCCACGGCTGCGGCTACAAATTACACCATGAATCGGGATAGAATACGCGATTTAGCCAATCAACAATTAGCCATTAGAACAGCTAGATATGGTTATGCTAACTCCCTAGAAGAATTGAGCATTGCTGCTGATTTAATTGGCTTTCCTAATGTGTTAAAACCTGTGATGTCATCTTCTGGAAAAGGTCAGTCGGTAATACAAAATAAAGATGAAGTTGAACAGGCTTGGAATTATGCGATCGCAAATTCTCGCGGTGATACTCAAAAGGTAATTGTCGAAGAATTTATTGACTTTGAAATTGAGATTACCTTACTGACAATTAAACAGTGGAATGCACCGACAATTTTCTGCGCTCCTATTGGTCATCGTCAAGAAAGAGGCGATTATCAAGAATCTTGGCAGCCAGCAGGTATATCTGAAGATAAAATATTAAAAGCTCAAGAAATTGCTAAAAAAGTTACCGATGCTTTAGGCGGTGCAGGAATTTTTGGCGTGGAGTTTTTCATCACTAAAGATGAAGTAATTTTTTCCGAACTTTCTCCCAGACCCCATGATACGGGAATGGTCACCTTAATTTCCCAAAATCTCAATGAATTTGAATTACATTTAAGAGCAGTTTTAGGCTTACCAATTTCCAACATTGCACAATTTGGCCCTTCAGCTAGTGCGGTTATTTTAGCTTCCGAAAAATCAGATTCCATCACCTATACAGGTGTTGCAGATGCTTTATCAGAAATAGATGTAGATATCCGCTTATTTGGTAAACCGACTTCCCATCCCTATCGCCGTATGGGTGTAGCCTTGGCTAAAGGTGCAGATATCCAACAAGCAAGAGAAAAAGCCACCAGAGCCGCCAGTAAAATTAAATTAGTTTAACAACTAACAAATTATTTAAGATGTTGAAAGCGCAATTAGTAAACAGATCAATACTAAACCTAATAACAACAGCAAAGCCTGATTGCGTTTAATCCAACTTTTCACAGTTACACCGAAACTTTGATTAGTAAGTTGCGGTTGTGACTGTAATTTACTCTCCGCAATATTTTGGTAAAGGGTGCAATCTTTAGCGTAGGGACGTTGCGGAAAATTGCAAGTATCATCAGCGTGATAGGTACAACTATCACAAAGATACTCATCGCCAACAGCACGATGCAAGGGAATACCCGGATGACCGTAAGCTTTGAGAGTTACGCGACAATAAGGACAAGTAATCGCCTGATTATCTACGAGTTGATGACAGCGAGGACAAGATACAGTAGCCACAACTTCAGCGTCAACTAAGTAAACATTCTGATTGTAGCGATTTCTGAGATCAAGTTTAGTGAGAATTTACCCGTAAATGTATAATTTTTCTATTACTCAATAATATAAACAACGTTGCAAAATTACGGGAGTATTTATCTCACGCAGAAGCGCAAAGACACAGAGAGAATCAGGAATTTATAATTTCAATAAATCAGAATTCATTCCCTGATTCAGCACAAAATCTGATTTTCTTCATCCCTAACTCATAGTCCCTCATTCTTAACAAGAATATTTCTCCGGATGAGTCCAGATAAAAACTGAATAAGACTTTATAGTGAGTCTATCTGTTAAAATCTATGGAAATGCCCCAGCGCGTATCAATTCGCTACAAAGATACGTCTTATAATACTAGTGAAATCCGCTTGAAAACTTTTAGGTTAGCTTTTCAATTGTGGGAAGAAGAAACCAAACCCAGAAAAACAGAGTTGTATGAATTTATCTCGTCTTGTTTGAAACAAATCGATCGTCAAGACCGTTTTATGGTTTCTCTATTATTTGTAGAATTAGCAGATATGATTCGCGATTCTGCTTTAGAAAGGGGAATGAAAGAAGTATTAATTAAAACCTCGTTTAGAGAGTTTGCTTGCGCCTTAACAGACTTTGAAGATAAATCTAAATAATCAGAAATTTTTTCCATCTAAAGTCTGATTGCAGTAAGTTGATGGGAATAAAGCTAACTTTGTTAATTGATGTAAAAATATTGGCATTTATTTCTATCTGAGGACTAAAATCCTCTCTTCTCTACGAGATGCTTTTGCTAGCTTGCTTTTCCGGAGGGTTGCACTACAAATATTTAATCTATAAACATTCTAATTAAACTCATAGTCAATGACAAAACCCTTACTATATATGAGGTTTTTGATTTTGTATTGATACAATATTTTATCTGGATGTTTGAGTTGTAGTTTCTGAATTAATGTGAGAAAATCACTATTAATTAGTAATTCTTTTTGATACAAAAAAATTGGCTACTTTAATAAATATTTCTGTATTGATTATGAATCACCTTGCTCTTGTTTGTGGTGGCCATTCTTTTCTTTTTTAATACTTTCTTCTAAGGCTTGAATTTGTTCGCGCCGGGCTTCCAATTCTAAAGAACGTCGGGCTAAATCTTGATTTTGTAAAGTCAAGGTTTGTCGCCAATGTTCTGCTCTTTCTGCTTCTTGTTGTAAAAAATCTGGGCTAACACCTGTAGATAGGTAAGCTTGGACTAAATGTAGTACCCAGTTGGTAGCATCTTCTAATCTTTCGATGTCTCCGGTAGCGGAAAGTTCTACTAACACCAGCAATCCTTCGCTCATGGTGTTACCTAGCAATCTTTCACTCATGGTGTTACCTTTACCTAAAAGAATGACCGCCTCTTCTGGGATAATTGACCAAATATGCTCGGCTTCCTCTCGCGCTAATAAGCGCAATTCGTACTGTTTTAAAAATTCGTTTTTGTGTACTTGGGCTAAATATCGCATGGCTGTAAATTTGCTCCATTCAAAACTCAAAATTTAGTTTTGATGTTTAATTTTCGATTTTTTGGTTAGTTTAACTGGTAATGGGTAAATTGATCGTAATTACCAATTGGTGGCTTCTTTTAATCTTTCTATTTCCCCTGTTGCGGAAAGTTCCACGAACACCAGTAATTTTTCGCTCATGGTGTTTTCTTCTCCGAGGAGAATTACCGCCTCTTCTGGGATAATTTCCCAAAGATTGTCGGCTTCCTGGCGTGCTAATAAGCGCAATTGGTACTTTTCTAAAAATTCGTTTTTGTGAACTTGGGCTAAATATCGCATGGCTGTCGCTACTTTTGTTTAACTGCTTTGCAGAAAGCTTCAATGCAAAATTCAAAAATTTGGAGCTTTTAAAGGAGTAATGGGTAACTATAGATTAATTTACCCATTACTGCTTGCATTTATACTAAACCACGTAGGCGATGCCTACGGCAACGTCTGAAGACGTACGCGTAAAATTTCCGCTTGTTTTTGCGCCTCTGCTAAAGCATCTCGCGCAGTTTGGACTACATCTTTTGGTGCTTTATCAACAAAGTTAGGGTTGCTTAATCTGCTAGTGAGAGATTGCGCTTCTGCTTCAGCTTTGCTGAGGCTTTTTTCTAGCTTGGCGCGCACTGCTTCAATATCCACTACACCCTTGAGGGGAATGACAACTTGGATTGTACCCACAACACCAGCAATAGAATTTTCTGCTGATTCAGGTTGCGGTGTTGCTTGTGGCGCTTGTTCTGTTGTGGGTGGGAATAACTTTGTCCACAACTGTTTTCTCGCTGACGCTGAGAGTAAATAGCGACTAGCAAACCAAGCTGTGTAACCTAAACCGACAATTTCAAAGAAGGTTCCAAATAGCGGAACTTCATCAATTGCATAACCAACAGTGTAAGCCAACCGAGTAAACACAATCGCCACAATAATTAAGCCTATGGTTTTTAAACCCCTAACAGATTCTTTAGGAGTAACTGTAGCTTGATTAGACTTATCCGCAATGGTTAAAGTCTCCACCTTAGCCAAATCTTTAATATAGGCTTGTCCCAAAGTCAGAATTTGGCGTTCTGTTGGGTTTTCACTTTGGAAGTTTACCGTGACTTTCGCCCCTGGCTTAATTTCGGCTTCGGCGCGTAAATTGCGAATAGTGCGGATGGTATCAATCAAAAGCTCAAACTGAGTCTCAATTTCTGGCGCTATCTGCTGCGTATTCAGTTGGGGATAGGTTTGTAAGGATATAGTTTGGGGGGAATCTGCTGGTTGTTGGGTGAGAGTTTGCCAAATTTCCTCGGTAATATGAGGCATAAAAGGATGAAGCAGTTTTAAAATTCCTTCTAAAACATGAGCGAGGATTTGTTGTGCTACTCGTCGTGATGCGGGATCTGCATCTTTTTGCAGGCGAGATTTCACTAGTTCAATATACCAGTCGCAAAAGTCACCCCAAATAAATTCATACAATCCTTTTGCTGCTTCACCTAAACCATAATTATCGATGTAATTACTGGTTTGTTTAATTACTTGATGGTAGCGCGAAAGAATCCAGCGATCGCATAATTCGGTGGCTATGGGTTCACCTAATTGTTGCGGTGTTTGTCCGTCCAAATTCATCATCACAAACCGCGCCGCATTCCACAACTTATTGGCAAAGTTACGGGAAGCTTCCACCGATGGCGATTCATCTTTTTTCCGGTCATATTCCAAGCGGATATCTTGACCTGCACCGACGACTTCCTTAACTAAGGTATAACGTAGGGCATCAGTGCCATATTTATCTATTAATAATAGGGGGTCAATGCCATTACCTTTAGTCTTCGACATTTTTTGACCTTTTTCATCCAAAACTAACCCGTGGATGTAAACGTCTTTAAATGGCATTTGTCCGGTAAAATGACCCGCCATCATCGTCATTCTGGCTACCCAGAAAAAGATAATGTCAAAGCCTGTAACTAAGGTAGTCGTGGGGTAGTAAGTTGCTAAATCCTGGGTTTGTTGCGGCCAGCCTAATGTGGAAAACGGCCACAGTCCGGAAGAAAACCAAGTATCTAATACATCTGGGTCTTGCTCAAGCTGGACATTTTCACCAAATTGTGATTTGGCTTTTTCCCATGCTTCATCAGCATTTTTGGCGACGACAAAGGGAGTATTATCAGCAATTTGTCCGTTTGTTTCACTAACTGCGTACCAAGCAGGGATTTGATGACCCCACCATAATTGACGAGAAATACACCAATCTTTGAGCTTGACTAACCAATCGCGATAAACCTTAGTCCAGCGTTGGGGGACAAAATCGGGAGAATTTTTCTGGTCGAGGAATTCCAGCGCCCGGTCAGCTAAGGGGCGAATTTTCACAAACCACTGAGTAGATAGTAAAGGTTCGATGGGGACTTTACCGCGATCGCTATAAGGAACAGTATGCTTATAAGCTTCTACTTTGACTAAAAAGCCATCTGCCTCTAGGCGGGCAATCACATTTTTTCGCGCTACAAAGCGGTCTTGGCCTTGAAACTCACCCGCATTTGCGTTCAGTGTCCCATCTTTATTCAGGATATTAATAAACGGCAAATTGTGACGCTTACCCATTTCAAAATCATTGGGGTCATGGGCGGGAGTCACCTTGACGCAACCAGTACCGAAAGTGGGATCGACAAATTCATCGCCAATAATCGGGATTTCCCGTTGTGTAATTGGCAGAGTTACCGTCTTGCCAATTAAATGCTTGTATCTCTCATCACTGGGGTTAACAGCTACCCCCGTATCGCCCAGCATTGTTTCTGGTCGAGTTGTCGCTACTTCCACATAACCAGACCCATCACTGAGGGGATAGCGGAAGTGCCAGAGATTACCATTTACCTCCTGGTTTTCTACTTCCACATCCGATACCGCCGACTGGGAAGCAGGACACCAGTTAACTAAATATTCACCGCGATAAATTAAGCCTTCCGCATACAGGCGAGTAAACGCTTCCACCACAGCTTGCGATAAACCCTCATCCAGGGTAAATCTTTCCCGCGACCAGTCCACTGAAACACCCAAGCGGCGTAGCTGATTGACAATAAATCCGCCGGATTCCGCCTTCCATTGTTTAGCGCGTTCTAAGAATTGTTCGCGCCCCAACTCATAGCGAGTTTTACCCTCAGTTTTGAGTTGCTTTTCCAGCATGGTATGTACAGCGATGCTGGCGTGGTCAGTTCCGGGTAGCCATAAAGTGTTGCGTCCCTGCATCCGGTGATAGCGTACCAGCACATCAATTAACGCGCTTTCAAAGGCGTGTCCCATGTGTAAACTACCGGTGACGTTTGGTGGGGGGATGACAACACAGTAAGGTTCGCCGCTGTGATTGGGGTCGGCTTTGTAAATTTGGTTTTCTTCCCAGAATTTTTGCCATTTGGCTTCTGTGGAGAAGGGTTCGTAGAGACTTGGGAGATTAGGTATAGTTGCGGTCATGCGGGGAAAACTACGTTTGGAAGGACTCTAATAAATTTTGCCACAGGGTTGGAGAGGGATTTATGGAAATGAACCGCCAAGACGCCAAGGACGCCAAGAGAAGAGAGCCAAGTCAAGAATTGGACAGGCTAGTTTATGCTGTGATTGGGGCGGCGATTGAGGTACATCGGGTATTAGGGCCAGGGTTTTTGGAGGAGGTATATAAGCAAGCGTTGATTATAGAATTTTTAGCCCGTGGAATACCTTATGAATGCGAGAAGTCGGTAACAGTTACTTACAAAGGACAGGAAGTAGGTACAAGTAGATTAGATTTTTTTGTTGCTAATTGCCTAATTGTGGAATTGAAATCTGTCCAGAATTTAGCCCCAATCCATGAAGCACAAGTAATCTCATACCTAAAAATTACTAACTCTCCCCTCGCCCTCCTCATAAACTTTAACGTCCATCTCCTCAAAGACGGCATCAAACGTATTATCCTATCTTCTTAATCTTCTCTTGGCGCTCTTGGCGTCTTGGCGGTTCATTAAATACTATGAAACCTCAAACCCCCTCCCCGTGGACATACATTCCCACCCTCTACTTCGCTGAAGGTGTCCCCAACGTTCTCATCAGCAGCGTTTCCGTCATCTTCTACAAAAAACTCGGCATCGACAACGACCAAATCACCGCTTGGACAAGCTTTCTCTACCTCCCTTGGGTACTAAAAATGTTTTGGGGGCCAATTGTCGATATTTACGCCACCAAAAGAACATGGATACTTGTCACCCAATTTGCCATGTTTTGCTGCTTAACTTTAGTCGCCTTATCCTTACAACTGCCAAATTTCTTTTTCATCTCCTTAGCAGCCTTAACAGTCGGAGCCTTTATTTCTGCCACCTATGATATAGCTACAGATGGCTATTATATGTTGGCATTAAGTCCCGAACAACAAGCTTTTTTTGTAGGTATTCGCTCGCTCTTTTATCGCATCGCTGTATTATTTGGTAGCGGCTTGTTAGTCGTTTTAGCTGGACGCTTAGAAACCACACTCAATAATATTCCTTTAAGTTGGGCGATCGCGATCGGTTTTTCCGCCTTTATTTTTGCCATTCTGTTTATTTTTCACCGCTTCGTTTTACCTTTACCAGCCTCAGATATTCCCAGGCAATCACAAGCCCAAACTGAAAAAATCCCTTTTTTAGATATTATCCAAACCTATTTTCGACAAGAGAAAATAATTGCGATTTTAGCATTTATTTTACTTTACCGATTCGGTGAAGCCATGCTTGTCAAAATAGCCTCGTTATTTCTCTTAGACAAATTAGAAAAAGGCGGTTTGTCTATTTCTACAGAACAAGTTGGACTAATTTACGGAACATTTGGCGTACTTTCTTTAATTATTGGTGGCATTTTAGGCGGAATGTTAATTTCCCGCTATGGCTTAAAAAAATGTCTGTTTCCAATGGCGTTAGCGTTGAATTTACCGAACATATTTTATGTATATCTCGCCTATGCCAAACCATCACTCACATTAGTTTATCCCCTAGTTTCCTTAGAACAATTTGGTTATGGACTAGGTTTTACAGCCTTTAGCGTATATTTAATGTATATCTGCCAAGGAGAATATAAAACCTCTCACTACGCCATATCTACGGGACTGATGGCTTTAGGTTTGATGTTACCAGGGGCAATTAGCGGTACAATTCAACAAGCAGTGGGATATCCATTATTTTTTATTTTGGTCTGTTTGCTGACGATTCCCGGAATGATTACTATCTTTTTCATTCCCTTACAAGAACCAGTCAAACCTCCCACCAATTAAAAGAAAAAAGCAAGACAGATAACAAAAAATATATCTTGATAACTTCTGCCCTCTGTTTTTCTGCAATCAATAAAATAGCGAGTTTTGAATTTATCCATGAGTTACGTTTTAGGAATTGATGGCGGCGGTAGCAAAACCGTTTGTGTTTTGATGGATGAAAATCGCCAAGTTATTAGTCGTGGTGAAGCTGGCGCATCTAATTATCAAAGTATCGGTATTGCTACAGCTAAACAATCAATTGAATTTGCTATCATGGCGGCAACAGATAAAGCCGTAAATATTCCCAAACCGATAACAATTAGTGCAATTTGTTTAGGTTTAGCTGGTGTAGGACGTAAAGAAGATATTGAAGTTATCAAAAGTTTAGTTAAAGAATTACAAAATAGTCAATTATTGCCAATAAACTGGGCATTACCAGCAACTAATATTTTGATTTGTCACGATGCTTTAATTGCGTTAGTTGGCGGTACTGGTAATAGCGTGGGAATTGTCACCGCCGCAGGTACCGGTTCGATAATTTTTGGACGCAATCATCAGGGAATAACTAAGCGCGTTGGTGGTTGGGGATATATTTTAGGTGATGAAGGTAGCGCTTATCGAATTGCGATCGCGGGCGTGCAAGCTGCATTAAAAGCTTACGATGGTAGTGGAATGCCTACTAGTTTGATAGATATTTTTAAAGTTTATCTCGAATTATCCAATTTAGAAAATTTAGTAGAGTTGATCTATCGTCGGGGTTGGGGTGTGACGGAAATCGCCGCTTTAGCAGAAATTGTTGATTTAGCCGCTGCTTTAGGCGATCGCGTCGCCAATCAAATCATTGATGATGCCGTACAATATTTAGTTGTCGCCACTTCCACAGTTATTGATAAACTTTTTAGCGATCGCCATATTTTAGAAGTAGTGACTACGGGAAGTGTGTGGACTGGTAAAGCGAAAATGCATCAGAGGTTTACAGCTTCTCTCAATCAGAATTTTCCCGAAGTAAAAGTGATATTTCCCAAGTATGAACCTGCTTATGGCGCGGGTTTATTGGCGTTACAGAAGTTAATTAAATAAGCATTTTTAATAACCGCAGAGGCGCAGAGAACACAGAGAGCATCTATGTTCGTCTCAGAGATATTTGGGGAAGAATTAATTATAAGTATTTCGACAGAATTTATCACACACTTTATACAAAAAATTAAGGCTTGCAACTCTTATTTAGACTAGAAAATTACGTGTGAATAATTCTTTGGGATTACTTATAACTAATCTTGACTGTCTAGATATTGAATCCCCATGCCAACATCAGTAATTTTTCTGAAAAAAAAGTTTCCCACTTTTGTGCAGTGGTTCTCAATAGCTAAGTGGCAATATATTTACTATGCTCTCGCAGCTTTTGACCTCCTAACTGTATCCAGCAGCCTATACCTTAACCACAGAATTATGGACATCTATACTCAATCCATTGTGGTAAATCATGAGTGGGCTGTGCGATTGGAAAGATATTCTGAATTAGGTCAACTTTTAGCAGATGTTAATGCTCCAGGGAATGATGTTTTTGATTCTCAAGATGTGGAGATGGAATCAAAGAAATTAGCAATTGCTCAAGATAACTTTGAGCAGAAATTTAACAGCATTAAACAAGAGTTACAAACTCAAGTAGATCCAGCACAGGTAGAAAAGTTGCTCAAAGACTTGGATTCAGTACAAGCAGCAACCACGGAAATGATAGCTGAAGCCAAACTCATCTTTTCCTACTTTCGCCAGAATCAGCCGGAAATGGCTGGGAAACGCATGGCGACGATGGATCGTCAATATCATAAAGTCAATAAAGCACTGGCGATTTTTCGCCGTAATGTCAGCCAGATTCAGCAGCACCTTTTGCAGCAAGAAAAGGTAGCAGCTAATGTATTTCGATATTATGAGTTTGCGATCGCGTCTGCAATGCTACTGATGGTTGCTAGCGTGACGTTTTATGGACATCAGCTAGCACAAAAGATGAAATCTGATGCACAAGAAAAGGAAAATTCTATCACAGAACTACAGGAAGCTGAAACTCTTTTGCGGGAGCAAACCCAACAGTTGCAACTGACTTTAGATAACCTGCAAAAAGCTCAGTTACAATTGGTGCAAAGTGAAAAAATGTCCAGTTTGGGAGAACTGGTAGCTGGTGTAGCTCACGAAATTAATAACCCAGTTAATTTTATTCACGGTAACTTGACTTATCTACAAGATTATGCAAACAGTCTTTTAGCTTTTATCCGACTTTACCAGAAGTTTTATCCCAAGGCTCCAGCAGAAATCCAAGCCGAAGCGGAAGAAATGGATTTGGATTTTTTGCAGCAAGATTTGGTGAAGATCCTAAATTCCATGAAGATAGGAACCGATCGCATTCGTGAGATTGTGTTATCGCTGCGTAACTTCTCACGCATGGATGAAGCCGATTTTAAAACAGTGGATATTCATCAAGGAATCGATAGCACGCTGCTAATTTTACAACATCGCCTGAAAGCGCGATCGCCTTATCCAGCAATAGAAGTAATTAAGGATTATGGTAACTTACCCGAAGTTGAGTGCTATCCTGGACAACTCAATCAAGTTTTTATGAATATTTTATCCAACGCCATCGATGCAATGGAAGAACAAAATAGTCAGCGCACAGTTGCAGAGATTAAAGCCAAACCCAGCCAGATTACCATTCGCACATCAGTTATTGATAGCCAATCGGTAGAAATTGCGATCGCGGATAACGGCGTTGGTATTCCCGAAAATATTCAGCAACGCATCTTCGATCCTTTCTTTACAACCAAACCTGTAGGAAAAGGTACAGGTATGGGTATGTCTATTAGTTATCAAATTATTACCGAAAAACATCGTGGTAAGCTCACTTGTTTTTCTACCTTGGGAGAAGGAACAGAGTTTGTCATTCAGATTCCCATTCAGCAACAATTGCAGAAATGATAGCTAGTAATTTCCTGAATCAGATTTTGTGTTACACTTGTATTACAAATAAATTCACGAGAGGCAAAAAATGAACCACCTGGACTTCTTAAGCCGGACTTAACGAACCCGGCTAATGGAATTCACGCCCTTAATCTTATTGTCTACCAAATAGCCGAAGTTCTGCAAGCATCCGGTTATCCCGAACCAATAATTTGGCGTTCCTCTCCCATCACTACGATCGCCAATAACTACGATAAGCTGTATATTCCTCAAGAAAGTTTATCGCGTTCCCCTAAATACACCCGTTACCTCAGCGACGGTAGGCTACTAAGAACTCACACCACTGTCATTATGCCAGAGTTGCTTCCTCACTTACAGGGGGAACAACTCATTCTCCATCCCGGTATTTGTTACCGTCGAGATGTGGTATATAAACGTCATGTTGGCGAACCCCATCAAATGGATGTATGGTTAATTAGCCAACAGCAAAAATTAGGTAGAGCAGCTTTAATTCAGTTAATTGCTGTTATTATCAACGCCATTATTCCCGGTGTTTCCTATCGCTTAAACGAAACATCTCACCCATATACTTGCAATGGCTTAGAAATTGAAGTGTTAGTTAATGGTAATTGGATTGAAATAGGAGAATGCGGAGAAATTCATCCGAATTTACTCAAAAGAGGCTATACAGGTTTAGCATCTGGTTGGGGATTAGATCGTTTAGTAATGTTAGTAAAGGGGATAGATGACATTCGCTTGCTACGAAGCAACCATCTCCAAATAGCTGCCCAGATGACGAACCTGGAAACCTATAATCAGGTATCTAATAAACCAAGTATCAGCCGAGATATGTCTATTGTCACCGGGATAGATACTGATTTAGAAGATATTTGTGAACAGATACTACAAGTGTTAGGAAATGAAGCAGAAATATTAGAATCGGTGGAAATATTCAGCGAAACTTCTTACCAGCAACTTCCACAAACAGCAAGACAACGTTTAGGTATCCAACCTCATCAAAAAAATTTTCTGCTGCGAATGACTCTCAGGAGTCTTTATGCATCTATTACTAACCAAACAGCAAATAATCTTCGAGATTTGGTTTATCAACAAATTCATCAAGGCGAGTAATTTATTCGTCGTCTCAATGAGAGCAATCAATTCTGTTTTTTCCTCTGCGCTCTCTGCGTCCTCTGCGGTTTAATAATAAAACCTACATTCCGCACCTGAAACTGTCACAAAACAAATGATAGGGAATTTGGGAGCTAGTTTTTGATTAAAAACCAAAGTCATAAGGGATGGAAAGTTAAAAATCAAGCTGGAGTTACGAAAAAAAAGAGAGAATACGCACAAATTACCAAAAACCTTTAATTTATTGAACCGCCAAGAACGCCAAGAACGCCAAGAATTTTTAAAATGTGCGTAAAGTTACAATCATCTATCTTCCTTCTCCCCCTTGTCCCTTTTGTTTATTCACTTTCCCCATCGCCAAAAGCGCTGTTCCATAGGCTGCTTCTGTCTGTGCTGATGAAACTACAGGGGCTTGCAAATACCTTTGGCGAATCGCAGTCCAAGTATTATTTGCTGCACCACCACCAGCCGTATAAACGCGCTGTAACTTATCTGCACCCATTTGCTGTAACAATTCATACCCTCTTGTTTCGATGCGGGCAATACTTTCTAATAACCCATGTAAAAATTCTCTGGGATTATCTGGGCGTGGTTCTAAACGTGGGGGTAAATGGGGATCGTTAATTGGAAAGCGATCGCCTGGTTTCAATAAGGGATAATAATCTAACTCGCTGGCTGTGGTAGCATCAATTTCCTGGCTCAAGCTTTCTAACTCAGCATTCGTAAAAAATTCCCGCAGAACTGCACCGCCAGTATTAGAAGCGCCGCCAGTTAGCCACAAATCGCCTAGACGATGGCTGTAAATTCCATATCGCGCATCTTCAACACGAGTGCGACTCAAGAGTTTTAATACCAATGTCGAACCCAAGGAAGTTACCGCTTCCCCCGGCGATTTTGCACCACTGGCGAGAAAAGCCGCAATACTATCTGTTGTTCCCGCGCAAACTAAACAATCTTGGCGTAAACCAAATTTAGCGGCAATTTCTGGCTGTAATTCAGCAATAGGTGTCCCAGGCGGTAAAACTTCCGGTAGCTGAATCGGGATTTGCAAATTTTCCAGCCATTTTGGGTATTTCAACTCTTCTACGTCGTAACCCAGTTTTAAGGCGTTGTGGTAATCGCTAATACCTAAGCGTCCATGCAGTAGAAATGCTAGCCAATCCGCTTGATGCAGGAAATATCTGGCTTGGCTGAATGTTGGTAACTGTGACATCCACAGAAGTTTGGCGAGGCTGGAAGTAGCACTAACTACTGTATGATTTTCCGGTGCGAAGCTTTTCAACTGTTCTAACATCACCGCTCCCCGTGGATCGTTATAAAGTAAGGGCGCGTCCACAGGCTTACCCGTCGCGTCTGTTAGCAAAACAGTGGAAGAAGTCCCATTAATCGCGATCGCTTTAATTTTTCGCCGCAGTGGTTCGGGAATCGCCTCTAAAAGCCCCCATAAGGCCCTTTTCCATACATCTAGCCAATCAGGGGAATTTTCCCAAGGAAACCGCATTTCTGCCTGGATACTAGCCGCAGCGTCAATGACAATCGCCCTAGCGCCAGATGTCCCAAAATCGATCCCGAGAAAAAAATCCATAGATTGATATATTTTCTTTAAAAAGAATAACGAATCACTACTGAGCGATCGCGGCTTTTGTTGCATCTTGTAACAAGATGTTCCCCAAACCTCGCAAAACAGTGAAAAGTAGTAAACGAACTAATTTAAAATGCATTGAGTTTAGGAGGTTTCCAACCATGCCTATATCCAACAGTCTCTTGTTCGCTGTGACATCTCTCTCAGATACTCAAGTGTACATCGCTTTGGTCGTAGCCTTGATTCCAGGCGCTTTGGCTTGGCGTTTAGCTACAGAACTTTACAAATAAGCCAGAGTGTGACACAGTTGTTGGGCTAAGAAGCCTGGCATGAGTGAGTAACCTGGATCAACACTTTTAGCTTGAGGCGAGTAAGTGTTTGACTAAGGATACTTACGTATGCCAGGTTTCTTTTTTGTCAATGAATACACCTGTAGCAATTTTCCAAAAATGAAGTAATATGGCAGCTAAATCAAGCCGTAATTATAATAAGTAGGCTTTTTACACCAATTTGAAAGAAGAATGCGACAGATACACAGTCTCAAACCCTTGTTATGTCTGGCTTTCTTAATTTTGAATTTTGAATTTTGAATTGGTATTACGCTGTTCTGCTTGAATTTGTGAGGTCTTTTTTACCATCATGAACGCTATTCAACCATCAAGTCTGCCGGTTCAACCGATACAGAAACGCCGGGTTGCACCTCGTCCCAAGCGTCATCTGCGTCAGCGATCGCATCAAGTCATGGCTATAGAAGCGACAGCCAAGATAGCAGTTAATTTGGCGATATCAGCCGCAGCCGTTTCCGCCCTCATGCAACTTTTGCCCTATCACTGGTTACAGCAAGATAAATTGCGAGAAATGCGGACTGAAATCAAGCAGATGGAAGGACGTGTTAATGCTTTACAAGCAAAATTTAGCCGTAACTTCGATCCCTCCCAGGCTAAAACTATCATGCAACAACAAAGCTACCGAGTTGACCCATCCCAGCGTCAAATCGTATTGATAAATCCAGATGCAACAGAAGCTACTACTCAATCACAGTCATCACCTTAAACTATCAGTCAACAGTCAACAGTCAACAGTCAACAGTCAACAGTCAACAGTCAACAGTCAACAGTCAACAGTCAACAGGATGATATTTCTGTTATAGTTATTGTCGCCAAGCTGCACTAATTAAAATTTATTCGCAATTAGTTATACAGGGTCGCTATACTCTACTCACAATTTAGATTTACCAGTCCCAAGCAGGACTAACTTACAGAATCAGGATGTTCAGGAGATAGCAGTTCAGTTAACCAATTTTCTAGTTGTCTGCGCAAGCGCCAACCAGGAACATCTTTTCGTTCGGGGAGTTGAGTTAAAGCACGACGATAATCAGCGATCGCACAATTCCAATCGCCCCAAAGATGATAAGTTCTGCCTCTCTCAGCCCAGATATGACCTTCTAGCTGCCCAAAAAGCAGGGCGACATCAAAATTCTCAATTGCTTCTTCATATTGCCCTAATTCGCGCCAGGTGATGCCTCTATTGATGCGCGCCCGGACATGGCTAGGATTTAAATCAATCGCCCGATCGTAATCAGCGATCGCTGCGGCTAATTTGCCACAAGCAGCGTAGTAGTTGGCGCGGTTGTTATAAGCACTAGCCAAAGCCGGATTAATTTGTAGTGCTGTGTTGTAGTCACAAAAAGCCTTTTGGGTTTCACCGCTTTGAAAGTAAATCAGCCCCCGGTTGTTATAATCAATAGCATTTTGCGGATGACGGCGGATCAGTTGGCTTAAAAGAGCGATCGCTTGATGATAATCTCCTTTCTGAGCCAATCCCAAGGCACAAGAGCGTAGATCGCTATCTTCTATATCTAAATTATCTCGAAAATTTTTAGTTTGATTTGATACTAAATCGCATAAGTTATTTTGCTTATCTCCAAAAGCTAAATAGGAGTTATTACTCATATATTCCTGCCGTATATACTTGGTTTTTGAAATCAAAATATAGTTATTATTGTGCTGCTAGTTTGTCAGATATGTCAGTTCCTAAGGTGTCTATAATTACTTAATAATTACAACCACAACCATAGAAAAACTTTATCTCATATAAACAATTCATGATCCAATCTCATCATAGATACCTCATCCCCAGGTTAAATTCCAGAAAAAGCAAGATCAATCCGCAAGACTAGTCAGGTAGTGAGAGCGACAACTTGGTAGAATGCCAACAAGCCGTTGATGAGATATGACGCAGAGCACCCAGGAACACGGCAATGCTGAGAATGGGTAACCCTGTTTTCCTGCTGGAGCAATTATTCTCGAGCAAATGACTGAAACCGTAAAGAAAAACAACAATTCAGGCGCGAATCCCCTAGCTTGAGATCTGAGGTTGATCCCCGTTACCGTGTCTCTTTATAGATTCGCATCTAACGGTTCCATCTGCGAGTTCCTTAATCTGACTTTTAAGTTTTGAGAAAATTTTCTTATGACAATCGCAATTTCTTACCCTGAGTCCCCCGATTTAACTGCTGATGATTACATTGTGCTCGGTTTGGCAACATGCTTTGTGAAGGAAGATGGCGAAGTACATCAAATTGAAGTAATTGAACCCATACCTTCTGCGGCTTTAGAAGCAATTATGAAAGGGATTCCTACTTCATACAAGTTAGCTTTAGCCACAACTTTAGGCTCTATCCTCAATGGGGATCAAGTCTCAAAACCAACTAACTTCCCCGAATCGGCTCAATTTGCAGATGAATTTGGACTTAGGCTATTTGCAGCAGCACGTACCTATAAGCGCCGTGAAGTAACAAAATCTCTCATTCCTTTAGGTACAACCTACACAGAGTTGAATTACTCTACTGAACGTAAGCGCGTGTTAAATGCTGCTAGGGTAGTGACCAAAGACGATAACGTCAAACAGCATTCCCACACTCATAAAGTTCTTTAAATAATTCGTAATTCGTAATACTCTAGCATTTCTGGAGGCTAGGGTATTATCAACTACTGTTTAGATCCCCGAATTCTTAAAGAAGTCGGGGATCTTGCAGCCAATAAAAATTAATTCTTAATTAATCAGATTTATTGTTGAAAATTTAAAATTTATGAAAAATTTTGATGTAGTAGTTGTCGGAGCAGGCCCGGCTGGGGGACACTGTGCGCGCTTGTTAGCAAAAGCTGGGCGTAAAGTTTTGCTGGTAGAACGCTATACAAACTTTTCTGTAAATAGCTTCTCTAGTGCGGGAACACCGATAGAAACATTAGCTAAGTTTGATTTACCGGATGAGGTTATCGGTAGTTATTGGCGAGGAATTAAAATTGTCACTACCAATTTAAATGAAACTTGGGATGCGCCAAAATCTCTGGGTGCGGTTTTGGATTTTACTAAATTAAGAGAATTCTTAGCGAATGAAGTCAAAGCCAACGGTGGAGAAGTTTGGCTGGGTTATCTTTACCTGAAAAAAGAAGAGTTAACAGAGCAAACTATTCTCGTTTTTAAATCTAAAAAAGAAGGAGAAATAAAAGTTACAGCAAAAGTTGTAGTTGATGCAACTGGCCCAGCAAGAGCAGTTATTTATAACAAAGGAGAAACTCAGCCATTATTCCACAGTGGTACAGGAATTGAGTACCTTTTAGAAGTAGAACCAGAAGATTACGAAAGACACTGCGATCGCTTAACTTTTTTCCTGGGTCATAAATGGATGCCTAAAGGCTATTCTTGGATATTTCCTATGGAAAAATATAAATTAAAAGTAGGGGCTGGATTATTAAATTCTAAACATCAATTAGTTAAAAAACTAGAACCTATAAAATATTATATTGAATTAATTATTAAAGATTATATTCAACCCAAAAGCTATAAAATTCTGGAAATTCATGGTGCAACCCTCAAGTATAGTCAAGGATTGCAAGATAAGTATTACAGCAAAAATATTATTGCTATAGGCGATGCCGTCTCTACAGTTAATTTTTTAGGCGGAGAAGGCATTAGACATGGCATGGTGAGTGCTGAAGTAGCTGTTAAATATATTGACAAATATTTAAATAATCAAGCTGCAAATTTTCAAGACTATCAAAAAGAAATGTACAAAATATTTTATAAAAAATGGATAATTTCGGAAAAATTAGGAATAAAAAAATATTTATTAGATAGCGACAGTATAGTAGATCGCTCAATTACCTATCTAAAATTTTTGAATATTAATGAAATTATGGATTTACTGTTTAACTACAAATTTGAGAAATTTTCTAAGATATTTGTAGTTAGATTAGGGCTAAAAACTCTAGAATTTTTCCGCAAAATCTTTGGTTTCAAAAAATCTTAATTTATTTTAAATCTGAGAGTTTTTCATCATCTTTCTTGGTTATTCCACAATCTCACTGTCACTTCCTGTGCAGCTAATAGAACAAAGCCTGCTTTTGCAGGCTTCGGCTTCGTAAATGTAGCCGCAGGTTTCCAGCCTGCGGGCGTTATTTCGGGTAAGCACGAGAAATTTCTGAATGTGAATTGATGGGTCTAACCCACCATTTTCTATCAGAATCCTGCCACAAGTTAGGGATATAAACAGGATATTGAACAATCTACAAATGACTTAACGATAATTTGTAAATTGCAAAGCTACAGGTAAATCTTCTTGTTTCAATCTCTGAATCACAGCTTGCAATTCATCTTTAGATTTAGCAGTTACCCGCACAGCATCACCTTGAATCGAGGCTTGGATTTTTTTAAACTCATCTCGAATCAATTTAGAAATTTGTTTGGCGATATCTTGACTGATACCTTTTTTGAGTTTGATTTCTTGGCGTACCCGGTTACCACTAGCGGATTCAACTTTGCCAAAATCAAATATTTTCTGAGAAAGATTCCGTTTAGCAGCTTTTTCTCGAAGAATGTTGTGTACAGAATCTAAAGTAAACTCACTGTCAGTATTAACGTCAATACTTTGCTCACCTAACTCAACCGTAGTTGCAGTATCTTTGAGGTCGTAACGGCCTTTGATTTCTCGTACAACTTGATCGACAGTATTGACCAATTCTTGTCGGTCAAAGTCACTCACAATGTCAAAGGAATAATTAGAAGCCATAGCGCATCGTTGAATTTTGAATTTTGGATTTGAAATAAGGATGGGGGATGAGTAAATGGGTAATTACTAGCCTATCCTTTATTCCTCCTTGGCGATCGCAGTCTAAAGCGCAACAAAAATAGGCGGATGTCATTACGTCATCAACCAAATCCATAAATAGCATTAATTGTTGGTTATGGGCAATTAGCGTAACTGATCACCCATGAACCATGTGTAGTTTTTCTTCTGGTAACTAAACTCACGCCGACCGAGCCTCACGCTAGTCAAAGTAAAAAAGTGTAACCACTTTTCTTTGTTCTTCTGCATCTTTACAAGTTTGCAGCAGAGTGCGACTGTCGTGAAATGCAAAGCAAATAAGTTGCTGACAACGAGAAATAATCTCTTTGTTGCAAATGTAACTCGCTTCAGCAAGGGACAGATTATCGTTACTCGGATTTTCTACTAAATGCATTACCAGTTCTAGCTGCTGACGCGATTCATTGGGCTGGCGTTCTAAGCTTTGGGGTAGAATCACCGTCAACAAATTAGGGTCAGCCCGCATTGCGCCTTTAATGGCGGCAGAATTGGTACCTGTAGCCCCAGAAGTGATCACCCGGTTGCCTGATAAAACCAAGGCATAGGTCATCATTTCAATAAGATTCTGGTGCGTAATTGGGACGTGACGGGAACCCAGCAAGGCAATTCGTTTAGAACCTGTTTGCTGGATTGTCGCCAGTTCTTGCGCTAATGTATCGAGGTTAATAAGGTCTGTTGACTGGCTCAAAGATGGACATAATGAGATGAAACGACCAAGATATTTTACCAAACAGCGTGTAAGTGCGAAGCCTACTTGAGTTAGATATTGTCAGTTGTCAGTTGTCAGTTGTCAATATCTCCCCTGCTCCCTGCCCCCTGCCCCCTGCCTCTTGCCTCCTCACGCTGGCTAAGGTAAGGCGGCAGCTGGGTTTAAGCCAAGTTTAGATAACAGGCGTTCTAGGTCAAAATGCTCGCTCATCAACTGGCGAATGCACTCTACCTTAATTGGTTCGTGGACACGTACTTGTCCAAAGGTGCGATCGACAATTTCTACTGTGGTGAGGGTATCTAAATCAACAGACAAAATGGGAATTTCTAGTTCCTCAGCACGATTGAGGATGAACGCAGGCGGTGGTAGTTGTCCTGTGAGGATGAGACATTGAGTAGAAGTTTCTAATGCAGCTTGCTGAATTTCGACGCGATCGCCTCCGGTTACCACTGCCATATTCCGGCGTTTGCGGAAGTATTTGACAGCGGAGTTTACATTCATCGCCCCAATTGCTAAGCTTTCTACCATCAAATCCAGGCGATCGCTACGACAGAGAACTTCGGCTTTTAACTGCTTCACTAGTTCGCCAACGCTGACGCTGCGGAGTAGGTCGCTTTTTGGTAGCATTGCTAACACAGGAATACCCTGCTGCTCTAAGAAAGACCGCAATATATTTTCCGCAGATTCTAATTTGTCGCTGGGAATATCATTAATGACAACGCCGATTAAGCGATCGCCTATACGTTGCTTAGCGGATAAGAGTGGCTCAACTGAAAGTAGAGATTTGTAGCGTGCTACTAACAACACACTCGCATCTAATACCTCAGCCACTTGTAGTAAAGATAAGTTAAATAACTTACCTTCTTCCAGATCGCCAGGCCCTTCTAGCAACACCAAATCTCCCCTGGATATGGGCAAATATTGCTGGATTAAGGACTGCTGATAATCAGTTTTATCTTCGCCAAGCAAGCGTTTTTGCACAGTTACTTCATCCAAAGCCAACATTGTCGGCGCAACCCGGTTTTCGCTCAAGTTGAGACTATGGGCAATGAACTGGACATCTTCCTCAAAGCGGTTCCCGACAGATACATTGAAAGTTGTACCTAAAGGTTTGCCGTAGGAGATATCTAGTCCTGTTTGCTTTAGCTGATGAGACAAGCCCAAAACTGTAGCAGATTTACCGCTATAAGTCTCAGTCGATCCAATCAGCAAATATTTCGCGGATTTTGGCACACATGCACTCCTAAATTCAAAAGGAAGTAGAACCCAGCTTGGTGTTTTTTAATTTTAGGTCGAACAAGGGCGATCGCGCTTTGTGAGCAACTTCATTTATTGAAAGCGAGGGGAAACTCCATCCCCTTGCGACTGGAGAGGGATAGTTCGCCGCTTTGGGCATAGAGTATTGGTAAATTCTTCCCCATACCCAAAAACTCCATCCCCGGTCGGCTGACGCTCACGGCAGAAGCCTTGTGGGTGGAGTTTTTTTAGGAGTTATTGTCCAGGTTGCCAGGGTAATGAGTGGCTCAGAATCAAGCCTTTTGTGAGCCAGACGACTAATAATATCTATAATTGAGCAATTGTCAGGCTGAGGTAGATTCACTCATCTACCCGTAGTAGTTTGCGATAAAAAGCTTGAGAAAAATCTGTAATGCGATTGCGTTTATGGTTATCCATCAATTCAATTAAATAGCTGATAAATTCGGAACTAGCCATCATCACTTCGTAACTTAGATCGGCATCACCATCGAACTGCATTCGGCAACGGGTCAAATCTGAAGGTAGACTGGCAACATTCCAAGTAGCGACAAAGGGAATATTTTCACTAGCTTCTATTTTCCGCTGTCCTTCTAACACCCCTTTTTGGTAAAGACTGATGGCATAAGGTAAGAAATTACGCTTGGTACCTTGAATGTAAGGTAGATAAACACTTGCCTGTTGGGCGCTGGCTGGCTGGAGTTGCTCAATGGACATTGTTAAATATTCCTCAAGTTATATACAGGTGACTGGGAATGTAGAGTTAGGGAACTCCTCACCACTATGTTTTATCAAGGGCTTAAGTAGGTTCCAATACTAAGTATTCCCAAAAAATTTCGGTTTACACATTTTCTGTCAGCTGTAGGGGACTTCCAGAAAATAAATGACTCTGGGGGGTTTAATGCCGATTCGATAAAGTTACTGTTAAGAAATATGTGAATGTCAGGTACAATGGGGCTGCATTAGCTTTTATGGAAGCTGAGAACAATAACAATCAAAAATCTCTTCTATCTAGAGGTAGATGCTGTGATTGTGACTTCTCTCAACAACAAGCTGTTGCTACTTGGCGATCGCTCTACCTAAACTAGAATTGCCATTAAAGGGCGATTCTACTGACTTCATTGCCAGTCATAAAAGGTAAGAAATTACTGCCAATCTTATGGCTAGCTCAAGGTTGTACAGTTTAGTGTTACCTGATTCTCAGCTTCTTTATCGGCGTAGAACAATAGTGGTTTTTGAATCAAGTAACCTATGCCAGCGAATTTCTGGCCCGAAGAAGATTCTAGTAATGAGCTTGCTCCGCTCAATTCTCTGTTGTCTGACCTCTCAGCAACCGAGGAGTTAGTAGTAGAAACAGAACCTTTGTTTCTACCATTCCGGTTTCAAGGACGCAGACGCAAAGCAGCTCTAGTTTTGACTCTAGTCTGGAGCATTACCATCGCTCTGCATTTAGTATCCTGGGGTTTTTCATTCGTACTGGGACTAACCACTATTCTGGGTATTCACGCTTTGGAGGTGGTATTTGCCAGACCCCGCCGTCATCCTAAACAAATCCAGGGAGATTTACCTTCTGTATCTGTTTTAGTGTCAGCGAAAAATGAAGAAGCAGTAATTGGCAGATTAGTCAAGAATCTTTGTAGTCTGGAATATCCAGATCACAAGTACGAACTTTGGGTAATTGACGATAACAGCAGTGACAGCACACCGCATTTACTTGCAGAATTAGCCAAGGAATACAAACAACTCAAGATCCTCCGCCGTTGTGCCCAAGCCACTGGCGGGAAGTCGGGCGCATTAAATCAAGTTTTGCCACTGACAAAGGGTGACATTATTGCCGTGTTTGATGCTGATGCCCAAGTTTCACCAGACTTGTTACAACAGGTAGTGCCTTTATTCCAAAGAGACAAGGTAGGGGCGGTGCAGGTGCGCAAAGCGATCGCCAACGCCAAAGAGAATTTTTGGACAAAAGGGCAAATGGCGGAGATGGCCCTGGATACCTATTTTCAGCAACAGCGAACTGCCTTAGGTGGGATTGGTGAACTGCGAGGAAATGGTCAATTTGTCCGGCGTACAGCTTTAAGTAGTTGCGGTGGCTGGAACGAAGAAACTATTACTGACGATTTAGATTTAACCTTGCGCTTACATCTAGACGACTGGGATATTGAATGTGTCTTTTCTCCAGCCGTAGAAGAAGAAGGCGTCACCAGTGCGATCGCCCTTTGGCATCAACGCAACCGTTGGGCAGAAGGTGGATATCAGCGCTATTTAGATTACTGGGATTTACTCTTAAGAAACCGCTTAGGAGTGCGCAAAACCTGGGATTTATTCAGCTTTATGCTGATTATGTACATCTTACCCACTGCCACAATCCCAGATTTATTAATGGCGATCGCCCGTCATCGTCTACCTATGTTAGGCCCCATCACAGGCTTGTCCGTTAGCCTCTCTATGTTGGGGATGTTCACCGGTTTAAGACGGATTCATCAAGGGCAAAAATTCCAGTTTTCCACATATTTAGTATTAATGCTGCAAACCATCCGCGGCACTTTATATATGTTGCACTGGTTGGTAGTTATGAGCAGTACTACAGCCCGGATGTCATTCCGCCCAAAGCGCCTGAAATGGGTAAAAACAGTCCATACAGGCGTGGAGAAAGCGTAAAAGGGCATTGGGCACTTGTACTGAGCGTTCGCGCAGCGTCTCCCCTTGGGAGAAGTCGAAGTATTGGGCATTGGGCATTGGGCATTGGGCATTGGGCATTGATCCACTGTCAATAGTTTCCTCTGCTCCCTGTCCCTCTGCTACCTCCGTTCCCCTACCTATTTTATTCATCATCAAAATCTGATTCCTCAAGCAAATCAGAGCCAGCCATAGTATCAGCAAAACCAATACCATCATCTGATAAACGGATGACTTGTCCTTGAAAAAATTCTGCTAATCGTTGGGCGGCGATCGCTACTTCATCTGTTTCCCAATCATTAGTTATTGTTGGGGCTGGCGGCGGTGACAAAGTTTTTACACCGTTATTATTTTTAGCTACTGGTTCCGTTCTTGCTGGTGCTGGTGCTGGTGCTGGTGCTGGCTGTACTGGCGCTGGTGGTGGTGCTTGTCTGTTGTAACTCGAAGGCGCTGGCTGCTTCACAATCGGTGCGCCATTGTTATTTACAACTTCTCTGTTAACTGGGGTAGCAGTTCCCGGCGTGCCCACTTCTATACTTACTTTGACTTCCCGTTGGCAGGTTTGCTGGAAAGCGGCCGTAATTATTTGCAAATCGGATTGTACTTTTTTGTGCCATGCTGCTTTAACACCAACACGGGCGTAAACGCCATCAAATTCAATTAAATGGCACATTTGCCTGAGTAATTCTCTTCTAGGTATTTGAGCAATATTATTGAGAACTTGCTGCCACATTTGCGCAAAATCCGTAGCTGTATTTTCTTCAATCTCCGCCACAGTTGATGCAGGAGTGACAGATTCTACAGGTGAATTTGCTGGCTTTAGTTGCTCTGATGTTTGAGAATTAGCTATCCTTTCTGGGGTTGGTGATGAAACTGTCTTAATCGCAGAAATATTATTTGCCGGTGGTGAGACTGGCGCAACTGAGAGAGAAGGAACCGCAGAAGGTGATGGGCTGATGGGTGGTTGATTTGATAAGACGGCTGATGTATGAACTCGTGGCGGTAGACTAGCTGCTACTTGTACGGGAAGATTGGCGCTAGGTAATAAGCCTAGTAATGTCACCTCTAACCACAAACGCGGCTGAGTCGTGTTTTTAATTTGAACTTCGGCTTCCCGTAAGTGTTTCTGTCCTGCCAAAATCGTGCTGATATGTAGCTTCTGAGCTAATGTCATCAAAGCTTGCCAGGTTTGCTGAGTACAAGCAACTAAATCTTGGCGATTAGGTGCAGTTTTCGCAATTAGTAAGTCACGGTAGGAAGCGGCGAGATTTTGCAAAATAGTCAGCGGTTCCCGTCCACGATTGAGGATATTGCGGGTACAGTCAAGAACTGCTTCTGCACTATCTTGGGCGATCGCATCTAACAACCCTAATAAGTCTCGTTCGCTCACAGAACCGACTAAATCCCAAACTTTTTCTGGTGTGATTTCACCCGCTAATAGTCCTAATTGGTCGAGTAAGCTTTCCGCATCCCGCAATCCTCCCTGGGCAATTTGGGCAACTAAGGTGACAGCATCCAGGGTAATGTTAATGTTTTCTTTACTGGCGATCGCACTTAAATGCTTGACCATCGCCTCGACATCAATGCGTCTAAAATCAAACCTTTGACAGCGAGAAATAATAGTTGGCAATACTCGCTGGGGATCGGTTGTCGCCAAGACAAAGACTACGTGTTTAGGTGGCTCTTCTAGTGTTTTAAGTAACGCATTGAATGCCTGAGTACTGAGCATATGGCATTCGTCTATGGCGTAAACTTTGTAACGACACTGTACAGGGGCAAACTGCGCTTTTTCAATAATTTCCCGGATATTATCAACACCAGTGTTGCTGGCGGCGTCGATTTCAATCACATCTAAGGAATAGCCTTTGGTAATTCCCTGACAAACATCGCACAAGCCACAAGGTTCTGCTGTTGGCTGAGAACTTTGAAGACAATTGAGAGATTTGGCGAGAATCCGCGCGCTAGAAGTTTTCCCCGTACCTCTAGGGCCAGTAAATAAATAAGCTGGAGCGATTTTTGCTGAGCGAATCGCATTGGTGAGGGTGGTAGCGATCGCCTCTTGTCCCACTAGTTCAGCAAAACTCTTTGGGCGATACTTGTGGTGCAGGGGTTCGTAAGACATAAAATTGCAGCACCCAGTCGAGTTTGGGCTTCTAAAATCAGGGTATTTTGCGGTTTAAACGTGAGCTAGGGTGGTGAGGACAGCACAAAACTAGGGTTAACCGAATCCTACTCTCCAGGAATATTCTTGCTTCTTCCTAAGAGAGATTGCTTTGGGAACCCAAATTATTGTTTCCAAATCGTTAACTACTGTTTAACAGTTAGTACAGTATTTTTATATTGGTAATTGTGACTCAGTTGTAAGATTTTCAATTTGCTGCTTTCTTATAGCACTATTTCTGCCACTTTTGTACATAACCCAGGGGGTTTTAACTGTGGTCATAAATCAATTATATCAGACAAGGGCAAACTTTAAAAGTTCCAGGGTTGTATATTATACACTATTTTCTTTAAGTAGATGAATCAGCCTGAGTTTTTTTCTAGTGCTGTATATGTGGCGACATATCTGGTAAACTACCCAGATCCCAACTCTACTTGAGAGCATTCTTCAAGTTGTGGGTTGTAGCCTGAGCAAGAGGAAGTTTTTCGGAAGATTAAAGCTATAGTAAAGTGCGATCGCTACAATCTTAGGGTAAATCATACTCAATGGTGCAGCAGATGCTTAAGCGGCTAATTCAGTGGCTGAAAAATTTTTTTCAGGGCTTGTTTGGTGGGAAATCCAGCCGCTCTTCAGTTAGGAGAGATGTCCCCAAGGAACCACCACCACAACTCAGCGATACGGATCTCGAATTTCTGTTCAACGAACTTTTGGAAGGTGTACATCAAGCACGCGGGCAAGCATGGGCAATCAAGTGGTTACATAATATCGAACATCGCATCTCAACCCAACGCTGGGTTGAGTGGTTGCGGCAACTAGAAGAAAGATTACTCGCTGCCCCTACACCCAATAATGAATTAGCATCGCGGTTAGTACAACTGGGCGATCTAGGCGTGGGCGAAGTCGGAGATGTTGCCTACGATATTGGGATGCAACTGTTAACCCGCAATCAAGGCGAGCCAATTTGGGAATATGCAGGGCCAGATACTATCAGTGCTTCATCACTTTCTGAAAGTGGCTCGGTATCCAATGCAGCCGATCCAGGAGATAATCCTTCTGAGGGAGATTACCAGACCGTTACCTTAGAACAGTTATTTATGATGATGCAGCAGGATGAAACCTTAGCTGAGCAAATTGCCCAACAGATCGGATTAGAAACTAAAGATCCGCAAGTGATTATTCAAGCACTGATTAATCAGTATCATGCTGCTAATCAAGGAGCTACAGAATACAGCGAATCTTGACTTTGTTACTCAAAAGCAAAACAATAGTGCCACTGTAAAGAATTCGCTTATGCGCTCATCTCAGTTGAGGTAACAAATTCACTAACTTATGTCAGATACCCGATCAGTAAATTACGCATAGCTCAACTTTTTTTCAAGTTAATAGTAGCTTTTTACGTAATTGACGATCTTTTTAACACAACGATGGCTACAATCTAGGTTAAACAAAATCCAAGAGTGTGACAGATGCTCAGGCGTCTATTTCAGTGGCTTAAAAAGTTATTTCAGCAGCATCCTTTTAGCAGTCAGAAAACTGGCTCTCTTCATGCTGTCAGAGGATACGGCGTGGCAAATGCACCACCCGAACTTACTAATGCGGATTTAGAACTGTTATTTACACAGTTGCTAGAAGGCGTGCAACAAGCAAGAGGTAGACAGTGGGCGCTGAAGTACCTGGAACGGATGGAACATCGCATTCCTGATGAGCGCTGGATAGATTGGCTATTGAGCTTTGGTGAAAGATTATTAAATTCACCTGCACCTAATCATCAGTTAGCAGCACGACTGATTCAGCTAGGTGAACTGGGAATTGGTAGAATCGGTGACCTTGCTTATGACATTGGTCTGAGCCTCTTAAAGCGCAACTCAGCTACAGAGTATGAAGAGATTGAAGAGCTAGATCGGCATCATATAGCAATGGACAGCACTAGACCTGAAAACAACCGCATAAACTCTCCAGGGCAGGAATTAATCCGAAACTTGGGCGATCGCTTGTGGGATTATGACGATGATGAGACAGAAATCCTGCCCATACCAGAAATGAATACCGTTGAGGAAACATGGACAGGTAACTTAGGAGAAGTTGTCTGGGAATATCAAGCAGAAGATATAGAAATCCCCAGACACTCAACTCTGCTCGATCCTGGTGATGATGATGAAATCGCTAATTTATTCGATTTATTTTCTGAGCCAGACGTACCAGAGACCGAAACTACCACACCAATTACTAACCTCAATCCCGCCAAACCAGAACCAAAACCAAATCAGTCTAGACAAGAAGCGAGACATACTCAGCCGCAAGAAGAACCAAGACATAATCTACCTACACCAGAACCTCAACACACTCAACCGCAAGAAGTAGCGAGACAGAATCCGCCTACACCAGAACCTAGCCATATCCAGGCTGAAGATAACAACAGCTTAACGCCTCCTCCAGAAACTCCCACCCCAGAACCATCAGAAACTGGGATATGGGATAAATCCTTAACAAAATTAGAACCAAGTGTAGCCCAGGCCTTTGATGAGTTGTTAGTCAGGTTGGATCAAAGTACTTCTTTAGTCCAAGAACTAGCTTCAGAACTAGCAATTCAGCGACAAAATTCCCAAATAATCCCCCAACCAAAAATTGACCGCGCCCAAGCTTGGTTTTACCAAGGTCTTCAACAAGCAAGAACGGGAGATTTAGCAGGAGCGATCGCATCTTATAACGCCGCCATCGAAATCAAACCTGATGCTTACGAGTATTGGTTTAACCGTGCTTTGACACTATTTCATTTAGAAAATTTTGCCGAGGCGATCGCATCCTATGATCGCGCCATCGAACTCAAACCCGATTTTCACAAAGCTTGGTACAATCGGGGGGGAATTCTCGGTGAATTAGGAGAATTTGAAGCAGCTGTCACTTCCTTTGAACAAGTCATCGCCCTCAAGCCAGATTTCCCTGAAGCTTGGTCTAGTCGGGGTTTAGCACTGATGAAATTAGGGCAATTATGGGAAGCGATCGCCAGTTACGACCAAGCCCTAGTATTACAACCCCTAGATCCAGAAAACTGGTATTACCGGGGTATCGCCTTAGGTGTGAGCGAGCAACATCAAGAAGCGATCGCCTCCTATGATCAAGCTTTAGAAATTGAACCCAATTATTATGAAGTCTGGATTGACCGGGGCGTTGTCCTGTTTAATTTAGGACAATGGTCAGAAGCGATCGCTTCTTGGGATAAAGCACTGTCAATTCATGCTGACTTCTATCTAGCTTGGTATAACCGCGGCGTAGCTTTAGATAATTTAGGCCGCCGTGAAGAAGCCATCGATTCCTATCGCAAAGCGATCGCCATTAAACCTGACTTCCATGTAGCTTGGTACAACCAGGCCGTAGCCTTATTTTATTTAGAAAAATATGCCGAAGCGATCGCTTCCTATGACAGCGCTTTACAAATTAAAGCCGACTACTGGGAAGCTTGGATTGGACGGGGAACAGCCGCCGGTCACATCACCAATCCTGATGCCCTTTCTGGTTTATTTACTAACATCACCGCCAAAAATTCTGCCTTGAAGCAAAGCGGTTATGAAGGTAAATTAGCTAGTTACGAAGCCGGGTTGAAATATGTTCGCCCCGATACTCACCCAGAAGGTTGGGGAAGATTGCATTTAGCGATCGCCAATAGTCATTACGATCACGGTAAAAAACATCCCCCTACCCGCAGTCATTGGCAAAAAGCCGTAGCTGAATATAATCAGGCCCTATTAACCCTGACTAGCGAAGACTTTCCCCAATTGCATTTAGAAGTTTTACAATACCTCACCAAAACTTTAGTTGGTTTAGGACAAACAGCACAATCCCAAGAATTTCTGCAATACGGTAGCGAGTTATTACAACAGTTAGTTAGCGATCCCACCCGTCCCGATGAGAGTAAAAAACAGCTAGCTTTAAAATTCGCCGGCTTGAGACAATTAGTCGTGGATTTAGCAGTCGATTACGGCGACTTAATCGAAGCCTGGGAAATTGCCGAACAAGCAAAAAATGCTTGTTTAACTTGGCAGATTGCAGGTTGGCAAAACCAGATTGACTCACTTAGCTATACTCAAGTTCAGCAACTACTCAACCCGCAAACAGCAATTATTTACTGGCATATTAGTCCAGCGGCCTTACATACCTTCGTCCTGAAAGATCAAGCCCCTTCACCTATTCTCATATTTACCCCCATGCAAGATGCAGGGGTATTTAGTTTAGGTAAAACCCCAATGCGCCTACACGAAATTCCGCTTCCTGAAGCAGTAAGAAGGGCGATCGCCTTTGAATCCTGGTTAGAAGACTGGAATCAACAATATCAAGAATATTGTAGCCATGTTGCCGATAAACAAAATCAAAGCAACCATTCCTGGCGTCTGGATATGGAACAAAGGTTATTAGAACTAAAAAATATCCTCAATATTCCTACTATCATCCAGGAACTTGAAGGTATTACCCACTTGATTTTAATTCCCCACCGTGATTTACAAAAATTGCCTCTCCACGCACTTTTTGAATCCGCTTCTCTGTCGCCAGAGCTATCAAATATTGAGACAGATTTTACTACTAGCTATTTGCCTAGCCTCCAAACAGGATTAACAATCAAAGCAGCAAATATAGGAGATAAAAACACTCAATTATTCCTCAGCGTTGAAAATCCTCATAGTGCAGATTATCCCCAACTAAAATTTGCCAAACTGCAAGCCGAAATTATCAGCCAAATGTTCCCCAATCCTTACCGCATACAGGGAGGACAAGCCACAAAAACTATCGTCCAAAATGCCTTAGAAGATGAATACAATATCTTTCATTTTACAGGCGCGATCGTTAACAATCTGAGCGAACCCAAAAAATCAGAATTGGCATTATCTGATACAGATAAACTCACTTTCGCAGAAATATGCCAACAATCTTTAGTAAGTTATAACCTAGTTAATCTATCAGCTTGTGAAAATATCAATAATAGCAATCATCAAATTACTAGCGAATATGTGAGCTTAGTTAATGCCTTTCTCAGTGGTGGAGTCTCCCAAGTTATAAGTACTCTATGGACTGTAGAATCAATTGCCAATGATTTAGCGATTGTAGAATTTTACCGTCGATTACAGCCCAATAAATCTGCCGCTACCACCTTAGCTGAAGTTACAGCATGGCTGAGAGAACTAACTACAAGAGAATTAACACAATGGTATGAAGATTTATTGAATAATCTACATCCTGAAGATTTAAGAATTAGGACGCATGTGGCGACACAAATGTATAGAAGTAGTAAACTGCCACCAGACCAAAAGCTATATTGCCATCCTTATTATTGGGCAGCATTTACAATTACAGGTAGGTCAAATGAGACTATTTAAATAGTTGCCAAGAAACGCCTACACCTTGAATAGTTCAAAATTTCAGACATTTTCAGTCACGGATTTAAACCCCCACTGAAAATAAACTATTTATAGATTTAATCTACAATTGCTCATAGAGCATAGACAAATGACCAATGACCAATGACAAAACGACGGAAACTAAAGCGGAAAACGATACCAGACTGACTTGTGAAGTAGAATTTACATTAGAGGTAATTGGTGGACGCTGGAAAGTCTTAATCATTAGGGAATTAATGACAGGGTTAAAGCGCTTTGGCGAATTGCAACGGGCTTTACCTGGAATTACGCAAAAAATGCTCACTCAGCAACTCAGGGAAATGGAAGATGATGGTATTATTCATCGTGAAGTTTATCCCCAAATTCCTCCTAAAGTAGAATATTCACTCACACCTTTAGGGGAAAGCCTACAGCCAATTCTCAACGCAATGCATGAATGGGCTGTAAAACATTCTTCTCAAATTCGCCGCCATCGCATTAATTAGCAGTAATTATTGATTAGTTAAATAACTCTTCAATCAGAATTGTTTCCGTCAATAAATGTTAATTATATTTATTTTTTCTCTATATAATTAAAATAACTGTATATATCGACACATTAATACTTATACAAGTTATCAAAAATATTGAGACATTAATTTTGGTCTTATGAATAATTTATGTATCCCCAAAATTATTTGCATTGGTATAAATTCGGCTAAATAACTAAATTAATCAATCATTTATATTGATTTGCAGAAAAATACATAATTCGAGAAAATCTCTAACCTAAGTAATTATGCGGTTGGCTAATATATTTTTTATAAAAAAGCTTATTAATATTAAATTTGCAACAAGAAATGCCAATCAATCTTGTCGATTAATCAAAACATAGTTAATGTATTTATCTATCAACTATGTCAACCTAATGTGGTTTAGAAAAAAGATATAAATGATTTGCTTGTGTATGATAACAAAGTTTGTTGTCCACCATATAAAAACTTTATTTCCCTAAGATTGGCGTTCAAACTACGTATATTTTCAAGATATTTTCTTTGGCTATAGCTTTCATGATTTTTTAGATAAAGTTCTTGGTAAAATTACGGATAAATACTGTTATTTAGTCTATTAATTTATTGAAATTTTTTCAAAAATATTTTAGTTTAATAAACAAAAAGACGAGTAATTTTACAGATTAAAAATATTAATTATTCAATTAAATATAAAAATTTCAACAAGACATTAATAGAAAGATTGCTTATATAAAATAACTAGGATAAGTTATAAATTGTATTTTACATAAACACAAACAAATGAAAATACCGGTAAAAATAAATAATCTGACCAAAGACGACAAAAAAAGCGAAATTCAGCAGTTATTAGACTTTACTCAAATTAGCGATCGCGAACTTGAACTAGTAATTGGTGGTACAGGTAATTTAACCACCAGCACTAACATGGAAAATATTATGGGCCCAAATGACCCCGGAGCAACTTCAGCGGCTTGGAATCCTTCTAGTGGTGGAGGTTCCGGTGGTTCTGGTGGTGGAAATCCCGGTGGTTCTGGTGGTTGGTAATTTACTTGGTAGATAGAAATTCAAATAGATAAGCTTGAATCTCTCAAATGCTTGTCTAGGTGCAATTTACAAAGTTTGCCTTAATTTTCACATTTAGAGGTTAAACGGTAAAAAATGAAGAAAAATATCCACGAAAATAATCATAAAAAGTATCAGCAAAATCGCAAAATTATGCAACTATTAAATTTAACTGAATTAAATGACCAAGAAGCAGAAGAAATAACAGGTGGTATCGCTATTACTACTAGCGGATGGATTCAAATGACTTGGGAAAATAATGATTCTGATGATAATGTTAATCATTGAAGTGCTATAACAGTCAGTTACTGAATAATTATGAAAAATTTATTTTTCCAACTTATTTAAAAAGTTGGTGATTGCCAGATTCTAGGGTTCACAAATTATTTAGTATGACTATACCTAGCCAAAATCTACTTCAATACAACATATTTCCAGTAAGTTAATTACACAGTTAGGGGCACAACATGTTGTGCCTCTTCGATTATATTTACTTTAACTTGTCGCTTCTTTAGTACCAGTGAATAGAAAAAAGAGAGATTAATACTTACGAAAAAATTAGTAATTAGGTAACAATCAACTATCCTATGTTACTAAAAGTAAATCTGCTGAACCTATTACTAATGAAAAATGGCAGCCTTGTCCTATCGTAAAACCTAAGCTTAGCTTTCTTAGCAGAAAGGTACGGCAGTAATTGTTAATTGCAAAGCTCTAATTACTATTAATTAGTATTAATTTATTATAGCCATAAGAAACTCGAATGCTCATTAACAAATATAAATATCAGTAATTTTACAGTTTAAATATATATTTTTATCAGATTAGCCAAGAATATTAAAATTAAAAAAAATAATCTCAAATGCTCTTGTCAATAACAAAAAAATTGATAAAAAATAGTAAATAGTTTAATAGAACTAAGAAGAGTAAAGTTATGAATATAAAATTCAAAAGACCTAATCGACAATGAAGCAGAAATAGTAGTAGATGGTAGTGATATAATAGCAGTAGATGGTAGTTTCATTATTCCCCCTCTCTGGGGTGGCGGTGGTGGTAGTTGGTGTATTCTTTAAACTAATCTTCCCCCTGAAAATATCAAGTTTTGGGAGTATAGATAATGTGAATTTTTTTCATAATCTATGCCCAATCAAATTGAGATACATACAAGAATCGTTGATTTACAAAGATAACAAATGCAGACAAAATACTCGTTAGAGTTTAAACAAGCAAATATGAATGTTAAAATCTCAGAAAATCATCACAAAAAATCTTCACAAGATAGTCAAATTATCGAGCTATTAGAGTTGAGCGAGTTAACAGACAAGGAAGCTGAATTAGTTGTAGGCGCTTGGGGTGGCGGAGGTGGCGGAGGTGGTGGGGGTGGTGGAGGTGGTGGTTGGTGTATTGCTGGAGATAATATTTCGGTCAATGCTGGTGTTACTAACACTTGTAATGTAGAAAGTTCTGGACAACCATAATAAAAGAGCTAGTAAATGCTTGGTTAGAAATAAATTGAACATACCTGTTTGACACCCCAGTTTCTTCACGAAATCGGGGTTTTTCTCTGACTTAAGTTATTGAAACAAGATAGCAATTGAGCTTGTTATCATCAGAGTTTGAAATAGGGGAAGACATTTCAGTGACTCCGTAGCTAAGATAGTAGCTTCTAGCAAGATAATGGCAAAAACTATGTCAGTGACGAAAAGAAAGAGCAAAATTTTCTACCTTAAAATATTGCTGGGCTTCCCTCTTATTTTCTGGTCGCTGGCAAATACAAGACTGAGCGCTTATGCACAAATTATTCCAGATAATACGCTGCCAAATAATACAATTGTTACTCCCAATGCTGGAAATTTTAACATTGATGGTGGTACTAGATCGGGCAATAATTTATTCCATAGTTTTCAACAATTTTCTCTGATTAAGGAGCAAATAGCCTCTTTTAATAATCCTACAGATATTCAAAATATTATCAGCCGTGTTACTGGTAGCTCAATTTCCGAAATTGATGGTTTAATTCG
The DNA here is from genome assembly GCF_014697075.1 of Tolypothrix sp. FACHB-123. Classification (GTDB taxonomy): domain Bacteria; phylum Cyanobacteriota; class Cyanobacteriia; order Cyanobacteriales; family Nostocaceae; genus Aulosira. The sequence goes on along the minus strand of NZ_JACJRE010000025.1, from coordinate 30,012 downwards.
TGCCCAAGGCACAGCTAATTTATTTCTGATCAATCCCAATGGTATTGTTTTTGGCGCTAATGCTTCTCTAGATATTGGTGGTTCTTTTATTGGTTCAACAGCCAATAGTATCCGATTTACTGACGGTAGTGAATTCAGTGCTAGCAGTCCGCAAACAACACCTTTGTTAACAGTGAGTCTTCCTTTAGGGTTGCAGTATGGGCCGAGTAATACAGGTGCGATCAATGTCAATGGAACCGGAAACAATATAAGTTTCAATAACAATAACTTTTCCGTAATTAAAGACTCTCGTCCAACCGGTCTTATGGTACAGCCACAGAAAACTTTGGCTTTGGTGGGTGGGGATATTGGAGTTACTGGAGGTAATCTGACTGCAAACGGCGGACGAATTGAACTAGGAAGTGTGGGTACAAACAGTTTTGTCAAACTTAACCCTATTAGCTCAGGTTGGGAATTAAGCTATGAAAATGTGAGTAGTTTTCGCAATATTAACTTATCTCAAGCAGCTTCTTTAGAGGTTAGCGGTAATGGCGGTACTATCCAACTACAGGGGCGTAACATCCAGGTAAAGGATGGTTCTGCTATGTTCGCAGATACTGTAGGCAGTGGTTTGCCAGGAAGTCTGATTATTAAGGCCTCAGAAGCGTTAGAAGCCAGCGGTACTTCTGTATTAGGTCTTCCCTTTGTGACTTATTTATCTACCGATGTAGCACCTGGCGCAACTGGTAATGGTGGCAATTTATTCATTGATGCAAAAAGTTTGCGTGTCGCTAGTGGCGCTCAAATTTCTAGTGGAACCTTTGGTGCTGGTAACGCCGGTAGTCTTATAGTTAAGTCCCAACAAATTGAATTGACTGGTGGTTCAGGTGTTTCTGGTTCTAGCGGCTTATTTACACCAGTAGCTCCGGGAGCTACTGGTAATGGTGGTAATTTAGTAATTGAAACAGATAACTTGTTAGTTACTAACGGTGCACAGATATTTGTTAATACCTTTGGATTGGGCAATGCTGGCAGCATAGAATTAAACGCCACAAACGTACAATTAACTGGTGCTTCACGAGGTGGGGTTTCTAGTGGCATCTTTGCAAATGCAGAATTTATGGGTGAAGGTAGTGGTGGGAATATCACCATTAATACTGAAAACTTACAGGTTGCTAATGGCGCAAGAGTAGCAGTTAGTACCTTTAATGCGAAAGATGGCGGAATTTTAACAGTCAAGGCAAAAGATATAGAGCTACTGCGGGGTGCAGCTGGTGTTGGTTCCAGTGGGTTATATGCGAATGTAGAATCCAAAGCCACAGGTAATGGTGGCAAATTGTTGGTTGAAACAGAAAATTTGCGAATTGCTGATGGTGCACAGATAGCAGCATTGACTTTTGGCTCAGGTAATGCGGGAAGTGTAAAGTTGCAAGCAAATCAGATAGAACTGAGTGGAACTTCACCAGGAGGTTTCCCCAGCGGTTTATTTGCGAATGTGGAATTAGGTGCAACAGGTAATGGTGGTAGTTTAAGCATTGATGCTCAGAGTTTACGGTTGATTAATGGTGCGCAAATTGGCACGGGTACTTTTAGCTCTGGGAATGCTGGAGATTTAAATATTCAGGCAAATGATATAGAGCTAATTGGTGGTTCTACTAGCGGTCAAAGTTTATTATTTACCACAGTTCTCTCCACTGCCACGGGTAAGGGAGGAAATTTGACCCTAGATACCGATACATTGCGACTGATAGATGGCGGTCAAATTGCTACGAGTACTGCTGGCTCTGGCAAGGCGGGTAATTTAATAGTAACAGCCAATGATATAGAAGTTATTGGCGTGAATGCCTTAGGACGCAGTGGTTTATTTGCTAGTGCAATCCAAAGCAATGGTGATGGGGGAAACTTAAATATTACTACTGATAATTTAACTATTCAAAATGGAGGCATTGTCAGTGCTAGTAATTTCCATAGCCGCAACACAAATATACCGCCAGGGCAGGGAAAAGCCGGAAATATTCAGATTGATGCGGGGGCGATTTTACTTGATAACACTTCCTCAGAAAATCTAGCGAGCATCAACGCATCTACAACTTCTGGTGGTGGTGGTAATATCTTTTTGAATGTGCAAACATCATTAACTGCTCACAATGGTAGCCAAATATCTGCTGATACTAAAGGTAGTGGTGATGGCGGTAGTATTAATATCAATACTGACTCTCTGACATTTACCACTGGGGCTTCCTTGACTACTAGCACAGTAGGAACAGGCAATGCCGGATTGATTAAAATTGCTGCCAATTCTGTTTTGTTTGATGGTTATCTGGATGGGTTATTTACCGGTGCTTTCAGCGAAGCCAAAGCCGAATCGCAAGGTAATGGCGGCAATATTCAACTGACAAGTAACTTGTTGAAGGTGACAAATCAAGCTCGCATCTCTACTAATAGTGCGGGATTAGGTCAAGCTGGTAATATCACTATCAATGCTCAGCAAATCCAAAGCGATCGCGGTAATATAGTTGCTACTTCTACACAAACTGGTGGCGGTAATTTAAATTTTACTACTGATTTACTCTTTCTAAATAATCATAGTTTAATTAGTACTAGCGTTTTAGATAGTAATGGTGGTGGTGGCAATATTAACGTTAATGCCAATTTTGTCGTCGCTCATAATAGAAGCGATATTAGAGCGAATGCTGTCTTTGGTTCTGGAGGTAATATTCAAATCCAAACACAAGGCATTTTCCTGTCTCCAGATAGCCATATTGATGCTAGTTCCAAATTTGGGGTTGATGGAATTGTGACAATTAATAACGTAGAAACGAGTAAGAATCTTGCCAATACTGAATTACCGGCAAATATATTAGATCCTAGCCAGCAGATTGCTGCTAGTTGTCGAGGCGATCGCGCAAATAATTTTGTGGTTACAGGACGAGGTGGATTACCACAAAATCCGACTGATATTATTATGGGTCAAACAATTTGGACGGATTTCCGTGACTTGTCTGTCAAAGTAGGATTACAGCCAAAGGGCGTGGAAACAAGAGTCACAAATGCTTCTCAAGCAGAGCCAAAAAATAATGAGCCATCAGCAATTATTGAGGCTCAAGGATTGACAATTAATAGTCGAGGCGAAGCTGAATTATTAGCTAATTCTCCGAATATCATTCCTGAATCAGCTAGAAATGCCTCCTCTAGTTGTGGAGCAATCTAAGTTATCGGTCAGTTTTTAGTTATCAGTTGTTAATGGGTTTTGATGTAGATAAAATTCAAAACAATGACTCAATAATTGTTTTGTAAATATTCAATAGCAGCTTCTAATTTGGAAGCATATCCTTCGGCAAATCTTTCAAACCACAGTCCTTCAGACGAGAATGGATCTAATTTAGCTAACCATTCTTTCGCCTGATTTTTTAAGGCTTCTCGTTGTTTGGCTTTAAGTTGTTCTTGGCGAATTCGTTCTTGTTCTAATTCTTCCTGTCGTTTCAACTCTTCAGCTATGTCTCGTTCGGCAAAATCAGCCTTCACCTCCTCCAAAAGGTTATCGATGAGAGAAGCTGCTTTTGGGGTTACTGGAATCAATGGTTGGGTAATGTTTAGCTGAGGTTTAGACTGAGGTTGTGGTTGGGGTGGAGAAGTTTTCCCTTCTTGGTATTCAGTTTTGAGTTCAGCTAATAGCTTATCAATGCTATCCATTGCAGGGATGGGGGGCGTGGGGGGACAAGGAAGATAAATAACAACTGACTATTGACTATTGACAATTAGTCATTAATGGCATTCAGCAAGACTTCTGATAAACTCATATCTTCCATATCTTCCATTGTAACAGTGTCGCAGATATCAAACTTGGCTCCAGCGCTTTGGAGGTCGTCATCTAAGACTTTGAGAAAGCGAGTGGCTTGGGCGTCTGTACCAACTTGAATGAAAGAAATGGCTAGTTCTTCATCACGATCCATTTGTCGGGAGGCTTCGATAATGACTTTCATGACGGCTTTGCGATCGTCTGGTTCGCCATCGGTAACTACTAAAATTGTCTCGCCATTAGGCTTAGTTTGTTTAGCAGCTTTGCGTTTAAAGTAATCATCAGTGGCGTGTTTGAGAACTCCTGCTAAGTCTGTGGTTCCAGAGGGATCGTTTTCTTGAAAAATTTGCGCTACTTTAGCGGAGGTGACGTTTTCATAACGTTTGAATTTGCCGGAAAATACATAAACAGTAATCCCATCTGGATCTAATTGTTCGCACTTGCTAGCTAAAGCAAAAGTTGATTCTTGTGCGGTTAGCCATCTGTTTCTACCGCCTTTTTGATCTGGGGTAGCCATGCTGCCGCTTTTGTCAATAATTAAGGTATAGTCACGATTGTCTAGCATTTCTAATGTCTCCAAGTATTGTCTAAAAAATTTGCGATGAGCAATTAGCTTGTTATTGCCTTTAATACCTCGGTAAGGCTCATCTCTTCTAACTCATCTAAAGTGATGGTGTCACAAATATCAAATTTAGCGCCAACACTTTGCAACTCATCATCTATGGCATGAAGAAATTTGGTAGCTTTGGTGTCAGCACCTACTTGAATTAAAGCAATTCTTAATTCTTGGGGATTATCCAAACGCACAGTTGCATTGATAATTACTTCATATACGGCTTGGCGATCGCTTGGTGTACCATCAGTCACAACTAAAATCACTTCTCCTGCTGGCTTAGTTTTGCCATCGGCTTTGCGTTTAAAGTAGCTATTAATGGCGTCTTGTAGTACTCCGGCTAAGTTTGTTGTATCGCCAGGAATATTTTCTGTAAAAATCTGCTTGATTTTAGCGGCGGTAACATAATCGTAACGCTTAAATCCTTTAGCAAATAGATAAATGGTTAGACCATCAAGGTCAAATTCTTCGCATCTAGCAGCTAAAGCGTATGTTGATTCTTGTAATGCTGTCCAGCGACTTTTACCATTTTTTTGATCTGTAGTAGCCATGCTGGCACTCTGGTCAATAATTAAGGTGTAGTCACGATTTTCTAGCATGGCTGATGTTCCCCAAAATTTGCTGATAATTAATTAGATGAAACTTAAAGACTTGGTTAAAATCAGTCTGTGATGGCATTCATTAAAACATCTGCAAGACTCATTTCTTCTAAGTCGTCTAAGGTGACTGTGTCACAGATGTCAAATTTAGCACCTACACTTTGCAACTGGTCATCTAAGGCTTTAAGAAACTTTGTCGCTTGGGGATCTGAACCAACCTGAACTATAGACACTCCTAATTCTTCATCCCGATCCATTTGGCGGGTAGCACTAATAATGACTTCAAAGACGGCTTTGCGATCGTCTGGTTCGCCATCGGTGATGACTAAGATTGTCTCGCCATTGGGTTTAGTTTGACCTGAGGCTTTACGCTTAAAGTAATTATTGAGTGCGTCTTGGAGTACACCTGCTAAATTTGTTGTCCCAGCCGGATCGTTTTCTTGAAAAATCTGCGCAACTTTTGCTGATGTGACATCATCGTAGCGTTTAAATCTCCCAGAAAATACATAGACTGTAATTCCATCAGGGTCATACTGCTCACATTTTCTTGCTAAGGCTAGTGTGGATTCTTGGGCTATGTCCCATCTAGTTCTCCCACCTGCTTGGTCAGGGGTAGACATACTGCCACTTTTATCAATGATCAATGTATAGTCGCGATCGCTCATCATAGTATTCCTTGATTTTTATCCTGTGGTTACTAGTTTAACTACTAGAATCGCCGTTGATATAGGTGTTTCCACCTCTATCGTTACATTTGCTACTGAAAATTTCTATTCTATTCCTATAGATAGAAACAAGGGTAATTTTAAAAATTTCCGATGTCATGACACTGCTGACAACAATCTGATTATCTTCAGCGGAGAATTTTTGATTAGTTTAGCAGCCTGTAATACTTGAAAAGCAGGGGAGCAGGGGAGCAGGGAGCAGGGAGCAGGGAGCAGGGAGAAAGGGGGATTAATCAATTTTTTATGTGTTCTGGTGTACGCTTGCCAACTGGCGTCATTGAGCATTGGTAGCTTCTTCCCCATACCCAAAAACTCCACCCACAAGGGGATGGAGTTTTTCATAGACTATGAATTGCAGATATATGCAGTCTACTGAGATTTTGTGACTGAGACCAATTCTGTGTGAGGTGACAAATTAACGCCCTCAGTAGTAGACGCTCAGTCATAAATATACATGTGTAGCGGCGAATTGATACAAATTTAAATAGTGTTTGCGGCACATCAAGATATTCTAGAGGGCATGGCACTGCCCCTACCATCTGTCGTATTCTTTTTTCAAATTGGTATGAGATTACTGTCACAGGTAGCAATAGGCAACAAAAGTATAAAAAGCGTTGCCTATTGATTGCCTATTTTGTTTATTAGTTAGCGTATTTACTGATTACCTTAGCGAATTCTGGCACTGCTTCCTCTACATGCTGTTTAGCTGAGCCGCGAAATTTTTCGTATGTTCCACGGACGATGGGGCGTTTGGCTTTTTTGGCCCTTTCATCGGTGACGCTGAGTAGTGCATCAGCGGTGCGATCGCTACTTGTAATTAAATGTTCTACTGGATCGCCTTTCTGTAATCCTTCATTCCAGATCGGATCGATGGCTGTAAAACACTGTGGTAGGATCTGCTCGACAACGTAAGGGATATATCCTGGCTTTACTCCCTTCAATGTAGCGAAGGCTGTTTTTAAGGCTATACCGCTCAGCCCTGATTTGGATGCAACCTGCTTTTCAATCATTGTGCAACAGTCATCCACAATCATGTCTTTTTTGTCGGAATTCAATAGTGCGTCGCTCAGTCCCATTTCAATTCTCCTGATTGTTAAAGTGTGTAATTTTCAATTCAACTAATTTTGCCAACGAACAGGATATTACAAAATAGCGCAGTAAGTCTGAAAGCTTACCAAGCACACCCAGAAATTTTAAACAATTTCGACTGTACTGTCGAAAATTCATATACTTGAAGTAACTGTAAAGTATTAGATATTACCAAATTACCTTGCGAATTAGAGTGTTATTTATCGGGTAAGGTACAGATAATTGTAGGGGCACAACATGTTGTACCCCTACCCTTGATGAGCTGAAATAGTCTGTATTTTCGCCAGATTTTGATTAAGCTAGTTAACTTTCATGCTCTGGATTATGAGCAGTACCTGTCTCTGTTTCCAGAAGTCTGGAAATGAATACGTCTGGTTTTCTACTGACGACAGACTTAACTTTATCAATGGCAATTACTTCACTGATTTTGACAATCATTTCCCACAGCGTATCTTCCTCTGTCTCTTTGTTGTAGGTTCTGTGTTTGAACCACAACAAGTCATCCCACACTCCGATTACTGTGGCAAAATACCACTTATCTCTTATTAGTATCCAGATTTCTTGTTCTAAGTAGGTCTGAAGAATAGATTTCACAACAGCTGAGATTATGAAAAGATATTCGCTACAGATTACACGGATGTTACAGCAGATGACTACTGTGAAATTACGTAATTAATAAGTACAAAATTGCCTATATCTTGGGACATAAGCCTTTAGAAAAATCTATTTAATTCCTTGCGTAGCAAGGTCTAGATTTTTTAACAATTAAGATTACTTAACTGTGTAGTGTGTAGAATCCAACCTTGAATTTTGAAATTAGGAACTGAGGATAAAGGAGATGAGCGACAATTTAACCGCCAAGACGCCTTCTGTGCGGGAACTCCAAAAAATAAATTATCCCAAATTGTAGGGGTGGGGTCACCCCCGCCCCTACGAGGTTGCTTGGTAAGTTAATGATTGGGATGTTTTTTATTTGGAAGTCCCTGCAAGAGGCTTCCGCCAACGCGCAACGTCTCCCCTTGGGAGAAAAATTAGTAGAGTGTGCGTAAGTCCTATTAGATAAATTATCAACTGACTTGAGGTTTTTATGGCAGAAGCAAAAAACGTACTAGGTACTACTTTGGAGATTTGCTGCACTTCTCCAATGACTGGTTATTACCGTGACGGACTCTGCAACACAGGGGGTCAAGATTTTGGAATGCATGTTGTATGTGCGCAAATGACAGCAGAATTTCTGCAATTTACCAAATCGCGAGGCAATGATTTGAGTACACCTGTCCCTGAATATAATTTTCCTGGATTGAGAGAAGGCGATCGCTGGTGTTTATGTGCAGCGCGTTGGCAAGAAGCCCTAGAAGCTGGTTTTGCGCCCCCAGTTGTCTTGGAAGCTACCCATGCAAGAGCTTTGGAAGTGTGTAATTTGGAGGATTTGAAAAAATACGCATTGACGGTTGACGGTTGACGGTTGGCTGTTGACTGTTGGCTGTTGACTGCGCCGCACTGAGCCTGTCGTTCGCGTAGCGTCCCGCAGGGAAGTGTTGACTGTTGACTATTCAAGCTGGTGATAATTAGTCAATTCAAATCCATTGATAGTTAAAACCTGACGGACTTGTTCGCTTAATAAAGCAGCAAGTTCTATTTCACCAGCGCCGGGTAATCCATTGAGCGGTTCTTCGGGTTGAACTAAGGCGGGATGGGAATAAATTTCTACTAAGTCTGCTTGAATTTGGGGTATGAGACCTAGTAAGTATTGTTCGCTCATATTGCCTGTTTGCAGCAATCCATATACTCGCTGTGCAAACTTTATACCGTGAGTGGTGAGTAAGCTTTCGCCATAACTGCGCAGTCTCCCAAATACTCCTGACCAAACTAACTTAGTTAGTAAAGCTGTCCGGTCAAGCTTTAGGCTCATTTGCAACTCTTCCGATGGCAGACGGATGACTCGGATGTTAAATTCGGGAGCTAATTCTACTAATATCCGTAATATTACAGGATGTACATGTAAATGTAAATGCCCATCGACATGAGAAAGGGGCAACCCAGAGGCGCGAAATTTTTCCAACTGGGCGCGGATTTCTTGGCGTAATTCTTCACGGGCGGCTGGGTGAAATTGATAACGCAAGCCAGCCACTAGAGGACTATCAGAAAAGTTGCCTTGGGAGTCTACTAAATGAGGAATTTGTGAGGGAGGCAGGACAGAACGACCGCAAACCAAGACTAAATGCAGACCAACTGCCAAACTGGGGCGATCGCGTGCCCAGGCGATCGCATCTGCGGCAGCATCTCCAGTTACCATTAAACTTGTACTAGTTAATACACCCTGTTCGTGAGCTTGGATAATTGCCTGATTGACACCGGCAGAAAAGCCAAAGTCATCACCATTAATAATGGCAAAGCGGGATTTGATATTGGGCATGGGGCATTGGGCATGGGGCATTGGGCATTGGGCATTGGAAAACAGTCTGTAGGGGCGGGTTTATTTAGATCATTGTTGATCCACGAGGATATCTGTGAACCCGCCCCTACAACAGTCAACAGTTAACCGTTAACATTTACGCCCTTGTGCCTAATTCCCTGCGTGTGCAGCAGTCTGCTGATTACGGCGTTCTTTGAGGTAGGTGAAGAACTCTCCGCCTTCGCGCAGGCGACGTACCATCATTTGTCGGTCTGTCAACATTTCTTTGACAATAGGGATGATGGCTTTAGGACGGAAGTAGAATTTCCGGTACATGCGCTCAACTGCATCCTCGATTTCCTCGCTGGAAAGGGTGGGATATTGCAGGGTTGAGGTTTGAATACCGGAGTTTGCTACTAGGGATTGGTTGGTAAACCAGCCGTTGGCTTTGGCTTGTTCGTAAAGTTCTGTGCCAGGGTATGGTGCGGCAATGGAAACTTGAATTGTATGGGGACTGAGTTCGCAAGCGAAGCGAATTGTCTCTTCTACGGTTTCTTGAGTTTCAACTGGTAGACCAATAATAAAGGTGCCATGAACAGTGATGCCGAGTTTGTGGCAATTTTTCATGAATTCCCGCGCTACTTCTAGCTTGATGCCTTTTTTAATGCGGTTGAGAATATCTTGGTTACCAGATTCAAAACCGACAAGTAGCAAGCGCAGGCCGTTGTCGCGCAGGGTTTTGAGGGTGTCATAGTCTAAGTTAGCACGGGCGTTACAACTCCAGGTGAGTTTGAGACGCTTCATGTGTTCGCTAATTGCGATCGCTCGATGTTTGTCGATGGTAAAGGTATCATCATCAAACATATACTCCCGCACTTTATCCCCAAAGATGGCTTTGGCTTCTGCCATCTCCCGCCCGACAACTTCCGGGCTTTTATGGCGGTATAAATGTCCGCCTATTGTTTGCGGCCACAGGCAAAAGGTACATTTTGCCGGACAACCGCGCCCAGTATAAAAAGATATGTAGGGATGCAGCAGGTAGCCGATGAAGTATTTATTAATATCTAAATCGCGGGCATAGGTAGGTAACACGCTGGGCATAGCATCCCAATCGTGAATTAAGGGGCGCTCTTCATTGTGACGCACGTTAGCGAACTTATCGCGATAGCTCAAACCTTTAATATCTTCCCAAGCTACGCCTTCTGCTAGTTCCTTACAGGTGTAGTCAAATTCGTTACGACATACAAAGTCAATGACTGGGTGATCCCGCAGTGTTTCTTCTGGTAATACTGCCACATGGGCACCAACAAAGCCTATCTGTACGTCTGGATTTTGGGCTTTTATCGCTTCTGCACACTTCACATCATTAGCCAATGATGGTGTACTGGTGTGCATAATTACCAATTCATAATCTTTAGCGATTTTCAGTACATCTTCTACAGTTTGACCATGTGGTGGCGCATCCACCAGCTTACTACCTGGCACAAGTGCAGCAGGTTGGGCTAGCCATGTGGGATACCAAAAAGAAGTAATTTCTCGCTTGGCTTGATATCTGGAACCTGCACCCCCGTCAAATCCATCAAAGGAAGGAGGACTGAGAAACAAAGTTTTCTTCATTGATAGCTCTCCTTAAAATGTCCAAGGTTAATAGTATTTGGGCATGGGGCATTGGGCATGGGGCATTTCAATTTTGGATTTTGGATTTGCGATAGCGCAGCGTTAGCGAGTCCGCGAGCGTCTTTTGGATTGGGTTTGAATCTAAAATCTAAAATCTAAAATCTAAAATTCCTTGTCCCCCTGCTCCCTGCTCCCTGCCCCCCTGCCTTCTGCCCCCTGCCTTTCCTAACTAGCTTTAATGTTCACATCAATAAATTGCTTGAGCAGTGCCAAAACATCATTGCGGCTGAGTTTTTCTTTGCCGTTGGCTAGGGCATCTAGTGTTCCATGTGCCAAGGTGAGGGGAATTTGGCAAAAGTCTAAAGCTGGCCCCGTACCTAGGCTTTGAGTGTAAGCGTCTGCTAGGGCTAGATTGCGGCGTGCATATTCGTGCATCTTGGCAGCATTCCAGCCTTCGGGATAAAAGTCTACGCCCCGTTTTAAGTCTTCACTGTGGTTACGTAGGATGTTTACTGCTTGTAAACCCCTGCCAAAACCAATGGCTTGAGTACGGTTGGTTTGGGTGCCATCATACCAAGCCCATAAATCAGATAATAACAAGCCCACCGCACCTGCAACCCCAAATGTATAACGATCTAAATCTGACTCTGTGGCAATTTTCCAGTTATTTTCTGCCCAGTACGCCATTCTATCTGCCATTGCCGCAGTGGCGTCCCAAATTCGGGGTGCGATCGCTTCTGGTGCTAAAATTGACCATTCCCTAATCCCAAGGGTAACTTCTGGTAAAGTATTCTCATAACCATTAAACCCTGAGGAAAAGGCATCAACAGCAAAACCATCAACCCCCGCTTGTAATGTCAAACTAATTGTGCGTAACAACTGCGCTTTAGTTGGGTTATCTAGTTCTGGATGATCTTCAATTTCATCAATAGCGCGCATACACAAGTATGCTGATGCAACTGCTTCTTGTAATCCTGGCGGTAAAAGACTAATTGGAATGTAAAAAGTTCGACTAGTTTCTTTTAGGATTTGCAGTGCATCTCTACGTAAATCCATGTTTTCACTCCTCTCTTGATTTTCACACCACATGAAGTTTTCGTTTTTTTTGATGATACTTGATCTAATTTTTACTAAACCTTAAGAACTGTTTTTTAGCTAGTATTTCCTCTAAAAATTAATAGTTTAAGGTATCACAATTAACAAAAAGCTCAAATCGCTTAAAGTCTAGTCTAGTATATAGTCCTTTGGTGACAAAAATGCATGGTATAGGGGATGAGATGGCTATCATAATTTTTTAGCGTAATGACAAATAATTATGCTAAATTTTGTTTAAATATTTATTTGCAAATTTTTCTCCTACCAACAGCTAATTTGCACAAAAGTAAATTCGCTGAAATATTGATGAGTCTGACTAGATTATCATAGTTCTTGTATCTGTAGAGACTAATTGCTAATTTTTTAGTAAACAGTAATAGTCACCCAAGACAGCGTGAATACCTGTTGTTGAAGCAAACTCAGCCCCTAGGGTATAATGAATCAAGAGTGGGATAAATCAATATTGCTGCCAACCTTTAGAGGTTGTTTGAAAAGTTTTTAGCTGCAATTTTAGACACTTATTTATCCCCAGTCCTTAAAAAGCTACCCTGTATACACAAGTCTTATAACCTCGCCCCATAACGTTTCGATCCCCCCTAACCCTCCTTAAAAAAGGGGGAATTAGAATTAAAGTCCCCCTTAATAAGGAGAGCTACTCCGCCCTTGCGGCTTCCCGCAGGGTAGGAAGTGGCGTGGATTTAGGGTGATCTAAAGGTTTTCGTTACCTACAACAGGACTTTTAAAACATTCTTTCAAAGTATTTACTACATCTTTGCAAGAACTTCACCTAAATTTTATATTTTCACTAAAACGAGTTAGCAAAATCCGCAATCGCTTTCTCAAAATGCCATTTTACTTACTTGAAATACCATTTTACTTACTTGAAATGCCTTAACGCCTACTCATTTTGGTGTTTTCCGCAAGTGAAATGCCTTAACGCCTACTCGTTTTGGTGTTTTCCGCAAGTGAAATGCCTTAACGTCTACTCATTTTGGTGTTTTCCGCAGGTGAAATGCCTTAACGTCTACTCATTTTGGTGTTTTCCGCAGGTGAAATGCCTTAACGCCTACTCATTTTGGTGTTTTCCGCAGGTGAAATGCCTTAACGCCTACTCATTTTGGTATATTCAGTAAGCGGAAATAAACTACCCATTCCAAATTAATAAAACGTTTACTCTGTCTTAATTTTGAATTTTGAATTTTGAATTTCGCCCGGCGGTATTAACTTGTTTCTCTGGAGAGATACAATATAAATCTTTAATTGTTGCTGCTGTTCTACTTCATAAAATATGAAAAGGATAAAAGAAAAAATAAAACTATTTTTTCTTTTATCCTTTACCGTTGTTTTATTCCGACCGTTACCAGAACTAACTTGAACAGTTGATTCTAGTTATTGTTTGTAGATTGTAAACTTTTATTTTAATTAAATTATCTACACACCGATAGAAATAAATTATCTACTTTTTTATGGATGCGATCGCTAGAAATATCGGGATTTTCTCAAATATATATGCCAAGAAATGTGTGTTATTTTTTGGGTAAACAGGGAAAAATAATATTGAGATTTAGCTGTTGTTTTCTGTGTTCTAAGTACTTGAGCTTTGCTATCATCTCATAATCAACAGTATTTGGGGTGCCGCTGACAGATTTTTTGACTGTTATAGCAGTCATCATTGCTTCTTAACCTCTATTGCCTAGGATGTATGTTTAATCACCTCTATCTTCTCTTGAAGGGTCAGTTGACTCAGGCTCCAGTCAAGCTTAAGTCTAAATCTTCGACGTTTTCTACTTTGTTGATGGCAATTATAGTTGCGATCGCCACAGCGGTGGCAATTTATCAACTCAATCAGATGGCAGAAAGCAGCAACAACACCAGACTACTTTTAACTCAAGTCAAAGAGCAAGTCAGCAGACTCAATGCCTTAGAATGGGAGGGTATTTCTAAAGGTACAATTGATGAGGATTTAACAGAAGAACTGGCTGAAAATAAAGAAAGTACAAGCATCATTTTGAATGAGCTACGGCAAATTGATCGACAAGATAATTTGAATAAATTATTTAGCCTGCATCGCCTCTATAGAAAACAAATTGATGGTGCCCTCAAGCTAGTCAGCGAAGGTAAAATTAAAGAAGCAATGCAAATCGATGCCGATGGTATTGATAAAATATATGATGAGTTATATGCTGAAGTTTTTACTCTAGAAAAATATTATGTAGAGCAAAAAGAGCAGAGAAGAAAAATAGCAGATATTGGTACTACATTTTCGTTAATATTATCAGCCGCTATTATTGGGGGTTTATCATATAATTTTAATCGGCGATTGTGGAATAAAAACCAAGAATTAAAAGCTGCCTTGACAGAACTGCACCAAACCCAAGATCAGTTAATTCAAAAAGAAAAAATGGCATCTTTAGGTCAACTGATTGCGGGAATAGCCCATGAAATTAATAATCCTTTAGGGATTATCAAAGCATCGGCAAGTAATACAGATAAGGCATTACAAGAAGCGCTCGCAGAAATTGCTTCTTTACATCAGCACTTGGACAGTAAAGAACAAGAAATTTTGTTTGATATCGTTAATAGGGCGCTGCAAAATCAACCGTCCCTAGGTTCGCAAAAAGACCGGGTGCTAAAACGCAAAATTACCAATACACTTCAAGAGAATGATATTGACAATGCTAGATACATTGCCGATCTGTTGATGGATATGGGTATAACTGAAGATATTGAATCTTTGTTACCTCTGCTAAAAGGTGATTCAGGAGAATGGGCTATACAGTTTGCCTATAACCTCACTTCCTGTTTTATCAACAATCAGATGATTAGCAATGCTGTGGATCGTTCTGCTAAAATTGTTTTTGCACTCAAAAGCTATTCACATTTCGATCAAAGTGGGAAAAAACAGTTATTAAACGTAACTGAAGGATTAGAAACAACCCTGGCTATTTATCACAATCAACTCAAACGTAATATCAACTTAATTCGAGATTATCAAGATGTACTAGACATTTGGGGTTACCCAGACGAACTAATTCAAGTATGGACAAACTTGATTTTTAATGCTATTCAAGCAATGCCATCAGGAGGGACGCTGACTATCGCCACCCGTCAGCAAGAACAGGAAATTGAGGTAAGCATTACAGATACAGGATCTGGCATTTCCGAAGATATACGGCAAAAAATATTTGATGCTTTTTTTACCACCAAACCTGCTGGTGAGGGAAGCGGTTTAGGATTACATATTTCCCGCAGAATTATTGATAAACATCAAGGGCGCATAACATTAGATACTAAACCAGGGCATACTCAATTCAGTGTGTGGTTGCCCATAAAGTCTGTTTAAATAGGTCAAGGAAATTTATTATGTCTGATGCTGCTATTCTTTGTGTAGATGATGAAGTTGCAATTTTAAAGGCACTGAAGGAACAACTTAAAAGGTTATTTGGCAATAAGTATATCTATGAAGTTGCGGAAAGTGCGGAAGAAGCCTGGATTGTGATTGATGAATTAGAACAGGAAGAAATCAAAATTCTCATCATTGTCTCTGATTGGCTAATGCCTAATGTGAGAGGAGATGAGTTTTTAACTCAAGTTCATCAACGCTTTCCCGAAGTGATTACTGTCATGTTGACAGGACAAGCTGATGAAGCCGCAATTGAGCGTGCTAGACAACAAGCTAATCTTTATGCTTGTATCCGCAAACCCTGGAAGGAGGAAGATTTACAGGAAGTTGTAGGTGTAGTCTTGAATTAAAAGATTGTCATTTGTCATTTGTCATTTGTCATTTGTCATTTGTCAACCTTCAGTAGGGGCGGGTTGATTGAGAATTATCGTTGTACAGTGAGGATATTTGTGAACCCGCCCGTACAACAGTCAACAGTCAACCTTCATCAGTTATCATGCCGCAATATTTTGGGAAATTACCGACAACTAACCAACCTTGGAACAATATCGGTAGTGTACAGGCTGTAGATTGGAGCGAGCGCACTGTTAATTTTGATTGTGGGAATTCGCGGTTACACATTAGTATACTTTCCCCTAATTTAGTTCGCGTCAGGTTCGCACCGACTGGAGAATTTACTCCCCGGCGTTCTTGGGCGGTAACAATGGATGATTCAGAATGGACGCAAGTACCTTTTAAAGTCCAAGATAATGAGACTGCGGTAGAAATTACTACGGGAAAAATCCGCTTGTGCGTGGAAAAGCAAAATTCTCGCCTAGTTTGCTTTGATAACGCTAATCGTCCCTTTGCGGAAGATGTGGATTTGGGGATAGGTTGGCGCAGAGGTGCGGTTGCTGGCTGGAAGAAAATCTACGCCGATGAGCATTTTTATGGCTTTGGGGAACGCACTGGTTTTTTAGATAAACTCAGCCAAGTCAAAACTAACTGGACAGTTGATGCTTTAGATTACGATGCATTGACTGATGAAATGTATCAAGCCATTCCCTTTTTTATGGCGTTGCGTCCAGAGTTGAGTTATGGCATCTTTTTTAACACGACATTTTGGAGTCAATTTGATATTGGTGCAGCACAGCCTGGTGTATGGAAGATGGAAACACGAGGCGGCGAGCTAGATTATTACATTATCTACGGCCCCGAACCAGCAGACATTTTGCGTATATACACGCAATTAACAGGGAGAATGCCGCTACCACCCAAATGGGCGCTAGGTTATCATCAATGTCGCTGGAGTTACGAATCAGAAGATGTGGTGCGGAAACTGGCGCAAGAATTTCGTCAGCGTCGCATTCCCTGCGATGTTATCCACTTGGATATTGATTATATGCAGGGTTATCGCGTGTTTACCTGGAGTCCGAAACGCTTCCCGGAACCAGCAAAGTTAATTGGCGATTTAGCACAGGCTGGTTTTAAGACGGTGACAATTATCGATCCGGGTGTGAAGTATGAACCGGAAGCTAATTATCAGGTTTTTAATGAAGGGCTAGCTAAGGATTATTTTGTGCGTAAAGCCGATGGCGCGTTATTCCACGGCTATGTTTGGCCGGAAAAGGCGGTTTTTCCCGATTTTTTACGTTCTGATGTGCGTCAGTGGTGGGGTGATTTGCACAAAAGTCTCACCGATATCGGTGTGGCGGGAATTTGGAATGATATGAATGAACCCGCCATTGATAATCGTCCCTTTGGGGATGGGGGGGAGAAGATTTGGTTTCCGCTAGATGCGCCGCAGGGGGATGAGGGGGACAAGGGGGACAAGGGGGAAGATTTTCAATCTAAAATCCAAAATCTAAAATCTAAAATTGATGTGACGCATTTGGAGGTGCATAATTTATATGGGTTGATGATGGCTAAGGCTTGTGCTGAGGGGTTAAAGCGTCATCGGCAGCAGGAGCGATCTTTTGTGTTGACTCGTTCGGGGTATGCTGGGGTGCAGCGTTGGTCTGCGGTGTGGATGGGGGATAATCAATCTTTGTGGGAACATTTGGAAATGTCCTTACCCATGCTGTGTAATATGGGGCTTTCGGGTGTGGCGTTTGTGGGTTGCGATATTGGTGGGTTTGCTGGTAACGCAACTGCGGAATTATTTGCCCGATGGATGCAGGTGGGAATGCTTTACCCTTTGATGCGGGGACATTCGGCTATGTCTACGGCGCGTCATGAACCTTGGGTATTTGGCGATCGCACAGAAAATATCTGTAGAGAATATATTAACCTGCGCTATCAACTATTACCTTATATCTACAATCTGTTTTGGGAAGCGGCACAAACAGGCGCTCCGATTTTAAGACCTTTATTTTACCATTATCCGCGCGATCGCCAAACCTACACAATTTACGATCAGGTATTTCTGGGAGCTTCCCTAATGGCTGCACCGATTTACCGTCCTGAGGTTGAGTATCGCGCTGTCTATTTACCCGCAGGTACTTGGTATGACTGGTGGACGGGAGAACAATACGCAGGCCCTACCCATATTCTGAGTCATGCACCATTAGAAAAAATGCCACTGTATGTCCGTGGTGGTGCGATTATCCCCATGCAGCCAGTGCAGCAATATGTCGATGAATTGCCACAAAACTCACTGCGTTTGCGTATTTGGCCTGGTGAAAACCAATACTTATTTTTTGAAGATGACGGAATTAGTAATAGCGGTCACAATCAAAACTATTCTTTAAGAGAAATCAGAGTATATACGCAAGAAAATCAAATTGTCGTTGATATTGTGCCTAGAGTAGGGGAATGGATACCACCAGAGAGAGAAGTAATTGTTGAAGTAGTTGGGATTGGCGAACAACGCTTTACTGATAATGGCAGCGCTTATACCTGGAGATTTTAACATTTACATAGGGCTGAACAGGCAGGGGCACTTCGACTTCGCTCAGTGCCCAATGCCCAATGCCCAATGCCCAATGCCCAATGCCCAATGCCCAATACCCAATGCCCAATAAAATATGCATATAGATAGATGAAATTAAAAATTAAATTAAAGTATCATAAAATACCAGAATATAACCCACTAGACTCAAAAACACAATGAAATTGGCTTGGCACGTTTAGATGGGGTTACAAAAACCTGGATGTTAAACAGAAACCGCTGGCGTCTGCAAGTTCTCGATCAACTCCCCACACAAGCGTTGATAATACAAGTCAGTAGTGCGATCGCTATATTCATCGGTGGATTTGTACTTATTGGCTGGGGCTTAAACATTGAATTTCTCAAATGTGTCTGTTCTAGCGGTTTAGTGACAATGAAGGCAAATACAGCCTTAGGTTTTA
This sequence comes from Tolypothrix sp. FACHB-123, assembly GCF_014697075.1. Lineage (GTDB taxonomy): Bacteria > Cyanobacteriota > Cyanobacteriia > Cyanobacteriales > Nostocaceae > Aulosira. Next base: position 11,368 of record NZ_JACJRE010000025.1, on the reverse strand, counting down.
TATTGTCTGGTGTGTCACTGTGGTTAGCTCAGAATCTCAACAAAGAAAAAGGTGGTTCTTTACAAAATAACGCCCGTTACCTGTGGGGTTCTCGCTTTTTTGCCATATTGGTATTGCTTATTGGTTTGTTGACAGTTGTTCAATATGTCTTTAGGCAGAATTTTGGCATTGACGAGTTATTATTCCGCGAGTCCCCAAATGCGATATTCACAGCGCAGCCAGGGCGCATGGGATTGAATACTGCACTTAATTTTATGCTTGTCGGTAGATCCCTAGAATTAGCGGTGCATCAAAAAACCTACCGCAGCTATTGGTATTCACAGTTTCTCGCCCTGATTGCTGGTTTAATTGCCTTTCAAGCGTTAATTGGCTATACCTATCAAGTACATAGTTTATATGGCCCACTACCTTATTCAACTTCGATGGCGTTACACACAGCTATCACTTTTATAGCGCTGTGTATTGGAATTATGTGGACAAATCCAAACCAGGGATTCATGCGAGTAATTACTAGCAATACCGACAGCGGTTTGTTGTCTCGCAGGTTATTATTAGCTGCGATCGCAGTTCCGTTTGTTGTGGGATGGTTAATTGTTCTCGGTCAAAAAGTTGGTGGCTATGATACGGCGTTTGCTATATCATTGTTTGCGATTATCGTTATGGTGATTTTTGCCATCATTATATGGCAAAGTGCCACAGTAGTGGAACGCCTGAGTAAACAACGCGATCGCGTGCAAGATGAACTCAAAGCCTATGAAGCCAAACTCAGAAGTTTTGTTGATGCAAATGTCATTGGCATTTTATGTGGTGATATCTATGGCGGTATCCAGCAAGCCAATAACGAATTTTTATCTCTAATTGGCTACACGCAGGAAGATTTATTAGCCGGAAGAATTAGCTGGAGCGAAATTACACCCCCAGAATACCTTTATTTAGATGAGGAGAGAATCGCGGAAGCTCAAGCAAGCCCTAATGGTGCTTGTACTCCTTATGAGAAAGAATATATCCGCAAAGATGGCAGCCGTATCCCAGTTTTATTGGGTTATGTACTTGTGGGCGAACAACGTCAAGAGTCAGTAGCATTTATTCTCGATTTAAGCGAACGCCAACAAGCCAAAAAACAAATTATCCAACTCAACAAGGATTTACAACGGCGGGTTACTGAGTTACAAACTTTGCTCGATGTCATTCCCGTTGGCATTGGGATTGCTGAAGATCCTGAATGTAAAAATATCCGCGTTAACCCAGCTTTTGCTAAATATTTAGGAATTTCAGCTAATAACAATGCTTCCCTTTCTGCGCCACTGGAAGAGAAACCGAATTTTAAAGTCTACCGTGAAGGTAGGGAAATATCTGGAGAAGAACTACCCATGCAGTATGCTGCTGCTCATGGTGTGGAAATTATGGATTTTGAAGTTGATGTTGTCCAAGACAATGGCAACATCGTTAAACTGCTGGAATATGTTGCACCCTTATTTGATGAGGAAGGTAATACTAGAGGTTGCATTGGTGCATTTTTAGATATTACAGAACGCAAGCAAGCTGAGGAATTGCTACGCAATCAGCAAAAATGGCTAGAAGATGTCCTCAATTTAATGCCCAAGCCACTATTATTTATTGAACCGGGAACAGCAAGGGTAACTTTTGCTAATCGCGCAGCGAATGAAGTAGCTGGGGGCGAATTTCCTCAAGGCATACCAGTCGAAGATTACAATAAATTTTATTATTTCACCGATGCCAATGGTGAACGCCTAACGAATGACCAAATCCCCGCAGTGCGGGTAGCCCGTGGAGAACGCCTTGATGGCTTAGAGGTAGATTGGCATACAAATCAAGGTGTGCGTTCTCTTTTGATATTTGCTGATACTTTGCCCGCAATGCATGGTTATCCGGCTACCTGTGTATTAATTTTCCAAGATATTAGTAATATTAAGCAGGTAGCAAAAGCCCTGTCTTTAGGTTACAAGCGGCTGCAACTTTTATTTGATACGGCTAGTGAATTGTTATCCAGTCAAAATCCTGTGGCTTTAGTTGATAGTTTATACCGTAAACTTGCTGAACAGATTGGGCTAGATATGTATTTAAATTACCTGTTAGAGGACAACTCGCAAGTCATGCATCTCGCCTCATCTACAGGTATTTCTGAAGAACTGGCAAAAGAAATTGAGTATCTGGCTGTGGGAGCAGCGGTATGTGGGACGACAGCGCAAACAAAATGTCAGATTGCTTTAGATAATGTGCAGCAATCAACCGATCCTAAAACAGCCTTAATTCGCTCAATTGGCATCACAGCTTACTATAGTTACCCCTTAATTACCCAAGGACAGCTTTTAGGTACTCTTTCCTTCGGCAGCCGCACCCGCACGCGCTTTACTGATAATCAAAAGGGAATGATGCAAGCAGTTTGCGATCAAATAGCGATCGCAATGGAACGGGCGCGGTTAATTTCTTCTTTGCAGCAACAAACCGAACAGTTGCAAGAAGCTAACCGGATGAAAGATGAATTTTTAGCCATACTATCCCATGAATTGCGATCGCCCCTCAACGCCATCCTCGGTTGGGCACAATTATTGCGATCGCGCAATCTCAGCGAAATGCAAGCTAGTCGGGGTTTAGAAACCATCGAACGCAATGCCAAAATCCAAACCCAGCTAATTGAAGACTTGCTGGATATCTCCCGGATGATCAGAGGTAAGTTGCGGTTAAATGTGGCTACTTGCAATCTGATTTCCATGATTAACTCAGCCTTAGAAACCGTGCATCTCGCCGCCCAAGTCAAAGAAATTGACGTGCAATTTCATCTGCCAGATCATAACTCTCAATTTTTAGTTTCTGGTGATGCCGAACGCTTGCAACAAATTATTTGGAATTTATTATCCAACGCCATCAAATTTACCTCACCTGGCGGTAAAATAGACATTAAGCTGGCTAAAATCGTCGAAAAATTCAAAGGTAATCTAACTAGCTACGCTCAAATTCAAGTAATAGATACAGGTATTGGTATTAGTTCCGAGTTTTTGCCCTACGTCTTTGATCGCTTTCGCCAAGCAGATAGTTCTAGTACCAGAAAGCATGGCGGACTGGGATTAGGTTTAGCAATTGTCCGTCATTTAGTCGAATTGCATGGCGGTATTGTGCAAGTCTCTAGCCCAGGGGAAGAGCAAGGTGCAACATTTACAGTCAAGCTACCGCTGTTATCGCCCACACAGATAACAATTTCCCAAATACACCAACAAGAAAATTCTCCATCAGTGTTGTTGCCTTCCTTATTAGGCGTGCGGGTGCTAGTTGTGGACGATGAAGCCGACAGCCGAGACTTTATCATGACTGTACTGCAACAATCCCAAGCTGAAGTCCAAACAGCCCCATCAGTCAAAGAAGCCTTAGAGATTATTGCCCAGTGGAAACCAGATGTCATTGTCAGTGACATCGGTATGCCAGCAGAAGATGGTTACTCATTCATCCGCAAAGTGCGATCGCTTTCCCCAGAGCAAGGGGGAGATATTCCCGCCGCCGCCCTCACAGCTTATGCGAGAGCCGAAGACAGAATGCGCGCTATTCAAGAAGGTTATCAGCTACATTTACCTAAACCCATCGAGCCGGCGGAGTTAGCCACAGTCGTTGCTAGCTTGGTTGGGCGTGCTTGAAAAAAGAACGCAGAAGGCAGAGGGGAGTATTGACGAAAAAATTTTCATCGCCATGAATGAAAGATAAGGGAAGAGAGACTAATGACTAACTTCCACCTACAGAATTGGAATTGATCCCTAATGCTTTTCTTAATAATATCTGGTCTTCTAACTTAGCTTGAAATCGCCCATTTTCAATATCCCGAATCCAACTTTGACTTTTACCTGTTAGCTGTGCCAAATCTCTTTGACTCAAACCTAGTCTTTTTCTCGCCTCAAGAATATACTCGGTAGAAAGGACTATCTGTTGTTTTAACTTGGTTTTACTCTTATTAGTTCGCTGGCTTTTTTTCTTTGACTTGCTCAGTTGTTTTCTCCATTCTGGTGGCATTTCAAAGTATAGGATGCGGGCATTCATTAATCGATTCCACTTACCACGAGGAGCCGCATCTGTTAATCGCGTACTATTACTACCATCATCAATCCAGAATTCTAATGCTGCTTCTGCATCCTCTGGAATATCAACTAATTTTGCCCATAAGGGTTGAATTTCTACAGGATAGGTAACGGGATCGAATATCGGTTTAAGTCCATAATGATTGAGTACTTCTAAATCGCTTTCAAATATTCTTAAAAGGCGTTGGCGATGTTCTGCTTGCAAAGCTACTTGGCTTAATTTTCCCTCGCCATAAGCTACCCTCATCAAAGTGGGGATAGTTACGCGCTGTTCTTTACCCATTTTGGTTTTAAATAATAACCACAGCATCATCCGCGCTGCACCTTCATGCTGTTGCCAAATACTCATGACAGTATTTAGTAAAGCTTTAGGTAAAGTACCATATTGATAGAAAGCAGTCCGTTCTTTGCAAGCTTGGCGATTTAAAAAATACTGTGCCCACTCTCCAGCTTTAAGTTTAAAAGTTAATCCTACAAGATGTTTACAGCCTAAATCATCTTCTTGAAAGTGGTGCTGAATTTCTAATAAATGCCACAACCGACTGTTTTCTAAACTCACACCCTGAATCTTACCTTTTCCAGGTAAATTAATCGAAGCTACCAGTTTACAAGGTTGCTGTACTAGGTCTTTAATTAAAGCTAGTTTGGTAGATTTATTTAAATCTTTGCGCTTATCCAGTCCTAAATAATCTTCAATTTGTTTGTCATTAATAATAAATTCTTCTGCCCAAGGCTGCTCTAAATTAGTTGCATAAGCAGCATAGATTAAATGCAAACAAGCAGATCTCAGATCAAATTTCTCAATTGCAGAGACAGCTTTTGCACCTTTGAGGGCGACTGCTGGGGTGGAATCAACACTATCTGTCACCCGAAAAGCGATCGCACCTTTACCACCATTAATTTGTCGTTGATAATATAACTCTCCCTCTGCATCCATATCCCAGACTAGAGATTGGCGTTGCGCTAAAACGTTGCACAATTCCCAAATCACAATCGCGGAAGCAAAAGGATGACTATTTCCGTTAGTAAACAGCTTCGCACTGACAACAGTTTTGGCGTCAACCTTGCATCTGCCCTTTTTCGCCTGATAAGGTACTGGTGAATTCACTGGACAGGAAAGCACACACTGTGGTGTCAGATAACCTTCACAGTTATCACACAAACTAGGATCGATCCAGTACTCACCATCTATCACTTGGATAGCACCTTGAGGACACTGAGGAAGGCAATTATCACACTGAATACAGCGCTTAGTAATGGCGTAGGACATGGTTTTATAAGTGTTATTTTCAGGTTGAAATGCTAAATAAAGCCGTAAATATCTGTGAATTACAGCTTCTGTTGATTCCTCTCGGTGGCAAATATGCCGAATTTACTGGATTTTACTAATAGGCGATCGCCAAAAACTTTCTATTACTTAAAACTGATTGCACACCACTGAATAATTGTTGTAATATCCTCATTCTTCTATCTTTACATTAGTAACTTTTTTAACCAAAAAATTATGAGAATTTTGTTCGTTTTGAACCATTATATGAATCTTCATATTTACCAAAAAATTATTAACCAGAGTAGTTGACTCTAAAATTTAGTTACTAATTCTAACATGAGCGTAACAAAATTATCCCTAATGGTTAGGGGATTTGAAGAAAAGCATAAAAGGTAATTAATTGCTATAAAAACATGAGTTTTTTAAGAATTAGCGCAAAATAGCGACATGTCAGCCTGGCAAAGATTTATAGCTTGCAAAATCATCAAATCTTGACATTATTTTCGTGATATAAATCTGCATCATAGCTGGGAAAAATCAAGTCGTTTATTTCGCCAACTTCTTGAATAATTTTCCGAGCTAACTTCTCACTCATAATTAATCCCTGCCAAGGCTTATATTCGGTGAAAATACGAAAAATTTTCTGATTTTCTGCAATTTATTCAAAATATCTCAACTGTTTTGAAATTGATTAATACCCAACTAATTTGGAAGCTTGATTCACATAAGTGTGTGAAGTGAATTGTGCTTTTCTGATGAATTAATGAGACAGATTTCCAAGAATACATTAACAAATAGCTGCCTCTATTACCTCAGTAGAGCTGGGTATGGGTGACAAAAACACTAGTACTTCTGACTATAAGTAAATATTCTTAACCTTAGAGAAATACTAGTACCCCGACTTAAGAAAACTTTGAAACTCTGATGCTGCAAGGGTTTAGACAGTTGAGTACATGCTTAATTACATGCTATGAGAAAACCAGGTAGCTGATATAACACTTCTGATATACAGGTCGGATACAAGTGTCATCAATATTCCCTAGCAGTTCTATTTTGATATATGAACAGATAAAGAGATAAAAAGCACAAGGAGGAGAAGAGTTTCCGCATCAATATTTAAGGAAATCTAAAGCATTAAGGAATTCTAAACTATTAAGAAAACCTAAAAAAATCACTCAAGCTGCGGAGATTTTACCCACATAATCTTTTTTCGTGATATATATCACAAAATATAAGTAACCAAGGAAGAAATATTTTCATTTCTTGGTTGTGAGATGGTATCGCGATTAGCTGACTCTCGACTTTCGTCTTCATATCCAAAGTGCTGAGAAGACAAGATCAAGAATATCTTCATATATCCAAGAGGTTATCTGTGATTCGTAAAGATTATTGACATTTAAACCCTGTAATTAACCGGATTGAAAATGCAGTACCTATACCGCCGCATTTCTGAAGATATGCGGTTTCGCAGTGATGCTTATGCAACCGAAAACATTAAAAATTATCACAGTAATTTTATTAACCTTAGTAGTGCTTTCTCCCGCTTTAGTAGCAATAATCGTAGTTTGGCAAGAACATCTAAATTTTATGGCAACACAAAATTTATTGTCTGCCATGAAAAATGGTCAACAATTAATTGAGCGTCCAGAAAATCAAACTATTTATGCATTATTATGGTTGATAATTTTGGCTCCCATTGGTCTTTGTTTAGGAGTGAATTTGCATAATAGCTATGTTGCTTATCGGGCGGCGATGCGACAAAGAAAAATCAAAATATTGCAAAGAATGTGGCAGCAACAGCCTTATCCAGAGGAAATTATTTTATGAAACAAATACCCCTTGGGATCGTCACTTTAATAGCAGGGATCTTAATTACTCTCATTAGCTTGTGGGTCGGACAAAATAATCATTTGCTGCCAGAACAAGCTTCTGCCCAAGCGCCTTTAGTAGATAATTTCTTTAACGTCATGGTAGGCATTGGTACTGCTTTATTTTTAGTAGTACAAGGTGCGATTTTATTTTCTGTCATTAAATTTCGCCGTCGTCGTGGAGATAACAGCGATGGAGAACCAATTGAAGGTAGTTTTTCCCTAGAGATTTTGTGGACTATCATCCCTGGAATCATCGTCATTGGATTGGGAATTTACAGTGTTGATGTTTACACAGAAATGGGCGGGATGGATGCCATATCCCATCACGGGATGAGTCACGAGTCGATGATAGCAGAAGCAAAATCTAACCCCATTGGCATTGGTTCCACACCTGTCAACGAAGGGAAGCCACCAGCTTTGGTAGTCAACGTCACGGGAATGCAATATGCTTGGCTGTTCAACTATCCCGATAACAACGTCAATACTGGCGAATTACACGTTCCCATCGGTCAAGATGTACTGTTAAACATCTCTGCAAATGATGTGATTCACTCATTTTGGGTACCTCAGTTTCGCTTGAAACAAGATGCAATACCCGGACAAGCTACACAGTTACGCTTCACCGCCACCAAAACCGGAACCTACCCCATAGTTTGTGCCGAACTTTGTGGTGGCTATCACGGTAGTATGCGTACTTCCGTAGTCGTCCACACCCCCGAAGAATACGATCGCTGGTTAGCAGAAAACCAAGTAGCCCAGCAGCCAGAAATGGATGGAACCGTTGCCGTAAATCCTTAGTTTTTCTATGACACAATTACAAAATCCGCAAACCACAGCAGTCGTTACCGCCCACGAAATACCCCATAGTTGGAAATGGTACGACTACTTTACGTTTAATATTGACCACAAAGTCATTGGCATTCAATATCTGGTAACAGCCTTTGTGTTTTACCTGATTGGGGGATTGATGGCTATGGCTATTCGCATCGAATTAAATACGCCAGATGCAGATTTTCTCGACCCCAATCTGTATAACGCCTTCATGACGAATCACGGCACATTGATGATTTTTATGTGGATTGTACCAGCCGCCATTGGTGGATTTGGTAACTTCCTGATTCCGTTGATGGTGGGGGCGCGGGATATGGCGTTTCCGAAATTAAATGCGATCGCTTTTTGGTTGAATCCCCCAGCCGGCGCATTACTTTTAGGTAGTTTCTTTTTTGGCGGTTCCCAAAGCGGCTGGACTGCTTACCCACCATTGAGTTTAATTACCGCTAATACTGCCCAAACAATGTGGATTTTAGCGATCGTTTTGGTGGGAACTTCCTCAATTTTGGGGGCGTTAAACTTTGTCGTCACCATCTTGAAAATGAAAGTCCCCAGTATGCAATGGATGCAAATGCCATTATTCTGCTGGGCAATTTTAGCAACTTCAGTTTTAGCCCTGCTGTCTACCCCAGTGCTAGCGGCGGGATTAGTGCTGTTATTATTTGATATTAACTTTGGCACTTCTTTCTTTAAGCCAGATGCAGGCGGAAACGTGGTGCTTTATCAGCATTTATTCTGGTTTTATTCCCATCCTGCCGTATATTTAATGATTTTGCCCATCTTCGGCATCATGTCCGAGGTGATTCCCGTTCACGCCCGTAAACCGATATTTGGCTATAAAGCGATCGCATATTCTAGTTTGGCAATTTGTATTATCGGTTTATTCGTTTGGGTACACCACATGTTTACCAGTGGTACGCCCTCTTGGATGCGGATGTTCTTTACCATTTCTACCCTAATTGTCGCCGTTCCCACAGGCGTGAAAATTTTTGGCTGGGTAGCAACTCTATGGGGTGGTAAAATTCGCTTCACCAGCGCCATGCTATTTGCCATTGGCTTGCTATCCATGTTCGTTGTTGGTGGATTGGGCGGTGTAACTTTAGGCACAGCACCCTTTGATATCCACGTTCACGATACTTATTATGTCGTCGGTCACTTTCATTACGTCTTATTTGGCGGTTCTGTCTTTGGTATCTATGCCGGAATTTATCATTGGTTTCCCAAAATTACCGGCAGGATGATGAATGAAACTTGGGGAAGAGTTCATTTCGCCCTCACTTTTGTGGGTACTCACCTCACCTTCCTACCCATGCACCAGTTGGGATTACAGGGAATGCCGCGCCGAGTCGCCATGTATGACCCGCAATTTGCCGGAATCAATCATATTTGTACCATTGGCGCAATGATTCTTGGCATATCTGTATTACCCTTCTTCTTCAACGCCATTTGGAGTTGGATGTATGGTACCAAAGCCACAAATAACCCTTGGGATGCACTAACTTTAGAATGGACAACCGCTTCCCCACCAGCGATTGAAAATTGGGAAGTATTACCTGTAGTCACTCACGGCCCCTATGATTACGGGCGCAATTTAGAAGTTACCGAAACAGCCCAAACCGCAGCCTAAATTTAAACAGTTTTTGCGGTACATCAATATATTCTAGAGGGCATAGCATTGCCATGCCCCTACCATCTGTCCCATTCTTTTTTCAAATTGATATTAGAAACTATCTAACCTCTTAACTCTGCGTTCTCTGTGTCTCTGTGGTTTTATGATTTAATCGCAGAGGACGCAGAGGACACAGAGAGAAAAGAAAGCCTTGAGACTACACCGTCCAATTATTTATCTAGAAATTGGAATTTATGCAGGATTCAACTTTGAACGCCCCAGAAATAGCCTTAGCTTCAGCCGCTTCTCACGAACACCACCCAGACTTGCGAGTGTTTGGGCTGCTGACGTTTCTGGTTTCCGAATCTTTAATGTTTGCTGGTTTTTTCGCCACTTACCTGATTTTGCGTGGTGGCGCAGAAGTCTGGCCGCCAGAAGGTACAGAAGTAGAATTACTCGTACCTACAATTAACACAGTCATCTTGGTTTCTAGCAGCTTTGTCATTCATTTGGGCGATACAGCGATTAAAAAGAACAATGTCGCCGGAATGCGCTTGTGGTATGGAATTACGGCGCTAATGGGAGCCATTTTCTTAGGCGGTCAAGTATATGAGTATTTGACACTGGGATATGGCTTAACTACCAACGTGTTTGCCAACTGCTTTTACTTGATGACTGGATTTCATGGTTTACACGTATTTATTGGGTTATTGTTAATACTTGGTGTTCTGTGGCGATCGCGCTGTATCGGTCATTATTCTGCAACTAAACACACTGGCATTGAAATGGCGGAAATCTACTGGCATTTTGTAGATATTATCTGGATTATTCTATTTTCGCTGCTGTACATATTGAGCCTATTTTAGACCACGTTTTAGTTAGTTAAGTTGAGGGGAAATTATCTCCCATCCCTGCTGTTTAGAACCGGACATGTGCCTTTTGGCGCATCCGGTTCTCAGCAAACTTCGTTATGCTCATGCATAGATATTGATGATAAAATTTAGCAATAAATGAGGTGTGTTATGTTTTTTTATCGCCTAAACTAAATTTGTTAACTATATTAAATTTGAATTAAGTTTTTTGTAAACGTGACAAGTAATTCTACTCTTTTATCTATAAAAGCTTTGAAATTATCTTGGAAGGTATTGTATGGGCATAAAGCACGATCTAAAATCTCTTTTAATGCCTCTTTATCTTTTGGCATCATTGTTATATACTGTGATGGTTTCTTAGCTGATATTTTTTTGTTTTCTGAACTATTTAAAAAACAAAAATTAGCTAAACAGTTAATATAACTATCTTCAAACCGTAAATCCTTTAAATATGCTTTTGGATAAATATGATGAAACTCTGTTCTGTTATATTTTTGCAATACTTTATCTAGGTCAATAGATGCGCCTGACAGAAAAGATTTTGGATCATTATTAGCTAGGATTAAAATAAATGTTTTAGTATTAGCGTTATCAAAACGGAATCGGTTATTTATAAAAAAATCTTGGTCTATCTTACAGTCAATATCTCCAAAAGTGCTAGCTTCGCCATTTTTTAGCTTAATTACTTCTTCAATATCACTAATAATAACTTTCTTACTTTGAATACTATATCCCAAACTCCGCACTTCAAATTGAAGTATAAGGAGATTACAAGCAAGAGAAAAGCGCAAAGATAAAAATGATTAAGAAATAGAATAAAAATGGATATCTTT
>NZ_JACJRE010000024.1 GCF_014697075.1 Tolypothrix sp. FACHB-123 | reverse complement strand
ATGTCAATACATATAAGGCTTTTGGCAAAATAAAGATGCTTTTTTTGTGTTTATATGAGTGCTATAACTAATAATTTGGCATAATAGCTACTGAAGAACCATTTTTTATAAGCAGGAGTTTCGCGATCGCGTGGGTCACAAGTTACCATGACATCAGGGTAATAATATCGATTTAAAGCTTCGATAAATGCTTTCATGTCAGCGATGTAAACACGACAACCTGAACCGCGTAGATGGTTACGGAGAAGCGCAAATAAGTTCCCCGCAATCGTCACATGGGAATCAAGCGCACCAGCCATTGGATAAATGTAGCCGTCGATGTATTCATGTTTGATGTCGCTGTGTTCTTCCATTTGCAGGTATTCCTCAGGGGTGAGGTAGATATCCGGTGAAGCAACCATATTTAAAACCTCAAGGTGAAGCAATGGTGAGATTTCTTGATGTAATTTCTAGGATAACTTTTGTGAGCGATCGCCTACTTTACCAACTTACTTAAATTCAACAAAAATCAATGCTTAGCGATTAGATATAACACTTGCTAGTCTTTGTTTCACCCGATGCATAACGCTTTCCCAATCGCCTCGCCTCGTTTGGCGAAATAAACACATTGTAGGATACCAAGGTGTATTTTCACCCTGTAATTGCCAACGCCAATCAGGGATGAAAGGTAGTAAAACCCATACAGGTTTACCCATTGCACCAGCTAAGTGTGCTACGGCTGTATCGACGGTAATAACTAAATCTAGTTGATGAATGATGCTAGCTGTATCGACAAAATCATTTAATAAATAACTCAAATCCTGAATGCGATCTCTATTTAACCAAGGTTGAATTTGCGGTGCATCTTCCCCAACTTGCAAGCTATAGAGAGATACATTCCCTATTTGCAGTAAGTCTATCAATAATTCTGGCGAACATGACTTTTTTTGATGAAACTCAAGATTAAGTTTTGCTGCTGACCAAACAATACCAATTTTATAGTCATTAGATGCCGGCAGAATATACCCAGCAGGTAAATTATTTGGTGCCAATATATAAGGGATAGACTGAGGAATAGTATCAAGGGTAGTATGAAAAATTCGTGGTAAGCTCATCAATGAGGCATGATAATCATAGTCATCAAAGTTACAATAATTTTTGTGAATTACTGCAAATTTTTCTAGTAAATGTTCTTGAAACAGCTTCATTAACGGTGATTCAATGCTAAATATAACCTTAGCGCCTCGTTCTCGCAGTAATATAGCATAGCGAGAAAATTGAATCGCATCGCCTAATCCTTGTTCATTCCAGAGAACAATAGATTTACCTTGAATATCTACACTATCCCACATGGGGTTTTTTGGTTTGATAGGGAGAAATGTCTCTGTTTGAAATCTCCATTCAAATTCAGCAAAACCTTCTATAAATCTACCACAAGATAGTAATATAATTCCTAAATTACTGTGTGCTTCTGCCAAGTCAGGTTGTAATTCAATAGCTTTTTCATAGGCTGCGATCGCTTCAGTTAATTTTCCTTGTTCGTGATAAATAAATCCAAGATTATAGTAAGCATTGACATTATTTGGTTGCAGTCTCAATGCTTGTTGATAAAGTAAAACTGCTTGCTGAACATCTCCTTGTTTTTGATAAATATTACCTAAGTTAATGTGAAATATAGCTGAGTCAGGCTGAATTTTTAGAGATTTTATAATAAATGCGATCGCATCTCGGTATTGATTTTCTTGTTCAGCGATTAATCCTAAAAAATGCCAAGCATTAGCATGATCTGCTTGTTGCTGTAATATATACTGAAAACAACCTTTTGCTGCTTGCAATTGTCCAGACTGATAATACTGAGTTCCTAATGTAAGCTGCTTTTGTATCTGCGCATCATTCATTTTTTTAATTAATTATAAAATGTTTATTTACGCCAAGAATTTTCAATACCTATAGTTAGGTATTACTCCTATAACCATTAGCAGTAGTTTGCGATAATATCGGTGTAGTTTCAACCTTTTTGACACAATTAAGTTTCCAGAAAGTTAATTTTTTACACTCCCTCATTTTCTTCAGTTATCAGTCTTCAGATTCCGCACAGATATTGATTTACAAAAATTTTCCAAGGCGCGATCGCCTGATTTATTCTACTATTAACTCAAATCCCATTCCAACTTTAAGGTTTCCAGTTTTGGATTTTTCACGCTTAAGCTGTGACATTCATCCAAAAATCCTTTTACCTGTTCTTCACTAAGAGTTAAACCACCCTCTTGCAGGTTATGAATATATGTGATGATATCAGCAGTTGTTAGTGATGAGCTAATTTCTTCAAGCAAGATAGCATTTCTCACTTCTCTGCATACTAATTCAATGTCAGATGAGGTAAACCTGACACTTTTTTCTGCTAAAATCTCAAAATTGATAATCTGTTGAAAATCAATTTTTCCTAGGTAATGTTGAAATATCTCTATTCTTTCCCATTTATCTGGAGGAAAAATAGGTATCTTCCAATCTAATCTTCCAGAACGCTTTAAAGCACTATCAATTCCACTTAAATAATTAGTAGCAGCAATTACAATTACATTACTATTTCTAAGATTATTCAATTCAATTAACAATTGATTAATAGTGGCTTTTTGATCTGTGTGGGCGTTATCTTCATTCCGGTTAAAGCCAATACTATCTAATTCATCGATAAATAACACCGAGGGAGATTTCTTTTTAGCTTGTGCAAAGATATCTCGAATATTTTTTTGACTTTGTCCTATCCATACACTAATAATATCTGCTGGTGAAAACTTAAAGAAATATCTTCCCGATTCGTTAGCAAACGCATTCGCTAACAGAGTTTTACCACATCCAGGTAAGCCATAAAACAGAATTCCACTAATAGCATCTTGATAACCTTTATTTTGTAATTTTAGGAGTTTACTTAATTTCTCTTTTTCCTCTTTCAATCCTTTAACTTGACTAAAATTAAGCTTGCTTTCGGGGACGCGATGGGAAAGTAAATATGTTTGTCCTAAACTTTGTTTTTTAACGCCATAATCAAAAGATGGGTAATTAATTGAGTCAAATGATACGGGAACTAACTGATGATTTTCATAATCAGGAGCCATAACTACAATCTGTAAATTATTGTTATAATACCCAGCTAGTTTATATTCTAAAACTTCTTTTGCCTTCTTAATTTGGTAATAGTTACGAGCAATTTCAAAACCAGGGACTACTAGCCAAAAAGTCTCCAATTGATTCGGCCATACTTTGGATTTGTGTAAAATTCGCTTAATCGAATCTAAAAATAAATTATTATCTTGAAACTCTTGATACTTGAGGGTTTCTATTTCAACAATTACTTTATTTTCTACATAAACTTGAATAATTTCGCTTTGATATTCTTCATCATAATCTGATATTTCATCATCATCATTTGCTTCTTGATCTCTAGAAGTTAATTCAAATTCACAGTGAATTTGAGACAAATCATAACCTAAATTTTCTAAAGTTTTAATGGCAAAATACTTGAGGTAGATATATTCTGTACTTTCTTGTTGCCACTTCAACTTATAAAAATGTTCGGCTTTCATTCTCAGTAGTAACTGAGATTCGGCAAATATTTGCGCTTTTTGCAGTTCTAAAAAGTAATTCAATAAAGAGGCTTCATCTTCCTCCATTTGATAATATGGAAGTTCCAAAAGTAGACGAAAATGAGCATAAATTTCTTCTTTATCCTGAATTGCCACTTCATTTGGATATTTACATCTCAGAGTGAAGGTAAAAGGAATTTTACTAGCTACTCTGTCTACCAGGTATCCTAAAGCATCTTCTTGCTGCTGTGCTTGGATCTCTAATGCTGATGGACAATGAAATACAATAAAAAATTGTTCGGAATTATATTTATTGGCATATAAAGATATCTGCTCAAACTGCTCATCAAATTTTTCACAATCTAGTAAATCTAAAGCAGTATTACCTAGGATGACGCTGGTCATAGTTGACAAATAAAAATGATAAATATTGGCATCAGAGAGCAAATATTCTTTTTCATCATCGCTATCATCATTAGTAATATTAGTTGTAAATTTTTGATTAGAAGATTTCGGAATAAACCCGCTACCTTTATATTGATATTTTCTAATTAATTCATAATTTAAAATTTTGCCAACAATATCAGAAAAGAAATCTTCTTTTTGTGGTATGAGAAAGATGCCCACAGGTTGATTAGAATCTAAACAAACCTGAAAGCGTTCGTATTCTTGCTCAGAACCAAAATCAAATAAGTAATAGAAAAAATCATGTTTGACTGGCAGAGCGGCACTTAATTTAGCTAAAATTGTTGCCGAATTAGCTAATATATTCTCTGGGGTGACACCTTTAATAGAAATAGCTAATTTAGTATCTAAAGGAGTATTCAAATCAAATACTGGCTCTGTATTAAGTTCCAACTCATCTAAAGCTGTATTAAAATTATCTACAAAAGCTTGACTGCGACGCTGATAGCCAAAATGCTCCATAATTGTTTTGACTCGCAGACTTTTTTTACTTCTCCCAGTTCGCTGAAGTTCATTTTTGATGGCGCGTAAGTAAGCTGTATATGACATTATGTATTGTGTGATTTATCTAACTAAGTGAGTATCCCTATAGGGAGCAATAATATAATTCCCTAAGCTACAGCTATAGTTAACTTTAGTAAGTAAGCCTCTCTACTTGCATATGGGCTACTAACGACAAGCTGCTATCGGTTTATTTTGTTGATATTCTTATTCCCACAACTAGCTAGCCCCTAGCCACTAACCCCTAACCCCTTAGTAATTGTGTTGGAAATTAGCAGGCGACACAGAAACTCCAGATGGAGTATCTCAGAAAACATGGCTGGATATCTATTTATGATGCCTGCCATTTTGGTTTTAGGGACTTTTGTCGTACTCCCAATTCTTTATGCTGTCTTTCTTTCTCTACACAAAGTTCAGCTTCTCGGCGGTATTGAGTATCAGTTCATTGGCTTGGGTAATTTCACGCGCTTGCTTGAAGATGAACGGGTTTGGATTGCGTTGAAAAATACCGCCGAATATGTTGCGATAGTTGTACCCAGCCAAACCATCCTCGCCTTAATTCTCGCCGTCACCCTAAATTCTGGGATTCGCGGGCAAAATTGGTGGCGCATCCTATTCTTTTTGCCTACAGTCACCTCTTCAGCGGTGCTGACACTGATTTTCATGTGGATTTATAATACCGATGGGCTGCTGAATGATTTTCTCGCTGCTGTGGGGTTACCTAGATATAACTGGTTAGGAGATCCAGGCGTTGCCCTTAAAGGGATTATGATTATGAATATTTGGTCAACAGCGCCGTTTTATATGGTAATTTACCTAGCAGCGTTGCAAGATATCCCCCAGTCGCTTTACGAAGCTGCCGAACTTGATGGGGCAAATGGCTGGCAAAAGTTTATTCATGTTACCATCCCCATAATTCACCCTGTAACCTTCTTTGTGGTGGCGATGGGAGTAATTGGGACTTTTCAATTATTTGACCAATCTTATATCTTTTCTGGTGGTACTGGCGGCCCCAATAATGCGACGTTGACGGTGGTACTACTAATTTACCAAGCTGTATTTCGGAATTTACAGATGGGTTATGCTGCTGCGATCGCTTTTTTATTAGCAGCCATCATTATCGCGATCGCTTTGATTCAGCGGCGAATTTTTGGAGGTGACAGACTGTGACTCCCATCTCTCGCTTTTCCTGGCTCAGAGTACTGCTATATGCCTTACTCATTACCTATGCCGTCATCACTATCATTCCCTTTTTATGGGCACTCTCGGCATCATTTAAGCCCCTCTCAGAAATTGTCAGTGGCGAGCCTAATTTAATACCACAAAACTTCACTTTTGACAACTATAAGCAAATATTCTTACAAGAGCCGCTATTTTGGCGTTGGTTATTTAACAGCGTACTCATTGCCTTTTGTGTAACTATTTTAAATTTACTCCTCAACTCAATGGCGGGCTATGCCTTAGCTAGACTGAAATTTAGAGGCAAAAGATATTGGTTTTTGCTGATTTTAGCAGTTTTAGCCGTTCCTGCTCAGATTACCTTGATTCCTACCTTTTTGATTTTAAAAGCGATCGGTTGGCTAAATACATACCAAGGCGCGATCGTACCAAGTATGGTCAATGCCACCTTTATTTTCATGATGCGGCAGTTTTTCATCAATTTTCCCCAAGAATTAGAAGAAGCCGCCCAACTTGATGGTTTAAATACCCTAGGAATTTTTCGTTATATTGTCTTACCCTTAGCCAAACCAGCCCTAGCAGCCCAAGCAGTTTTTGTCTTCATGGGTAGCTGGAATAATTTTTTGCTACCTGTAGTAATTTTATTTGACCCAGAAATGTTTACCCTCCCCTTAGGACTAAACACCTTCAAAGGTCAATACATCAGCTATTGGAACTACATCATGGCTGCTTCAATGGTCTTTACCCTACCAGCTTTAGGAATATATGCCTTTTTCAACCGCTACTTTATTCAAAGTGTCACATTTACTGGAGGTAAAGGGTAACAGTCAGCAGTCAACAGTCTTTCCCAACCTCTACGATCCCCACTGGAACTAGAACAGTATTTTGAGCGACAAATTGCACTCTTAACGTGATATTGGTATTACAGCGACTTAATCTCTATATATCAGTTAACAAAACATTATGGGTTTTGCAGACCTATCGATCGCAGAGATAGCAGCAGACTACAGTATTCCTGTGGACAAAGGGTTTTCTCTGTACAACCACCTCTTAATTGCCGATAAACACCAAAAGACCCGTTTGGCGTTGGCGGCTGCAAAGGCAATTATTTCGCAATTATTGTCTGAGAAATACCCAAAAGGTACTAGCACCTTTTAGGTGCTCCCAAAGCCACCTCAAGGGCTATCCGAGGCTTTGACTCATGGCAAAAAACAATTAACAACATAGAGATTGAGTAACGCTAACTAGCTGTGTTGAGTGTCAAAATCTTTAAGGGGAAACATGTTTAGAAGATTAATTGGCGTTGTTGTGGCTACTGTTTTACTAACGTTTCAGCTGATTGTCGGTAGCGCGACAGCCGTAGAATTGGATGAGGCTATCCGAACCGTAACATTAAATGCTGATGGTGATACAGTTGTCCTCAGCTTGAAACAAGTTAAAGAAGGTAAGCGCTTATTTCAGTACGCTTGCGCTCAATGTCACGTTGGGGGTGTTACCAAGACTAACCAAAACGTAGGATTGGAACCAGAAGCATTAGCACTGGCTACACCAAACCGTAACAATATTGAAGGTTTGGTTGACTACATGAAAAATCCTACTACCTATGATGGTGAAGAGGATATCTCAGAATTACACCCCAGCACCAAGAGTGCAGATATTTTCACAGAAATGAGAAATTTGACCGATGACGACTTAAAAGCGATCGCTGGTCATATTCTCCTACAACCCAAAGTTGTTGGCAGTAAGTGGGGAGGTGGCAAAATTTACTACTAAAGCCAGTAATTATTACTGAGGGCTGAGGTCTGGGTTCTGAGTCAAAGAACTGGGGATTTGGGAATATCCACTCTCCGATCCCCAATTCCAGAAAACTCAGAACTCAGAACTGGGCACTCAGTACATTTGGCTGCATTCACAATATTTCAACTAGCTGCTAATGCTGTATCGATTCTTTGCGCGTTATCTATTCTTTGTTCTGCTCGTTGTTTTATTGGTCTATCACAGCAGTACTTTACCCGCTCAAGCTGCCAATATCGATCCTTATATCGGACGGTATTTACACGTTACTGAGCCAATTGCACTAGATATCGATGGTGAAGGGAATACTCGTCTGTTTTCACCAACAGAGTTATCTGCTGGAAAAAAACTGTTTGAAACTAACTGCATTAATTGTCATGTTGGTGGTGCGACTTTACCCGATCCCCAAGTATCTCTAGCGCTGAAAACACTGCAAGCTGCTAATCCACCGCGCGATCGCATTAACGCTCTAGTAAACTTTATGCGCCAGCCCATGACCTATGATGGTAGTCAAGAAACTTACTGGTGTCGTCAGTTAACCCCAGATTTTCTTTCCCAACAGCAAGTGGAAAATTTAGCGGCTTTTGTTCTCACCGCAGCCAAGAAAGCTCCAGGTTGGGGTACTCAAGATTTTTGAACGCCTAGAGAGCCGTTTTCCACCATCAGGAGAACTTTGGTTTTGAGATTATACTATAAATTTACTTTTATTGCCTAAAAACTCTAGATAATTTTGGGGCGACACAGTCTAGTATTTATTCCAGATTGCCTAAATTTATAATAGATAAATTTTGTCCACTATTAAAAAAAAATTCATCTACGACAGATTGTCATATTTGGCGTATTTTTTATTTAAAATGGGAAAGGGAAAATAAAAACCATTTGTGTAGGAGAAGCCATGAAATTAATTTCGGCTAGCTTGCGGCGCTTTGGCCTAGCTGTATTGACAATTCTTTTAGTTGTTAGCAGCTTTGCTATTTTTACTCCCAGCGCATCAGCTGAAACTTATCAAGTCAAACTAGGTACAGATAAGGGACAACTAGCATTTGAACCTAAAAAGATCACAGTTAAACCAGGCGATACAATTGAATGGGTGAACAACAAAGTTCCTCCCCATAACATAGTCTTTGATGCTGCTCTCAACCCAGCTAAAAGCGGTGATTTAGCCAAATCTTTATCGCACAAGAACTTGTTGATGAATCCTGGTCAAAAACAAACCACCACCTTCGCCGCAGACGCGCCTACTGGTGAATACACCTTCTACTGTGAACCCCACCGTGGCGCTGGTATGGTTGGCAAAGTTGTTGTTGAATAGTTAGATACTAGATGATTTATTTGCTTCGCTGGTGAAATTAGCACAGAGCAATCAATGATCATCTGAGAGTGATTAAACTATATAGATAATCAGCGGTGTTGAGTATCATCCCTGCCTAGAATGCTAAATGCACAGGTTTGGTAATGGAGGGAAAGGAGATACCTTGACACCGCTAATTTAGATCTAGGGATAAGCTGTGACTCCAAGGTTGTCCTGTCAAAACAAATAACAGCCTGAATGGAAAAATTTCCCATATAGACGCCCATCAGTTGAGTATTGAAATTTTTCAATGCTAAATCATAGATAAATTAAATATTTATGCCCTTAATACTGTTTGTACAGTACAGAAATCAGCGCTTCATAGGGTAGAGTACACATAGCATTTGGTAATCTCTCAGGCTTCTAGCAGCCATAGAAAACTTACTGGAGAAGGTTTTGCAGTTGCCGAATGGTTGTTGCGAGGAGAATATCTTGAGAATAATTTTATTTATACTGCTGTTGGCGATCGCCTTTTTGAAATTCACATTCATTTTGCCAGCATTTGCTATCGAAGCATCAGCAGGAGCCAAAATCTTTGATGCCAACTGTTCTTCTTGCCATATAGGTGGCGGTAACATCCTCATTAGCCATAAAACTCTGAAAAAGGAGGCATTATCAGATTACCTAGAAAACTATAATCAAGAAGGTATTAAAGCAATTATCCACCAGGTACAGAACGGCAAAAACGCTATGCCTGCCTTTAAAAATAAGTTAAGTAATGAGGAAATTTTGGAAGTAGCTGCTTACGTTTTTCAGAAAGCGGAAACAGGTTGGTAAATAGGCATGGGGAGCCACTGCGTTGGACTGCTCTCCCGGCTTAAAGGAGGCAGTGCGTTGCGGGGGTTCCCCCCGTTGTAGCAACTGCCGTCAAGTGGCGTTATGGGGCATTATATGGTTATTTCCATCTTCTTTTACCCCTGGCCCCTAGCCTCTATTTCTCTTGTCTTTCTTCTCTCAATTCACGCAACTGTTGTATCAGTTTCTTGCCAGATTCCACAGTTTGATTGGGCTGGTTGTTGTTCTCTGGTGTAGGTGATGGCTGAGTTGTAGCTGCTGGTGTAGCTACAGGTTTAATGGTATTCACTAGAGGATTGGGAGATGGTGAGACTGTGACTCTTGGTGCAGGTACAGGCTTAATTCTATTAATTAATGAATTGGATAAGGGTTTGCCAGTATTATCAGGTGCAGGCACAGACTGATTGTTATTGACTGGCAGATTTAATACTGGTTTAGGACTGGTTCCCGTTGCAGGCGCAGGCTGATTGTTATTGATTGGCAGATTTAATACTGGTTTAGGACTGGTTCCCGTTGCAGGCGCAGGCTGATTGTTATTGATTGGCAGATTTAATACTGGCTTAGGGCTTGTTCCCGTTGCAGGCGCAGGCTGATTGTTATTGTTATTAACTGTGGGAGTCAATAAGGGCGCGAGAGTCGCTGATGCTGGCTTTTGATTATCTTCAGCAGCGTTATTACTATTATTTTTGAACTCTAAACTAAAGGGGTAATGAGCAATTTGCGCATCTCTCTTTGGTGGATTCGCCTTAAAATACTCTTGTGCTTTTACTTGCAGTGTACGGTTGGAAGAGTCTTCAAATTTAATATCTATTACGCCTTCAGGCCCTACTACTAATCGTCCTAAAACTAGACCTGCTACATCGGATTTATCTGTAGTAATAGTGTCACGGATAACACTTTTTTCTACAGCATTGGGATACTGTTGTTGGATTGTTTTTCTCAGTTCTTCGTAAGATTTTATCTGAGCGATCGCCTTTTGGGTTCCCGATCCAGGTGAATTAAAGAGATTTGGTGTGGTTCCCTGTTGGATTGGTGTAGCTATAGGTAAGTTATTCCCAGCGGGTGTCGTCGTATTAATCCGCGCTAATACCTGTCCATCTTGAGAACCAGAAGCTGCATTAACTCCTGTTGGGGTAGCTTGTGTAGTAGTAGTAGTTGTATTTCCTGGTGTAACCGGAGTCGCATCAACAGGAAGTGGCCCTGGAGAAGTTGGTAACCCATCTGGTAATTTCCCAGCGGGGAATACTGGTAAACCGCTTCTTACCAAAGGCTTGGATTGTCCAAATGCTATGTCCTTGTTACTGAAGCGGGCAATTGATGAAGAGAATTTGCTTCTAGTATTTAAATCCGAGGTGTCTAATCCTAAATCTTTTTTAGAGTATGTCCGCAAAGGCTGCTGTTTTGGCAGGGCAGAAATACCGTAATTCGTAGGTGATGCGGGGATGGGTTCCAACATCATCTGACTAGGATTAGGAGCCGGTGGTGGTGGTGGAAATGCCGATAAATTGGTTTGTCCACCCAAATTCATCTGGGGAATTTGAGATTGTTGGAGCTGAACTGGAGATTGGGGAAGAATTGGTGACGAACCGGGAATTTCTGGCAGCCGTTGTTGGTCAGCCTGACTTAATTCCATCACTCCAACGGTTTTAGATGATGCTGATTCTTTAGTTTTATTGGAGTCTACAGGTACTAATGGCACAATCAATGCAATAGCACCGTGAATGCCAACAGATGCTATTGCTGCTATCCCAGTTGGCTGGGATAAAATTTCTGGTAGATTTTTCAGTAGGGAGACGTAAGACATAGCAGTTATCGTTCACTCAGCTCAATTGCAGTTGACTATCAATAAATTATTTTTCAAGCTCTAAATTATTGATCCGGTTGTACTCTAGTAGGATATGGATGCTTCCCTCTAAAAATAATAGCTTTCTCTGTTGAGCACAAAACGGCTAAATTGCGATTTTTTTAAGTTTTATTTTTTCTAATAAAGTAATATTGTACTTCACAGTGGCATTTGCTGATTGAGCAAGCCAGAAACGATCGCGTCATTTTCTTATGACTTGCATAGATTCTTGTCAAACTTCCCAATAAATCAAATGCCTCTACGCACTGTTATTTTACCTGGATATTTAGAAAGCGCGTAGAAGCAAAGCGGCTTGTCGTTAGACATCGCTTACCGCCAACTCGAACAATCTCTACAGCAGTTGGGTTTTTCCGCAGTCACAGTTCCCTTGCGTCGGCGAGACTGGTTTGCCTTGCTTGGCGGTAGACCTGTAACGCCAATTGTCCAGCAACTCGATTTTACTGTTAAGCAGATATTACATCAATATAACAGTTCTCAAATCAACTTGATTGGTCATTCAGCAGGTGCTTGGATATCGCGGATTTATTTAGGCGAGAAACCTTATGGAAGGGAAGCAGTTTCATCTTCTGTTTGGCAAGCTCACCCTTTAGTCGCTACTTTGGTCATCTTGGGGACACCTCATATTATTCAAGAACGCTGGACGCGCTGGAATCTAGATTTTGTCAGCAACAACTACCCTGGAGCTTTTTATCCAAATATTCGTTACGTATGTGTAGCTGGTAAAACTATTTTTGGTGTCAGGCGACCCGGTAGTTGGTTAGCTTACAGTAGCTACCAATTAACTTGCGGTCAAGGTAATACTTGGGGAGATGGCATCACACCCATTGTCGCTGGTCATCTTGATGGTGCAGAAAACTTAGTCATCGAAGGCGCTAGACATTCGCCCAGAAGCCCTGGTATTTGGTATGGCTCATCAGAAATTCTCCCAAATTGGGCAAAATATTTGGCTTAATTCCTAATTTTTGCAAAATAGAAATTTATCTACCATAAGCATAGATTTTACTTTAATTAGATTTTTTAATATTTCTTAGTTAAAATTGTAATATTAATACACATTTACATCATGTAAAGAGGTGTCAGCCATGCAAAGTACCCAGTTCGATAGGATTTTGCGGCGACTAGCGACCATACTATCAGTCGTAATTTTGACCTTGTGCTTGATTGACCTCACTACGGGAGTTTTACTGTCTTTTTATTACGAACCAACAGCAGGTGGTGCTTATCGATCGTTGAAAATGATTAATAGCACGGTGCCTTATGGTTGGTTATTTCATAAAGCACATGATTTTTCTGGTAATAGTTTAATTGCGATCGCCTTAATTCAACTTGTGGTGATGTTTTTAGCTCGCCAATTTCGCAAGAGTTGGTTGACAGCTTGGATTAGTGGGATTTTCTTGACCCTCAGTGCGATCGCGTTAGATTGGACAGCCATGCTTCTAGACTGGACTCAGGAAGGATACTGGCGTTTTAGTATTGAACTAGGAACCATCGAAGCCATTCCTCTGATTGGCGGACAGTTGCGAGACATCCTCACCGGTGGCGGCACAATTAATACCATCACAGTCCAGCACCTTTACGCATTAAACAGTTATATTATTTCCCCCATTGCTTTACTTCTAGCTATAGTGCATTTAGCTGCTTTACTGTGGCAAGAGAAGGAAATGTACAGCAACTTGGATCAACTTCCAGCAGCTTCACTAGTGGAAAGTTGAGCCAGTTTTGCTAAAGGAACCTCTTCTACCTCAGGTAAGGTTTCCAGGGGTAGACGAGTAGATTTACTCCCACCAGATAAGCGTTTGAGAAGATTTGGTCTGGGGTCATGTAACAGGTAGATAATGCGATCGCCTACTTCCCATTCTTGATTAACAGGCATTACCTGTAAACGTTGTTCTCTTTCCAACAACAGCGGTACTAAAATCCCAGTCCGAATTTTTTCTTGGATGTGATCTTGCTGACTTGCAAATTCCAATTCATTCAGCGTCGTCGTTCCTAACTTTACCCGCCCATCATTCAAATACTCATTCCAAGTTTTAATCGCTAAGTCAGAAACAAAAGCTTGGTTAACTTTACTCGTTACAGAACTATTAGCTTGGGGATCGCGCGGATAAACAGCTAACACCCGCGGCGGACTAAACTCCTCAGCCGCCCGTTGTGCCAAAACAAAATTTACCTCACCATTACTAGTCATGGCCAAAAAAGTGCCCATCGAGGCTAATCCTGCCTCTTCTAACACAGCGGTATCTAAGGCACTACTAGCAATTACCCGCAAATTCTGGGCTTCAGCTTGAGCAAAGCAATCTGGATCTGTATCAATCATCACGACATTTTCGCCCCGTTCTTGGAAGAATCGGGCAATCAACAGACTCAAGGGATTGCAACCCACAATTACCGCCCCAGTAGCCTCTTTTGAAGTAATTTGCAGCCACTTGGCAATTTGTCCAGCTGTAAGCCCTTGGCAGACAACCGTCATGATAATAGTCAGGAAAACCAGGGCTTTAATCGCATCGCCTCCATTAATACCGCGCTGCGTCAAGGAAATGGCAAACAAAGACGCCACAGAAGCCGCCACAATTCCTCTAGGTGCAACCCAGCTTAAAAATAATTTCTGTCGCCAATTTAAGTCACTATTCCAGGTACATAACAGGATGTTAATCGGTCTTACGACAAACATCAGCACCAAAACCGTGAGTAAACTACCCCAACCCAAAGCAAACACACTCGCAATTGATAAATCAGCTGCAAGCAAGATAAACAGTACAGAAACGCTAAGAATCGTCAATTGACCTTTAAAATGGCGTAAAAGTCTCTCTTCCGGTACCGAAGAGTTAGCAAATACAGCCCCAGCAATAACCGTAGTCATCACACCCGATTCGCTGCGAATAGTCTGCGCTAGGGTAAACAGACCCCAAAGTATGGCTAATACCACCAAATTTTTCAGTTCAAACGACAGAAAATTAGCCCGTTTGAAAATCAAACTCATTAAATAACCACCAGCCGCGCCAATAGTTCCACCCACACCCAGACGCATCAGCAAACCGAAGATGGCATTTAACGGGTCTGCATCGCCGTTTAAAATCGTATCCAAAACCACAAAAGCCAGAATTGCTCCCACTGGGTCAATTAATACCCCTTCGCCTTCTAGTAGGGTGGCTACTTGGCGATCGACGTTGATTTGTTTCAGCAGAGGATTAATGACTGTGGGGCCTGTTACCACAATTATCGAGGCGTAGAGAAACGCAATATTCCAGGGAAACTCACCCAACCAGTGAGCCGCCATACTTCCACCCAGCAGCGTCACCAGAGTTCCTAAAGTAACGAGTAATTGTAGGCTGACAGAAACCCTACCCAACTCACGCAAATCCAAGTTGAGTCCACCCTCAAACAAAATTATTGCCGTTGCGAGAGCGACAATCACTTCCAAACCCATGCCTAGCATATGCGGGTGCAATAAACCAATACCATCAGAACCCAGCAAAATGCCCAACAGCAGCAATAGCACAATGCTAGGTACCCGGAGATAGGCAGCCAGGACTTGGGCGCTAATACCTGCAACGACAGCAGTCACCATCTGTAAGGTGATTTCAAAAGATGCTTCCATGTTGTAGATTTTGAGCGATAAATATCAAAATCTTTTGTAAAGAAGAGTAAATATTACCTCTAAAGGGTACAACATCACACCCTTTTTCCTTGTTAAAATCAAACTTTTTTCCATACTTAGTTTTCCATAATACTGTATTTTCATGGGATTGGCAAAAAGGACGGTTGGGCATTGGGCAGAGGAAACGGAAGTTTTGACGATTGAGTATCTCAAAAAAACTTTGGCAGAGACTGTTGACAACTTCTGGAAAATTGGTTAATTTATAAAAGGCTTGAGTCCGACGCGCCCCCATCGTCTAGAGGCCTAGGACACCTCCCTTTCACGGAGGTAACGGGGATTCGAATTCCCCTGGGGGTATTAAAAATAAGAATGAACTGCAATAAGTAGTTTTGTTTTTAGTTTAAGTCTTAAATTCAAAACCCATCCTAAATCTTTGACGTGGATTCAGGATGGGTTTTTGATATTCACCTTAATTGATGAGCTAATGATTAGCTAATTGTTGGACACGTTGGTAAATAGCTAAAAGATTTAACCGCAGATCTTTGCTGAGGCGATTTTCAATAATTGTGATGGGCATAGTGAGCTTAGGCCAAACTTGAATTGTGTAGCAGAGATTTGTACCTGTCATCTCACCGCCGGAATAAGGCTCTAAACACCAACTCCCAGAAAAGCCTTTGAAATCTCCTTCTACCATGCAGAATTTGATTTCTTGCAGGAACGATTCTTGTAAATCAAGCACTACACGGGCACAAAAGTTAAAGTTGAGTAAGCGTTGCGAGCCTACCTGTTCTAGGCGAATACCACCATCAGGATGGTCTAGCAGACGACTTTTAGCCAAATTAGGAATGAAATCGGCTAAAGCTTCGTAATCGGTGAGTACGTTCCAGATTTGCTCTACTGGTTGGGGTATCTGGATTTTCGCGGTGATTTGTCGTTGTCGATCGGCGATTTTTTCAATTTGAACATCTACAGATGGCTCAACACCTGTATCAAAAGTCAAATTTTGTTCGAGGTTGGTTTCGTCACTAGCAGTGTCGAAATTCATGTCCGCTGTAGTGTTAGGTTGTTCAGTCACTTTCGGAATATAGTTTGCTTTCGTCAGAGAACTGGGGTAGCGTCAAGGTAAAACAAATTTTGCTCAGATCGGAATCTGCAATTTTTGTACTCTCAACGGCAATTGTCCCATTTAAATGCTGCACAAGAGACTTGGCTAAAGCTAAACCTAAACCAGTCCCAGGAGTCCAGCGTCCTTTACCACGACGGAACTTATCGAAGATGTAAGTCGCTTCTTCAGAAGAGATTCCACGCCCTGTATTAGTCACTTTAATAATAACTTGATCGACCAGTTGGTTAACTTCGTGAGTGGCTTGTAATTCTACAAAGGTGTCATGCTCTGAGTATTTACAAGCATTAGTCAACAACTCTTGGAGGATGCGGTCAAAACTTTCGATTTCTGTTTGTAATTTTAAGGACTCTGCTGGTAAATCGAGATTAATGCTGAGTGATTTTTCCGCTAGTTTTGTCTCGAAGGAAGCTGCTAAATCTTGAACTCTGGTATTTAAATCAATAGTTTTAAATAGTGGAGTTGCTTGTTGTGACTCTAGTTTCTGGAGTGTAAGCAAGTCATTAATCAAGTTGATTTCTTTGCTACATTCCTGCTCTAAAATATCGAGATAGCGATTTTGACGATCTGCGGTGATCCCTGGTAAGCGCAAATTTTTAATTGACATCATCATATTTGTCAATGGATAGCGCAAGCGATCGCTCATATTGCTCAAAAATTCATCTTTGAGTTCGTTGAGTTCTCGCAACTGCTCTACATATTGCCTTGTGCGTTCGTGCAATTTCGCTTGCAATTCCAGGCTGCTTTGGAGTTTGGCTGTGCGCTCATCGACTAAATTTTGTACTTGTCGCAATGTCTGTGACTGAATAATTGCATTGCTGACTTGGGCACAAACCATTTCTACCAGATTTAATTCTGCTGCTTGCCAAGTACGAGCGGCTGCTTGCTGTAACACCAAAAATCCTAAGATTCTGCCTTGACTCTCTAATGGCATTAACAGCATTGCTGGGTACTGCTCTAAGGCGAACAGTGGAGCTGCTGCTACAATATCTTTCTGTTGTGCATAGTCATTAATAACTACTGGTTTTCCGGAGTCGGTGAAGATGTGTTGGCATAAACCACACTCGGCAACCACAAAAGACTGGTCATTTAAAATATCTGATGTACTGCTAGAAAGATTTTGAATATCCTTAGTCCACTGTCTGACTACGGTGGCTTTAGCATTAGGAATTTGTTTTTTTGATCGAGTGCGGAATAGGGGATCTGTATACTTCAACATAATAAACAGGCCTCGATCTGCCTGTAGCGATTCCGCCGCTGAAGCGATCGCTAATTGCAGCATTTGATTTAACTCTAAGTTGCTGCGGCTGAGTATAGTTAATTGCTTGATCAGGCTTTGATATTGATCATTCTTTTGTAAATGCTGCTGTTGAGACGCTATTAACTGTGATTGTGCGACTTGCGATAGTGCGATCGCACAAGAAGACTCAACAGTTTTTAATAGTTGCTGTTCTGATGGAGTCCAATTATGGGGGTGAAATTTAATTAGGCTAATTACACCATTATTTTTACCCCGAAAGCGGGTAGGTATTGCCAAAACAGCTTTAATTGGTAGTGGCAAAGATTGACAACCAATTTCCAGACTTTTTTGAATGGTGGAAATGTCCTCAATATTTAAAGGTTCGGCTGCACATTGAACTACATTCAGTTCCATGAGCAACTGTTCCATTGAGAAGATTTCGTCTGAGTGTGGTAACCCTAGATATTCTTCATGACACCAATTAGCAATAGTTGCTTCAGTAGATGGCTCGCTCATCACTGTCACTAAGCAGCAATCTACCCCAAAGGTAATTCCCAGCAATTTTGCCAGTTCTTGCAGCATTAATATCGTCGCTGGTGTGGTAGCGATGAGTTGATTAATCTGTTGTAACAACTGGTGGGCTGGTTCTTGCGGATGCTGCATCAGCTTGACTGGGTATGATTGTAGTCGATCTACGTCATCTGGGCACTGTGGCGGCGATGATAAACGCTTTTTCATTCCTGGTACGCTCTTGGATAACGACCCCATTGTTTTGCACCCAACCTCATTGGCTTAGTTGTTCACCTTTTCTTATGTTTGGTGCACCCTGATGAATTGCATATCTTTAATGAAGACTTCTCTCACCTGTTATAGCCCCTTTCTATGGCAGATGACTAAGTATTTGGTATATTAAACGATTTTTTACACAAGTAATCAGATACCTAAGGATATACTAAAACACCCTTGCTAGATTATGTTTAACTCGCTCAGGTTCGGTTAATTTACTAACTTGGACATAGAATATCCTGTCTGTAACTATACATAAACCGTAATTTCTCTGGAATTGCAGCCAAAAGTCTGATAGTGTCCCCCGTGTTAACACGGAGAACCAACCCAAAAATCATTATATTTTTTTCACAATTCCTGTTCTCAGTAAATTAACCCTTTATAGGTCTAACTGAAAATAAAATCCGATTTAGGTAGAGCTTCAGAAACAATGTAGATACCTGCTTGATTTTAGTAGCCAAGTATAGATGGGTATTGTTGCTTCACTCCTACGCTCAATAATCATTTACTTAATATGCTGATGATTCTTATCTGTCAAGTGATGTGAAACCCCCTAGGGGGTACAGTTCGATTTTGCTCATAGAGTCTAATACTCAGGGCGATTATCGAGAAAATTTAAGGACTATATAGATGTCTAACAAGATATCTCACAAATTTGATATAAGATTTATTTATAATTTAGATAAAATTTAATGCTGAATGCAGCCTAGTTTCCCGAATCAGTGGTAACTAGGCTGCATTCAGATGCAGTAAAACTATCCAGCCAAACTGTCGATGCTTAGAGGAACCATATCGCCATTTCTTGTTAGTCCTAAAAGCATCGGCTGTTGTGGTTGAATGACTTGACCTGTGAGTACACAACGTTCTTCTTGTTGCGCCGTGGCTGCTATGCTCGCTCGGATATCAGTTCGCGAAAATCGCGGTTTCCACTCACCTGATTTTTGCTGTACATAATTCCAGAGGATATCGCGAATTAAGGCTTGATATCCCTGATTGCCAGCTATATCTTTGAGTTTTTCTTTAAGTTCGCGTTCTAGACGGATGCTGGTAACTTCCATATCGGTGGTTGGGGTGCGAGCGATTGTATGCATGACTTTTTCTCCTTTAAGGTATGGACAGGATAGTAATACAAGTGTAGTATGTTTAAAGGAATGTTCAATAGGTGAAATTTTCTGTGAAATCCATTTTCCCCATCTCTACTTCTTTAAGTGCTAACAACTGCCGATCCAGTCGGGAATCAGCACTGTTGGGAGTGGAGTATTTTTTTATGGGTAATGGTGGCCACCAGTATGGGCAATTCACAGACAGTAATTATGATTTGAGAAATATCAGCATTCATGGGCTGAATGCAAAACCACAACTAGACATAAGAAGCGGGAGGTACAGGCGCAAAAGTCATACTGTACCGATATAGACCAGAAAACCTTAAGGTCAATTTCCCACCCCCGCTTCAGAGAAACAAGAAGCGGGGGTTTTTTCATAAGGAGTCAAGCTGTGACGATCGCGATGCAAGTGTTAGAGCAATATGTAGTGGTATTTCCTGAAAATTACTTACCACTGTTTCCTGTCAAAGGCGGATTAATATTCGACGCGTTGAGACACATTGGTTTAAAGATGGCAGTTGGTGGACGCAAGGGTAAAGTTTCTCCCAATAGGCGAGAAATGTTGCGGCCAGACAATAACAGTTGCCAATATGGCGATAGTAACCAAAATCTAACACTAGAGCATGTCAGTTTGCGATCGCCTGGTGCTTCTTATATAGGGAATAACTACCGCAACAGAAATCGCCAGAAAACAGAGGCTGGTATGCGACTGCATACCCAACTGAAGCCGATTTTTGTACACAAACAGTTCTGGATCAATTTGCAAGCAAACCTGGAATAACAGGAGAGCAGAAGGAATGCTGAAATTAACTTACACCGAAAGGAGCTTTTATTTAGAGTGCTTGAGTCTCTCGCTGGAAGAATGGGTAGCACAGCGAGTGATTTTAGCATTGCGAGTCGGTCAATCTCTTTGTGTTGAACCCAGTACAGCTTCCTTTTTGCTTCCTGTTGATTTACCAGGAGTAGAAAGGCTCAAATCTGAGGTGAAACGCAATGACAGTGAGATTATGGCACTGTGTACCTGTGATAGCGAATATTTAGAAGTTACCTTACAGGGTTCTTGGCTATCTAATGGTTCGGAGGACGCTGTAGGTGTGTTTGTCACCACCATGAGCGATCGCACCGAGTTCTTCTTGCATAAAATTTGGCAAGAAGCGCAAGCTTGCGCCTCAGCGATGAGTGAATGAGGGACAGTTGACAGTTAACGGTTGATTGTTGACTGTTCAATTTTTAAGAGTTCGGGAACTGTGACAAATCGATAGCCTTGCTGTTTGAGTCTGGTAATGATTTCTGGTAAGGCTTGTACAGTTCTTGTGCGATCGCCTCCGCCATCGTGCATCAATACTATAGATCCTGGTTTAGCATCTCTTAAGACATTCTTAACGAATACTTGAGATTTAGCACGCGGATCGGTATCAGCAGAAGTTTGCGACCACATAACTACTGCATAATTTTGGCTTTTGGCATAAGCTGCTAATCCATTATTTAAAACGCCTCCAGGAGGACGAAACAAACTTGTTTTGACTCCTGTGGTTTTATATATAAGTTCGTTTGTACGTTCAATTTCACTTTTAGCTGTGGCTATATCCATACGGCGATACCAATGATGCCAAGTATGATTACCAATAGCGTGTCCTTCGGCTACCACTCGCTTAGCAATTTCGGGATTAGCTTGTATGGCTTGTCCTACCCAAAAAAATGTGGCTTTCACATCATTTTGTTTGAGAATATCTAGCATTTGGATTGTGGTATTTGGCCAGGGGCCATCATCAATGCTTAGGGCAATAACTTTCTCGCTATTTTGAGGTTGGACATGGTAAATAGTTTTTCCCTGAAATGTCGCTGGGACTGTAAAATTTAAGTTTTCTACTTTAGTTGGTTTAGTTGGCGGCTGTGATTGGCTATTAATTTGACTAGTTAAGTTTTTTTGGGGAACTTGAATAGGATTAATTTGAGTTGGTAGATGGTTAGTTTTTAATTGTGGGGTAATACCCGCAGTCAAACTACAAGCTGTTACGGAAAAAGCGATCGCGAATACAGTAATTATCTTTCGTTGCTGTTGGTGATTGTCTGTCACATCAGGTGCCCAAAAACTCACACCATCTTAAGCGCAGGTTTATGATTAGAGTTTAGTAGTTACCACATGAATTTTGATTATTTTTCCTACGTACTTACGTGCTAAAACATATACTAAATACAGCCATAAATAAATGATTAGAGGCACCAAACTTTGTGCCTCTAAAAATAATTTTAGGGATTTTAAAGCCGGATTACTCTGCTTAAGAAGCAATCACTTAATTCTAGGCTAATAAACAATAAGTAATGCTGCTATTTTTATTTTCCACATTATAATTCCTAACCCCGATTACAAGTCAAATATCTAAAGATAAAAAACACTAAAATTGCGAATCCTACTCCAGCATAAAATACACTATTTATGCCACCAATACCAAAGGCGAAACCCATCAAAACAGGCCCTAATGTTTGCCCTAATCCAAAAAATGTGCCATTTACTGATAAGATTGTTGCCAAATATTCTTTTGGTGCTAAATCTGCTAACAGTGTTTGAATACTAGGAAAACCCAGCCCTAAACCTATACCAAAAATTGTGGTAGGAATTAATAAAAACCAAATACTTGGCATCAAGGGAACAATAATCAGAGCTAGGGCATATAAAATAAAGGATGCTTGAATTAAATGTGTTGCTGGATAGGTTCTAGCTAATCTGCCTAATTGGGAAGATGAGATAATAATAGCGACAGAAACACTAGAGAGTAGAATGCCAATTACGGATGCTGGGGCTTTAAAAGTATCGTTAATTAATTGGGGAAAATAAGTAACATAAGCTCCATAAAGGAGAACAAAGTTAGCTGCACTAGCGATAAATAATCCAAATAATCTGCGATTTTTGAGAATTTTGGCAGCATTTGTTAAATATTCTTTGAGATTGCGATCGCCTTTTGGTTCTGGATTATTGAGTCCAAAGAATACGAATAAACCAATAGGAATTGCTAAAATCGGCAACAGAAACGGATAAAACCAACCTAATGTTGCCAATGCACCGCCAATGGTGGGATAGCTTGCTGTACCTATACTGCTCACACTTGCATTGTAACCCATTGCCGTCATACGTTTTGCCCCTGTGTATAAATCACCAATGAGGGTAGTACTCAAAGACAGCAAAGGTGCAGCACCAATTCCTTGCAGCAAACGCAAAAATAGTAATAAATTAAAGTCGCGAACTAAACCGCAAGCTGTACCAGCGATACCAAATAAAATCAAGGATGGAACAATAATTTTTTTTCTGCCAATTCTATCAGCAAGCACACCAATAACTGGGCCTAAAATTAGAGATGGTAATGTAAATGCTGTCACTAATAAACCTAAATTTTGTGGTTTAATATTCAAGGATTTGGCTAAACTGGGAAAAGCAGGAGTAATGCTAGACACTCCCAAGACAGCAATTAAACTAATAGCACAAACTATTTGAAAATTTAGATCTAAATGAACAGGTTTTTGGGTTTCTAATTGATTGGGTTTTTCTTCAGAATTCACGATAGTTACCCTGATAAATAATAAGGACACAACTAAAGTTGTGTCCTTACAAAGTGTCCCATTCAATAGAGAACTGCTATATTAAATTTTATGCAGCAACTTTTTCTTCAAGTGGTTTAAAGGTTTTCTTGGTAGCGCCACAAATGGGACAACGCCAATCATCAGGAATTTCTTCAAATGGAGTACCTGGAGCAATACCAGAATCAGGATCGCCAGTCACCGGATCGTAAATCATGCTGCATTGTCTGCAAATCCATTTCCGAGTTTTGGGATCTTCACCAGCAACTCTGGTTGCAGCTTGTCCACCATTTAAAACTTCTAAAGCTTCGGCGTAGCGATCAGCGTGATAATTTTCGATGAATTTTAACAATCCAAAACGATGTGCTGCTTCGCGGAATGTATTAGCATGTTCGCTAGATTCTTGCGCTTGTTTAGTAAATTCTTCCGCGGCTGGATTGTCTCGATCGCGTTCGGCGGCGGCGGCGAACTCTGGATACATGGTAGTGTATTCGTAAGTTTCACCTTCAATTGCTAAAGATAAACAACGAGAAACAATTGCCCGCTTTTGTTCGTCTGTTAAAGCATCTGGATCTTTTACTACCAGTTCTGGATGCAGCAAAACAAAATGTGCAAAAGCATGAGCTGTTTCTTGTTCTGCTGTTTCTTTAAACAGTTTTGCTAAGTCTTTAAACCCAAGCTTATTTGCTACTTCAGCAAAAAACAGATACTTTCTGTTTGCCATCGATTCGCCACCAAAAGCAGCTTCTAAGTTTTGAAGAGTAGTAAAGTTTGACAAATCCATAATTTTGGGATGTTGGGAAAATGATATTTACTGAGCTAAAACAGAAGCCAAAAGAGAGTGAATGAGCATGTTTATCTAGAACTAGAAACGTTTGATAAAACGCTTTCTAGCCCATATTTGCTCGCCCATTTTATTAGCGGCTTGAGGACATTATAGAACTGAAAGATTTTTCAGCTTCCAAATTATATCTTTGATTTATGAGATTGGGCATGGGGCATGGGGGATTGGGCATTGGGTATGAGTAATTAGTTATTAGTACCCTAGTTGTGCTATTTAAATATTCATCGCTAGTTGCCTGTTGAGTAACTGTGACTAGTGAAAATGTTGGGTACTAATTATTCTTCATTTTCAGATTAGGCAATTCCGCCCTTGCGGCGAATATTTTGTCGAGTAATCTATCTGACTTCATCACTGGCGAGAAGAGTTGTTAAATTTCATAGCCAGGACTAAAGCCCTGGCTACGATAACACCGCTAATTTACCAACTCTAATCTAGGGAGGTTAAATTTAGTGGTGAGTTGAGTGGTGAACCTTGCCATCTTGGGTAGGTTCTGGTAGTTGTGGCTCCTGAGGATGGCGGCGAAAGCGATCGCGAATTTTGCCAATCACAATATATAAGATGGGCACCACAAACAAGCTCAAGAAAGTAGAGACAAGCATCCCACCAGCCACCGCTGTACCCAGAGATCTCCTACTGGCTGCACCGGCTCCTTCGGGATTGACTAACGGCCAAATACCCAAAATAAAAGATAGAGATGTCATCAAAATCGGTCGCAACCGTTCTTGAGATGCTTGAATAGCTGCTTTGGCTAGTGGTAGACCTTGCTCCCGCAGTTGGTTGGCAAATTCTACAATCAAAATGGCGTTTTTACTTGCCAAACCAATCAGCATCACTAAACCCACTTGGCAAAACACATCGTTGGCTAGACCACGCATCGACTGGGCTAACAATGCACCCAAGATTGCTAGGGGTACGGAAAGCATAATAGTTAAGGGGTCAACGTAGTTCTCATACTGAGCAGCCAGTACTAAGAACACAAAGACAAGTCCCAAGATAAAAATTAAGGGTGCTAAACCACCTGATTGTTGTTCTTCGGCGGCGATTCCCGACCATTCGTAGCCCATACTGGCGGGAAGAATTTGTTTGGCTAATTGCTCCATTGCTTGGGTTGCTTGTCCAGAACTATAACCTGGTGCAGCTGCACCGTTAATTTCAATGGAACGGAACAAGTTATAGTGGTTAATTGTTTGTGCGCCAATTGTTGGAGTTACTTTTACCAAATTACTGAGAGCAATCATTTGATTATTCTCAGAACGGACGTATAACTTGGTGATATCTTCAGGATTGGAGCGAAATTGTGCGTCTGCTTGCACATATACGCGGTAAGTTCGTTGTAGTAGGTTAAAGTCGTTGACATACCGCGAACCCAAGTAACTCTGGAGGGTATTAAAGATATCGTCTACATTAACTTGCAGTGCTTTGGCTTTGTTGCGGTCTACTTCAATCAGCATTTGCGGTGTATTCGCGTTAAATGTGCTGAATACGCCTTGTAGTCCTGGTGTCTGATTACCACGTTCGAGTAACTGACCCATGACTTGCAAAAGATTGTTTAAACCACTGTTACCGGCTCTGTCTTGCAGTTGAAATTGGAAGCCGCCAAAACTACCTAAACCTTGAATTGATGGGGGGTTAACTGGAAAAATTCTGGCTTCGGGAATGGTAGAGAATACTCCTGCTAACTTACCAATGATGGCTTGTGCTGACTGTCCTGATTCGTGACGTTCTTCCCAAGGTTTCAGGGTACTGAAAATCGCTCCACTATTAGCGGAGTTACCACTAAAACCAAATCCACCGATCGCAAAGGTACCTGTAACTTCTGGTAATTTAAGAATTTCTTTTTCTACCTGAGCCATGACTTTGCTGGTGTAGTTTAGGGAAACTCCTTCTGGCCCTTGGATAATGGTGATGAAATAGCCTTGGTCATCGTCGGGGATAAATGCTGTGGGTACGCGGGTGTAAAGCCAAGCTGTAAACCCTAAGGAAAGGACGAATAACAGGACAACGATCGCTTTTATCCGGTTTAAACGTTGGAGCGATCGCTCATAGCCGCGGCGCGTCCAATCAATAAAGCGATTAATCTGCACAAAAATCCGACCCAACCAACCGCGCGGTCGTTGTCCGCGACGCAGCAGTAAAGCTGAAAGGGAAGGCGTCAGTGTCAGCGCCAAAAAGGTCGAAATCACCATCGAAAAGGCGATGGTAAGGGCAAATTGTTTATATATCTGTCCTGTGGAGCCTGGGAAGAAGGCGACAGGGACAAATACAGCCATCAGTACTAGCGAAGTGGCAATTACTGCCCCAAATAACTCGTGCATCGACTGAGACGCCGCCTGACGCGGCGCTAAGCCTTCATCCTCAATTAATCGCGAGATATTCTCCACAACAATAATTGCGTCATCCACCACCAACCCTGTTGCCAAAGTTAAACCAAACATGGTTAAGGTGTTGATAGAGAAGCCAAAAACTTTGATAAAGGCAAATGTCCCTACCAAAGTTAACGGAATCACAATTACCGGAATCAAGGTAGTTCGCCAATCCTGCAAGAAGAGGAAAATTACCAAGACTACAAGTGCGATCGCTTCTATGAGTGTCTTCACCACTTCTGCTAAAGACGCTTCAACAAATAATGTTGTATCAAAGGCTACTTGATATTTCATGCCTCTGGGAAAGCTTTGCGCCAAGCGCGCCATTTCGGCTTTCACTGCCTGCGCAACTTCTAGGGCATTACTTCCAGGACTAGCAAATATCCCTACACCCACACCTTCATTGCCGCGAAATCGCAGAAAAGAGTTATAGTTTTCTGCTCCCAGTTCTGCCCGCCCCACATCTTTCAGCTTGATCAAAGTACCATCTGTACCTGTCTTGATGACCATATCAGCAAATTCGCTGGCTTCCGTAAGTCTGCCGATGGCTTGCAGGTCTATTTGATACATTTGGTCTGGTAAAGCTGGCTGCTGACCAATTTGCCCCGCACCCACCTGTAAGTTTTGTTCGTTGATGGCATCAATCACATCTTGGGCGGTGAGGTTGCGACTAGCAAGACGGTTAGGATCGAGCCACAACCGCATCGCATAACGGCGTTCGCCAAAAATCTGCGCCTCTCCTACACCCCTAATTCTTTTGATAGCATCGATTAAGTAAAGGTCAGCATAATTACTTAAAAAAACGTTGTCATACTCTTTGTTATCGGCATACAAGCCGATCGCCAACAGAATATTGTTAGATTGTTTTCTCACAGTGACGCCAGTTTGCTGCACCACCTCTGGTAACAGAGGTTCAGCTAGAGAAACCCGATTTTGCACATCAACGGCAGCAATATCTTTGTCTCGTGCGGGGTCAAAAGTGACTGTAATTGTACTAGTACCATTGTTACTACTGCTTGAAGTCATATACTTCAAGCCTTCCACACCGTTAATTTCGCGTTCTAATACAGTTGTGACAGTATTTTCTACAACTTCAGCACTAGCACCAACATAGTTTGCAGTTACAGTAATCTGCGTGGGGCTAATTTCTGGATACTGTGCCGTGGGCAGCGTGGGGATGCTGATGGCTCCTACCAAAAGGATGATAATGGAGCAGACACTGGTAAATACTGGTCGCCTGATAAAAAAGTCAACAAACATGTAAATGGTTGCTTAAGTTGTGGGCATGGGGCATGGGGCATTGGGCATTGGGCATGGAAAACAATTTTGGATTTTAGATTTGCGATTTTAGATTTGCGATTTTGGATTGCGAATCTAAAATTTCTTGTCCCACTTGTCCCCCTCCTAGCCCCTACTCCGGTGTAACTGGAATACCATCTCGCAGATTGAGCAAGCCTGAGACGATGATTTTTTCTTCTGGTTGCAATCCTTCGATAATTTGGTAATTATTACCTTGGATATTGCCTAATTTCACCCGTTTTTGTCGCGCTATTAATTGAGGTGTACCTTGTGGGGAATTTTCTGTTTGAGCTACATAGACAAATGTTTCCCCAGCTATCCGCGATACTGCTGTTGTTGGGATTAACACTCCTTGTTTGCGATTCCAAATTACTCTAGCTCGCACTAATTGATCTGCCCGGAGCTTACCTTGTGGGTTGCTTAACAGTGCTTTGATTTGGATTGACTGAGTACCATTACTGGCATTAGGAGAAATGAAAAACACTCTACTCGTACCTAAGGGCTGTCCTTGGGCATCCATAACCTCCACTGGTAATCCTTTTCGCAATTGCGCGCCCCGTTCTAGGGGTACAGAGATGTTAACTTCTAAAGGTTGGTTTTGAGTGATTGTCGCTAGTTGTGTGGAAGTATTAACAAAATCACCTACTTTGACGGGTATATCACCAACTGTACCAGCAAAAGGCGCAGCAATTTTGTAGTATTGCAGCTCAACTACTTGTTGCTTGGTATTGGCTTGGGCTTGCTGTAAAGCTTTTTCTGTTTGGGATATGGTTGCTTGCTGTGCTTGAATTTTGGAATCGATGGCGGCGAGTTGAGATTTGGCGATCGCCAGTCGATTCGCATACTGATCTTTAGTTTGCCGCGATACGGCTCCTTGCTCGGCTAGACTAGTATAGCGATCGTATTCCTGCTGGTTCAATCGCACATCAGCAACATTAGATAAGCGATCGGCTTGTAGCGATTTGAGTGTTGCTAGAGCATTTTGCAGTTGTGCTTGTGCTGCTTCAGCCCCAGCGTTTAACCCACTCACAGTAGCTTGTTGCTGTCTGGGATCTACTTGAATGATTGGCGTTCCCTGAGTAATGGTATCTCCCGATCGCACAAATATTTGCGTCACTTGTCCTTCAATTCTCGGTTGTAACCTAACTGAACGCCGAGATTCTAGATTGGCAATAAAGTCAGAACTTTCCTCAATTGTGCCTGCTTCTACTGGTGCTATCTTCACTCTTACTCCGCTGGGTGCAGCAGGTGCAACTGCTTGTTGTTGAGGAGTGACTAGACGCCAGACTACAGCTGCGCCACCACCCAGCAATAATATTCCGGCTAGTAATAACCGAAGCCACCGCCGTTGTTGTGGGGGTGGCTCAAAGGACGAATCTGGAAGGCGTTCGTCAAAATCAGTTTGGTGTTCAGGGGATGTCATGGTATGCAGGCAACCTATGAAGAATTTAACTACAAGTGAGTTAGAACAATAAAAGCTGGCTTCATTAATTTACTGATTGAGCATGACGCTTGTTGAAAAATTATGTAATATCCCACTTATAAATATACTGCTTTTATAACTTACGCTAATCTACCGAAAGGTCAGTGATAAAATCTAGTTTATAAATATTTTTGGGCATGGGGGAGGCAGTGCGTTGGACGGGTCTCCCGGCTTAAAGCAACTGCCGTCATTGATTATGGGGCACTGGAAAGACTGATTTTAATCTTCTAATTGTGTTATTTGTCACATGAATATTTAGTAGGAAAAATATCAAATCCTTTATCAAAAAGGATTAACAGATTATCTAATAATAATACTTAGGCTAATTTGGTATTTTTTTTGAAAAAAATAGCCCTGTGAGTCAATCACAGAGCTAAATTAAACGATTGTATTGCTGTCTGCTAAAACGCTCTCAATTTGAACTTGATTGCTTGATATGAGCCAAAATTGACATTAAGCTAAATCAAACAACAAGATTTCCCCACTGGCGTTGGTGCTGATTTCGAGTGTTTCTTCACCACTGACTTGTACTGCATCACCTGCTGTGAGTTCTTTGCCATTAACAGTGGCTACACCTTGAGCTACATGTAACCAAGCATAGCGATCGCTCTTGACTGAAAAATTCACAACATCACCCTTTTCCAGAATAGATGCGTATAAATCCAAATCTTGGTAAACTTTTACCGCACCATCACGGGCATCTTTAGCCGCAATTAGACGTAGTTTTCCCCGCTTTTCTTCGGCTGAGAAATTTTTCTGCTCGTATCTGGGTTTTAATCCTTGCTGATTGGGTAGCATCCAGATTTGCAAAAAGTGTACTGGTTCAGTTTGCGAATGATTATACTCACTGTGGGTAATACCAGTACCCGCACTCATGATCTGTGCGTCACCAGGACGAATCACCGAACCCGTACCTAGGCTATCTTTATGCTCTAAAGCGCCAGACAAAACATAGGTAAGAATTTCCATATCACGATGTCCGTGAGTGCCAAATCCAGCACCAGGAACTACTGTATCGTCGTTAATTACGCGGAGAGAACGAAATCCCATGTAGTTAGGATCGTAAAAATTTCCAAAAGAAAATGTGTGATAGCTATCGAGCCAACTAATTTTAGTATGACCGCGTGATTTGCCATGATGAACAACAAGAGTTTTGGTATTTTGAGACATAAATTTACCTCGTTTTTAGTTGATTTTCTGAGTTTTGAAATCTAGTAAATTCAATGCTAAATAATGATTATTCTTTAGCTTTGTCTGCAAGAGAGTTGGAATTAAATATCTAATTTATCTAGCGTAATCATTATAGATTTTGCCAGAAATCAAACTGCCAATACCCTTGTCAACTTCTGGGGGGAATTAAAAATTCAAGACTTTTACTCTGCTTGTCGTTGGCGTAGCCTCTCCGCCAGGAGAAGTATGCAAAATTCAAAATTAAAAGTCCATCAATAAATTTCAGGACTTATAGTTTTGTTGTTTTATTTCAAGTTTGCTGGTGAACTATTTAAATAGTAAGGTATATAAATACAAAATGAAAAGTACGCACTTGAAAGTGGCGTACTTACCAAAAAGTTACTACTCGCTGTCAAAAGGTGGATAGAAGGTAAAATTTTACTTTAGTTGGGCAGTAGTTGGCAGCTAGTTGTTTTGGCTACTGACTACTGACGGCGATGGTGAGAACAAGCTTACCACCCTTTGAAAGAGTGGGTTTCCCATCGCCTTTGAAGATTACTTGACGGTTGCGGGCTGTTTATTAGCTTTAACACCAGCTGCGCCATTTTCCGCTTTAATTTCTGCTACTTGCAGATGAGCTTCTAAGAACCAGAGACGTTTATCAATGGTACGAGATACTTCAGTATAAAGGTCAGCGGTATCAGCGTCACCTAAATCATCAGTTTTGGCGATCGCTTGGCGCAGATGTTTCGCATAAGGTGCAAAGCGATCTGCTAAAGCAGTGACATGGTCTTTGCCATCTAAAATATCAAAGGGATATTCTGGAAGAATTGAATTGCTAGCAGCAGCGCGAGCTGTACCTACGGCGTAACCACCTAAAGCGGTGACACGTTCTGCAAACATATCGATATATTCTTCGAGTTCGCCAGCGATTTCATCAAACAACTCGTGTAGCTGATAAAAA
Organism: Tolypothrix sp. FACHB-123; assembly: GCF_014697075.1. Classification (GTDB taxonomy): domain Bacteria; phylum Cyanobacteriota; class Cyanobacteriia; order Cyanobacteriales; family Nostocaceae; genus Aulosira. The sequence continues at coordinate 81,732 of NZ_JACJRE010000024.1, read as the reverse complement.
TCAGTCCCTTTAACATTCCAATGGGCTTGTTTGGCGTGGGTTTTTAAATCTAAAGTAGCTGCTAAAGTTTGGTTGAGAAGTACCACAATTTGCGATCGCACTTCAGCAGGAATATCAATGCGGGTGGGATAAAGACGGGATGCAAGTTTATTGTCGCTCATTTGTCGTATCTGCTTGGCTTGTCACAACAAGTCTACAAATAGTGCTTTAGTCTGGGGAACTTCCCAGAGATAGAGGGATTTTCAGCATTCATCAATTATTATCTTTCTCATAAGCAAAATAGCTCACTCAAACTCGATGGTTATCTATGGCACTAAATGTGCCGCCAAATAAGCGATCACGAATGACATTATTTTGCAAGAAGTCATGGGGAAATCCGAGTTCAATTTGACTAACTTCATTCAGGCGTTGCAGATGTTCTGGTGATAAGGTGACATCTAAAGCTTCTAAGTTATCTTGAAACTGACTGAGCTTGCGTGCGCCAACAATCGGGATGATGACACCACTTTGAGCGCGTAACCAAGCGATCGCCACTTGAGAAGGGGTGCGGCCGATTTCTCCTGCTACTTGAGTTACTACTTCTGCGATCGCTAAACTGCGTTCAGAAATATTCCCAGTTGCGGGATTGGCTAATCTTCCTGCTTCTTCCCCTGGTTGAGGTGACTTGTTATACTTACCTGTGAGGACACCACCGCCTAAAGGTGACCAAGGTGTGACGGCTAAATCTAAAGCTTTCGCCATTGGAATTAAATCCCGTTCTGGCGTGCGCTGAATTAAACTATATTCTACTTGCAAAGCGACAAATGGTGTCCAACCTTGATACTGGGCGATAGTATTAGCTTGAGCAATAATCCAAGCTGGTACATCAGAAATACCTACATAAAGTACCTTTCCTTGATGCACGACATCATCAAGCGATCGCATCACTTCTTCTACTGGTGTAGTAAAATCCCAAGCGTGCAGCCAAAATAAATCAATATAGTCAGTATTCAGCCGTTTTAAGCTGCCTTCTAAAGATTGAATGAGATTTTTTCGATGGTTTCCACTACCATTTGGATCGTTTCTATTGTCGTTCATTCGCAAAGGAAAGGAATATTTAGTCGCCACCACAAAACGTTCTCGATCCTTGGCGATTAATTCACCCACAATTTTTTCACTGGTACCATCTGTATAACCATTAGCGGTGTCGATGAAATTACCGCCAGCTTCCACAAAGGTATCAAAAATTTGCCGACTTTCATCTTTAGAAGCACCCCAACCCCAATCTTCCCCAAAGGTCATTGTTCCTAAGCAGAGTTCCGAAACTCTTAACCCACTTTTACCTAAAAGTTTGTATCTCATTACAACTTTCTCAATGACTGAAATTGAGTTTACCAGCGATATGTTGCAATTTGCTGAATAATTATCTCAAAATCTGGCTTTTATGGGATTTTTTTCTGTTTTAGGAAAGACAACCTGATTGTTAGTAAGCATCTACCAAAAGTCTGACCTTTAGATAGATTTTTAATTACAAAATTCAAATTAAAATAAAGCTTATCTATAAAAATAAAAAATTTCCAACCCAAAGATTTAACATTTAATATGGTTACCCGGTTTCCATTAATAGCTGCCAGCTTCATAGCTGCCAGTATTACTATTGGTACAATTCTGGGCGTTCCTACTCCAGCTTCAGCACAACAGGTAATCACTTGTGAAAGCTACAATAATCGGGGTAATAGTTGTGCCATACCCACAAGAGGTAGAGTCAGGTTAATTAGGCAGTTATCTAACGCCAGTTGTCGAGACAATTGGGGTTTCAACAGAAATCGTATTTGGGTGAGAAATGGTTGTCGCGCTCAGTTTGTTATGGGCGATCGCGGATTCAACCGATTCAACCGATACGAGAGATATAACAGAAGAAATGACAGACGAGACAGATACGACAGATACGATCGCTACGATAGACGAGACAGATATGACAGATACGATCGCTATGACCGATAACAGATCTATCGGCGCATTAGCAAAATGTGTGATACATAAATAATAAATATTATTAAGGCATCCTAACTATGGATGCTTTTTTCTTAATCAAAAACTAAAATTGTATAGATTGATTAACATAAATTTCTACTGCTGTACCTGCTGGGAGAAACCAAACATTACTGCGTTGCGACATTTGGGAAATGGCTTGTTGATTGCGTTGGGCAATTTGCGGTACTACAGTATTCATCCCACCTTCAAAAACTCCAGCCAAAATGTTACGATCGGGATTGTTACTGTTAACAATAGTAGTAGAACCAGTTGTAGTCACAATTTGCGAATCAGTACGATTCATTAACTCGGCTGCTTTACCAAGACCGCCTAAGATAAATAATCCGACATCCATACTCGCAATAGACGATCCTCGGTTAGGAAATTGGTTAGCGATGAGAGGTTTACCTTGAGGCGCACGAATCATTAAGGCATTTTGCGGTATAGTTCTTTCTGTCAGTTGTCCTTGAACTGGTACAATTACCTTCATTACCTCTAGCTTGACTAAACCTTGCTCAGATAAAGAACTCATTTGCGTTAAGAGTTCCGTATTTGCAGGAATAGCGATCGCACCATCTACGCCTTTTAATGGTTCTTGCAACCGCACTACAAAAATATTTGCATTATCTTTATCTGCGGATTCAGAGGTTTCGCCAAATACAGCTGTCGCCAACACAGCCTTTGCATGACTCCCAATAGCTAGAGTTTTGGGACTTTGGCGTACTGCTTGACTGACTCTAGGCGCTTGCTGCTTTGGTGTTGCTTCCGGTTCGGGGTTGGTTGCTTGTTGTTCCTCGCGATCGCTGTTTGCTGGTGGTTGAGGTGTTGTATTTTCATAATTGCGATCGCTATTACCTACTTCGCCATAGCTCCCTAACTTTGCTAAACCTTGCCAAATTTGCATTGGGTTTGGTGATGCTGAAGGAATGACGCTCACTATTGGTGGAGTTTGTGGGTTAGCAATGATTGGTGGGGATGGTGGTATTGCAGCTATGGGTACAGAGGGAGATTTGACAATCCGCTCAACTGTCACTGTCCGAGGTACGTAAACTGTTGATGTTGGTATCGGTGTTTGGATGCTCGTACTTCGTCTAGAACTAGAACCATCCAACTCAGCAGATGCTATCTGTTTTCCATTTCTGAGTTGTTGTTGTGCTAATTTCACTGCCTGTGCTTGTTCAGTCAAGGCTAATTTTGTTTTCAAAGTCTCGACTTTTGTCTCTAATTCTGCTTCTGTGGATTGTTGTGTATTGGGTGATTGGGTTGGTTGAATTGCAATTTGCTTATTTCTGGGTTGTTGTTCATTACTGCTCATAATCTGAGTTAAAAACCCACCAGCAAATAAAATTACAGCTAAAGTTGCAGTACCTACCAAACCTAACTTTGCAAAGGGATTTGTTGATAATGGCTGTTCCGTTTTCTCTTCTGTTGGTTGAGGCGGGGATGGTTCTTGATTAGCTGATTTTTCTAAGAATTCGGTATCATCAGCTAAAGATTCTTCCGCAAAACCGACTAATTTTGCTATTTTTAATTCCCAATCAACCGCATCTACTTCTAAAGGAGCATTATCAGCTTGATGATTAGTCAAATTCTGTGGAGAAGCACTTGAAGAAATTGAATTATGAACCATAAATTGCAGAATTAATCTAAATTTGTCTTCCCTGCTTTAGCTGTGAATTTTTATAATTGGTATTTTTTTTTATAATTCCATAAAAATAGTAATTTAGTTTTAATAAATGGGTAAGACATGGTTAAGAGATAAGTTATAAAGTAATTTTTAATTATTGACAATTAATCCAAAATATGAATTATAGACAAACATAGCTAATGTAGGGGTTTAGCAATGGTTAAACCCTTACATTAGCGCTAGCAAATTGCTGGATCTACAACTTAGGTAAAATTTCCGGTAACATCTGAGCAGGAACTTTGGATAAAGCGAAATTTTGTCCTTGAATTCCTAATTCGCTGTGGAAAGCGCGAACAGTTTTTACCACATAAGAAAATGTAGTTTGATAAGCTTCTGGTTGTTTGCTCAGTCCATTTAAAGCTTGTAAATGATTATTTAATGCTGCTTCTAAATGCTGAGAACGCTTTGTTTTATCACCATTGAAATATTGATCTGTGGCTATTTGATAATGGGCTAAACCCAAATTATTGTGAGTAGATAACACATCAAAACTTAAAGCAGCAGGATTAAGTGAATGTGCTAAAGCTAAAGCTTCATCATACGCAGTAATGCACAATCGCAAATAATTATATCTATCTTCTTTCGGTGTTTGTGAAAGGTTAGCTAAATGCCAATAAGCCGTACCTAGGTTATTTTGGGTTGCAGCGCAGCCACTAGGAACAATGGCGGCTGTGCGATATTTGAGCGCATCACAATAAACATCAATCGCCATCCGCAGATTGTGTGCGGGTTGTTCGTATTGTGCCAGATTCCAATAAGCTGTGCCGATGTTATTTTGAATCATGCCATACTTGAGCGGTTCATCTTGAGGGTTGTAGTGAGCCAACGCCAGGTTGTAAGATGCGATCGCTTTCTTTAAATTCACAACTGGTTGATTGTATTGCCCCAAGTGCCAGTAAGCCGTACCCAAATTATTCTGACAAGCTGCATACTTTAACGGCTCCATCGCCACTGTACGATAGCGCAAAGCTTCGTTATAAGCTATAACTGCTTGTTGCCAACAATCTGGTGGGTTAGCAAACCGAGCTAAATCTCCATAAGCTGTGCCTAAATTATTTTGCACCCGCGCATAGGTTTCTGGGTGCGTTTGTGGTGATATCAGCTTTAAAGCTAACTTATAAAATTCAATTCCCTGCTCAATATAAGTTTGTCCCTCTTCCGCTGCCGATGGAGTCCGGTATAACATCCAATAAAGCGTACCCAAATCATTCAAAATATCTGGTAACTGAGGTGAAGTATCATCAAAAGTGATTGACTCTTGATAAGCAATAATAGCTACCATGAGATTTTCTACAGTTACCTGTCCTTGTTCAATTCGCAGGCGATAAAAATTTCCTAACTTATGATAAGCAGCGGCTAACAATTCTCCCGAAGCGTTTTGTGAGTGTAATCGCTCAATTTCCGCTAGCATTTTCTGAGCTTGGGAAATCTCTTCATCATCCTCAATTATTTTGGTATTAATTGTTGTTAATACCAGATCGGATAACTGTTTACTAATATGAGCCAAAGATGGCAGCGATTCAAAATAATTTTCGCTGGTATTTACCGTGGTTGATTCCTGCTGTACCTCGACTTTTAGTAATTCCGCTGGGAGAGAATCTTCCTGTGGTGGCTGTTGCTTATTTACTGGTTCATCTGTAGGAAATTCAAAATCCTCTTCCAAGTCGAGTTTACTGTCATCTGCGGCTTCTAGTTCCGCGGGGATAGGTGCTTCTTCTAAAATAGAGGCTTGAAAATCATCAAAATCTAAATTTCTAGAGTCTGCAAATCGCTCTGAGTATTCTGGATTTTGTACAGTTGGTGTAGGATCTCCAACAAAGAAAAATACACCAGTACGGCTATGCCAAAACTCTGGTGCTGACTGCTGAATTGCCGATAACCAAGGACGTGGTACCCATAAAAGTATGCTCGCTTCTAAAAAGTTGCTGGCTTGTTGACTAGATAAAAATTCCTCAGTTAAGCGCAGATGGTGTAAAAACATCCGCTGGATAGCTACTGGCTGTCTAGTGAGTAGTTCTACACCGACAATTTGAAACGCCGGTACGGGTAAAGGTCTACCTGGGGTATCTTTTGATGCTCCAATAATCGGCGGTGGATAATTCGCCAACCATTGATTTATCTGGGCTATCGGATTAGGATCGCTGAGATTTAAACGTAAGGTTGCTAGGCGTGGATAGGCTGGTGTACTACTTTCTAGGCTATCATCTGGCTGATATAACACTTGCCCAACCGGATAAGCCAAGGTAGAATGCAACCGCGCTGCTATTTGATTTCTTAAGTGTAAATCATCACAAACAGCGAGAAACAGTTGTCTTCGTAAGTTCAGACTCAAAGCAAGTTTTAATCGGTGATATACTTGCCGATTCCAAGCAAAATTGTCTGTGTGTGCAGTATCATTCACGCTCATAGCGGCTACAAAGCCAATACACAGTTTACATTCTCTTTAAGGGTACATCTAAGTACTCAACCCCTTAGGGGAATTCAAAGTCCAAAATTACAATCCCCTAAATAAATGATACTGCTGGTTACTTGGTGAATGCGATCGCTCTACATTCCCTGATTTACCAAGTTTCAGCCTATATACGCAATCACGCATTAACTGAGCATGATAACGCATTCTGGCTATTAAGACTCAAAAGCTGGTAAGAGCATCCTCCACGCCGCTTTTTGCTTAACTTACTTTAAGTTTATAATTTTTTTATATTTTTGACAGCGATCGCCAAAGCCACAGGCATTTTTGATGAGATTTTTGTATACAGTTTATAGATAACACGCACAAATTAAATATTTATACGTAAAAAAATCCTGATTTATTGTATAGTTAAGATATAAATATTGCAGAACAGAGACTTTTCAAATAAATTTGAATTGGTATCACTTAATTATCTTGTTGTAATAAAAAATCAGGCTCCTAGCAAATGGACACCTGAAAGCAGAAAAGATTAAATTTTATTAAAATTCTTTTCGTTTACCTGAGGTTACGAAACAGAGAAGGCGACAAAAATCAGACCACCAACCAAGACGGTAGCGACAACTCCTAGAACAACATAGGTTCGCTTTTGTCCAGCATTTGGAGGTTCTGCTGCATAAATCTTGGGTTCGCGAGCAAAATTATTCAGAAGACCGCCTTCTTCATTTGTATACGGCATGAACTAATTCCTTGTTCTTATCGTTTGTTTAATTGTTGCATAAACTTTATAGTACCTATTCACAAAAAGTAAATAATTGTTACTTTCGGTATAGTCCAGAATCAATAGTCAATAGTCAATAGACAACTGACCACTGACCACTGACTAACTACTAATCGTCCCTGTGAGTGGGGAACTAGCACTAGCGTAGTCTTTAATTGGCATTCTCCCGGCGAGGTAGGCGAGACGACCAGCGACGGCGGCTAGATTCATGGCGCGTGCCATTGCAGCTGGATTTTTTGCCAAGGCGATCGCACTATTAATTAATAAAGCATCTGCACCTAGTTCCATTGCTTGGGCTGCTTCTGATGGCGCACCAATCCCCGCATCGACTACGACGGGAATCTTGGAGTTTTCAATGATGATTTGAATATTCGCTGTAGTCTTCAAGCCTTGTCCGGAGCCGATGGGCGAGGCTAAGGGCATCACTGTGGCGCAGCCAGCTTCTTCTAAGTGCTTGGCTAACATCGGGTCAGCATTGATATATGGCAATACAGCAAAGCCTTCTTTAACTAATTGTTCTGCGGCTTGCAATGTACCAATGGGATCTGGTAATAAATATTTAGGATCGGGGATAACTTCTAATTTGACGAAATTATTATCTTCCTGTCCCAAAAGTTTTGCCATTTCTCGCCCTAACCGCGCTACCCGAATCGCGTCTTCTGCGGTTTGACAGCCGGCTGTGTTCGGTAACATCCAAATTTTCTGCCAATCGAGTGCTTCGGCTAAACCTTCATGTCCCGCAGCTTTGCTTTGGACTCGACGCACGGCGACGGTAACAATTTGACATTCACTAGCAACAATACTTTGCTGCATTTCTGCAATGCTGCGATATTTACCAGTACCAGTCATTAGGCGAGAACGGAAGGTTTTACCTGCAATGATTAATGGTGAGTCTTCGGTGGTAATGACATTGTGATCTAAGTTATCTAAAGTCGCAACAGGACGATGCCCGTTGGTGAAATTCGCAGAGTGAGTAAACATGGGGGTAGATTGCGGCAGGAAGCGCGAATAATGGAAGTGAGATAATAAAGGATCTGATTTCTCTTGGGTAATTAAATCAGCAATGATAACTGCGGTGATGGGTGCTAGCAAAATCCCATTGCGATAATGTCCTACCGCTAAAGTTAAATTTGCACAGGGACTAGTTCCCAAAATTGGTAATTCATCAGGTGTACCGGGACGAAATCCCCACCAAAATTCCTCAATTGGGTAATCTTGTAATTGGGGATAAAGGCGGGTAGCTTGTTGGAGTAATGTTTGGATTCCGGCTGGGGTATTGTTTGGGGTAAAACCAACATCTTCCTTTGTTGCACCAATAATAATTGTGCGATCGCGTCTGGGTACTATGTAAGTATTCTCGCCAAATAAAATCCGTTTGAGGGGCAATTCTGGTAAAGATTCCGGTACGCGCAGCCGCAACATTTGCCCCTTGACAGGACACACGGGAAATGGTAGTAATTCATTTGACCAAGCACCAGTGGCTAATACATAATGGCTAGCGCGAAAAACGCCAGCGCTAGTTTGTACGCCCAATACTTTACCTTGCTGTTGTAACAAGGCTTCAACCCTAACGCCGTTTTTGATTTCCACACCCAAGGACTCAGCCACCGTCCACAGCACCCTTGCTAAGGCGCGATTATCCACTTGTCCGTCTTCGGGATACCACCAACCCCCAACTACTTCAGATGCTAATCCTGGCTGATGTTGCTGGATTGCGGTTTTATCTAACCAATAAGCAGGTGATTCCCGCGCTGATGGTGACAAAAGGGGATTTTTCTGCTCTTGCGGTTGATAAACAGGTGCTAAACTGCCACAAGGCCAATAAAGTGTGGGTAAACCAGCAAGTTCTTCAAGTTTGTGAGTCCATTCGGGATATAAAACACGCGATCGCCAGCATAAATCATACATTGCCTCATCTGTCAATTTTTCCGCATCTGGTGCCAACATCCCAGCCGCCGCATGGGTAGCAGCGGCGTTAAAATCACGGCAAAGCACGGTGACATTTGCCCCGCGCAGTTTGAGTTCTACGGCGATCGCCAAACCAATAACGCCGCCGCCAATAATTAAAATGTCACTAGTCATTAGTCATTAGTCATACATTATTAGCCATTTATCATTAGTACATAACTAACAACTCATAACTAATAACTCATCACTCATAACTTATAACTTATAACTCGTAACCATTGACTAGCAACCTCTACCACAAGGCACGAATGGGTTGTGAAGTTGAATTTTCTTCAGTAGATTGACTATCTGTAGATTGAGTATCTGTAGTAGTTGTGTCGGAATTTTCGGTATCTGTGGCTGAATCACCAGTGGAATTATTATTTTGTGCCACATTGCTTCTGCTTTCGCTGGCAGAACCGTTATTTCTGCCCGCTTCTGTGCTATTAACGTTAATATTAGCTGGGAGGACTTTTGAAGTTTTGCTATTTGTTGGGACACTAGCGCTTTGTCCCCCCATTGGAAAGTTAATGCCTAGTAATGTACCTAGCAATATAGCCAAGCCTCCAGCCATCAGAATTAGCGGTGTCCATCTACCCATGTTGCTTTGCTCCTCATTAAGTTTGTGTTTTTGTGTTGATTTGCGAATTTGGTGAAATTCAGCAAATTTTTTATTTCATACTATTGTTTGTCTAAAACCTCAATTGGTTTGTCAGGCGAGATGTAGGTCTGCTGTAGGAGAATAAGCAGAAGCGATCGCAGAAAAAACTTCGCCTTTTACCTTAACTACTCAGTTACCACATCTGCCAACAGAGTGATAGTTTATTACCTTAACACCGCCATTGTAGAGGTCAATACCATTTTGCACCAAAGTTTCGCGGAAATCGGCTGTCTAATGGACACTATTTTGCCTCGGTTGTTGAGTAATATAACTGCTGTGGCGATCGCATACAATCTCAGTTGCTATTTAAAGCTAGTTGTGTGGACATTTGGGAATTAGTAAACTGGCTTTTTGTTGTATCTTGGCACATGCCTAAAAATATGACTACAAATTCTTCACCTCAACTTTGGCTCTATGACACTACGCTACGGGATGGTACTCAACGCGAAGGACTATCGGTGTCTATAGAAGATAAGTTACGCATCGTCAGAAGACTAGATCAACTAGGAATTCCCTTTATTGAAGGGGGTTGGCCTGGTGCCAATCCTAAGGATGTACAATTTTTCTGGCAATTACAGGAAGATCCGCTGAAACATTCCGAAATTGTCGCTTTTTGTTCTACCCGTCGCCCTCACACCAATGCTGCATCAGAGCCGATGCTGCAAGCCATTCTCGCGGCGGGTACGCGCTGGGTGACAGTATTTGGTAAATCCTGGGATTTACATGTCACCACAGGGCTAAAAACGACCTTAGAAGAGAATTTGGCGATGATCCGCGATACCATTGAGTACCTTGGTAGCCAAGGGAGGCGGGTAATCTACGATGCAGAACATTGGTTTGATGGTTACAAGCATAATCCCGATTATGCGTTAAAAACATTAGCAGCCGCGATCGCCTCTGGTGCAGAATGGCTAGTTCTCTGCGATACCAATGGCGGAACTTTACCCCATGAAGTTACGGAAATTGTCCAAGCAGTCAATCGTCATTCGTCATTGGTTGCTGACAAAGCCCAGATGGAAATTCCCCAAATTGGGATTCATACCCATAATGACTCCGATTTAGCCGTGGCGAATGCTTTAGCTGCTGTCATGGCTGGGGCGAGGATGGTACAAGGTACAATCAACGGTTACGGTGAACGTTGTGGCAATGCCAATCTTTGTTCTTTGATTCCTAATTTACAATTGAAGTTAGGTTATAGCTGTATCGGTGAAGACGAGCTAGCCCAACTTACAGAAGCCAGTCGCTTTGTCAGTGAAGTAGTCAACCTCGCCCCTGATGAACATGCGCCCTTTGTGGGGATGTCAGCATTTGCACACAAAGGTGGTATTCATGTCTCCGCAGTCGAACGCAATCCCCTGACTTATGAACACATTCAGCCAGAACAAGTAGGAAATCGTCGCCGCATCGTTATTTCCGAACAGTCTGGACTGAGTAATGTCTTAGCCAAAGCCCGGACTTTAGGAATTGAATTAGATCAACGTCAACCAGAAGCCAGACAAATTCTCCAAAAAATGAAAGATTTGGAGAGTGAAGGCTACCAATTTGAAGCCGCAGAAGCTAGTTTTGCTTTGTTAATGTATGAAGCCTTGGGAAAACGCCGGCAATTCTTTGAAATTAACGGCTTTCAGGTACACTGCGATTTAATCGCCGGCAAAGAAACGACAAATTCTTTAGCGACAATTAAAGTATCTGTAAATGGGGAAAATATTTTAGAAGCTGCGGAAGGTATAGGCCCGGTAGCAGCTTTAGACGCAGCTTTACGCAAGGCTTTAGTCAAGTTTTATCCCCAAATAGCAGAGTTTGAACTCACAGATTATAAAGTCCGCATTCTTAACGGCAATACCGGCACAACCGCCAAGACGCGAGCTTTGGTACAATCAGGTAATGGACATCAACGCTGGACTACTTTAGGCGTTTCCACAAATATTTTGGAAGCTTCCTATCAAGCTGTAGTTGCAGGGTTGGAGTATGGTTTGCTGCTGTACTCGCAACCAAAAGCTTTGTTTATCTCTAGTGAAAAGTTAAAATCTCAGAACACAACGGTTTCTGAATCCTAATATTTGCTGTCTTAAAAAAGATTTTAGCTGCCCAGAATTATTTCTATTAACAGCAGCGTAATTGCCAATCTCAATCAAGCATCATTTTACTTCCCACACCAAATAAATCCGATTGGCAATTTGGGGAAACACGAAATATAGCTACTTATTTTTACTCGCACTGCTGTTATGAGAAACTATCCCAGGCTTGAGCAACCAATTTACTCAGCCAGCGTCGCTGCTGTTGATCCAGCATGTGGTCATCAGCTAGCACCTGGGCGGTTAATTCTTCCAAGGATTGACCTTGAGCGCGGACAATTTTAATGACTCCGGCGATCGCAGATGCAACCAATTCTTCATCAACAGGTCTTTGTTGCAGGGCAACAATATCTTGGGGGCTGTCTGGGATGGGATAATTCATGGCGTGGGTTTACAGAAATTCAGAATGAACAATAAGTTTGATAAATTATTAAACTTTCTTCACCAAATCTTTATGTAACTGATAGGGCGGAGTTTAGCGTATTTCATACCTTCTTGAAATCTGTCTTAGTGAGTAGATTTAGCGGAGATGTCAGAAAACCATGAAAGAACTACTTTATTTAGAAATTCCGACTTCAGATACACAATCTGTTTGCAGTTGGCTGCAAACAGAATTTCAACCGGGAACTGGTGAAAAAATAATCACTCCTGACGGATTTCGCCTCAGAGTAACTGCTGAAACTACAAATGCTGAGGCCGCTATTTCCGAAAATTTACCGAGAGAACTTTCCATATTTGTTTGGTCGGTGCAGCGTACTACCTATGTAAAAGTCTTCCGTTGGGGAAATCAGCCCTTTCCCCAAGAAGGACAAATTTTACAACGCCTGACTGTGGATATCAGAAACAGCTTTCCTTATAAATATCCTGAACCCCCAGCTATTGATTTATCCCAACAATCAATATTTGCGGCTTTAGCACCCTATTACCCCCAAACGGTAAAGTATTTCCAGAAAATGCCCAATGGGGAATACGATTTAACCAGGGCTTATTGGTGGGAGCAACGATGGCGTGAGGGTGTACGCAATCCCCAACAACCCCGTCAAGTGGTTTTTAGAAAAGACACCGAGAAAAAACTCTCCGCGTCCCCGCGTCCTCGCGTCCCCGCAGCGTCCTCATCCGCCACCTACGACATCATCTATATCGGTGGTGCATTAGGAGCCATTCATGCCGCAGTGATGGCGAAATTAGGCTATAAAGTGCTACTGATAGAGCGAATGCCTTTTGGACGAATGAATCGAGAATGGAATATTTCTCGTGATGAACTGCAAAGCTTAATTAATCTCGGTTTAGTGACAAGTAGCGAGCTAGAAACCGTTATCGCTCGTGAGTACAAAGACGGTTTCAATAAATTTTTTGATGCCAATAATCCGGTGAGATTGCGATCGCCTGTTTTACATACTCCCACAGTGCTGAATATCGCTCTTGACTCCGATAAATGGCTGCAAATGTGCGGGCAAAAGCTCCGTGCCGCAGGTGGTGAAATCTGGGATGAAACAGAGTTTCTGTGCGCAGATATTTATTTATCACAAGTTGAAGTTAATGTCAAGCATTTACCCAGCCAATCTGAGAAACGTGTAACTGGGAGGTTGCTAGTGGATGCGATGGGTACAGCTTCCCCCATTGCTTGGCAATTAAATGGCGGTCGCGCTTTTGATAGCGTCTGTCCAACAGTAGGGGCGGTCATAGACAAGGGATTTGAACCCCAAGTTTGGGATTCCCAGTATGGCGACGTTCTGTATAGCCACGGCGATATTTCTCGCGGCAGACAACTAATTTGGGAATTATTCCCCGGAATTGGCGAAGAATTAACAATTTATTTGTTTCATTATCACGAAGTCCATCCGCAAAATCCCGGTTCCTTGTTAGAGATGTACGAGGACTTTTTCACGATTTTGCCAGAATATCGGCGCTGTGATGTAGATAATTTGGTGTGGAAAAAACCCACCTTTGGCTATATTCCCGGACATTTTAGCGTCAGCAGTAGCGATCGCACCATAGCTTTTGATAGATTAATTGCGATCGGTGATGCTGCATCGTTACAGTCACCGTTGGTATTTACTGGCTTTGGTTCCCTGGTACGCAACCTAGAACGCCTTACTAAACTTTTAGATATCGCCCTCAAGCATAATCTCTTAAGTTTTCGCCACCTCAACCAAATTCGCGCCTACCAAAGTAACGTATCTATCACCTGGCTATTTTCCAAAGGGATGATGGTTCCCACAGGTAAATTTTTACCACCCCAAAGAATCAACGCCATGTTGAATACCTTCTTTGGGCTATTAGCCGACGAACCCCCAGAAGTCGCAGATAATTTCATTAAAGACCGTTGCGACTGGTTCACCTTTAATCGCCTCGCCATTAAAGCCGCCAAGAAAAACCCAGCATTATTATTGTGGATTTGGGAACTAGCCGGGCCTAAAGATTTACTCAGATGGGTAAGTAATTATCTTAACTTTGGTGGTTATGCCCTTGTGAGTGCATTGCTGAGTGGCTGGTTTGAGCGCTTTCTCAATCAAATAGAACCTTGGCTAGAACCCCGCTATCCCGGATTGTGGTTAAGACTATTAGCCATTAACTACGCTATTATCACAGGCAAACCGCGATCGCCTAATCAAATAGCTAATATTAACCCAGAAGAAGCAATGCAAAACTCAGAAGCGCAAATTTTGAATTAGTCAGTTGTCAGTTGTCAGTTGTCAGTTGTTTTTACTAATGACTAATGACTAATGACTGTTGGCTGTTAACTCTTATTCTGACGGAAATTTGGTAACTCTACAGACGCTAAAGACTTGCGCCCCTTTGGTGGACGTTTGGGATAAACTACTGGTGAAGGTGATTTATCGTCGGTAGTAGAGTTACCAGATGCGTCTGCTGCTATATCTGACAAAGACAAATTCACCTGATTAACTTGGGAAATATCTGACCAATAGTCTTCATTTTCTGCTGGCTCGGTTGTTTGTACAATCGCCGCAGCCGGAGATAGCGGTAAATGATTAGCTGATGCAGTGGCGTTATTTACTACCCAACTAATAGGGGTATTGCTTTCCGGTAAAGTTTCTTCTGATTCATCATCCGTAATCGTAGTTGCAGAAGTATCCCAAACAGATACATCAGCTTGATTGCTGTCTAAATCTTTGTCCATTTTAGACACAGAAGATGAAGATGCAGGTTGGGCATTAAAGAACATTTGCATGAGATTATCAATTTGCTCATCAATGTTCGGAGTTCCCACATATGAAACTACTTCTGGTGTAGCTAAAGAATCATCAATGATAGGTGATGAATTTAAAGAAATATCTGATTTTGCTGATTTTAGCTGTTCTTCTTTGTCTGACCAATCCCAAGGGGAAGATGGAGTAGCAGGAGTTGAAGCTGATTCTCTCCAAGAACTATCTAAATTATCAGTCAAAGCATCTGTTTCTGCTGACCAAGGCTTAATTGGCTGCGCGTTGGGGAACAAAGACCGAGCTTTTTTGGCAAATCTGGATTGCTTAGTAATTTTCTCCCGCTTAGGAGTTGCAGCATCATCTAAGGAATCATCACCAGGAACAGGAGTTTCTAAACATTTTTCCAGAGCTGCTTTAAATTGTAGAGTCTGGCGTTGTTGCCGCATCAGCCTGGTACGCAATTCGCGACAGGAATTTTCTGATTGCAATAGTTGCTGAGATTGTTCGCTGTAGTTAGTTTGCAGCAGGGAACATTCCCGTTCTAACTGGGCGAGACGTTGTTGACTAATTTGTAGCTGTGCTTTATATGTTTCAATGCAAAGTTCTTGGCGCTGAACGTTTTGCACAGCAGCTTCTAATTCTTGGAATAAAGATTTGATTTGTTCTTGAGCTGCGGTGAGTTCCTGAGTTTGTTGGTTAAGCATGGACTCAGTGACGCTAGCTCGTCTTTTTTGCCACTGTATCACCTTATCTGACGCAGCTAGGTCATTTTGGAGCTTTTCTATCTGCTCATACAAGCCATCATTAGCAGAACGCAATTCCTCATTCAATGTCAGCAGTTTCTGAAATTCAGAATCTACCAATACTTGTTTGTCTAAATCTGGTTCAACTACCCAGTCCTGCTTGGTTGCATCTTCAGGGATATCCTGGACTTGAATTTCGGGCTGTTCGTCTTTTGCTGGCTGAAGAAGTGGTAATTGCCGAATTACCACATTCTCATGCGGGACAACAGAATAAAACGGACAACTCGCCTGCTCAACTTGTGGCGAATTAGCAGAATTTAAGGATTCAATAAAAGCCCCATTGTTTGAGGGTTCAGCTTCATTCATCACTCTTGACCCACCTGCTTAAGAATGTTCAGCAGTGCTGGCGTTAGCATTGCTTATCGACAGTGTCCGAATCGGGTTTGACGCAAGTAGCTCGGGGAAACCTGACAAGCCCCTGGTTTGAGCCGTGGGGAGAGTCACTCTAAAAACCAAGGGTAGCCCTCCTCCAGGATGAGTAGTTAATCATTGATTCAGTATTCCCCATTTTGCATCTATAACTGATGACGTTATAACATTATGAAGTTATTCTCCGCCAATATGCGAATGAGGGCGTAATCTAGCGTAGATGCGGGTTTTAGGTGCTTTCTTGCTTGATTTTAATCAAATAGTTATTAGTAGTCAGTTATAGGCGGAAACTCATCACAAGGGAAGCGTTAGCACTGTATCTAATTTAGCAAACACCCTACCCTCAGACGCAAGTGGTATGACAAATTGTCAGTTGTCAGTTGTCAGTTCTCAGTTGTCAATAGTTATTTATTGTCTTCCTTGTCTCCCTTGTCCTTGTTGTCTTACGGTAACCAATAAGGGGCAAATCCATCTAGGGGAAGCTTCTCTGGCTTAATTTGGGCAGTAGTGGTGTCAGCGATGGGCAGTAAGGGCATTAACCATAGGCTACTACTATTAATTGACGCTCCATCGTCAGTTTTTAATACATTGGCAGATGGTGCATTAAGTGGCTGGGCTACTACTTGGTCAAATAATAAGCCTAAACCATCTGGAGATAGGCTCATTTGGACGTTGCGCTGTTCAATGGGCAATAGTAACAGTGGTTTTTGTTGTGCTGTTTTTAGATCAATTGCGACTAAATAAGGCTGTTCTATATATTCTTCTTTAGAGACTAACTGGGTTAGCAAACAGTAAAGGGTAGGCGAAGCTGGATCGAATTGACAGTTAAGAATTGATCCGGTGGTTTTTAACAAGGGTTTTTGAACGCCTTGGTTGGTGACTAAAAATAAATCTCGCGTGTAATCTGTATTAAATTTTACCATTGCTGCTTGCGCGCCGTCTTTCGAGAAAGCTTGGACTAAACCAAACTGTGGTAGAAAGTCTAAAGGTTTGTTAGTATCTCCCTCTAGAGAGACAATTGCTGCCCCCTGTCCTTGAGCAATGGCTACAGCTTTACTGTCTGGTGTAATCATAAAGTCTCCCCCAGGCTGGCTTTTTAGGGGTTTAGCAGTGGGTTGTTCTCCAGGTTTGTCGCTAGTTGGTGACATTATCCACAGCCCAAATTCGCCAGGATTGGATCTTTTGCCGCGCTGAATGACTATGGTTTTTCCATCTGGGGATAAGTCAAATTTCAGGTTTTGGTATTCTTTACTATCTAAAATTAGGTCAACTTTACCTGGTGGTTGGGCTTTTTTATCAGGGTTATTAGAAATACCTGTGGTAACTGTGTATAACTGAGACGAAAGTAAGTCTGGATTTGTATTAGTGCGAGCTGAAAAGACAATTTTATCGCCATCGGGAAATGGCTCAAAGTCCATAACAATTAAATCTTTGGGAGTCAGTATCTTTTTTTGTTCTTGGGTTAAGTTATAGAGAATTAACCGCCCTTTTTCTTCTGGATTGACTCCTATATAAAGGATAGCGCGATCGCGTGTCCGAAAGTTACCTGTAAAGGGCTGTATTCCTCCCTTTTTACCTTCTTTTTGGGAAAATTTATCTGTGGCTGTCTCTAACTGGACTTTATAATTAGTACCATAGGGCGCTGGGGTCAAAAGTGTATATACCATGCGTCGCCCTGCCCAACTGATTTTTCCTGCTAGGGGCGGATCGATTTTTAAGTTTTCTTCTACACTTGTCGGTTCCATTGGCCGACTAAAAGTCAAGGAAAAGGATAAATCTTCCGAGCCTATTTGCTGATTTTCCCAGGTAAAGTTGCGGACTCGCGATTTGACGCCATCACCATGCCAGATGAGTAAACCAATTAGTAAACTCAGCACCAGCATAAAGGCGATCGCTACTCGATCTATTGGTTGAATAAATGATTTAGAATTAGTCATCTGTTAGGTGTCAGTTGTTAGTTGTCAGTTGTCCTATATCCTGTGTTGAAAACTAATGACTAATGACTAATGAGCACTGACTAATAGTCATAGGGATTTTTGGGTTGGGGAATCTTTTTCAAGGAACTAGCGGCGATGGTGAGTTGGCGTTTTCCAGAAAGGGTTTCTGTGATCATTTGTCCTTCGATTTCTAGCCAAGTATCTGCTGCATAGCGTTCTTGTTCGGCTTGGAGTTTGACGGGTAAGCCTACAGGATAAGCATCCGCAGCACAACAACTTAAAACGAATCTAGCTAAGAAAATATATTCTTTTCCTAACTCTGGGGGTTGGATAACAAATCCCTGCACCTTGACTTTTTGTCCTGTATATGAGTCTGGTTCGGGATAGACATTCAGGGTGCGTACCCAGTCTACAAGCGATCGCTCTTCTGGACGAACTGTAGTGCGAAATGCTTGGGGTTTGAGGCGCGAACTTCCCAAGGAATCAATGGTGACACCACGCTGGAGTGCTTTATCACTGGCGAAAACTTGCGGTGTAATCATAAAACCTAAAATCGCCGTAATTAATAACAAAGTCGCACCCCAGCCAGGCGGAAATACATTAATATGCATCGGGTTGCTGACATTATTATCTTGGCGGCGCTGTCGCCAAACTTGCTTGGCTTTGAAAAAACCGATAATTAGCAAGCCTATACCACCAGCAATTGCTAATCCAAAATAATCGGGATGAATTAACAAATTTAGCTTGCCTGTGACCCAGTATTTTAAGATTAAAATTCCCCAAGCTGTAATAGCGATAACATCTAGCCAAGGTGCTAAGGGATTGCTAAGTTTAGATTTAGGTTTAGATTTCATGGGTAAAGAGTCAATTATCAATTGTCAGTTGTCAGTTGTGAGGCAGTGTGTTGGGCGGGTTCCCCGACTTGTAGCAACTGCCGAACTCGTAAGGGTCAGTTGTCAGTTCTCAGCGATGCACCCAGAGCTACAAGAGGTGTTGTCAGTTGTCCTAAAAATTGATGATGCTTGAGCCATAATGCTTTGCTTGTATGACTAAATATTCCGCTCACAATTTGTACTTGATTATTGGAATATTGACTAATGACCAATGACCAATGACCAATGACTAATGACTAATTGATTTACATGATGTGCAAATTCAAAAACAGGGTGAATAAGAAAGCTAATAATGCAGCTAAAGCGAATAAATAAAATAAAGCCTTAGGTTTGAAAATTGATAACATCAAACCTACACCTTTGATGTCAATCATGGGGCCAAAGACGAGGAAAGCTAACAAGGAACCGCTGGTAAAAGTAGAAGCAAAAGATAGGGCAAAAAATGAATCAACTGTTGAACAGATTGATACTACTGCTGCTAATACCAGCATGGCGACAATTGAGCTAATGGGGCCTGCGCCTAGACTTAAAATTAATTCTCTGGGTGCTAGTACTTGGATAGCTGCGGCGATCGCACTTCCTATAACCATGACTGCGCCTAATTCCCGTAATTCCTGGACGAGGTTATCTAATAACAACCGTAATTTATCGGGTAGGGGTTTTTGGCTAGGAGATGATGGGGCGGTTGTGGGGATTAAATTATTATCGATTCTGGTGGTGATACCGGATCTGCCACCGAGGATATAAGTTCCAGATTTCAATAAACCAGAATTTTTGCTGTTCTGTTGTGTTGGCGAACGTCGCCCCCGGCTTGTGGTTTCTGGCGGCGCTGGCGGATTAAACTTGAGGTAACGGGCGATCGCTGGTTGAACAATCGGACTCAAGTCTTTTTGAAAGCTGAATATGTAACCGATAATTGTGGCGATCGCTAAAGAAAAGATGACGCGCAATACCACTATTTCCGGCTGATCGCGAAATGCTGACCAAGTTGACCAAATGACAATTGGATTAATTGTTGGTGCTGCTAGCAAAAAACCAATTGCTACTGGTGTGGGTACTCCCTGCATCAGTAAGCGCCGTGCTACCGGCACATTACCGCACTCACACACCGGAAACAAAAAGCCGATTGTGCTACCAACCAAAGCTCCTAGTAATGGATTTCTGGGCATTTTTTCTACCAGTTTGCGCTCATCTACAAAAAACAGCAGCACGCTGGAGAATAACACTCCTAGAAGCAAGAAAGGCATCGCCTCGACTAGCAGACTTAGAAATATCGTAAAACCATTGTTCAGTTGATTCATGAGTGTCGCAGTCAAAAGCGGTTTGGAGTTTTTAAGTTATGCCTAGTCATTTTATCGGAATGGGGATCAAAAGCAGATAAGGATAATTTAAGCTCATTTTGACCAAAACTAGATATGGGATTTATATTAGCGCTTCCACACAAGAAATCCATAGATACTCAAATATAGTTATGTTTACTTGAGTGAATTTACTGACTATTACCATTCTTAAGAATATCGAAGTTGATAAATGGTTCCAATTATTTAGGGTAACCACCTACTGTACTATAAGAATCCGATTTAGTTCACAGTTTTTAAACATTGGGAAATTTGAGCAGTCGGCGATCTCCAAGAGTGTGGGTTTATGGCAATTTTTATGACTAAATCTAGCTATTAGGCAAAGATTTAACATTATAGGTTCCCTAGCGTTGATAATCGATAGCTCAAGCTAGGTATTGAACTAAGATGAGCAGGGGCTAAAATGATAACTTATCAGTTGCTAGTTTTTATACAATTTCCGAGTTTCCAGTGTCACAAGATTTCAGTTACCAAATATCACCACCAGTTTTATCTCAGGGTAGCGATCGCGATCTCGGTTTAGAGTCAACTCTCCAAGAACTGTCAATGTACGACTTTCAAGTGGAACTTAGCTGTACAGCGATGGAAGTTGCACGGATTTTTGAAAAATACCCTTTGCTCCCTGGTGCAATTTTACGAGAACAGGGGAAATTTATCGGGATGATTTCACGGCGGCGATTGCTGGAATTTTGGATTCGTCCCTATGGAAAGGAATTATTTTTCCGGGAACCGCTGGCGATGCTTTACAGCTATGTCAAAATACCTATTTTGCAGTTGCCGGAGACAACACCAATTTTAACAGCGATGCAACTGACGTTGAGGCGATCGCCGGAACTTGTCGCTGAACCTGTGGTGGTAGAAACTGCACCTGATAGTTATAAGTTGTTAGATATCTCGGAACTAAATCTTGTATCTTGGCAAATTCGCGGTATTGAAACGCAAGTACGCTATGAACGCAGCCAAACCCAAATGATCCAAAATGATAAAATGGCGAGTTTGGGACGATTGGTAGATGGAGTCGCCCACGAAATTTTAGACCCTGTGAGTTTTATTTGGGGTAACTTAACTTATGTCTCTAGCTATAGTCAGGATTTACTCAAACTCATAGCCGCTTACGATCGAGAGTTATCTCCTACTTCCAATTACATTAGTAATTTCAAAGAAGAAATTGAATTTGATTTTTTAGAAGAAGATTTATCAAAAGCACTAGCTAGTATCCGGACTGGTGCGGAAAGATTAAAAAAACTCGTCACTAGTTTACAAAATTTCTGTCATATTGATGAGGTTTATCCTAAACCAGGAGATTTACACGCTTGTTTAGATAGTATTGTCTTGTTAATTAACAGCCGGATTCAAGGAGAAATTGAAATAGTTAAAAACTATGGTCACTTGCCACCAGTTTATTGCTTTATGGGGCAACTTAGCCAAGTTTTCATGAATTTGTTTACAGAATCTATAGATAATTTGTTGAATGAAGTTGTACGCCATCAATTACATCCAGAAAATGCCAATTTTAAAGAAAAACCGCGTATTGAAATTACTACCAAAATTATTTCTCAAGTAGCAGTTAAAGAACAAGCGCCTGATTCTCGCTGGGTTTGTATTTGTATTGCTGACAATGGACTTGGTATGTCTTTAGATTTACAACAGCAAATTATTGAATCTTTTTCTACAGAAAAAAGGGTTGATAAGGCAACTAGTTTAGCTGTTAGTTATCGCATTATTACTGCTAAACATGGTGGTAAATTAAATTTGCGATCGCAACTTGGTAAAGGTACAGAATTTGAAATCTTATTACCTTTACTTTAATGAATCTCTTGAAAATATCATTCCCCTCTATTAATTACGAATTACGAATTACGAATTACGAATTAAACTAGATAGGATAAATTTGTAATCTCCCAAAACCGAGAAACTGTCCGTGGGGTTTCTCCCCTGGGGGAAATGCTGTCACCCCAAAAAGATAAACCCCGCTAATTTGAGGATTTTGTGTTGGTTTTAAAGCAATGGTAATATCTTTACCAGGTGATATTGGGGGATTAAAAGTTAGGGTTACAGTTTGCGTTTTTTGATCGCTGTTAATATCTTTTAAGGCAAACTTCTGTCCTTCTCGCGAATATGTACCTTCATAGGCAAAACTCTTATCTAGGTTAAAGCGAATAGATTCTACACTTTGTCGTTGTTGAATCGTAATTTTTGCCAATGGCTCACCAGAATTATCAGGTAAGTTAATTGTAAAGTAGTAAACTGCGGCTGCTTCATTGACTCGATTGTAGCTAGTCGAAGTTTTTACTAAACGTGGAGGTTGGGTAAAATATGTGATTTTTTGCGAGTTAACTGGTGATGGAGTTGGTAAGGGTTTAGTAACTGCTGGTGTAACTGAAGGAATTGGTGAAGGAATTGGTGAAGGAATTGGTGAAGGAATTGGTGATGGTTGAGTGACTGTAGTAGCTACATTATTACTAGAATTACTACTATCATTAGATTTGAAATTGAAAGCAAATTGACCAATAAGTGAGGAAGATTCCCAAGGTGTTTGTTTACCTTTGGTTTCTTGTACCACATCTGCACGTACTTGCTTAAACATTTGCTCCACATCTAAATTAGGAGTTTTAATGTGGCGCAATAAAGCTGTAGTATAAGGACTATTATTACCTTTGCCATCTAAAGCAACTTTACCCGGCGAAGTTGCATAAGCAATTAAAGTACCTTTAACACTTTGCGTTGGTGCGGCTAAACCTCCTGAAACAGAACGCCATTTTCTGCCAAAGGGATTATTACGACAAGCATCTAAAATAATAATATTTACATCATTAGCTGCATCTTCCATAATATTAAGAACTTTGCCCAAAGGTAAAGTTTCATATCGCACATCCTGTTCTCGTTCTAAACGCGCATCTATAGGAATTAAATAATTTTCGCCATCTACTTGGGTTCCATGTCCAGCAAAGTAAAATAGTCCTGTTCCCCCCTGACGCAACTTGCGATTAAAATCTTCAATAGACTGTTCCATTTGTCGCAAATCTGCATCCTTGAGCAGTGTGACATCAAAGCCTAATTGGCGTAGGGAGTTAGCGATCGCGTTTGCATCATTGATAGGGTTGTTTAATTCTGTCGCTAATTTATAATTAGAATTACCGATGACCAATGCTGTGCGATATTGGCGTTGAATATTAGAATTATTTTGTGCAAGTAAGTTTTTTTGCTTGTAATTCAGCAGGAAATTTTGATTAATATTTGTTAACTTACTTGTAATTTTTGGTATCTTAACTGCTGTTGCAGTAGCTAACAAAGAAATATTAAGATATTTTTCTCCTATATAAACGCTAGCGAATGGTAAAAATATTAGCGTTATTCCTAAACCAGTCAGCCACCTTTGCCTGAACATAATGTTATTTCTTTCTGAAGATTAAAAGTAAATTTGGTGATTTTACCCTTAATCATATCAATATACCTTTTACAAGAATCCTAATTTCCGCAAAAACTCTGCGTACCTACCCTGCGGGAACGCCTAAGGGCGAATGCGTTAACCTTAGCGTACCTTTGCGTTTAAGAAACGTATAAATCATCAAAGCAGGTAAACCCCACCCCTAAAGTTGGGAACATTTACAATTTATCTGACAATAAATTTTCACCACGACGATAAATTTCTTTGGCGTAATCAGTCCAAGTACCCTGTCCCCAATAGCGAAAACAGCTAGTTTGTAATAGAAGATTAAGTAATAGTAACTGGCGATAATTATCTTGTTTAGTCAGAGATAGTGCAGTTGGAGAATCAACTAATAACTTATCGACCCGATCGTGAAATGAACTACTTAATTCATACATAGGAGATAAGACATTTTCATAGCCCTTAATCCAACTAATATGATTAGTCCATGAGGCTCCATCCATGTGGAAATTAGGGTTAGTTTGTTTTAATTCTAAAATTGCATTTTCAACGGCTTCTGGTTGGATATTATCTGGTGCAACTCGCTCCCAGATATAATGTTGTCCTATGGGCTGACAAGCTGTATATTCTTCTGGTTTGCAGCCAGCAGCTTCAATTAATTCTAAATATTCTGTGCCACAAAATCCGACTACGCCTGTTTTTCCGCCACCATGATTTACCATATCTCCCCAAGCTTGTTTAAAAGCACTGGGAAATTCATTCATCATGACGCCGCCGTTTTCTCCATCGCCAATCTGACTGACAATTGGTGGTATTGATAGATTACTTAATTGTTGTTTAGCAAGAGTTTTGGCTTCATAGTAAGGTTGCATCTGAGCGACTAATTTAGTATCTGAACCTTGGGTTTTAATTAAGGCGGTGATACTAATTGTTTCACCTAGGGAATTACGAGCAATTAAACGATGTGGTAAATGTTTATAACTTAGAGGTTGTCCGCTAATTGTTTCTACAGAATGTTCTTGCACTAATAGCCATTTGTAGCCACATTCTTTTAGTGCTTTGACAAAGGCAAATAAAGTATCGGGATGATTTGGTAGGTGCATTTCTGGGGGAGAAAAGCCTTTGACTCGTGCTAATGCTTCCCAACCAAAAATTGCAGCGAAGTGTTGCTGCCATGCCAATATTTGTAATTTAATATCTGCTATGGGTGTGGATGGAATTACGGCATGACTCCACATTGTCCCCAACCATTCTACATAAGGTTGATAGGTGGGATCGCAAGTGATGCGTTTGAGGTTATCGATAATATCATTGCGTCCCATTTGTCTGAGTCCCCAAAAAAGATTACCAGAGTAATCCAGCATGATGCGGGGATTGCAACCTTGCTCGACAAGTTCGGGAATAAAATCGCCCATGCGGCTGTAACAATAGGCAAAAGGCGCGGCGTTGTGGTTATCACCTTCGCCTTGATGTTCAAACATATATTGCAGATTGCTGATTAGTCCGCCATCATAGCCAGCGGGGATGGTTGGCTGGTGCATGTGTAAGGCGATCGCAAATCCGGCGTGAATATTATCTAAGTTTAGGTTGGTTTTTGGTAAAAATATGGGTGAGTTGTGGTTGACTACGGAAAGAACCTCTGTTTCCCAACCAGAAATATTGGGGAGTCCATCGATGATTTCGGGGATAATTGGGAGATTATCGGGTAATTTCAGCATTTCTGGTGGCTCCGCGATGAGGTTGGTTTTATGATTTAACCGCCAAGACGCCAAGAGCGCCAAGAGGAGATCATCAAATCTGTTTTCCTCTGCGTTCTCTGTCTTGAAAAGTTCTGAGCGGAGGAAACCTCCGCTCAGACTTTTCGCTGTGTTCTCTGCGGTTAAAAAATAATTGATTGAACCGCAGAGGCGCAGAGTACACAGAGAGAAGAGAGATATTGTGGGCACAACATAGGCTAACGTGGATCTGAATTGCATAACTACTAATAAGGGTTGTTGACTGTCAACGCTCAACGGTCAACAGCCTTCACGATAGATTGTGCAACTTAAAAGCAGAATAGCTTTGTTGTGCCCCTACTTATGTTACTTGCGGGCGGATACGAAAGATACCATATTTCGGGATATGAGTAATTCTCTGGTGATCAGGCTGAGTTTTTGCGCGATCGCACTGAAGATATTTTGCGGCTGTCTGGGTTTGAAGGCTGGGGGACTAGCTATTTGTAAAATTGGTTCTAGTAACCAAGGTGTCAGGCGTTGACACCATATAGCGAGATGACTTTGCCATCCTACTAAAATTTCTGGTGAGTCTCTCTGTAAGCCTGCGACAAAGGTTTGGGCGACTTCTTGGGGTGTCATGGGAATTACCCAGCGAAATAATTGGAAGCCTTTGACCATGTCTGTGTCTGTGAGGGAAGGTAGCAATGCTTGCACTTGAATATTGTAAGGTGCTAGTTCCTGGCGTAAGGCTTGAGTAAATCCTAAAATGGCGAACTTGGTGGCTGAATAAGTCGCCATTGTGGGTGCAGCAATTTTTCCCATCAAGCTGGAGACGTTGACGATTGTCCCTTGTCTATGGTTCGCCATGCGTCTTGCTACCAGACTTGTGAGGTTATACATCCCTAATAGATTTAGGGAGATTTCTTCTTGAATTTGGGGAAGTTTCGATTGGAGAAAGGGAGTTTGGTAAGCGACTCCGGCACAATTAACTAGTAGATGAATGGGGCCATGATTGCGCCATAGTTGAGCTACAGCAATATTTACCTCAATAGCTTGGGTTAAATCTATGGGTACGATGGTGGCTGCTGTGCCGATAGCTTCGATTTCTTCGGCGACTGCGGCTAATTTTTGGCGATCGCGTGCCAATAGTATCACGCGCTTGATACCTTGTTGGGCTAATTCGAGCGCGATCGCCCGCCCAATTCCACGGGAAGCCCCGGTAATCAGGGCTACCTTACCTTGAATCTTCATGAGTTTACCTCCAAAATCTTGAGTCTTACCGCGTTCTCGCATCCGGAGGGTAAGACGATTTATTTATGATTTTTGACATCAAAACTTTTACCAGGAGAGATTTCTGAGTTAATCTACAAATCCCTTATAGTCAGCCTCCCAACTGCAGAAATGTCTCCCTTGGTGTTTGACAATTACGACTTTGTACAATTGGCTGCATGGATATAGCTCATAGGTTTTTTTATCTCCTTAATCCAAGCATTAACCACAACGCTGTCATACACACGTTAACAATTTCATCAAGTTATGGCAACATTTATTAATAAGCATTTCTTAATACTTGTTTACAAATAGTATATATATAGGCAAAATTTTTGGGATAAGTTTTTATTAATACTGCCTCACTAATATAAAAATTTCTTGACAATCGGTAAAAACTGCTGGCTTAATTCCCTGAATTCAGCGATTTAGCTACATTTGTAACAATTTGCTTGATTACTTAGATATTAACCGTACAGAGAATTTGGGAAACATTTCACTAGCGATCGTCGTCAGCAAATCTACTAAATTTAGGTGATGAATACTCCTAGCCATGCAATTCTCAACCTGGTATTTTTCAGCCAGAATATGCGAAATCAAGCAAGTCACGCAATTTTTATTGGTGCAATTTTGCCTGATGTGCCCATATTTGTGTTCTTTTTCTTGATGAAGTTTGTCTATCGTTTACCATCACATCAAATTTGGTCAGAAGTTTACTATCAGCCCTTTTGGCAAAATATTATCAGTACTTTCCACTCCATACCTTTAGCCATAATTGGGGTAATCATTGCCCATTTTGTGAATTGGCAAGTGATAGAAGTTGGGTTTATCAGTATGGTACTGCACTCACTTTTAGATTTACCTGTGCATAACAACGATGCCCATCGGCACTTTTTTCCCTTTAGCGATTACCGTTTTATTAGCCCGATTTCCTACTGGGATCGCCGACATTACGCGGGGATCGTCGCTTTCGTAGAGATTTCTTTAGTGTTAATCGCCAGCATTTATCTATTTCTTACTATGCGCTCATACTTGCATAAAGGACTATTAATAGCCGTCAATCTATTTTATTGGAGTGCATACATCAAGTTTTACCTGCTAGCTTGAAAATGGGCATTGGGCATTGGGCATTGGGCATTGGGCATTGGGCATTGGGCATTGGGCATTGGGCATGGGAAAGCGAGATTTTCATGTTTGGTTGTGGGTTTTTCTCATGAGGGGCTGACTTGAAAATAAGGCAGGAGGTAGAAGGAAGGATTCCTAATCTTCCTTGTCTTTGTTTTGTATATGGTAATGAAATTTTTTCATCGAGACTGCTTCCCCTAACGCTTTAATCGACAGTCAACAGGTTTGCGCTGCGATCGCTTGTACAAATGCTTGTGTCAAACTCAATTAGCTTGCAACCAAACTTACAAATGCTTTGATCGTTTCAACTAATGCTTGTGTCAAACTAAAGTAGCTTTCAACCAAACTTACAAATGCTTCGATCATTTCAACTAATGCTTATGGCAAACTAAATTAGCTTTAAACTAAACTTATGAATGCTTCGATCATTTCAACTAATGCTTATGGCAAACTAAATTAGCTTTAAACTAAACTTATGAATGCTTCGATCATTTCAACTAATGCTTATGTCAAACTAAATTAGCTTTAAACTAAACTTATGAATGCTTCGATCATTTCAACTAATGCTTATATCAAACTAAATAAGCTCTAAACTAAACTTATCAATCCCATTGTCACGGGTCTTGGATCGCGTTTAGGGGGACGGTGTAGACTTCGGTGCTGGTGTGGTTGGTTGGGGATTTAAGCCATTGAGCGCTTGTTTTAGCTGTTCTGGTGTTAAGGACTGTATCAGACTGAGATTAAGTGGACTTTGACTAATATATTGAGCGTAAGCTGGTTGTAAGTAGCTGCGGGATTCACTACGATTTAAAAGATGGGTTTGTAAGAAAGCTAGGCTTAAAGCTTTGATATAGGAATAAGCAGGCGCACGGTTGGGCCCCAGTAACGCCTCTGGTACTGGTAAGACATTATTGTTAGCTGTGGGTTCTGCGATCGCGCTAAAATGTGTAGCATTTTGAATAACAACTAAGTATTTATTGGGATTGGGTAACCAAGTAAAGGGGTAA
Source organism: Tolypothrix sp. FACHB-123 (assembly GCF_014697075.1). Classification (GTDB taxonomy): domain Bacteria; phylum Cyanobacteriota; class Cyanobacteriia; order Cyanobacteriales; family Nostocaceae; genus Aulosira. The sequence continues at coordinate 53,124 of NZ_JACJRE010000024.1, read as the reverse complement.
ATTTGTTCAGCTATGGGTGGGGCAAAGATATCTTCGCTACCAGCTACTAACATTGTTGGCACTTTAATTTGACTAACGCCTGCTTCACCTAAAACTGAACTATCAATGGGATTAATCGCCATCACAGCTTTAATGCGCTCGTCTTGTAAGGGATAATTGGCTACAGGTAACTCATAGGCGCGACATTGCAAAAATACGGAAACATTCAAGGTGCGATTGGGATTGCAATCGCGGCGCAGTTTATCAAAGTTAATTTTCCCTCCAGCTAAAGCCATGACGGTATAACCACCGAAGGAATGACCAATCGCGCCGACTTGTTGGAAATTTAGTTTACCTCGGAGGTTGGGATCGGTTTTATCTAATTGCTGGAGTCGATCGAGTACGAATTTAACATCTAGAGGTCGGTTGAGAAATTCTTGGGCTTCTGGCGGCCCTGCTAAGCCAGCAAAATATAACTGAAAGCGTTCGGCGTTACTACCAGGGTGTTCTAAGACAGCAACGGCAAATCCATGAGATGCTAAATGTTCAGCTAAGTAAATAAAAGCATAACGGTCGGAAGCAACGCCATGCGAAATCACAACTAAAGGAAAAGGCGGTTTAATATTTCCTGTGGTGGCTGCTGATGCTTGCGGTAAATAAATATCTACGGGTAAACTGCGATCGCGGGAATTGTCGTTAAGTTTAAGGCTGGTGATTTGGAAGGGGAAGTTTCCGGGCGATCGCAAATCTGGCTGTTGGGCAAAGTTAACTGTGGCATTATTAGTTTGAGCGATCGTCTGTTGTTGGATCAATGCCACAATTTGATCCTTAGCTCTACCCAACTCTACCAAGCTATTAACTATCTGTAGCCCCTCAGCAAAATTCAACCGCAAACTTTCGCTAGGATACTTACGCAATAAATTGACAACAGTTAACCCTTCGGGAGAAGCAGCTGAGAGAATTAAAGCGGCGCGGATGGCATAAAAACCATTTTGGCGAGATTCTGTCAGTACTAGTTCTCCTAAACGTCGCACCACCGCTTCACCTAAAGGTGAGTAGGTAAACTGGGACACTAAAACTGGACTAATATCAAATTTTTGTTGCAATAGTTGTCGCAATTGCGCTAGTTGTTGAGGAGTCGCACGGCTGGCATAAAATGCTAATTCATTATTGATTTTGCCTTCTTTGGCAAACTTTTCCAGGGATTCGGCCGATAAATAAAATTCTCCAAAGGGAGGGTAAAAAAAACTAATCCGCTCAGCGCCCAATCCAGGGGTCGCCGTCAAAATCGTAGATAATATACCTAAACTGAGGTATTTCAGCAATTTTTTCATCAGCAAAACCCGCTGTCTAACCCGTCCAGACAAACTTGGACGCTGAGGAAAGCAGGGCGGGATCTGTACCGCTTTCCTATTTACTTATTTAGATATATCAAATGGAATATTTTTACACATATATCTAATAGGATAGATAACACTTATCAAGTATTTAGAGATAAAAATTACTTAATTTTTTAAAGAAGTTAAGTATGCGACCATAGTAATTTGCGGTGAATAAATATCGGCTTTTATCGTTTTGCAGCTAGGGTTAATTATTTTTATCTTAACTAGATTACTTACTCCTATAAGTTTTCGTCAATCAAATAGCAGATAATCGTTATTAGGGCGCTGCTAGGACTGTATTAAACAATTTATATATTAATTTATATATTGCAAAAGTTAGTTGCATTCAGATAAATTTGGCAGTTTTTTACGTTATGGATGAAACGAGACATTTTTAATGTATGTAAAAATTTTGCCAATAAAATACCCAATCCCTTATGTCTTTAGAGAGATTTGATTGTATATAGCATTGCCTATAAAATCCAAAGCTGAAGGTAGTTAACAAGCAATGTATTTTCAATGAGACTTCAAAACTAAAAAACTAGCTCTTGGGTTAAAGCAACCGCCAGCAGTCCTGGTAGTCAAGCTATTGTAGAAAAGTATTTGCGCGATCGCCAACCAAGTTAATGGGATCAAGGATAATTAAGTTATTCTGCTTTTAAGTTGCACAATCCATCGTCAGGGCTGTTGACCGTTGACCGTTGACCGTTGACCGTTGACAGTGAACACTCAAAAGTTAACAGCCCATATTAGTAGTTATGCAATTTAGACACGCACTGGCTTAATTAAGTTAATCTGCCACAAAACCTGTAACCCGATAGCTGGAAATTTTTTAAGACTAGAGGAATTAGGTAAGTATGTTAACTCACCGGACTGTGATTGTAATTATTGATGCGGATGAAAGCGATCGCGATTACGAGCATCAATTACAGCAAGATGGGAGTTTGGCATACAAAATTATCACACAGAATTATAGTCAGCAAATTGGGGTACAGTGGGGATCGCAATTAATTGACGGCATTCTCTTAGCACTGACCTCGCCCCATGCTGATAGTATAAATGCGATCGCTCAACTGCAAGCACAAATGGGCGATCGCTGTCCGCCGATTGTGGTAATTGATGATGGTGATGCAGAGATGGTGGTGCGCGCCTTTAAAACCGGGGCGGCGGATTATTTAGTGAGAGAGAAAATGACGCCTGATGATTTGCGCCAAGCCATGCGCAGTGCGATCGTCAATGCTGAATTAAAACGAGAATTTCAACGCAGCCAAGAGCAATTTCAAACTTCTGTAGAGAATATGCTCGACTGCTTTGGGATTTTCTCCGCTATCCGCGATGATGCTGGCGAAATAGTAGATTTTCGGATTGATTACCTCAATGCGGCGGCTTGTGAAAACAACCAGATGGCGAAAGAAATGCAGATTGGCCGGGGTTTATGTGAACTATTCCCAGGTCATCGCACATCGGGATTGTTTGAAGAATATTGTCAGCTAGTAGCAACCGGAGAACCGTTAATTAAAGACTCACTCATCCACGAAGATATTTATGGCGATAGACGGCTAGTGCGGGCTTATGATATTCGCGCATCCAAATTGAATGATGGTTTTGTGGCTTCCTGGCGCGATATTAGCGATCGCAAACGTTTAGAGTTAGAATTGCGCTTTTCACTGAAAAATCTACAACAACAGCAAAAAAAAATACAAAGGCTGATCGAGACAGCTCCCATTGGCATTGCTATTGGCTCAGCTACAGGGGAAGTCAAAGTAATTAACGATGCCATGCTAGAACTACACGGCTACACCAGGCAAGAGTTTGCCCAACAGGGAATGAATTGGCATGAGTTTATCCCGCCAGAACTTTCTGGACAAACTGAGCCAGTAATGGCGCAACTACGCCACCAAGGCTTTCTCCCACCCCATGAGAAAGAACTGCTGCGTCGAGACGGAACCAGGGTGCCCATTTGGATCAGTGCAACTCAATGGTTAGATGGTGAGAATGACCATATTGCCTTTGCCATAGACTTAACCGAGCAAAAACAAGCTGAGGCAGTAATTCAACAATTAAATCACGACTTGGCCAATCGGGTATCAGAACTGCAAACCCTGTTCGAGATCATACCTGTGGGAATTGCGATCGCCACAGATCCTGACTGTTTGCAAATGCAAAGTAATGCCTATCTGCGTCAATTGCTTGGTGTGAGTGGTGGAAGGAACGTCTCGAAAAGTGCGCCACCCCAGGAGCAACCACCCTACCGCACATTCCGCAATGGACAGGAAGTAGCAGCCGCCGATTTACCGATGCAAATGGCTGCCAGATTAGGTGTAGATGTGCGCGATGCCGAATTTGAAATTCTGCTGGCTGATGGTACAGTCTGTCAGATGTTAGCTTATGCCACTCCTTTACGAGATGAACAGCAGCAAATCCGGGGTTGTATTGGTGCTTTTGTCGATATTACCGAACGTCACCAAACCGCAGCTGCGCTCAAAGCCAGCCAGCAACGTTATCAAGAGTTGGCGGAAGCAATGCCGCAAATGGTGTGGACAGCCGATGTTACAGGGGCAGTGAACTACTGGAATCAACGTTGGTATGATTACACAGGCTTGACTCCAGCCGAGTCAATGGGAGTAGAGGGCGTCAATACAGTTCACCCCAAAGAACGCGATCACACTTTAGAAAAATGGCGTCAGTCAGTAGCCAACGGCCAAACCTTTGAAATGGAATACCGCATCCGTCGTGTTGATGGTGTGTATCATTGGTTCATTAGTCGGGGAGTGCCTACCAGGGATAGCCAAGGTAAAATCACCGGTTGGATTGGCACAATTACAGATATTGACCACCAGAAGCAATTAGAACAAAAATTAATCGAGGAGATTGCTAACCACGAACGCAGCCAAGCCATTCTCCAAGCATTTATCGCTGCTTCCCCCACTGTTTTAGTTTTGTTTGATCGCCAACTACGCTTTCTTTATGCTAACGAAGCCCTCGCTAAAATTAATGGCTTACCCTTAAGCGAGCATTTAGGAAAAACTTTATGGGATGTTGTACCACAGATGGCACCCCAGTTTGCGCCCTTGCTCCTTGAGGTCATGGAAACTCAACAGCCAGTTCTCAATCTGGAGTTTAGTGGTGAAGTCAGGCCGGGTGTGTTTCGGCATACAATCGCCAATCACTATCCTGTGTGTTTATCCAATGGCGAAGTAATTGGGGTAGGGGTAGCAGTGATGGATGTTACCCATCTCACCCAAGCAAAACAGGAACTCGCAGCCAGCGAAGCCCGCTTCCGTACCTTGGCAGATAACATTTCTCAGTTTGCCTGGATGGCAGACGCGAACGGAGCGATTTTCTGGTATAACCAACGCTGGTATGACTACACTGGTACAACCCTGGCAGAAATGACCGGTTGGGGTTGGCAAAAAGTCCATCACCCCGAACATGTTGAGCGGGTAGTGCAAAAATTTCGTCAGGCGATGGAAACAGGGGAAATCTGGGAAGATACTTTTCCCCTACGGGGTAAAGATGGACAATATCGCTGGTTTCTCTCCCGTGCTATTCCTGTGTATAACGAACAGGGGCAAGTTTTGCAGTGGTTTGGCACTAATACTGACATTACCGATTTGCGGCAAACCGAAATTGCCCTGCAAGAAGTTTATATTCAACTAGAAGCCGCTTTGACGGCAGGTTTAATTTACACTTGGCGTTGGCAAATTTCAGAAAATTTGGTCTTCACAGATCGCAGTTCCGCCCACCTATTCGGTGTCGATCCCGAAACTGCCATAGCTGGTTTACCAGTCGAGCAATTTCTCAACGCCATTCATCCAGAAGATCTGCCCCTAGTCACCGCTGCCATTAAACGCGCCATTGTCTATAGAGAAGATTATGTAGCTGAGTACCGCATTATCAATGCCGATGGCCAAGAACGCTGGGTAATCGCGCGAGGACGAGTAGAATATGATGCCAATGGCAAAGCCATTGCCTTTCCCGGTGTCTTGGCTGACATTACCGATCGCAAATGCTCAGAAGCCGCCCTGCGTCAAAGTGAAGACCGTTTGCGGATGGCCATTGAATCTGCTCAATTAGGCACTTGGGATTTAAACCTCAGCACCAATCAACTCATCTGGGATGCAGGCTGTAAAGCCATGTTTGGTTTACCCCCAGAAGCAGAAACTAGCTTGGAGGTATTTTATGCCGGACTGCATCCAGAAGATCGCGATCGCTTGGAACGAGTAGTACAAGACGCCCTCAACCCAGCCAGTAGCGGTAACTATGATGTAGAATACCGAACAATCGGGATTCATGATGGCATTGAACGCTGGGTTAAAGCCAAAGGGCAAGCCTATTTTGACCCTGCGGGTCATCCCCTACGCTTTATTGGTACGGTATTAGATATTACTGAACAAAAACGCGCCGAAGCCGAACGCGAACAACTATTTCAGCAAGAACAAGCCGCAAGAGAAGCCGCCGAACGCGCCAACCGCATCAAAGATGAATTTCTCGCCGTACTTTCCCATGAATTGCGATCGCCTCTCAACCCCATTCTCGGCTGGACAAAATTACTGCAATCGCGCAAGTTAGATCAAAGCAAAACTGCTGAAGCCCTGGCTACGATTGAACGCAATGTCAAATTACAGACGCAATTAATTGACGATCTGCTTGATGTTGCCAAAATTCTTCGTGGTAAACTCAGCCTCAATCTAACATCGGTGAATTTATCTTTTATCATTGCTGCGGCAATTGATACAGTGACAACAGCAGCCACAGCTAAATCTATCTCAATTCAGACCCAATTACCCGATATTGGGCAAGTATCAGCAGATGCTGCCCGCTTACAGCAAATTGTCTGGAATTTGCTTTCTAATGCCGTCAAATTTACCCCTAATGGTGGGCGGGTAGACATTGAATTACAAAAAGTAGGCGATCGCGCAGAAATTATCATCAAAGATACAGGCAAAGGCATTAGTCCAGACTTTCTGCCCCACCTGTTTGAATCTTTCCGCCAGGAAGATGCTTCGATCACGCGCAAGTATGGAGGATTAGGGTTGGGTTTGGCGATCGTCCGGCAATTAGTTGAAGCTCACGGCGGGATCATCAAAGCTGACAGTCCAGGTATCGGTTTAGGGGCAACTTTTACTGTCTGCTTGCCCCTACTTAAGGGACTTCCAGAAATTCCGCAACCAGAGCAATTTTTGGCAGAAATACTTGATTTAACCGGAATTCGCGTCCTCGCAGTTGATGATGACAGCGATGCCCGTGAGTTGTTAACAGTATTACTTAGCCAACAAGGTGCAGAAGTTGTCACAGTTAACTCTGCTGCGGAAGTGCTAGCAACCCTAGAGTTTTTCCAACCAGATGTCATAGTTAGTGACATTGGGATGCCCGATGTAGATGGTTATACCCTAATTCAACAAATTCGTGCTCTACCACCCCAAAAGGGCGGACAAATTCCCGCGATCGCCTTAACTGCCTATGCCAGAGTTGACGATCGCCAGCGCGCCTTAAACAGTGGCTATCAAAAACATGTCACCAAGCCACTAGATCCAGAAAAATTAGTTCAAGCAGTTATTGCACTGACCAAAAATTAAGTAAGTTGGCGTAATTGGAGATTACTGACCTTCCTATGCCCCATGCCCAGTCTCAGCTTTGAATGTACATTCAAAGCTGAGAAATGTCTTCAAGCTTTTAAAACCACATTAAAGGAATTTAAATAACCATTGATGGTTTTAGCTAAAGATTGACGTTGTTTTCTTGTCGTCACAGCCATTACTTGATACAAACGCCCTTGGGCAAAATACATTCTATTTTTAGTAAATTTACCCCCAGCATCAACATACTCAATTTCTTTGCCAGGATGACCATTAGTACTGCGAATATCTCGCTGTCTAATTAAATTGCTTTTTGTGGTCTTTAAAGCAATATCTCTGGCATTATTCAGGACTGTTTGGGGATTAGCCATTTGACCATAACTGTAAGGAAAATCATTGTAAGCCACTACATAAGCTACTTCCTGTTTTGGTGGTTGAGTGATAAATAGTTCTACATTGATTTCCCCCATGTAGGTTTTTTGGGTTTGAGTATTCCTTTGGGGTATTCCAGGCATTAAAACACTAAATCGTCCATCGGGGCCAGTAAATAACTGCCATTTTGGCTGGACTGGTTGCGTAACCTTAGCCTTCGCAGGAGTAGGAGTAACTTTTGGTTTCGCTTGAGCTGCTTCTACCAGTAAAGAACTGCTACATACAAGCGTGGCAGCAAGTAAGGGCAATAAAAGTTTAATTGTCATAGATTTTGCTTTTGATGATGCTAATATCACCGATGCTAGCTGTTATAACCTAGCAGCATACAAAGCAGCACCAATTAGCCCGACTTGTTGGTTGAGAATAATATACACCGGTATTTCTTCGAGGAGAGAACGCATCCTGCCTTTTTGGGTGAAGTTTAATAAGAAACTACCGGCTTGCATTAACGGCAATATTTTGGGAGCGATACCACCAGCAATATATAATCCACCATAAGGTAAAAGTTTAATGGCAAGATTTCCCGCTTCAGCTCCGTAAAGTTCGACAAATAGCTGCATAGTTTGTTCGCAGAGGCGATCGCGTCCTTGGAGTGCAGCAGTACCAATAATCGCATTCGGATCGACGCTTTTCTCTAGCTTTCCCGCCTCTTGTTCCCAAATTCTCACAACATGGGCAATATCTGGTGATTCCGCCGCAATTTTTTGATCGCGCAAAAATTGGTAAATCGAGATGATTCCCTGACCAGATACGACTCTTTCTACAGAAACACGCTGAATATCATGTTTATCCATCAGGTATTTCATCAGCCGAAACTCTAACTCGGTACGCGCTGCAAAATCAGCATGTCCGCCTTCGGAAGGAAATACTTGATACTGTTCTCCTTGCTTGATTAAAAATCCTTGTCCTAAGCCAGTCCCCGCACCAATAATCGCAATAGGTGCTTCAGCTTTGGGTTTACCTGGTTGTAACGTTAATAGATGTTTATGGTTTAAGCCGAAAATCCCATGACCAACCGCAGCAAAGTCATTAATTAGGGAAACAGAAGCAATTTCCAATTCTTGTTGTAGACGCTCGCTATCTAAATACCAAGCTAAATTAGTCAGCTTAGCAGTATTGTTCACTACCGGGCCTGCGATCGCAAAGCAAGCTTTTTGTGGTTTTCCAGCCTTAGCTTTCGCTAAAAACTGTTTGACTATCGGTACTAAATCAGGAAAGTCCTGGCTGTGAAAACTCTCCTCATAAATATTGCGTAACAGATGTGAGTCTGAGGTTTCATTTAACTTTGCTGAATCTGTGGTTTCCGTTAACCGCAGAATAGTTTTTGTCCCACCTATATCTCCCGCTAGTAGTAATGTCATAAAATTTATAAGTAATAAAGTGACTTTCTCAGTACATAGCAATGTATCTAGATTAGCGGAAGCCAAGATTTAAAATCTCTATCAGATCTATCAGAGATTTAAACAAATCGAACTACCTCCTCTACCTCAACTAGATGAGAAGTATCTCCCTTAAGTTCTAGTAACCATTCGGAGTCTTGCAACACGACTTTGACTAAAGAACATAAAGAAGCCTTCACTTCCATTTTTGCCACTTCTCCGACTAATCCCATCGCCGCACCTAGTACAGAAGCGCCATGTCCTACTAATAGAATATTCTGCGGGTAGAATTCAGTGGCTAAACATCTAGCTGTTTGTCCAGAACGTCCCCTGACTTGTTCTTGGGTTTCAGGATATTTAGCGGCAATGCGTGCAGTATAGCTGATATCTATTCTGGGAAATAACTCTGCTAATGCTGGCGTTGACAGCCTTTCTGGTTCTTCTGTCATCCAAGCCGGATTTAGCCATTCACTTAAACCCGTTTCTAAATTAATCGGTAAATCTAAGGCTTCAGCCACAGCATTCGCTGTTTGCACTGTGCGCAGAAACGGAGAAGCAAAAATATGGCTGATTTTCTCTGCTTTTAGGCGATTTGCTAGCTGTTTTGCTTGCATGAAACCATCCTCTGATAAAGGTGGATCGTAGCGTCGTTCAGCAGTCAGAAACCAATCGGGGTTGACAAAGTCGAGGCGGTTGGCGTGTCTAGCGATCCAGATGATTTGACTCATGACTTTAATTGTTCAGGCGAATACAATTCGCTACAGCAGTAGATACCCAAAAACTGGGCGACAAATCTAAATATATTATAAATATTATGATGTTTTGTAAAACAATTTCTGTCAGGGGAAGACATCTGAGATAATTTCTCATTTTAAGAAACTCAGTCAGTCAGTTGAGATTATTACTAAACATTGAGAAATTAGCTTTAGTTATCTGATTTGATTTTTCAAAAAATCTGCCGCTCTGTATTGTGCGTATCGCCCATCAAACCTGGATATATTTGGCAGTGGTTACCCTACGTATATTGCTAAATATTGAGCAACTAGCTAGTGAATAAACAGCAGGATACAAATCGATATAAATAATATAAACAATTGTATAAACTTTAAGACAACATAAAATATTAAAAACTTGGATACATGCCAGCGTAAATTGATATTCAGGAAAGTATGGATAAAAAAATGATACCCCTGTTTACGCGTTGTCTGGCAGAATTTCTCGGAACATTGGTGCTAGTTTTAGGCGGATGCGGAAGTGCTGTGTTTGCAGCAGCCTTTCCTGATGCCAAAACCAATGAATTGGGAATTGGTTTTTTAGGTGTGTCTTTAGCATTTGGTTTGACAGTACTGATTATGGCCTATGCGATTGGTCATATTTCTGGCTGTCATCTTAACCCAGCTGTATCATTTGGTTTATGGGCAGGAAAACGGTTTCCAGGTTCAGAATTACTACCATATATTATTTCCCAGGTATTAGGAGCAATTTTTGCCGCAGGCTTAATTTATCTCATTGCTAGTGGTAAACCAGGCTTTACCCTTTCAGGATCTAATCCATTAGCAACAAATGGGTTTGGAGTACATTCTCCAGGCGGTTATTCACTGGTTGCTTGTTTCATCACAGAAGTTGTATTAACTTTCATTTTTTTAATAGTAATTTTAGGTTCAACCGATGGGCGTGCGCCTAAAGGCTTTGCACCTATTGCTATTGGTTTAGCACTGACTCTAATTCATTTAATTAGTATTCCCATTACCAACACATCAGTAAATCCTGCACGTACTACTGGCCCTGCACTGTTTGCTGGGGTAGAAATGTTTCGCCAAGTATGGATGTTTTGGATTGCGCCTATTTTAGGTGCAATCTTAGCTGGAACTTTCTATGCACGGGTATTAGGTGAATCAGGAGAACCTGTTGTAGGTGAAGCAGAGTTACAGTTGAAATAGCAATTTTCAAATACAATATGATTCACAATGCCCACCAAAAACATAAAATGGTGGGCATTGCCTATATATAGCCATCCTATTTCAGTTGTGAAAAATATCGGTTTTGGCTGTTGACTGTTAACAGTCAAGCTGTGATTTTTATTTAGCGGTATTAACCTGCAATATCTGCATCTTCAAAAATTCCATTACAATCAATCGAGACAACAATTACATGTCCGCCAAATAAATCGCCATCCTCATAATATATGGTGGCGCTACCGTCAAAATTTAAATGGACTGCTTCCAGTTTGATCAAATTCATGAAAGTAGGGCAGTCAATTGCATCGCTATTATTCCAGCTATCATTGTACAAGTCGAGAAGATGGTTAGCTGCCGAGCGACGAAGGTTGACTTCTTGTTGTTGAATTCTGGTGAAGGAATGATAAGCAAGTTCGCTAACAGATGGTGTTTCTATATTCTCACTGTCAACGCTCAAACTAATAACATTTCCTGGAGTAATTTCCAGCTTACCTTTCCACCAATTTAAGTCATTATGCCAAGTTAATTCACCTAAAATTTTATTTTTAATTACTTGTTGAGTCATACTTAAATAAGTGAGTAATTGCAGATATAGCAATTCTAAATTAATGCTGAAATTTTAGATGTATGGTGAATAAGAAAAGGTTTTAATTCCCCCTTTTTTCGCCCAAATTCATACCAATTCACGACAACCCTGATACAGGGCATTGCCTTGTCCCTACCAACGTATTGGTATCATGATTAAAATTGAAACGGTAAACGTAGCAAGATGCATTCTCAATGAGCAACTTGTGTTCTGAATGAAGCAACATGCATTCTCAACCAAGCAACTTGTGTTCTCAAGCAAACAACATGCATTCTTAACCAAGCAACATGCATTCTCAACCACGCAACATGCATTCTCAACCACGCAACTTGTGTTCTGAATGAAACAACATGCATTCTCAACCAAGCAACTTGTGTTCTCAACCAAACAACTTGTGTTCTCAACCAAACAACTTGTATTTTGACTTTTGACTTCCTCAACAGCGGCTCTAGGCACTTCTTAAAGCTACAATTGGGTCGAGTTTGGCGGCGCGTCTTGCGGGAACAACACCAAAGAATAAGCCGATTCCACCAGAAATACCAACAGCCATTGTAATTGCTACGGGAGAAATGCCAGCTTCTAAGGGTGTTAAGGCGGCGACTAAGAAAATACCACCAACACCTACCGCAGTCCCGACAAAACCACCAATGGCGGAAACAATTACGGCTTCAATCATGAACTGTAACAAAATATCTTCCTCTGTTGCGCCGATCGCTTTTCGCAATCCGATTTCTTGAGTGCGTTCGGTGACGGATACTAGCATGATGTTCATGATGCCAATGCCACCAACAAACAAGGATATGCCCGCGATCGCTGCTAGCATAATTGTTAATGCGCCTGTAATTTGTCCGACTGTTTGCAAGGCATCTTTCTGAGAACGGATGGTAAAGTCATCTTCGCTGATAATTTTGTGGCGTTGTCGCAGTAAATTGGTAATTTGAAATTCTGCTGCATCCACAGTCTCGGCATTTTTGGCAGAGGCGACAATATAGCTTAGCTCCAAGCCGTAGGGAGAAGTCCGCCCGATGAGGCGATTAGCTGCGGTAATTATTGGGACTAATACAGCGTCGTCGTAATTCACGCCTAAGTTGGAACCTTTGGCTGCGAGTACACCAATCACCTGAAAGCTAGTATTTTTAATTCTTAACTGCTGTCCGACAGGATTACTACTACCAAATAATCTTTGGGCTAACTCTGCACCCAATACAGCCACTTGGTTGCTGCGCTTCATATCAATGTCAGTGAAAAATCGCCCTGTGGCTGTTTCAAAATCCCTGACGATTAAAAAGCTGGGAGTTGTGCCAATGATATTAACATCGGTGTTGCGATTGCGGTAAGTCACTACTTGGCGGCTATTTAATTCGGCAGTCACATTTGCTACTGTAGGGACTTGAGATGCGATCGCTTCTGCATCTTCCAAAACCAGAGTTTTTGGTACATCCCTAGAAATACGTTGAGTTTCTTGGTTACCTGGAAGCACAAATAAGATATTTGGCCCTAAGGACTCCAGCTGTTGAGAAACATACTTTTGTCCGCCTTCACCAATCCCAATCATCGCAATCACCGAAGCGTTACCAATAACAATACCCAGCATGGTAAGCGCACTGCGTAACTTATTCGCCAGCAGGGTTTTCCCCGCCATTTGAATGCTTTCTAAAAAGTTCATTGTTAATGGTCAATTGTCAGTGGTCAGTTGTCAGTTGTCAGTGGTTAGTTGTCAACCGTCAACCAACTTTTACTCTTTCGCCTGATCTATTTTGTAATCTTTTGGCGGGTTAATAAAAATGCGATCGCCACTTTTGACACCTTCTAAAACCTGGGTTTGGTCTTCGATTTGTGCGCCAACGGTAACTTGGCGAAACTGGGGTTTATTGTTGGCGTCGGGGACGAGTACGCCTGTTTGTCCTTTTTCGGTGACGATGGCGACGGTGGGTAATACTAAAGCATTGTTGACGCGATCGCCTAAAAAGGTCAAATCCACATTCAAGCCTGAACGCAGTTTATCTAAACCAGTATCTAATGCCACCCGCACTTGGAAGGAAGTTACACCCTGTTCAACTACCGCTTCCGGTGCAATTAGGCGCACGCGACCTTTAAATACTTGGTCGGGGTAAGCATCAGCAACAATTTCTACCAATTGTCCGGCTTTAATTCTACCGATATCAGCTTCGGGGACTTGGGCTAATACTTCTAAACCCCGCGCAACGGCGACAATTGAACTAGATGTAGCTGAGGCGCTGGTAGATGCTGAGGTTGTTGGTGTCACAAATGAACCAACATTAGCGTACTTCTGAGTAACAATTCCGTCCAAAGGTGCGCGAATAACTGTATCTGCAAGCCTTACCTGGACTGCTTTTAATTGAGCTTGAGCTGCTTTGACTGCTGCTTGGCGTTGGGCAATTTCCTCAGGACGGCTACCATTTTCTAACAGCACTACAGCGGCGCGGGCTTCGGTAACTGCGGCTTCTCTGGCGTCGATTTCTTCACTGCGAGTTCCACTTTGCAGTAGAGAGAGGCGTTTTTGCGCTTCTTGTAAACCAGCTTGGGCGCGGCTATTTTCACTGATATATTGATCGAGCTGATCTTGAGAAGTTGCGCCAAGCCTAGTTAATTCCCGATACCTTTCCACTCGTGCTTGTGTCAATTTTACTTGGGCTTGGGCTGATTCTACTTGCGCTTGCGCCTGTCCAATTTCTTGAGCACGATTACCCGCACGCGCTGCGGCTAGTTGGGCTTCGGCTTGGGCTAGACGTGCTTTTGCTTGGGCGATTTCTTGGGGACGACTCCCGGCGCGGGCTTCATCGAGTTGGGCTTGGGTTTGGGCGATATTAGCTTGATACTGAAGGATTTGCGCTTGAATTTCACCGACATCCATCCGCGCAATTACTTGTCCTTGTTTAACGCGATCGCCTTGTTCAACATATAATTCACCCAACACACCAGGATTTTTAGGACTGATATTTACACTTTGAACTGGTACTACCTTCCCACTAGCAGCAATCCGCAAGGTAACGCTTTGGGTTTCTACGGGAACTGTTAGTTCCGAGATATCTTGTTGGCTAGTTCCCCGATTCACCAAATTATATGTGGTAGTAGTACCCACAACTAAAGCACCTGCTGTTACTAGCCCTATCAGCCAGCGCATTGGATACTTAAGTTTTTTGCCAATCAAGGGGATTTCTATGTACGTATTCATAATACCAGCCGATAAGGATGATTTTGCTGAAATAGCTATCAGTTAATAGACTATGACAGCACTTTCTTAGAGAATAAAATTTAGAATAAAGAGTAGATATTGATCAAAGACATCAAAAATTTTTTGTTAGTTGATGAGTTAATTTGCTTTTATTTTAGCTTTGCGCTTATATGCATGACTTCACCTGAATGGGTGAGTTAATACCTATGTTAGTTAAGAGCAAAATCAGGCTGAAGTATGAAGTCTGAAGTATGTAGAGAGGGTATAAGCTGTTAAGCATTTAATATGCACATTGAGGACGCAGGGGAGCAGGGAGCAAGGGAGAGGGTTTGTAGCTTTTAGCAGCATAAACAATGATGCAATTTAAATGACGATTAGCTTATCAATTCGCAAAAAGAAGGCGATAAACGGTAGAGTGGGTTCAAAAATCAATTAGAAATCCTATATAAGTGAAACAAATGCATAGAATAGATTAGATTAGCAAATGGTAAATAAAGGAATAATGTGATGAAAATGTAAGAATTTAGTGCAAAAAAAACAGGACTTTAGTCCTGACTACGAAAGATTTTATATTGATAATTTGTGTGGTGAAGTATTAACGTCTAGTTCTAGAAGTAACAGAACGTTGTAAATTAGCCAAAGCGCGATTGTAATCTAAAATAGCCGTAACTCGATTACCTTCAGCCCTAGTTAAATCGTTTTCCGCAGAAATCACCTCTGTTTGCGTACCTACACCTGCTTGTAATCGCAGCCTAGCTATTTGCAAAGCTTCTCTAGCTTGAGTTAAAGCTAACGTAGAAGTCTGCACGTTATCTAAGTTTGACTGTAATTGAAAATAGAATTGTTCTACATCAAAGCGGATGAGATCGCGCTGGTTAGCAAATTGAGTTTCTGCGATCGCAATATTAGCGCGTGATTGAGCTGCTCTAGCTCTAGCCGCACCGCCATCAAATAAAGTTAAATTAGCTTGTAACCCTACAGAATAGCCATCAGCAACGCTAAGGGAATCGTTATATCTATCTTGCAAACTATAATTACCAGTTAAACCCAGTTGTGGCCCTAACTGCGACAGTGCTTGTCTGCGCTGTTGTTCAGCTTGATTGCGTTGGGCTAAAAATTGTGGCAATTCTGGACGGTTTTGAAAAGCTTGTATAATAGTTTGTTCCAGTGTTGGTTGCCACAAACCAGCTAAGCTCACAGGATCAGCAGCACTAATCTCCACCGACTGTGGCAAACTCAGAAGAGTTGCAAATTGACGACGAGCTATTCTTTGTTGGGAAATTGAATTAGTTAGTTGTTGTTGAGCATCAGCCAAATTCACTTGTGCTTGGAGTACATCAAATTGTGTACCCACACCCGCTTGTAGTCGAGCTTGAGTATCTCGTAAACTAGCCTCAGCATTTTCTACCGCAGCCCGATTAATTCTGACTTGTTCATCTGCTCCTTGTAAGTTGTAGTACTGGGTAGCAACATTTAAATCAACAATTAAAGATTGATTTTCAAAGTTTAATTCATCTATACGTACTTGTTCCTCAGCAAAACGAATATTAGCTTGTCGATTACCAGAAGTATAAAGGTCATAATTGATTTGTGCTTGACCGTTAAAAGATGTGGTGGATGGAGATGAACCACCAAAAAAACCATCACCGCTATTAGTTAAATTCCCATTAATACCAGCATTAGGAAGTAAAGCCGCCTGAGATTCCCTGAGCGCACTTTGACTGCGTTCTAGCTGAAATTGCGCTGCTTGTAAATCTCGATTGTTCCGTCTTGCTAGTTCTAAAGCCTGATTTAAAGTAATGGGTACAATTCCCCGTACTCTGACTTCCTCTGGGTTGGTAGGAAATTGTAAAGGATTAGGATTTGGTGTGAGATTATCAAGAACCGACGCAGAATTATTATTTGTCGGACTTGGAGATTGCAGGATTTGTGCATCTGCACTTTTAGCCAATGCAGTCATTAAAAAAGTAACTAGCACTGCAATCCAGGTAGAATGCATACGGAATAAGATGAAATTCATAGGTCATCCCCAGAAAAATGCGTAATTATTAAGACAGGCAGAAAGCAGAGGACAGAGAGCAGAAAATTTAAAAGTTTGGCAGCGAATTTCAATTTTTTTTAACTAAAAATCTAAATAAAATCTAAATAAAATCTAAAATCTAAAATTACACTTAGCCCACAATTAACCCATCTTGTACGCGGATAATTCTATGAGTTTGCGCAGCAATATCTGGCTCATGGGTAACGATGATAATGGTAATTCCTTGTTCATTTAATTCTGTTAATAAATTCATGACTTCCGAAGAAGTTTCTGTGTCTAATGCACCTGTGGGTTCATCAGCTAAAACTAATGCAGGACGATTTACCAACGCACGCGCGATCGCTACCCGTTGTTGTTGTCCGCCAGAGAGTTGGCTGGGACGGTTAGCAATACGTTCTTTTAATCCCACTCTTTCTAATGCTTCTAACGCTCTTTGCTGGCGTTTTGCTTTCGGAACATTAGCATAAACCATTGGTAGCATGACATTATCTAGCGCCGTTGCTCTTGCTAAAAGGTTAAATTGTTGAAAAACAAACCCAATTCTTTGATTGCGAATATAGGCTAATTCATCATCATTAAAAGTAGTTAAATTTCTGCCTTCAAAAATATAATGTCCTGCCGTCGGACGATCCAAACAGCCTAAAATATTCATAAGTGTGGATTTACCAGAACCTGATGCCCCCATAATTGCCACATATTCACCTTCTTCTATAGAAAGTTGAATTCCCTTAAGTATGGGAACATCAATTTCTCCTAAATGGTAGGTTTTAGTAATAGATTCCATCCAAATCATTGTGGGCATAGTGTCTTATTAGTCATTTGTGAGAGACGCGATGAATCGTATCTGTACAATTGTTATTTATCATTAGTTATTTCTCCCTGCCCCCTGCTCCCTGCTCCCCTGCTTCCCTCAATCGCTCCTTAAAGCAGTAATCGGATCTAACTTGGCTGCATTTCTTGCGGGAATTACACCAGCAATTAAGCCAACGGTTAAAGAAAGTCCAAAACCGACAAATATTGATATCAAAGAAATAACAAAGGGAAATTTAAAAATATTGGCTGCACCAAAAGCGATCGCAACCCCAACCACCATGCCAATAGTTCCACCGACAATGGAAATAACGATCGCTTCGGCTAAAAATTGATTTAATATCGCTGAATTGGTTGCGCCTACAGCTTTGCGGATGCCAATTTCTCTGGTGCGTTCGACTACGGAAACTAGCATAATATTGGCAATTCCAATGCCACCAACTACAAGGGAAATTCCGGCGATCGCTACTACCATCACCGTAAATAAACCGACGACGTTAGTAAAAGTACTCACAATATCCGCTTGGTTAGTTAAGCGAAAATCATCAGCTTGTGGTGGATAGATATTGTGGCGCAGGCGTAAAAGATTGGTAACCTGAAACTGCGCTGCTTCTAACTGTTCTTGATTGGCGGCTTTGACTAAAATTCCATTTACAGATACACCTGCTAAGGCATTGTTACCAACTAGTCTGGCTGACATACTTGTCAGCGGAATGAAAATTTGGTCATCGCGATCGAAAGGCCCTTGAGAACCTTTGGGTTCCATGACACCAATCACTCTATAAGCCTCTCCCCGAATGCGGATAGTTTCATCTATGGGGTTGGCACCTTGACCAAAAAGAGTTCTCAGGACTGTAGGGCCGAGAACAGCAACCTGTGCAGCATTATTGAGTTCATCTTCAGTAAAATATCTTCCTTGTTGAGGGAAAGTATTTCTAGCTTCTGGGTAGTTCAAATCTGTACCGTAGATTGTTGTTGATGTGTTTTGTCCCGCATAAACAACTTGGGCGTTCCGCTGGAGATATGCAGAAACAATTTGGGCTGATGGCGCTTGTTGAGCGATCGCTTTAGCATCTTCCCAGGTTAAAGTGCTGCTTGAACCTATCCCTTGGCTGATATTCCCGCTTCTAGCTGCACCAGCTAGAACTTGCAGCACATCCGTACCCAATGCTTGTATTTGTTGCTCAACTCCCTTTTGTACCCCTTGACCAACAGAAGTAATCGCAATCACTGAAGAAATGCCAATAATTACGCCCAGCATCGTTAATCCTGTGCGTAATTTGTTACTCCATAAAGTCTCAGCTGCCATTGACAAGATTTCCAGTAACGGCACTGTACGGGTATTTTTTCTTTTGTAAAAACCGTGGAATATCTTGAACATAGGGGTTAGGGGCTAGAGGCTAGGGGCTAGGGGGAACAAATACTATTGTTGTTAACGATTGATAACTGACTATTCAGAGTGAACCACCACCTTGAGAACGTCCGCCACCGCCACCACCTTGAGAACGTCCACCACCGCCACCACCGCCTACGCCAGGAAAGACTCCGCCTCTTGGTGTTGATTGGGGTCTAGAACCTGGGGGAAAACTGAGCAATACTCTTTCTTTTCCTGTCAATCCAGATTTAACTTCGGTAAATTTGTTGACCGTAACGCCGGTTTCAATAGGAGTAAATACAGGTTGGTTATCTTTTCCTGGGACATAGACACCTGTGGCATTTTCGCGGCGGACTACGGCGGCTGTGGGGACTACGAGCGCATTTTCCAACTGACCGACTTGGAAATCTGTGGTGACGTTCATCCCAGAACGGAGTAATCTTTGCGGATCGGTAAGCGTGACTCTAACTTCAAAACTGGTAACGTTTTGTGAGACTACAGATTGGGCAGCAATTTGCCTAACTCTACCTTCAAATGTTTTTCCAGGATAAGCATCTGCCGTGACTGTAACTTTCTGACCCAGGCGGATTTTAGAAATGTTAGTTTCAGCTAAATTGGCGACAACTTCGTTAGTGGAAGCCAAAGCCAAAATGGAAGAAGAAGTAGCAGAAGATACGTCACTACTTGCTGTTGTGGGCGTGACAAAAGCCCCAGGGTCGGCATATTTCTTGGTAACTACACCATCGAAGGGTGCACGAATGATTGTGTCATTGATTTGGGCTTGGATATTCTGCAAGGAACCAAGTGCAGATGTTACCTGGGCGCGGGCGACGCTGATATCTTCTTGGCGCGTTCCAGCTTGTAAAAGTGCTAAAGCTTGTTTTCTTTGGTTAACTGTAGCTCTTGCTTGCTCAATGTCTTCTGGACGCGATCCGGCTTTTTGTAAATTTAATGCCTGCTGGGCTTCATTCACCGCCGCTTGGGCGCTGTCACGATCTGCACGTTTTTGGTTGACAGTCTGAAGGGAAATCCCACCGGAATTGTAAAGTTGCAAGTTGCGACGATAATCATCGTCTGCTTTTGTGAAAGTAGCTTGGGCACTTTGTAAGCGTGCTTGTGCTTGGGCAATATCTTGAGGACGATTACCAGCTTGTACCTTTTGTAGGTTGGCTTGGGCTTCGTCTAGTTGTGCTTGTGCTTGAGCAATATCTTGCGGGCGATTACCAGCTTGAGCTTTTTGCAGATTTGCCTGGGCTTGTGCCAATTGTCCTTGGGCAGATGTGAGTTGTCCTCGCAGGTTGGAATCATCCATGTAAGCGACTATCTGCCCTTGTTTGACGAGATCGCCTTCTTTGGCTAAAAGTCTTTTGAGAATGCCGGAATTTTTCGGGCTGAGATTAATTGACCTCTCTGGTTTTACCGTACCATTAGCGGAAACTGCGATCGCTAAAGTCTGTCTTTCTACAGGCTGTGTCAATACTCGCCGTCTCGCTTGCTGAGTTGGAGCCACAGCTATTTGGTAATAAATTACATAGCCAATTCCACCCAACAGCATCAGGGTAAGTAGCCACGGCAGCCATTTAATCCTGCCTTTGCTTCTTTTTACCTCAGGAATCAAAGCTGATGAATCTACAGGGTTTGAGGCATCAATTGTCATAGCTACTCTTTTTTTTATCGGTAAACATGACTCGACCACAATTTTATTGTATAAATTCATGCTAGTAATTATCCTGCAAAATTTGCCAAATTGGTGCATGACCAAAGTCATAAGTAATTCCCAACTGACACATGACCAAAGTCACCAATTTTGCAGAAATAAAGTGCATTGAATTAATGCAACTTTACGCATAATTCAGCCAGCAAAAAAATTATTCGGGCTGTGGCTAGTAAGCATTTCACACATCAATAATTTTTATACTTTGCGATTAATAATTGCAACTATCTAGCGTATGAGAGTAACTACCTGCATTCAGCATCAGCTTACAAAACTGTTTTCATCAGGCTACACTGAGAGATGATTTTATTAATAACTACTTACATTTATCCATAACTTGATTGAATTATGTAACTTTATTAGTTACTTTTATTGCTGGTAATTATTCCTCAAGTTGACCTTTAATTCAGCAGGATTACTTAATTTATCCCATCTGTAATTTATCTTAATTACAAACTCCTACTGTTTTCTCTGATCGCTATTGATTTAATCAAGTGTCTAAATTAACTTAAATTACTGGAAAATAGGGGTTAGGAACTAGGGGCTAGGGACTAGGAGATAGGAAGTACAGGTAGGGGATAGGGAACAGGGAGGGAAGAAAATGCTTAACCAATGCCCAATGCCCAATGCCCAATGCCCAATCTTTTTGAAATAATTTAAGATAAACTCTTGACTCTTAACGACAAATTTGCTTTTCGTCTAGAGTGGAGATCGTTTAAGCTAGCTGAAAGATTATTTGATTTGTGGGTAAGAGGGGGTAGTGTGCCTAAAAAAATTGGATTAATTTCTTTTCTAGTTGTCTGTAGTTTGTGGAGTATGCCAAAAGCAGCGCAAGCACAGGCCCTGATACCCCATACACTGCAACTTGATGCAGGAAAATTGGAAAAACAAGGGTTGAGTTTGGCACAAGAGGCGGCTCAACTGGGTCAGTTTCAACAGTTTGAGTTAGCTTTGCCACGAGCTAGGCTAGCTAGTCAACTGGCTCCAAAAAATGATAAAGTTTGGTTTCTATTGGGTGGGTTGCATCTGCAAACCAAAAAATATGATGAGGCGATCGCGGCTCTTAAAACAGCCCAATCTCTCAATCCTAAAAATGCTGATGTGTTGTTTGCGATGGGTTCGGCTCAATTTCAGCAGCAAAAATATCCAGCAGCTATTGCTAGTTATCAAGCTGGTTTGAAGTTGAAACCCAACGATCCAGAAGGTTTATTTGATTTGGGGAATGCTTACTATATGACTGGTCGCTTACCAGATGCGATCGCTCAATATAACAAAGCTGTCTCCAACGATCCAAAATTTTGGCCAGCAATTAACAACACTGGCTTAATTCAATACGAACAGGGTGATGTCCAAAGTGCTATTAAGCAATGGCAAACTGCTATATCTTTGGACAAACAAGCAGCCGAACCTTTATTAGCCTTAGCAGTGGCTTTATACACTAAAGGCGATCGCCAACAGGGTTTAGCAATGGGCGAACAAGCTTTGCGTATCGATCAGCGCTATGGCGATTTGGATTTCCTCAAGCAAAATCTTTGGGGCGATCGGTTACTATCAGATACCAAAAAATTCCTGGAGTTACCCAGGATTCAAGCGGCTTTACAGCAAGGGGAAAGTCCCTTAAACCCTAGCCAGCCACCTGCGCAATAGTCAAACAGTAATTTGGCAATTGGTAATTGGAACCGCTTTTACCCACCACTCATTACCACTTGCCGAACTAGCCCCGTTTATAGTACATATATACTGATGCATTTGCAAGTCAAGCATTGCTGAGTATCAACCACCAGTTCTTTGCTTCTATTGTGTGGGTAGAAGTGCCAGAATTTGGTCAACAAAAAGTTGATGGTCAACTACAGGCTTAGAAATGTAGCCATCAGCACCGCTTTGTTTCAAGAAGTTTTCGCGATCGCCTTCCATAGCGTGAGCGGTAACCAAAATCACAGGTAAATGTGCTGTTTTGGGGTCAGCTTTTAACATTTGTGTAATTTTGATACCATCAACAGATTTACCCTGGTAGACACTTCGAGACAAAGAAACATCCATCAAAATCAGGTCTGCATCACCAGATTGGGCAATTTTGATGACTTCGTCTACATTTTCTGTATGTTTAACATCTAAGCCACCGCGCTTGGTTAAAATCTTGGAAAAAACGCGAGCATTGATTAAATCGTCTTCTACAATCAGAACAGTTTTCATGAGAATTTAACTTATGAGAATGGGGGGGATCAACACCTGAACAAAACAGTTGTCTGCCTCCTTTTTAGTCTTCAATGTGTCTCCCCGTCATCAAGGATAATACTACTGCTTTTTATCCTATGACTAACAAGATTTGGTGAGAAATTGCTTTTCATCCGTTATGCTGTGGTTGTTGCAGCGTTAATTTACAGCGACTTTTGTGTAGTTAAATTTCAGGGAACAAGCTCATGGCAAAACAGTTAAACCTTCTCTCAACGGGACAGGTAATCACCACAGCCCTGCACACTGAGATGCAACGGTCTTACCTAGAATATGCCATGAGCGTGATTGTAGGGCGGGCGTTACCAGATGTGCGCGATGGCTTAAAGCCAGTGCATCGGCGGATTTTATATGCCATGCACGAACTGGGTTTGACACCAGATAGACCCTATCGTAAATGCGCCCGTGTAGTCGGGGATGTGCTAGGTAAATACCACCCCCATGGCGATCAAGCGGTTTACGATGCCTTAGTTAGGCTGGTACAGGAATTTTCTAGCCGCTACCCTTTACTAGCAGGACATGGTAACTTCGGTAGCGTTGACAATGACCCACCCGCCGCGATGCGTTATACAGAAACGCGCCTCGCCGCCATTGGTCATGAGGGAATGCTGACAGAAATTGGGGAAGAAACTGTAGAATTTATCGGTAACTTCGATAATTCCCAGCAAGAACCAACAGTTTTACCAGCACAGTTACCATTTTTATTACTTAATGGCTGTGCTGGTATTGCTGTGGGTATGGCGACAAATATTCCCCCCCATAATTTAGGGGAAATTGTTGATGGTTTAATCGCCTTAATCGATCAGCCAGATTTAACAGATGAAAAATTATTTGAATTAATTCCCGGCCCAGATTTTCCCACAGGCGGAGAAATAATTGGTGATGCGGGAATCAAGGAAGCATACACCACAGGAAAAGGTGGAATTGTTTTGCGGGGAGTCGCCACTTTAGAAGAGATAGCACCAACTCGTGGTAGCAAACGTCGCACAGCAATTATCATTACAGAATTGCCTTATCAAGTAAATAAAGCAGGCTGGATTGAGAAAGTTGCAGAATTAGTTAACCAAGGTCGTTTGTTAGGAATTTCTGATATTCGCGACGAAAGCGATCGCGAAGGAATGCGCGTCGTGATTGAACTCAAACGCGATACCAACCCCCAAGAAATTCTTCAGCATTTATATCATCAATCCGCTTTACAAACCAACTTTGGGGCGATTCTTTTAGCCTTGGTAGATGGACAACCCCGCCAGTTAAGTTTGCGCCAACTGTTGCAGGAGTTTTTAAGTTTTCGTGAGCAAACCCTATCCCGGCGCTACAGTTACGAGTTAGGTAAAGCCGAAAGCCGTCTGCACTTAGTGGAAGGTTTACTATCAGCCTTATCTCACGTTGATACCGTCATTGAAATTTTGCGCCAAGCTGCTGATGGTAGCACGGCGAAAATTAGCCTTTGTAGTCGGTTAAATTTAACCGAAGTGCAAGCAGATGCGATATTAGCTATGCCCTTGCGCCGTTTAACCAGCTTAGAACAGCAGAATTTACAGCAGGAGTTTGCACAACTCTCAGAGCAAATTGATTTATTACGGCGATTACTGAGCGATCGCAAAGAATTACTCAAAGCACTAAAAAAAGACTTGCGATCGCTCAAGCGCAAATACAACGATCCGCGGCGTACCAAACTTGTACCTTTTACCGCAGAAATTAAAAAACCAGAGGAAAAAGGAAAAACTCGCCAGTCAGCCGCAGAAGATGAAGATAGTCCTCAATCTTCCCAACCAGCAGAAGCAGCGATTTTAGAATTTACCCAACGGGGATATGTGCGCCGAATTCAGCCCAACGGTAAAAAACCCAAAGCTGACAACGGTTTAAACGATCATGATTTTATTATTCAAACTCAGTCAACCGATACCCACAAAGATTTATTAGTCCTTACCAGTGGCGGTAAAGTTTACCCGGTGAGGGTAGGAGATATCCCCGTCATTACCGGACGTTCGCCTAAGGGAACACCACTAATTACCATGTTGAGTAGTACAGCCCAAGGTACTCAAGAAGGGGTGATTAATCGCTTTGTGCTACCAGAAAATGCTGACACTACGCAAATTATTCTATTAACAAAACAAGGGCGAATTAAACGTTTAGCTTTAGAAGAATTGGCTAACCTCACCCGACGCGGTGTAACGATAGTCAAACTCAAAGACGACGATGAATTATTATTAAGCCAATTCACCACCACAGGCAAACATCTGATTGTCGCCAGTTCCAGCGGACGTTTATTGAAATTCCCCGTAAATGACGAACAACTACCCATCATGGGACGGACGGCGATGGGACTGCAAGCCCTACGAATGCTCAAACATCAGCAAATGGTAGGCTGTGTCACGGTGAATGAACAAGAAGATTTACTGCTAATTACCGAAGAAGGATATGCTAAGCGTTTTCCCGTCAATCAACTCAGATCTGCTAATCGCGGCGATTTAGGGACTCAATACCTCAAATTCGCCAGCAAAACTGATAACTTAGCCGGAATGGTAGGAGCGATCGCTTCTGGGGAAATCGCCTTAGTCACAAATAAAGAACGAGTATTGCGCATACCAGTAGAAAGCGTACCCCTATTGAATAGAGACGCCAAGGGTGAAAGCATCCTCAAACTCCACCGCGATGAAAAAATCATCACTGTTGTCGAAGTCCGTTAGTCAATTAAATTATCCACTGTAGGGGCAGGGTTTCCCCACCCTTAGCTTAGCGATCGCAATATTCCGCAATCAAATTTGTAAATAAATATTGATATTCCTGAGAATTTAAGTATCTTAGATTATCAAAAAAATGGCTCAAACACATTGTCAAGACTTGGCATTTCAAGTCTCTACAAGAGAATTTTCTGTCTTTACGATTGTTAGCAATTGAGCAAATCTCCCCATATTAGGTAGAATATTTGCAAAAGAATTTCAATAAATCCTCCTATCGCTCAACTTCAAGCAATGCCAATTCAGCCCCTAGCTTAAGATTAAGCACGATCTATTAATTCTTATGAGTATAATTGCGCAGTAATTTCTTTAATAGTTCAACTGCTTTCCTATATCTAAAGATAGATATTGCCACCTTTAGATATCAGTTACTGTTTTTTAAGTCAAGTTTCAGCAACAAAAGTACAAACATCTCCTTGCAATTATGAGGATAATTGTTATATTAGTTTACATAAGCCAATAAATCTTATTAAATCCCTTTTGGAGTGTCAACTATGACTAATGCCACAAAAACCATCACTGCTCCTGTAGTAGAAGATCGCAATGCTTGGCGTTGGGGTTTTACTCCCCAAGCAGAAATTTGGAACGGTCGTTTAGCAATGATCGGCTTTTTAGCTGCGGCGTTAATTGAGCTATTTTCTGGTCAAGGCTTCCTCCATTTCTGGGGTATTCTCTAATCCCAATTTTTTGGATTTGAGATTCTCGAAGTACTTTTAGGACAAGTCAATAGCTAACAGTTGTAAAGGTAAATAGTTTTGGATTCAAAGCTTTTGCCATCAGACTGTTGTTCAAGCATTAAAATACAAAATTAACTACAAATGAAAAACCTGGGGATAAAAACATCGCCAGGTTCTTTATTCCAGGTTGGTCAGTTGTTATACCAATTCACACGAATATGATACGAATGCTGGTTGGGTTAACAGACATAGACGCGGAGCGGTGAGGCAGTGCGTTGGGCGGGTTCCCCGACTTGAAGCAACTGCCGAACCCGAAGGGCTTCCCGTAGGGTAAACCAACACATCAAAGTTTTATAATTGTTGGGTTTACACAAGCTAAGCCCAAGCTACAAAGCTAATGACCAAATAAAAAACCTCACCCACAAGCGATGAAGTTTTTTACTGTTGCTAATTTGTGTTTGGTTATAGTCATTAGCCAAATATTAATGACTAATAACCAGCGACTAATGATTAACGGATATATTCCTTCAGAACACTATTGCGATTTGGGTGGCGTAACTTGCGGAGTGCTTTCGCTTCAATTTGGCGAATGCGTTCGCGAGTAACGTTAAAAATCTGACCAATTTCTTCTAAAGTCTTCATCCGCCCATCATCTAAACCGTAGCGCAATCTCAAAACATCTCTTTCACGAGGGCTAAGACTGTCGAGGACTTTTTCCAAATCTTCGCGCAACAAATTTTTGGAAACTTGATCTTCTGGTGTCTCACCATCGGATTCAATAAAATCACCTAAGCGAGAATCTTCTTCTTTCCCAATTGGTGTTTCTAAAGAAATTGGCAATTGAGCCGATTTAGCAATAAAGCGTAATTTCTCAATTGTCATTTCCATGCGAGTAGCAATTTCCTCTTCTGTGGGTTTACGTCCCATTTCTTGAGAAAGCAGCTTGGTGGTTTTCTTAATTCGAGAGATGGTTTCGTAAAGGTGAACAGGAAGACGAATGGTACGAGATTGATCTGCTATCGCTCTGGTTATGGCTTGGCGAATCCACCATGTAGCGTAGGTAGAAAACTTATAACCTTTTTCATGGTCAAACTTTTCTGCGGCCCGAATCAACCCAAGACTTCCTTCTTGAATTAAATCTTGGAAGGATAAGCCCCGATTCATATATTTCTTGGCAATTGAAACTACAAGGCGCAGGTTGGATTGCACCATCTTATCTTTTGCCCGGCGACCAATATGCAGCTTGTAGCGAAACGCTGACAATGGCAATTGCACAGCTTCTGCCCATTCGCTATCTTTAGGATCGCGATCCAACTGTTCGGAAAGCTTTTCTCTGATCCGCTCTAATTCCAACAATTCAGCGATTTTTCGCGCCAATTCAATTTCTTCGTCTGCCCGCAACAAACGAATTCGGCCGATTTCTTGCAAGTAAAGCCGAATCGAATCTTCGGTATAGTGCTTTTTCTTGCTTTGTGTCCGACGACGCGACTTAGCGGCTTTTCCAGACTTTGCGTCGTCCTCATCAGACTGAGGCTCTAAAAACTCATCAATTTCGCCTTCATCGCTGAGCAATAAGTCCTCATCGACTTCGTCGTCGATTAACAATGGATCTAACTCGAGATCAGGCTGATTTATCATTTCTAGGTCAGGCTGATAAATGCTTTCGAGTACGTTGTTAGCCTGGTTCATGCCGCGTTCCTCATGCTCCTTGCAGAATCAATTACTCAAGATGTTGTGTTTACTGCTCTTATTAATTGAGCTAGTTTACTACCGAAAATATTTTTTTGGCTGGGTTAGCTGAGATATTTTCGGAAATTTTCTTTCTCCTTTGGAGGAGTTTTTTACTAAGTGTGAAAATCGCTGTTGTTGCTGACTTACTCACCTTAGTAAAGGGTATGCGTATTGTTCTCGCATATTACCTTTAACGAACTTGTCTCAAAAAAGACATGTCTTGATAAAAAAATTTACCACTACAGTTAAATAAACATAACTGAGGATAGATTTTTTCCGTAAAGACTGTTCCGATTGTAGCCTGTTTCACAGAAATTGCACTCTTTTTGTGTGTTAATCTTTTAGCCCCGAACACAGGTAAAGCCACTATTATCAAAAAGAACTTCAAAATGGTAGTCATACCCTTAAATCTTTTCTGAAACTTTTTTGGAATTGCAGTGGCATTGTCATTACTTTAAAAAGTAACTACACCTGTTGATGCAAGTTTCTAAGTAGAATGCACAACATTAATTACTGAGAAACAGCGCATTTTATATTAACTCAAGTTAGAAGCAATAGCGCAGGTATTTTTACATTTCCTTCATAAAGTACTCAGTTCGTGAAGCTAAAGTGAAATATCCCGCTAGGTAGATACAGCTAATATGATAATGTTTGCCTTCAAGGACTCGATATTGTGTGTACTAGTTACCCAAACTGAGGAGTTGAGGTAAGGGTTAAATCCGCCTGATAGAAGATCGATTTGGATTCAACTATTTGGCCTTATTCACACGTTAGCGCACTACTGCGATTTCAGCCCTATGAACCTTGACAAACTTTTCCTATTGTATCCAACGATATTTTAATCAATTCATTAAAGATTTGACATCATTGACGCTCAATTATTTGCTCTTTGAAGAACTAAAAATTGAGATGGTGGGTTGGATACTTAGTTGAAAATTTAATTTAGGTAAAAATTTTGTAAATTTTAATACCCAGTTTCCAGTGACCGATTGGACTGATGTTGAATGATTAGTCTTGAAGTTGCATAGCAAATGCGTCAGAGTATATAAACTTTAGCTTTGCTCTTTCAGCATAACAAATACTTTTCTGACTCATGGGGCAAATATACCTGTATCCGTTAAGTATTACTTTTGAGTTTTCATCAAATAGAGATGAAGCTAGCAAGCTTGCCTATACTCAATTACTGCCACTGCAAACCATAACTTGACAAAAAAAAATTTATATGTATTCAAGGATTTCAATGAATTTTACGATCTTTGTAATTAATGTTTATCTATTGTATCAATCAATCCTGATTATCTAACTTGCTTCAGCAATTTTCTTGGGTATGTAGTGACGGCTTTAACGTTGACTAATATGAATCTACCAACTACTTGACGGAAATCGAGTTGCGACTAAGCTTAGCTGACAAGGAAAACCAGAGAATTTACTCAGATGAAAACCTACTGTAAAAGATTACATAGGGTAATTATGAGAGCTTGATGAAGCTAACACAAAGATTTGCAGGTACGCAGATGCAGAGAATTTTTCCGCTCACAAAACTAATGCAATTAACCAAATATTACAGGCAATGTCTAAAATCGCACTGCCCAGCCCCAAGAGTATCAATTCTTAATCAATGGCGCATAGTGTGAATATATATTAAGTGGTTAAAGCCAATAAATAAGGCGCGTTAACCGCGCCCTGTAATTTAATGTAAAAAACCTACAAAAAAGTTAACTATTAGCAGAATCTAGATATCTAAATCGGTTAAATTCAGTTTAGATCCGTAGGTTTCGATAAATTCTCGTCGGGGTGCGACGCGATCGCCCATTAAAATTGTGAAAATGCGATCGGCTTCGGCAGCATCTTCAATTTCTACTTGCTTCATTTTGCGAGTTTCCGGGTTCATCGTCGTTGTCCAGAGTTGTTCTGGCATCATTTCCCCCAAACCTTTGAAACGCTGGATAGTGTAATTAGCATTGCTAGGAAAGGCAGCTATTTTTTGTTGTAATTCGCGATCGCTATAGCAATACTCATGATTGCGTCCCCGTTCTAATTTATAAAGTGGCGGACAAGCAATATAAATGAAACCCTGTTCAATTAACGCCCGTTGATACCGATAGAAAAATGTTAACAGCAGAGTCCGGATGTGCGCGCCATCTACGTCAGCGTCGGTCATAATGACTATCCGGTGATAGCGCAGTTGGGAAGCGTCGAATTCCTCGCCTTTGACACCCAAACCTAGTGCTGTAATTAAAGCTTGGATTTCATTGTTTTTATAAATTTTGGAATCGTCAGTTTTCTCAATATTGAGGATTTTACCGCGCAGAGGCAGGATAGCTTGGGTACGGCGATCGCGTCCTTGTTTGGCACTTCCGCCCGCTGAATCGCCTTCGACAATATAGATTTCCGATTCGCTGGGATCGCGAGTACTACAATCAGCCAACTTTCCAGGTAATGGTGATGATTCCAGTACGGACTTGCGGCGTACTAATTCCCGTGCATGACGCGCTGCTTCCGCTGCTTTAAATGCTTGGATGGCTTTATCTAAAACTGAATCAGCAACACCTGGGTGAAATTCTAGGTATTCCGTCAGCACTTCACCAACTAAAGAATCAACAATTCCCCGGACTTCCGTGTTACCCAGTTTAGTTTTTGTTTGCCCTTCAAACTCCGGATCGGGGACTTTTACAGAAATAATTGCTGTCAAGCCTTCGCGGACGTGTTCACCACTGAGGTTAGGTTCATTTTCTTTAATTTTGTTACGTTTGCGGGCGATCGCATTTAATGTCCGAGTCAGAACCGCCTTCAAACCCTCTAAGTGTGTACCACCATCAACTGTACGAATATTATTGGCAAATCCGAGGACATTATCTGTATAAGCATCAGTACACCACTGCAACGCCACTTCAACTTGGACATGACTGCGTTCTCCCTGCACATAAATAATTTCTTCATGTAGGGGCTGCTTCTCGCGGTTCATGTAGGCAATATACTCTTTGATCCCGCCTTTATACTCGTATGTTTCTACTTTGGGTGTATCGCTTTTGAGGAGTTCTAATCGATTATCAGTAAATGTAATTTTGACCCCTGCATTCAGATAAGCCAATTCCCGCAGGCGACCTGATAAAGTAATATAATCAAACTCAGTACCAGTGGTAAAAATTTGCGAATCAGGTTGAAATGTGACCGAAGTTCCGGTTCTGGCTTCCTTGTAAGGCTTGGCTTCCAGATCGGTAACTGGGATACCCCTTTCATACCGCTGGAGATGAACCTTTTTATCTCGCCAAACTGTCACTTCTACAAATTCAGATAAGGCGTTAACAACAGAAATCCCTACTCCGTGTAATCCTCCAGAAACTTTGTAGCCGCCGCCTCCAAACTTGCCTCCGGCGTGCAATATGGTCAAAACCGTTTCCAAAGCTGATTTTCCGGTTTTGGGGTGAATATCTGTGGGAATACCCCGGCCATCATCTGTTACAGTCACAGAACCATCGGCGTTGAGATCCACCTCCACATGGGTACAGTAACCGGCTAAAGCTTCATCAACAGAATTATCCACCACCTCGTAAACTAAATGATGGAGTCCCTTCGGACCAGTGGAACCGATGTACATACCTGGTCGTTTGCGGACGGCTTCCAGACCTTCCAGAACTTGAATCTGATCGGCACTGTAACTGCTCGTCATGAAAATTCTCCTGATGCGTGGGGTTAAAATCGCTTAAATGGCAAAAAAGTCAAATCACTCCAAAATTTTAACACAAAAGCCTTGCTAGCGTCTGTAGGGCAATTTTGTGGGAGGTTTATACAGGGACTGCACCCTTGTTAGGGGCTAGGGACTAGGGGCTAGGGGTTAGGGACAAGAAGGATGAATAATAATTGACTGTTGACTATTGACCATTGACTATTGACAAATGACTAAATTAGTTGTGATTTGTGGAGCAACGGCGACAGGTAAATCTGGTTTGGCTTTGACTTTAGCCAGGGAACTGGATACTGCGATCCTCAGTGCAGATTCTCGCCAAGTTTACTGCGAGTTTAATATTGGCACAGCCAAGCCGACTTTGGCAGAACAAAAATTAGTGCCGCACTATTTAATAGATATCTGCGCTCCCACAGACACGATGACGGTAGCAGATTATCAAGAAAAAGCGCAAGATTTAATCGCTTCTATTTCAAGTTCTCCTTTATTGCTAGTTGGGGGTACAGGTTTATACATACGTTCTATTGTCCAAGGAATGAAAATTCCCAGGGTAGCACCGCAATTAGAATTGCGATCGCAACTCTCACAAATTGATCAAAATCAACTTTACGCTATGTTGCAGCAAGTTGATCCTATTGCTACACAAAAAATTCATTCTCATGACACAGTTAGGACTTTAAGAGCTTTAGAAGTGTATTATGTTACGGGAATACCTATTTCCGCCCAACAAGGGGAGAATCCACCAGATTACCCAATTTTGCAAATTGGTTTAGACTGCGATCCGGAGGCTATACAGCTACGCATTCACAAGCGTACCGCACAAATGCTCGCCGATGGATTAGTTGCTGAAGTCGATGGACTTTGTGAGAAATATGGTGTTGATTTACCGTTATTAAATACTTTAGGATATCAAGAAATTAAGCAGTATTTGGCTGGGGAAATTTCTTTAGCATCAGCGCAAGAATTAATAGTTTTACATACGCGACAATTTGCTAAGCGACAACGCACTTGGTTTAAAGCATATCCGCAAATTGAGTGGTTTAATGCTGACGATGCCGATTTATTTATGAAAGTCTTGCAGCGTGTCAAGCAGTTTATTGAAAAATGAAAACTAACCTTTTATCGATTCGTATATAGCATCTAATCTAGCTTTAACAGCCGGAGGTTTGGCGGTGAAATGGATATAAAAACTGCCATTTTCGGCTTCTTTATCTAAGACCTTAGCATAAATATCTTCTCTCAGTTCTGGGGATATATTTGGCACTGAGAAATTGAGCTTGATATTTGTCTGTGCAGGTGGTAAAGAACTGATTTCTGAGTTTTCAATGCGAACTTTAGCACCCTTAGCTGATAGTTCGACTATATTTCCAAGGAATATATTTGAACTAATGTGCTTTTCTTCTAAAAATGTGTATTGTATGGGAATAATTCCCGAAATTGGGAAAAACTCTTCTTCCTCTCTAGATAAAAATAAGTTGTAATCTCCACTAATACCATACACTTCATAGATAGTAACTGGCTGTTTGACACCTTTAGGTTTTACTTGTCTGTGTCCATTAACTTTGACAATCGATCCAGCGGCTTTTAATGTCTCTTCAGAAATCAGGATTTCACCGCCTGTTGTATAAGATTCAATGCGGTAAGTTAGGTTAACTTCACTACCGACAATGCCATATTTAGTGCGTTTTTCTGAACCAATATTTCCTAAAATTACTAGTCCGGTATTAATTCCAATTCCCATGTCTAATTGGGGAAAACCTAGGTTTTTCAATTTTTGATTCACAGCATCCATTGCTAATTGCATCCCACAGGCGCAAGCTACAGCTTGTGCTGCATCATTTTCTTTTGGCATCGGCGCACCAAATAAAACTAAAATGCCATCACCCATGAATTCGTTAATAGTTCCGTTGTACTGGGTAATGACATCGGCCATGTATTCTAGATAGATGTTGAGGATGGTAATGACTTCTTCAGGTTGCGATCGCTCTGCTATGGCTGTGAATCCTCTTAAATCAGAGGTCAGAATCGTGATTTTCCGCCTTTCACCACCCAGTTTCAAGCCTTCGGGACTGTCTAGGAGGTTTTTGACAATTTCATCGCTGAGGTAACGTCCAAACACCTGACGAATCAGTGAATTTCTTTGTTCTAAGTCTTGGTTGGCTTGTGCTAAATCGGCAGTACGTTCTGTTACACGCACTTCTAACTCTTTAGCAGTTTGACGCAGTCTACTAATAACTAAAGTTAAGCCAGTCAGCCCTAATACAGATAACCCTCCCAACATCGCAAATGTGGTTTGCAAACTCTTATTTGTTTGTTCCGTAAAACTATCTAAAGATTGAGTAATCGATAAAACTCCGCGTACATCTCCCACTTGCCAATCTTTCTTGGGGCTATTGGGATCGGTGTTATGACAAGCAACACAAGTCGCCTCCATACGCACTGGTTCGCCATAGCGCCATAAGATACGACCGTTATTTCTTTCCATGAGAGCAAAATTTTTCTCTTCAGGATGTGCTCTCAAGTAGCTGAGTGCTTTTTTTTCAAAATCATCTTTGATACCACCATCAACTTTTCGCCAAGTAAAAGGGTAATCACTGTATAGACGGACTGACATTCCCTGTTGTTTGACACTGATATTTTTTCCTAGTTCTATAGCATAGGTTGCGGGTGGAGGAATTGCACCTTCTACGATCGGATAGTCGTGAGTAATGGTAATCCCTTTGACTTTTTTGGCGCGATCGGCGGCTGAATTACTATAAAGTTTCCAAGCATCCATAATTGATTGGGCTTGTAATTCAGCATTTGTCATTGCTTGGGATTCCATCAGTTTATTGGAAAGATTAGACATATTCGCTAAAGCTACACCCACGCCAATGGCAAACAACAAAAGGAGAATCAATACTGTTTGTTTAAACAGCAAATTTAATAAAAACTTCGACAAGCGAGAAATCCACCGCTCCATCCGCTGACCTCATTTGTCTTAAATAGTAAATTAAATCAATGATGATATATGCTTTGAATGCAAACAATTAATGTGTTTGCCAAATTTAACTGATTATTTACCAACAAAATTGTTGCAGGATTCTAAGTTATTGATTAAATAATTTTAAAGCAATAATTCTCAAGAATATAAGTTATTACATTTATTTAAACTCTAAAGTTGAGTTTTACAACATTAGTTAATTATATAAGTATTTAGTAATAAACTTTGAATTCACCAAAAATATTTGTATATATAGGGTAGCTAATGCTTTGGTGAGACTCCAGCCTTGACATTGGATAATGCTCACCATATCTGGGTTTCGGCGGGTA
The DNA here is from genome assembly GCF_014697075.1 of Tolypothrix sp. FACHB-123. Classification (GTDB taxonomy): domain Bacteria; phylum Cyanobacteriota; class Cyanobacteriia; order Cyanobacteriales; family Nostocaceae; genus Aulosira. The sequence goes on along the minus strand of NZ_JACJRE010000024.1, from coordinate 18,315 downwards.
ATATCTATCCTACAAATATTGCTAGAGATTTTCCGGATCTATACCCATAGATCTCAGTCCTTCTGCTAATAATTGAGCGCGATTTTCTGCTTGTTCAGCAAGCTCATCACCAGTTGCTAAAACACCACCATTTCGATCGCACCAGCGCAACCAGGTATCTTGTCTATTTTCAAATTTACCTTCCCAGAGAGTCACGCCTAAACTAACTTGTTCTCACCAAGTTTCTGGAGTTTCAAAGTAGCATCTGCCTCTTAATTCATAAACGTAAAATATTTTATTTCCTAACTGTTGGGTAGGATCGTATACAATATAGTAAATAACAGGGTTGTTGAATGTTAACCGTTGACAGTTAACAGTCAACAGTCAACAGCCAAAACCGATATTTTTCACAACTGAAATAGGATCGCTATAGTAATCATCATCATTGATTAGAAGTTGCTCAACCATGACTTTATCGACTATTTGAGGGCATTATCTATAGCTTAGTCGATGAGATAGATAGGAAGAAGGCGATCGCACTCAGGAAAACAATGCTAAAAATGCGATCGCTTCCCTGTAACTCCTGTCACAATATTCTTTAGCATTACCAGTGCATCCCCATTACACAACACTTATGCTTACCCAACAACGTAACTGGAAATTAATCGTTAACGCTTTTGAGGCTGTTCTTGGTAAAAATGGCGTGGTACAACGGCGCGAAGAACTCATCACTTATGAGTGTGATGGTTTAACCGGCTATCGTCAACGTCCGGCTATTGTTGTACTACCAAGAACTACAGAACAAGTTGCAGCAGCTGTAAAGATATGTAACCAATATTCCCTTCCCTTTATTGCGCGGGGTTCGGGAACTGGTTTATCTGGTGGTGCTTTACCATTAGAAAATTCAGTTTTAATTGTCACTTCTTTAATGCGGCAAATACTCAGCATTGATTTAGATAATCAACGGGCTGTAGTGCAACCAGGCGTAATTAATAGTTGGGTAACACAAGCTGTCAGTGGTGCTGGTTTTTACTATGCACCAGATCCTTCCAGCCAAATTATCTGCTCAATTGGTGGTAACATCGCCGAAAATTCTGGTGGAGTACATTGTCTCAAATATGGTGTGACTACTAACCATGTTTTAGGCTTAAAACTCGTCCTTCCCGATGGGGAAATTGTTGATGTTGGCGGACAAATTCCGGAAATGCCAGGTTATGATTTAACAGGTATCTTTGTTGGTTCCGAAGGTACTTTGGGAATTGCTACAGAAATTACCTTAAAAATTCTCAAAAGCGCTGAATCAATTTGTGTATTGTTAGCAGATTTCACCAGTGTAGAAGCAGCTGGTGCTGCGGTTTCCGATATCATCAGTGCAGGGATTATTCCTGGTGGTATGGAAATGATGGATAACTTTAGTATTAATGCTGTGGAAGATGTTGTTGCTACAAATTGTTATCCCCGCGATGCGACAGCAATTTTACTCATAGAAATAGACGGTTTGGAAGTAGAAGTTGCCGGAAATAAACAGCGAGTTATTGATATTTGTAAACAGAATGGTGCTAGAAATGTGACTTCTGCTAGCGACCCAGAAACGCGCTTGAAATTGTGGAAAGGGCGTAAAGCTGCGTTCGCGGCTGCGGGACACTTAAGTCCTGATTATTATGTGCAAGATGGCGTAATTCCCCGGACACAATTACCCTATGTGTTACAAGAAATTGAATTATTAAGTCAAAAATTTGGGTACCGTGTTGCCAATGTTTTTCATGCAGGTGATGGTAACCTACATCCACTAATTCTTTATGATAATGCTATCTCTGGAGCTTTAGAAAAAGTGGAAGAATTAGGTGGAGAAATTCTCAAACTTTGCGTGAGAGTTGGCGGTAGTATTTCGGGCGAACATGGTATCGGTGCAGATAAAAAATGTTATATGCCCGATATGTTTAGTCAAACTGATTTAGAAACTATGCAATGGGTGAGACAAGTATTTAATCCCAGAGGTTTAGCCAACCCAGAAAAAATATTTCCTACACCTCGAACTTGTGGTGAAGCTGCAAATATAGCAAATATCAAGCAATTTGAAGGCGTAGAAAAGTATTAAAAAATAACTTTTTATTTGTTATTTGTGCTTATCAATAACAATAACTGTAAGGTGGGTATTGCCCACCTTATTTAGATTTGGTAATTTATAATTCTATTGCCTTTGTGTATTTACAAATTATTTTAGATATAAATAAATAATCCGGATTATTGCATTTTATTTAGTAGTTATATATATTCCTGATATCCATTGAAAAGTAAGTCAAACCTACAGATGAATCGGTTTGCCCGCCGTTATTTTTGTTACTGGCTGTGTTTGGGATTAATATTATTTGCAATTACATTTTCGCTTCCTTCTCAATCAGTTAATGACCAAAAAGCCAGTCGTCCAACCACAACAGAAATTCGTGGGGTTTGGCTAACTAATGTTGCTAGCGGGGTGTTATTTGTCCCTTGGGGTATTAATCGTGCTATTAACCAACTTGCAGCACTGAACTTCAATACCATTTATCCTGTTGTCTGGAATCGCGGGCATACTTTTTATAATAGTAAAGTAGCCCAAAAAATTATAGGAGTAAATACTCAACCTGTTCTCAAATTAATGCATGGGGGAGATGATATTTTAGCTAAGTTTATTAAACTGGCTAAACCTAAAGGTATAAGTGTAATTCCTTGGTTTGAATATGGGTTCATGACACCACCTAATTCGGAATTAGCTACAAGATATACAGATTGGTTAACAATTGGACAAGCCGGAATTAAATCTGTTAACGAAGTTCCCCTGGAAGAAATTGGCAATAATCATACTACTAAGCAAGCTTGGCTCAATCCTCTACATCCGCAAGTGCAAGAGTTTATTCAAGAACTAATTGTAGAAGTTGTGACTAATTATGATGTAGATGGAATTCAGCTTGACGATCATTTTGGGATGCCTGTACAGTTTGGTTACGATGCTTTTACTGTTGAGCTTTATCAACAAGAACATGAAGGTAAAAGTCCGCCAAATAATCCTTTTAACCCAGAATGGATGCGTTGGCGAGCCGATAAAATTACTGATTTTATGGCTGCAATTTATCAAGCTGTGAAGGCGATTAAACCATACGCGAAAATTTCTTTGTCTCCTAATTCTCAAGCTTTTGCTTACAAATATTACTTACAAAATTGGGAAGATTGGGTAAAAAAAGGGTTGGTTGATGAGTTGATTTTGCAGGTTTATCGGGATGATAAAAATAGTTTTATTCGGGAACTAAAACAGCCTGCGGTGGAATTTGCGCGCAGTCAAATTCCGGTAGCTATTGGAATTACAACGGGAACTTTAAAAAATTCTGTAGATATCGCCCAAATTAGAGAACAGGTACAAGTAGTACGCGATCGCAAATTTTCCGGTATTTCATTTTTCTACTGGGAAAGTTTATGGGGTTATATCTCCCCAGAAGCGCCACAACATAGGCGCAGAGTATTTCAAGAAATATTTACGGCGAAAGCAACAAGACCAATCCTACTACCAAAGAGAATTTGATGCTATTTGCACCAGCCAAAACTCAATTTAGCTTTACATTACAGTGGACGATCGCTACTTTTAGCGGTTTTGTGCTGAGTTTACTATTCGTTGAGATTGGCGAAAAGCCAGATGTGGGAATTTTACAAGCTTTTATTGGTTCTTTAGCGATCGCCTCAGCGCAAATGCTCATCCTCAAACACACTAACTTCGGTGTACGCTGGTTATTTTTCACCGTTAGTGCTTGGATGGCGATCGCACTTATGGGTGTGGGTGTATTAGGTTGGTTTGTCCCCAGCAGGCAATTTTTCCCTTTAAGAATCCTTGATAGTGCATTTTCCGGCGCTTTGGGCGGTTTTGTCCTAGGAATCGCCCAATGGTTAGCCATTTATCAATCAGTTGCTTTCGCTTGGCGCTGGATATTCATTAGTGCAGTGAGTTGGGCGATCGCTCTAGCTATCGGCTCAGCTATCGGTATAATTTTACGCCAAATCAGCGAAATATTTTTAGGCGAAGTCATCGGTTTAGCGATCGCTTGGTTAGTATTAGCAATACTTACTGGGATAAATATGTATATATTAGTCAATAGTCAATAGTCAGTAGTCAGTTGTCAGTTGTTAGTGGTAACTACAGTCAACAGTCAACAGTCAACAGTCAACAGTCAACAGTCAACAGTCAACAGTCAACAGTCAACCATAAAGAATTATTGCAAATCTTGACGATCCGGCTTGATTGTACATAAAATATGTGCAAAAATCTTAAGGAATTGTTAACAATCAAAACTCGATTCTCTTTGCACTAACTTGTTCATGCATTTCAGCTTTTCATGAATAAGAAATTATTAAGCTTACTTTGATAAGCTTGTCGAGATTTTTGATTGTCAATAGAAAAAGAAACAAAATAACCACAAATAAAGGCTGACAATCCTTTGCTGTAGGCGCTAAGGGAGATTTTTACTATAGGAAAAATTACGAGAGCGCCTAGATGAGTCAGTAACACCATACAGGGACTCTCGCATGAATATTAATCAATCCGAATCAATTGTAGAGATGAAACCACTATCACCGCCTTACTTTCTCTTCGGAACAAATGCGGATCAAAGTAGTAGTGAGCAGTTTCTACTGAGCATATACGATTCTGGGCAAGCATCGATTTTTGTAGTAGATGTTCTCGAAGATGGGGATTTTCGCTATGTGGCGCTAAACCCAACTCATGAACGCTGGATCGGAATTCGCTCGGATGAACTTAAAGGGAAAAAACCAGAGGATATTCTCTCACCTGCGGATGCGGCTAAGGTACGCCAGCGTTATAGTGACTGCGTGCGGTTTGGTAAAACTATTTCCTATGAACAATGCTTGCAATTTCAAGGAGTTAAAACTTGGTGGAGTACGACTTTAACGCCCTTACGAGATGAGAACTCCAGGATTTACCGTTTAATTGGCACTAGTAGTAATATTACGCCGACAAAGCAGGTAGAACGCAGCGATCGCTTACAGCAGCAAAGAGCAAAATTGGTAGAAGCGATCACCCAAAGAATTGGTCAAGCTGAAGATTTAGAGACAATTCTCTCACAGATAGTTAAAGAAGGGCGGAATTTATTAGATAGCGATCGCGTTTTAATTTACCGCTTCATAGCTGATGGCAATGATGCGATCGTTGCTGAAGCCACTATAGCGGCTAGCGGCCCTTTGTTGAATCAAAATATCAGCGATCCTTGCTTTAGTAGCAAAAATCGCGATCGCTATCAACGAGGAGGGATTCAAGTAATTGAAGATATCTACGCAGCTGGGTTACATCCTTGTCAAATTGACTTTCTCGCCTCGTTGCAAGTTCGGGCGAATTTAGTTGTGCCAATTTTATCCCAGCAGCAGTTATGGGGGCTATTGATTGCCCAGCATTGCCATAAACCACATCAATGGCAAGATTCAGAAATTGACTTACTTAAGCATCTCGCAAATCAAATTGGTATTGCAACCCAGCAAATAGAACTTCAGCAGCAAGTACAGCAACTTAAAGCTGAAATGGAATTGCAAAGGCATAACTATACAGCCCAATTGCAGAAAATCCAAGCATTTCAAGGATTGACGCGACAGATTACAGAAAAAATCCGCAACGATGTAGATATCAGCCAGATACTAGAAATAGCAGTTTGGGAATTAGCCAAATTATTACAAAGCGATCGCTGTCATCTTGAACTTTACGATCCTGACTGCACCACAGCAACCATAGTCTATGAATACAGCAATAGCCCACCATTCTGTGCAGGATCAACGAAATCAGTTGCAGACTTCCCCGGAGTTTATCAAAAACTCCTGCAAAAACAACCTCTGCATTCTGTAGAAATTTTACCTGGATGGCAACCCCAAATCCGGCTAATTACGCAGATAGCTTACCCGATATTTGATGCTCAAAGAATGATTGGTAATCTTTGGGTGATTCGCGCCACACAACAACCATTTGATGAATGGGAACAGGAAATAGTGGCGCAAATCGCCAATGAATGTGCGATCGCTCTGCGTCAATCACGGTTGAATGAAACTATCCAAACCCAGGCGCAAGAATTAAATAAAAGCGATCGCCGCAAAAGCGAATTTCTCCGCACCCTAGCTCAAGAATTGCGCACACCCATCACCAGCATTAGCCTTGCAGCCCAAACCCTAGAAAGTGTCCTCACAACCGAGAAATTAGCCGATAAAGATATAGTTTCCCAATTATTGCAGATTCTCCATAGTGAATGTGGCAGAGGTAGCAAATTAATTAAAGACTTACTGACACTCACCCAAACCCAAACCCCACTTGATCGTCATACCCTTATCCCCATCGATTTACAAACCTGGCTACATCCAATTATTGAATCCTTTCGCGAAGTTACAGCCTGTCAGCGTCAGCATTTAAAACTGGATATTCAAACAGCACTCCCACCTTTAGAAACAGAGATCACCGAATTAGAGCGCATCGTCACCGAAATTTTAAGCCATGTCTGCAAATACACACCAGCAGGTGAGACAATTACCGTATCTGCATACTTGATAGCAGATATGATGCAGATTAGCTTCCACAATTCCGGGTTAGAAATATCTGCCAAACAACAGGCAAAAATTTTTCAGCCATTTTATCACCTTGCCCAAAACGATTCTTGGAAACATAGCGGAACTGGTCTAGAACTAGCATTAGTCGAGAAAATGGTGCAACATTTAGGCGGTGCAATTCAAGTAGAAAGCGTAGCCGGAGGAACTAGCTTTATCGTGAAATTCCCGATAGCCAAAAAATTGCTCTGATTTAGGACTAGTAAAGCCGCTAGCGATTTGCTATAATCACTTTTTGTATGGGTGACTAGCTCAACGGTAGAGCATCGGACTCTTAATCCGCTGGTTCTGAGTTCGAATCTCAGGTCACCCATCTCCTGAAAGTTTTGAAATTACTTGAATAGCAATAGAAGTTTTGCGAATTAAAGTTTGAGATGAGGAAATGCGATCGCATTCTGCAAATTGACAAGCTGTAGTCACTCAAATCACGACATTCATCGAGAACATGACGATGTTGGTTATGAACATGACGACATTCGTTACCAACGTGACGACGTTCGTTATCAAAGCGATCGCATTCATTACCAACGTGACGACGTTCGTTATCAAAGCGATCGCATTCGTTATCAACGTGACGACGTTCGTTATCAAAGCGATCGCATTCATTACCAACGTGACGACGTTCGTTATCAAAGCGATCGCATTCGTTATCAACGTGACGACGTTCGTTATCAAAGCGATCGCATTCATTACCAACGTGACGACGTTCGTTATCAAAGCGATCGCATTCGTTATCAACGTGACGACGTTCGTTATCAAAGCGATCGCATTCGTTACCAACATGACGACGTTCGTTATCAAAGCGATCACATTCGTTCTTATTGTTAATTACCGAGTTTTCAATAATTTACTCAGGATTAACGATACAACCAACGTTTGTCGCTACTGGTAGTTCTAAAGTATCGCCCAGCTTGTAACCGTCATGGTAGGCAGCGAGTAAGACTTGGCTAGTTTTACCCCAAGATATCGCGCCTGTTGCATCCAGTGCGATCGCGCCAAAATCCCGTTGATTGTCATGAGCTTCTGCAAATGAGCGCTGCATCGCCTCTTGCAACGACATCCCATCAGTTACGCGCACAACTATCTTGGCGGCTAGACATTCATCAATAATATCTTCCCCAATCCCAGTACAGCTTACAGCCGCTTTGGTAGTTGCATAATTACCCGCAGGCATAGCCGAATCACTAACTCTGCCAATCCGCTCAAAACCCTTACCGCCCGTAGAAGTACCAGCAGATAATCTACCATAGGTATCTAAAGCTACTACACCTATAGTGCCACGTCCAGCATTACTGCTTTCCACAAGTTCTGGTTCTGCTATCACCCCAGCCATTGTGCTTTTAAAATTATCCTGCCGTTCCTGTATCCATTCTTGTAACCGCAAATCAGTTAAAGCGTTATAGCTAGGAATTTGTAACTCCCGCGCCAGTTCTGCTGAACCGTAATCTGACAGTACTCTGTCTGGAGATGTTTGTAAAAATTGTGCCAACTGGATTGGATTTTTTACCCGTGAGACATTAATGACACCACTGAAGCGTCCTAATGTTCCATCCATCAGGGAAGCACTCATGCGAATTTGCCCATCAGATTGCAGTACCGAACCAGTACCAGCATTAAAGCGGGGGTTATCTTCCAACAATTGGCAGCCTAGCACCACAGCTTCAGAAGCATTTGCTCCAGAAGCTAGCAGAGAATACACTTCCTCTACCACTTGATAAAGCGCTTGGCGCACCGCCTCCACTCCACCTTTTCCGTGTAGTGAACTACCAGCCCCTCCATGAATAATTAATTTTGGCTGCACCTGTAACTTCATATATTGTTTGCGCTATTTGCGTCTGTGTGGTGTTAGTTTGAGTTAGTTTCATTTTTAACCTCGGAACGCCGACGGCGGCAACGTTCTGAGCAGTATTTGACTTCGTCCCAGCAATCTTGCCATTTCTTGCGCCAGGTAAAGGGACGTTCACATACCAGACAGATTTTTGTAGGCAAGTCAGATTTAGAACGTGTACGCCCCATATCAATACTGTGTAAATTAGAGAAAAAATGCGAGAGCAATGGAAAAATATTATAACTAAATTGTTACAACCGGAGGATACTTTTAGCAAATAAATGTGGGGTGACTCCCCCTATAGGGTTATTTCTGCCCATTCTAATGGAGGATTCAGGCAGATTTGGGGCTATTGAGACTCTCTAGCAATTGTCAAAAGCCTTATATAGATAGATTTTGGCTGTATTTTCAGCGATTTAGACCGAGACAAATCTCAGTAAGTCTAGGGATTTGCTACTAGTAAAAAGTCTGCAAATTTGTGGGTTATACCCCTCACAAATCAAGTCAAAATATGATGTTGTTTTAATAACTTATTCATAGAGAGTATTTACGCAAAAATTACCGAATTACGTCATTACGAGCGTAGCGACGTAATCGCCTGATATTCTGGGATTGCTTCCCTACACTTCGTTCCGGTCGCAATGACAAATTTTGCTTGCGTAAGTCCTGTTCAGTGATTTGCTAACGGCAATAATAAACGGCTGACTATGCGACTATCTTCTAATTGATAGAAATGCAATTCTCCTTTCATTTGGCGGCTGAAATTTTGGCAGATTAGTAAATGTAAACCAGGTGGTCGATCTAGGCTAGACACAGCCAGCACATCCTTGGGTTGGGTTTGATTGAGTTCTGCTAGTAGCTGTGATTCTATCTCCCCGTTGTCTGTGATGGAAATATCTAACATTCCTGCTTCTAAACGGCGACACCAAATATCAACTCTGCCGCCTGATGGAGAACGGTGACAAGCTGCAAGCAATAATTCATGAAGCACCATTTCTATTTTGGCAATATCACCAGCGATCGCCATTGCAGATTGATTGGCTAAGGCTTGAGTAATATTGAGATCCGCAGCAGTTTTAATCGAGTCTTGATTTGCATCTGACGATGCTAAACCATGTACGCCAATCCACAACTTATTTTGTTTGAGTAAATTGTCTAATCGGGCGATCGCTCTTTTCAACAAACTGGCTATGGGTACAGTTTCCCATTTCATTTGTAATTCCCATTGCTCATTTTTGAGCAATTCGGCGATCGCCGCTGTTGTCTGTTCTAATTGCCGTAATAGTGGCTGAGTACGTGTATCTTTGACTTCTTGAGCATTAATCCCCAAATCATTGATTTGCGATATTAATGGTGTTGTTGCTCTATAAATTTCTTCGAGATAACGGTGCTTGTACCAATTGAGCTGGCGTAAGTCTTGGGTTGTAGACTCTAGAAGTTGTGTAATGTCCTGTTGACGCTGTAACCATGCTAGTTGAAAAACCAGCGTTTCTGCGGCATTCAGGCTTTGTTCTGACCAATAACGCTGTCTATGGTCTGCTAGTATTACCACACTTTTAGGTTGGCAAGCCGTAGAAGTACGTAATACTATCACTAAAATTTGACCAATATCATAACCATACAACCAATTTCTGGTTGGTGGTGGTAAATCATCTATAGTCAAGCTTAAGTAGCTATCTTGGCTCAATGCCCATTGAATCAGAACTTCAGTGTGGATAGAAATAGATGTATTGACAACAACCTCGAATCCCTCATTGGTAAATACTCCAGGTATAATTTTTGCTTGATACTCACCAGGTGACCAAGAGAGCATGATTGCCAAAGGACAATTGACAACAGATGCAATTTGTTGCAGTGCCGTGCGTTCTAAATGATATTCTTCTGTCTGTGTGATTGGACTCTGGCTTTGTCCCAGAATATGCAAGCATTGTTGAAAACTTTGTAAAATTGTTTTTTGCTGCTCGTTATTGTCTTGTAGCTGCCACTGACGGACAATTACACCCACTTGTTGACTCACAATCCACAGCAATTCCTTTTCTAAAGTCGTCCAGGAACGGTACTTTTCATCAGCAATGACGACAAGGGCTGTAGGTGAATTACCTTGAGAGCAGTTGCAAACCAACAAGGAATGCACGCCATGTTCGCTCAGAAATGGACGCCAATTAAAAAATCGCAGATCGTCATCTAAATTTTCAATTTCTACAGCTTCTGTAGCACGTTGCAACAGCTGTCTATCCAAATCTTTCAGAGCATTGAGGGTAAATGTCAATGGTCTGCGATGCTGAATTTGGCTTTGGTGGAGGATTTGATAGTGATTTTGATCGGGATCGTAGCGCAACAATAAAAAGCGGGTAGTAGCTAGTCGCTCTAACACTCGCTGCGCACAGATGTGTAGTACTTGTTGCAAGTCATGCTGGCTATAAATAGCTTGAGCAACTTGACTAGTTAACTGAGCATCAGCTTGAATTTGGCTGATGGTACCTTCCATGTTTTCCGTAGGCGCAGCCAAAGAAATCAATCCCGCAGCGCTTTGAATAAAATTTTTGTCTGCATCAGTCCAAATGCGTGGTTGATGACCTTCTACTGCGACAAAACCCAGCAAGTCCTTTTGACAGATAATAGGAGCTGCTAAAAGCGATCGCACTCGCAGGCGTTGTAGTAGTTTGCCTGTAACATGGGTGTTGAGAGAACTACGCGATTCCCCAATCCAGACAATTTGATTGACTGCTAAAGCATAATAAAATTCTGTTAAGTCCTGGGCGGAAATTCCTAATGCAGGTTGAGATGGAGGCGCATTGCGTCCTGGGTTGACAAGCTGATTGCTCGCCCGACACCAAAAAGAGCGTCCTTCACGTTGAAACCAGTAAATATTTGTTCGCGAAGGCGCAACAAATTGATGAATGGCTTCGACAACTGTTTCTAATTTTTCCTCAAAATTAGTTAGGGAGCGTAAATTCTCTAGCAATTGCAACAAAGGCTCCTCAATCCGCTTGGTTTGCTTTTGTTGCAGATCTATCTCATGTTGATAAAGTATTGCTCCTAATTCTGCTAAGACTATTAAAAGTCTGGCCTTAGCATCTCCACCCAATAAATAGCCCCAGTTTTGGGAACCGAGTAATACCAAACCCAAACAGCAGTCTCGATAGCGAATTGGTAAAATTACCGTTCCTTGGATTTGAAATTTTTTGGCTACATCTTTTAATGTCTCAGCGCGGTGTTCAACTCTTAAATCTGCTAGCCCCAGCGGACGCTGTTCAATCACGACTTGTTCTAATAAATCTCCAGGACTAAGAACTAACCGCTGATATAAAAAATTAGTTTCTTTATTAGGCGTGATGCCACCTTTACCGAATAATGTATGATTTAGGCGATCATAAAGAGCAACCCAAATTAGCTGGTAATCAAATTGCTCTCTAATATAAGCAATAGTAGTTTCAATTAAAACTTCAACATTATCCTCTTCCCTGAGTTTCTGAAGGACACGCCCCAAGGAAAGTATCTGTTTTTCAGCAGCTGTAGGTTTTTCTGGCGGCCCCATCTGATTATTAGTCAACATACTTGTAATATATAAGATGCCCAGAAATGCACCATGATACTAAATTGCAGTTAAAAATAACATCTAAAAATGGGGATATAGGGAAAGTTTACCTGGAAAATATTGTTGACTGTTGACTGTTGACTGTGGACAAATGACTAAAGACCAATGTCTAATGCCCTAACTCCAATTGACATGGATATTTATCAATTAGCAATTAGACCACTTTTGTTTAATCTGCTTAAAGCAGATCCAGAGTGGTTACACCACAAGACAATTAACACTCTTGGTTGGCTATCCCAAACAAGCGATCGCCCCCCTGCTAGCTGGGTGAAACACTTCCTTGAGCAGTCATTATGTTTATATGACCCCCGTTTAGAACAAAATCTATTTGGTCTAAACTTTCCCAATCCTTTAGGTTTAGCAGCTGGGTTTGACAAGGATGGTCTTGCTACCCAGCTTTGGTCAAGTTTTGGTTTTGGTTTTACTGAATTAGGAACGGTAACATTTGTTCCCCAACCAGGCAATCCTCGTCCTCGATTGTTTCGCTTACCTTTAGACCAAGCTGTCCTCAATCGCATGGGCTTTAATAATAGCGGTGCAGCAGCAATGGCGGCAAGATTAGCACAAGGGAAACAAGAATTAAATCAGCGCATACCTATCGGTATAAATTTAGGTAAATCTAAGGTTACCCCCCTCGAAGATGCTGCAAACGATTACCTCAATAGTTTTCGTTTACTTCAGGATTTGGGAGACTATTTTGTAGTCAATGTTTCTTCCCCGAATACGCCAGGGTTGCGATCGCTCCAAGATGCAGCCATGCTCGGCTCTATTTTGGATTTATTGCAACAAGACAATAAAACACGAAAGCCGATTTTTGTCAAGATAGCACCCGATTTAGAATGGGAAGCGATCGCGGATATTATTACTTTGGCTCATACCTATCAAATTGCCGGGTTAATTGCCACTAACACGACTATTCGCCGCGATTTGCTGAAAACTCAAATTATTGCTAAAACTGGCAAGCCTGTACAAGAAGAAGCTGGTGGAATTAGCGGCGCACCATTACGCGATCGCTCAACCGAAGTAATTCGTTTTATTTGGCAGCAAACCCAAGGGCAATTGCCCATTATTGGCGTTGGTGGTATCTTTTCCGCAGCCGATGCTTGGGAAAAAATTACTGCTGGTGCTAGCCTGATTCAGGTTTACACAGGCTGGATTTACGAAGGCCCGATGATGGTACGCCGCATTCTCACAGGTTTACTTTCTAAGTTAGAAGAAAGCGGATTAACTTCTATTAATGCTGCTGTCGGTTTAGCAGCAAAAGCTAAAAATTGACAAAATGACGCAGTGATGATTTTTGCAAGTTTGAGTTGGGATTTATTCCGCAACTCAAACTCACGCATTCCAGAAATGGGCTAATTTAAATCCCATCGGAAAAACTCCTCACTGTGGGCTGATTGTTGATATTTTTTCCTTGGCAAAAGTAAGACAATTAAAGTTGCTAATTTTAACTTTTATCTTCTTCTTCCAAAGGGAAAAACTCTTTATTTCTCCGAGAAAATGACCAAGCAATACCATCAGGATCGCGGCTGCGACTCCATTCCGGAAAATCAGGATCGTTGCGCCGTTTATATACAGTACTGGAATAAACATTTAATCTCTTAGCCAGTTCTGATTGAATCAGAGAGCCAAAAACTAACTGTTTTTCCAAAGGTACTGTAACAGCTTCATGAGTTACCGGGGGTAACAATTCAGCTTCAGTTTCTGCTGCTGCTTTTTCGGCTTCTTCGGCTTCAGGCTGCGTCTGTGGTAGCGTTGGTGCTAGCAATACAGGCGCAGTTTGGACAAATGATTTAGCCGTAAGTTCTTTAACTGGCTCACTACTTTCGAGTATGCTTCCCAAAATGGTGGCATTAATAAAGTAATAAACCAGATTGCCATCTTCCAAATTCTGAATACTCGCACCAAATTCGCTGGCTTTCGTATCTAGGTAACGTTTGGCGACTGTTCCCGAAAAATTACCCTTAATTGCCAAGTCCATCGGTGTGACTTTACCTTGATTGTCCAAAACTAGACGATTGAAAATTGGATTAACTTGCGCACACCAATTTTGCCATTGACGCCATTGCCAAAGATTGAAGCCCGTTAGCAAGAAAATCAAAGCTAGTAAAAATTTCCAAGTAGTTACCAGGAAAATAATCAAAAACGAGATGGGCAAAAGCAGAACGAGAAAAGCCTTCCCGCTGCCTTCTAATGTCTTTTCACTCATGCTCATTGCTGCCAAGTGAATTGTGAAAAAAGAAATAACTATTATCTTGGCAAAAATTGTGACATTTTTTTGTATATTTTGGCAAACTCACGGCAAATTTGTTGGAAAAATATAACATCAATAATTTTTATACACTGTAAACCAACTGAACAATTGACAAAATATCTAGGCTGTAGTGACGTTAAATCAATATTTTTGCCAAAAAAAGTATTTTTTGCCATTAGCAATTATTGGCAAAAATAGATACTACAGTGTTTATCTATACTTCGCAGGGCAAAAGCAATCCTAGAGAGAGAATTATCTTTAGCTGAGATTTCGAGAAATGGTATGAAAACTGCTGTATTTGTAACTTGCTGGTTTGTTTAAACAATAAATTACAAAATTAGCGTCCGAGATACTTGACACTCGATACTACATGTATTACATTAATAATACAAGGCGACATTCCCAAAGGAGTAAGCTTTTAACTGTTAACCGTAGCGGATAGCTCAAATACCAGAGCGCCCACCTTGCCCGTCAGGGCCGACATATCGAGGGTTATCGCAAATTACTTAACAACAAAAATCCTTGATTTTAGTTCTGGAGGTGTAGGTGAAAATCCTGCTCCGCTACAATCAAACCTAATTTTTTAAATTTTGAATTTTTATGTGGTGGGTAGCCAAGTGGTAAGGCGCTTATCCTTATTCACCTTTTGCCTGCAAAGGCCGACGAATTGAGGGTTATCGATTTAGGTTCGAGCGATCGCGGGTTCGATTCCCGCTCCACCACCAACAATCTAATTTTGAATTCTTGCATGGATGGGTAGCTCAATTTGGTAGAGCGTTGAATGGGTTAACACCCATAGTCCTTGGTTCACAACCTTGCCTGAAAAGGCCGACGATTCGAGGGTTATCGTCAATTCAAAAGTTGCAGGTTCAATTCCTGCCCCATCCGCCAAAATTTAATTTTGAATCATCCGACAAACTTAGTACAAGTTCTGAATTTTTATATGGATGGGTAGCTCAATCTGGTAGAGCATTGGATGGGTTAACACCCATAGTCCTTGGTTCACAACCTTGCCTGAAAAGGCCGACGATTCGAGGGTTATCGCAACTTCAAAGGTTGTAGGTTCAAATCCTGCCTCATCCACCAAAATTTAAAATCCAAAATCCAAAATTCTGTATGTGGCAGGTAGCTCAGTGGTAGAGCGCCTAAAACATCCTTGTTCACCCCTTGCCTGTAAAGGCCGAAGAATGAGGGTTATCGCCTTCCAAGCGGGATGTCGCAGGTTCGAGTCCTGCCCTGCCACCTTTCATTTTTGCCCGCAAGGGCCGGGAGATGAAGTCATGAATTATAATTTTTTTACTAAAAAGAAAACTAATACACCGCAAACTCAGCCTATCCCCGGAAGGGAAGCAGAGATGATTCAAGGACGTTCCGGCGGCTATATGTTTGATGCGGGTATTTGGAAAATGCTGCGCCGTTGTCTATTGATTGGTACGGCAAAAAGCACTTACTACGCCGGAAAGCAGCAATTAACAGAAGATTTTGTTGCCGTTATCAAACAAGCTGTGGCGGAAAATCCAGGGCGGGTTGCTGAGGAAATTCTCTATGCTAGCGATGGACGCGCCATCAACAACAGTGCGCCAATATTAGCATTAGTGCTGCTATCGATGGGTGAAACACCAGAAGCTAAAAAGGCGTTTGGTGAGATATTTGGGCAAGTTGTACGTACAGGTAGCCACTTCTACGAATGGCTGAACTACACTAAATCTCTGCGCGGATTTGGTAAGGTAGTGCGTGAAGCTGGGAAAACTTGGCTATCTCGTGATGATATTAAAGGTTTGGCTTATCAATTGTTGAAATATCAACAGCGTCAAGGCTTTTCTCATCGAGATGCATTGCGGTTATTCCATGTCAAACCACCTACAGAAAATCACCGCCAATTATATAAGTGGGTTGTCAAAGGTTGGGAAGATTTACCAGCCGATATTCCCTCCGAAGCGTTGGCGCAGATTTGGTGGTATGAGTGGCTCAAGCGCAATCCTAGCGAAACTCATACAGCGATCGCCCAAGGCCGTCTAACTCACGAAATGGCTGCCCCTGTAGGTAAAATGGATCAGCAAGCTTGGCAGTTACTTTTCCAAGAAATGCCTATTGGCGCAATGCTGCGTAACCTTGGTTCCTTGACAGAATTAGGTGTATTACGCGCTGATGAAAGTGCTAATATTTTGCGAGTAGAAAGCGTTCTCAACAAGCAAGAACATCTGCGTAAAGGTCGTATCCATCCGATAGATGTTTTAAAAGCTTTGAAAACTTATCAATCTGGTGGGAAATTAGGACGCAGCCAGAAAACATGGGAACCAGTTCCTCGGATTGTAGATATTTTAGAAAAGGCGCTAGAACTATCTTTTGATGTTGTACAGCCCACAGGTAAAGTTTTTATGCACGCTGTGGATGTATCTGGCTCTATGTCTTGGGGTGTGGTTGATTCAGTTGGCTTAAGCTGTTGTGAAATTGCCACTACAATGGCGCTAGTCACAGCCAAAGCTGAGAAAAACTACATGATTCGCGGCTTTGCAACGGAATTTAGAGAATTAGGTATCACTGCCAAAGATACTTTTAGTTCTGCAATAAAAAAAGCTAGCAATCAAAACTTTGGTGGTACAGATGCTTCTGTAGCTTACGATTGGATGATTCAAAATAAGTTCAAAGCCGATGTCATTTGCTTTTGGACAGATAACGAGTCATGGGCTGGTTATAAGCATCCTAGTCAAGCCTTGGCGCAGTACCGCGAGAAGGTGAATCCCAATGCTAAGGCAGTGTATGTCACTTTGGCACCTTACAACATTACCTTAGTAGATCCAAAAGATCCCCTATCTTGGGATTTAGCTGGATTCGATCCAGGAACGCCTCGCATTATCCAGATGCTAGCTACTGGTGAAGTTTAAAATGGGGCATGGGGTATTGGACATTGGGCATGGGGCATTGGACATTGGGTATGGGGCATTGATTAAATATCTCTTTTGCTCCCTCTGCTTCCTCTGCTTCTTGTGCTTCCTGTGCTCCTGTATCCGCGTTCATCTTTGAGAATTTATACTACATGGCGGGTTATCCTAGTTCGCAACTTGCCTTTTAGGACGAAGAACTTAGGGTTATCGGTTGTATCTCCACCATTGTGGGGATAGCGGGTTCAATCCCCGCACCCGCCTTTAAAAGATTCATAACTGCTAATAAAGGCTTATATAGGTTGAATATTGCATTGAGCAACAAATATTTCACCTGGTAGATGCCTAATGTTGTGGTAGCTTGTTGTTAGATTCCCAAGAGGCAGTTAGATAATAGCTGTCTCTTGGGAGTTCCTCCGTAATTGATGCAGGCAACTAAGGAGGCACATGTTAACAATGACAAGTAACGCCGACAATTCACATCTTCAAGAAGATACAAAAGACTTTCAATCTCTAGACGGCTTGCGAGTTTTATTAGTAGATGATAATGAAGATAGCTTGATTCTCACTACTTTTATCCTAGAAAATATTGGCTTGGAAGTAAAAACAGCAATGTCGGTGTCCCAAGCTTTGGAAACAATTAAACAATCAAAATTTGATATTTTAATTTCTGATATTGCCATGCCAGAAATGGATGGTTATTCTCTAATTCGCCAAATTAGAGAAGGTGGTATTTATGAACAAAAAGAGATCCCAGCTATAGCTTTAACTGCTCTTAGTTCTGACGAAAGTCGCAGCATAGCTCTGGCTTCTGGTTTTCAAAGTTATGTAAGTAAGCCTGTAGAGCCAACGATTTTATTAACAGAAATTAAGCATTTGATAAATAAAAATAAAATTGCGCCTCAATCATATCAATAAAAATCCAGAAAGCGATCGCCTAATGCCATTTTAGATTTTGGATTTTAGATTTTGGATTGGAAATTCTTGCCTAGATATAGGTTCTGTCAATTCATCTGTCGCAATTATGGTTTGAATTAGTCTAATTTTATAGCTAAACCTCGTCCATTTTGAGAACTGGAGTTTCCCAAGAAAATATATTACTGTAAATAAATGGGTGTAGTGGAGAATGAAGCAGGGATGCTCAAAGTAGAAT